>NZ_JAVLFQ010000090.1:0-149884 GCF_046052765.1 Limnohabitans sp. | reverse complement strand
TGGAGTTTTGGCGATTACTTCAAGCGCGACAGTTTGAAATGGGGTTGGGAGTTGTTGACGCAGGTGTACAAACTGCCGCCCGAGCGCCTGATGGTGACTGTGTATATCGACGACGACGAGGCTTACGACATCTGGCACAAAGAAATTGGTTTGCCTGCCGACCGCATCGTTCGCATCGGCGACAACAAAGGCAAGAAATACGCGTCAGACAATTTTTGGATGATGGCCGACACCGGCCCTTGCGGCCCGTGCTCTGAAATTTTTTACGACCACGGCGCGCACATTCCCGGCGGCCCGCCCGGCAGCCCGGATGAAGACGGCGACCGTTTCATTGAAATTTGGAACCATGTGTTCATGCAGTTTGACATGCAGCCCGACGGCAGCTTGAACAAACTGCCCGCGCCTTGCGTGGACACCGGCATGGGCTTGGAGCGCTTGGCCGCCATCTTGCAACACGTGCACAGCAATTACGAGATCGATATTTTTGATGCCTTGATCAAAGCCGCTGCGCGCGAAACCGGTTGCGCTGATTTGCACAACAACTCCTTGCGCGTGATCGCCGACCACATTCGCGCGACCGCGTTTTTGGTCAGCGACGGCGTGATCCCCGGCAACGAAGGCCGCGGGTATGTGCAGCGGCGCATCATCCGCCGTGCCATCCGTCACGGATACAAGTTGGGGCAGAAGAAACCGTTCTTCCACAAACTGGTTGCTGACTTGGTAACGCTCATGGGAGAGGCGTATCCGAATTTGGCGGCGCAAGCCGATCGGATTACTGCGGTGTTGAAGACAGAGGAAGAGCGGTTTTATGAAACGCTTGAGGTTGGTATGCATATTTTGGAAGCCGCTATAGGGAATGATCACGCAGGTCCTGCTGATTTAAAGGTATCAAAAGAAAAGGTTTTATCGGGTGAGGTGGCTTTCAAATTGCACGACACCTATGGCTTTCCGCTGGACTTGACCAACGATGTGTGCCGCGAGCGACATGTGTCAGTAGATGAAGCGGGTTTCCAAGCCGCGATGGAAAAACAAAAATCCCAAGCCCGCGCAGCAGGTAAATTCAAAATGAACAGGGCGTTGGAATACAGCGGTGTCGGTAACGAATTCGTAGGTTACGAACACCTGAGCGCCGAAGCCAAAGTCACGGCTTTGTATGTGGATGGCGTGGCTGTGAATGAAATACAAGCCGGTCAGACGGGCGTCGTGGTGTTAGACCACACCCCGTTTTACGCCGAGAGCGGCGGTCAAGTGGGCGATCAAGGGCAGATCAATGGCGGCAAAGCGGTGTTTGCCGTTGAAGACACGCACAAAATCAAAGCCGATGTGTTCGGCCACCACGGTCAATTGGCCAAGGGCAGTTTGAAGGTGGGCGATAGCGTGGAAGCGCTGGTGGACACCGCGCTGCGTGCAGCCACGGTGCGCAACCACTCTGCCACGCATTTGATGCACAAAGCTTTGCGCGAGGTGCTGGGCGCACACGTGCAGCAAAAAGGCAGTCTGGTGAACAACGAGCGCACCCGCTTTGACTTTGCGCATACCGGACCGATCAGCGACGAGCAGATCCGCGAGATTGAACACAAGGTGAATGTTGAAATTTTGGCCAACGCCGAAACGCAGGCGCGCGTGATGGATATTGATGCCGCGCAAAAAACCGGCGCCATGATGTTGTTCGGCGAAAAATACGGCGACACGGTGCGCGTACTCGACATAGGCAGCAGCCGAGAGTTGTGCGGCGGCACGCATGTGCACAGCACCGGCGATATTGGCTTGTTCAAAGTGGTGGCGCAAAGCGGTGTGGCCGCAGGCGTGCGCCGCATCGAAGCCGTCACTGGTGAACACGCACTGGCCTATGTGCAAACGCTTGAAAATACAGTGAACCAAGCCTGTGCTGCGCTCAAAGCCACGCCTGGTGAACTGAACCAGCGACTGGCGCAATTGCTGGAGCAAATGCGCGGTCTGGAAAAAGACATGGGCGCTTTGAAAGGCAAATTGGCTTCATCGCAAGGTGACGATTTGCTGGCGCATGCTGTTGAGGTCAAAGGTGTGAAATTGCTGGCCGCGTTGTTGCCCGGTGCAGATGCCAAAGCCTTGCGCGACACCTTGGATCAGCTGAAAAACAAATTGAAAACAGCGGTGGTGGTGCTCGCTAGTGTCGATGGTGACAAAGTGCAACTCGCGGCAGGCGTCACGGCAGACACACTGACCAAGGTCAAAGCGGGTGAGTTGGTGAATTTTGTCGCCCTGCAAGTCGGCGGCAAAGGGGGTGGCAAGCCTGACATGGCGATGGCAGGTGGAACCCAGCCCGCAGGTATAGACAAGGCCTTGGCCAGTGTTCAGGCTTGGGTCGATGAGCGTTTGTAGCCTGAAATGAAAAATATCTGTCAAGCGCTTAATTAAGAAGGGCTGGTTTTCAATCTGCGCCGACTGAGCCAATCGCGTTGTTTGCCAGTCACTGGATCGGTGAACGAAATACGTTGTGCCAGTAATTGCATAGGGCAGCTGAAATCATCCACTTCATGCGGTCTGCGCAACACCTTCGGGTAAAACTGATCACCAACAATAGGTATGCCCAGCGACATCATGTGTATGCGCAGTTGATGGCGATGGCCTGTCAGGGGTTGCAACTGGTACAGCGCAAAATCATTCATACGCTTTAAGAGCGAAATACGGGATTCGCTGTTGGGCTCGCCCGGTGCTTCCTTTGACAGAAAAAATTGATCACCTTCGACAAGACGGCTGCGATACACCAACGGCAATGCCAGATGAGGTTTGAAATTTGCCACGGCCTCATACCACTTGTGTACAAGGTGTTGGCGAAATAACGCGTGGTAAGCATCCCTGTCTTGGGCACGTTTACAAAACACCACCAAACCTGCGGTTTCACGGTCTATGCGGTGAATCGGAGTGAGCGATTCGCAAGCCGTTAATCGTTTGAGTTGTACCAACAAACAGCTTTGTAAATACCGACCGCCTGGCGTGACTGGCATGAAATGCGGCTTATCGGCGACCAATAAAAGATCGTCTTCAAAAAGTACATCAGCGTTTTCAGGCAGGGTGGCTTCATGCGCCACATGGCGGTAATAAAAAATCGATTGGTAGGCTCGGTAAGGCTCGTCCAGTTTTACCAGGCTGCTGTCTTGTTGGTACACAAGACCTTGACGTACGCGTGTTATCCACTCAGCTGGACTTACATCTGGAAAATGCTCGCACAAAAAATCTAAAACCGTAGGCCAATCTCCTGCGGGTAAGTGCACGCGTGAAGCACTGACACCGTCGCGCATAGGTAAAGGTTCAGACAAAGCCATGGCTTATCAAAAATGCAGTGTGGTGACAGTTGTATTGAGCATTGATGGATATAGACAAGCTTCATTACCTTCGCTCAAACACCAGATCCCATACGCCATGACCCAGCTTGAGACCTCGGTTTTCAAACTTGGTCAACGGACGGTAAATAGGTTGATCGCTGAAACTGTCGGCGCGTTGGCTGCGATTGATTAAGCCAGGTTCAGATTGCATGACTTTCAATATGTGTTCTGCATAAGGCTGCCAGTCGGTGGCGCAATGGATGTAACCACCCGGTTTGAGCCGTTTCACTAGTTCATGGACAAAAGGAGTTTGGATCAAGCGGCGTTTGTTGTGCCGAAGTTTGTGCCACGGATCGGGAAAAAAAATGTGAACACCGTCCAAACTTTCAGCCGGCAGCATGTGTTCTATCACTTCGACCGCGTCGTGTTGAAGAATACGGATGTTGTTCAGATCCAGTTCACCCATGCGTTTGAGCAAGGCGCCGACACCGGGTTCATGCACTTCACAGCACAAAAAATCATCCTCTGGTCGGACCTGGGCAATGTGAGCGGTGGCGTCACCCATGCCAAATCCAATCTCAAGAATCAAGGGGGCCGTTCGTCCGAAGGCTTGTTCTGTATTAAAGGCATCACGATTGAATGCAAGCACAAATCGCGGTCCAAGATCGGCCAATGCTTTGGCTTGACCACTGGTGGTACGTCCCGCACGTGTGACAAAGCTTTTAATGGTTTTCGGATAGGTGATATGCGCAGGTGCTTGGTTGTTCATGGCGGAGCGTTAGAAAGATGTGTCCATTGTGCCTGCGCCTCGGGAACAGCAGTGGTTGCAGAATGATTAAGCATTGATGTCATGCGGTCACGCCAAGCCTGGATCCAAAAAGCCAAAGCAGAAGCACAATTGTCTGCTGCGGGAACTTGCAAACCCAAAACTTCTGCGGCGCTAAGTAACGCTTGCAACGCCTTGTCAGGCGTGTCTGTAGCCAAGGGTTGGGCGCCGTTTTGCTTTGACAGCTTTTGGCCGTCATGTGCCAATACCAATGGTGTGTGCATATAAACAGGCATAGGCAGGCCAAGTGCTTGTTGCAAAAATAGTTGTCTCGGCGTGTTGTCTGCCAGGTCTTGGCCGCGAACAACATGGGTGATACCTTGGTCCGCATCATCAACCACCACAGCCAGTTGGTACGCCCATAGTCCATCGCTGCGCTTGATGACAAAGTCACCGACCGCACCAGCCACATGCTGCTCTTGCATACCAAGCCATCTGTCGTACCAAACCACATCTTTGTCGGGCACGCGAAATCGAACGGACATTCCCGACGCAAGCGAAATATTCAAATATCTACACGTACCGGGGTAGCGCATGTATTGGTGACGTTCAGGGCTGAAGCCTTGACTGTTTAGTGTTCTTGCAATATCTGAGCGTGAACATTGACAGGCATAGCACGCATGAGACTGCAGCAAGCTTCTCAGTGCAGATTCATATTTATCTGTGCGTTTCGATTGCCATGTCACCGGCTCGTCGCTGATCAGTCCACAAGCAGCCAATTGCGAAAGTATGTTGTCTGTCGCCGCTTGTGAGCAACGAGGTGTATCTACGTCCTCGATTCGCAACAACCAGACGCCATCATGAGCGCGTGCATCCAGCCAACTGGCCAACGCAGCGACCAATGATCCTGCGTGCAAAGGTCCGGTGGGCGAGGGTGCAAAACGGCCACGGTAGATTAGATTTGCCGAATTCAAAATAAAAAACCAATAAATTCAATAGGTTGCAATCATCTTGAATATACATCAAGCTGTTTTTAATCCATGTGTAAATATATATTGACATATTGAAGTGTCAACCTACAATCACTTTCAATCTGTAAGGAATTAATGGATTTGTGGCCATGGGGGCCATAAGTAACCCTCGTGCGGGTTTTGCACGGACGTGAAAATCTTTCAAGGAGATAACACCCTGTCAGATAAAGTAGGGCCAACAGGCCTGACTGAAGCCGAGTCAGAAGAAATTCACCGGCACCTCATCCAAGGGACTCAAATCTTTGGAATGATTGCGGCGCTGGCACATTTGCTGGCGTACATTTATTCCCCTTGGCTGAAATAAAAGGAGCACCACATGATCTACGGAAAAATCTGGACAGTGGTCAAACCTTCTGTCGGCATTCCCATCTTCCTCGCAGCTGTAGCCATTGGTTCCTTTTCGGTTCACTTGGCTTTGACCCTGAACACCACATGGGTCAAGAAATTTTTGAATGGAAGTGCAGCAAGCGCAGCAGTCATCCAGACTGTCAAAACGCCTACTGCCTGACACAAAGAAAATTTCTTTTTTTAATGGGCCGGAGTTACCCAATTCCGGTCCATTTTTCAAATGAACACTTCTGTCGCCAAACTCTCTAAAAGTTGGTTCAAAATTGGAGCGAAGTTTCTGCCTTTTGCAGATGCTGCCTCCGATGAATTGCCTTTAAGCAGGCTTTTGCGCTTGTCTTTGTTTCAAATTTCTGTCGGCATGGCACTCGCCTTGTTGATTGGTACCCTCAACCGCGTCATGATTGTCGAACTCCATGTGCCAGCTGCACTGGTCGCGGTCATGGTGTCTTTGCCCTTGTTATTCGCTCCATTTCGCGCCATCATCGGATTTCGTTCAGATCACCACCGGTCTCACCTAGGTTGGCGTCGCGTACCCTATATCTGGATGGGCACCTTGCTGCAATTCGGTGGTTTTGCCATCATGCCATTTGCATTGCTGGTGCTGGGTGGGTTCGGACAATCATCACATGCACCGGCATGGGTGGGGGACTTGGGTGCAGGACTGGCTTTTTTACTGGTTGGTGCAGGTTTACACACGACTCAAACAGTCGGACTGGCGCTGGCCACCGATTTAGCGCCGCCCGAGGACAGGCCCAAGGTAGTCGGTCTGATGTACGTTATGTTGTTACTGGGCATCATTTTGAGCTCCATGGTCTTCGGTTACATACTTGAGGATTTTTCACCTGGCACTTTGATTCGCACGGTGCAAGGTGCTGCAGTCACCACTATTTGTTTGAATGTCATTGCCTTGTGGAAGCAAGAGGGAAGAACGCGTGACCGCCAACCAGGTGTCTACGAAGAAGACCCAGAATTCATGGCGTCCTTTAAGCTATTTTGTAATGGTGAAAATGCCATGCGCAGATTGATTTCCATCGGTTTCGGAACCATGGCTTTCAGCATGGAAGATATTTTGTTGGAGCCTTTCGGTGGCGAAATACTGGGCTTGACGGTTGCCCAAACCACTTATCTGACGGCGATTCTGGCCTTAGGTGGACTGATAGGATTTGCTTGGGCTTCTCACATTTTGAGCCGAGGCGGTGACCCTTTCAAAATGGCCAGTTGGGGGGCCATGGTGGGTATTCCTGCTTTTATTGCCGTGATTTTTTCGGCCTCGCAGGCGTCTGCAATGATGTTCACCTTGGGTGTTTTATTTATTGGATTCGGGGCCGGTTTATTTGGTCATGGCACTTTGACCGCCACGATGAACAGTGCACCTCCCGGACAAGCAGGTCTGGCATTGGGTGCTTGGGGCGCGGTTCAAGCATCAACTGCCGGAGCTGCGATGGCATTGGGCGGGATTGTCCGCGACATGTCTGCACAATTTACTGATTCCGCAACCGCTTATTGCGTTGTGTATAGTATCGAGACTGTTTTGTTGGTATTGACAGTCATCATCATGAACCCCTTGGTGAAAGCCAAGTCTTGAGAGCCAGCAAAGCGTAAAACTAATAACCACCACACTCACTTGGAGAAATCATCATGAAAATTCAAACTGTCTTACTTATTTTTTGGATTGTGGTCATGGTATTTCTGCTGGCAAACTGGTTGACTAAGCCTAAGAAAACTATTCGCAATTAAAGCGTATCAATGTTGGTCAGCCATGCTCAGCGCCAAGCTGAGTCCGCTGACAAACGCGTCCTCTACACGGTGACCTAGCAACCAGTCTCCGCAAACCCCGATACTCAAATCGCGATCCCAAATATATTTCTTGCCTAAGGGATGTAATGTTTTTGCATAGCGCCAAAGGTGTGTTTGTGCAAAACCGGGATCGGCTCTGATGCCTGTCAATTCTGCAAAAGCTTTCAAGAGTTTGGCTTCAATTCTTTGTCCATCATCGTCTATATGTTGCTGAGACCATTCGGCACTTGCGTGGACGGTCCATCTTTCAACGGAAGATCGGCCCGGTTTGGAGGACTCTCTGGAAATCCATGCAATGCGGTGATGCGTACTTCGCGCCGCGTTCCATTGAGGCCCTAAATGACTCAATCCGGGTTGATTGGCAAGCGGGTAGGCCAGCATCAATGTCCAACACGGAGCTACCTGCACGTCTGACATGTCATTCAAACCGGAAAACCCGACGGCCGGCGCGCCCGACTGCCGCAATAAATAATCTGCTTGCACATGCGGAATGGCTAAAACCACGCTGTCGTATGGACCATATTGAGAGCCATCACTGCAAATAATTTGCCAGCGATTTTTTTCGGTCTGTACTAAAAACTGCACTTGCGATTCAAGCTGCAAAAAGCCTTGGTCTTGTAACGGCTGTGCCCAGTGCCTGAGCAAGGAATTCATGCCAGGGGCCGCCACAAAGTGGGGCTCTCTTAAGGGCAATGGCGCTTCTATCACTCTGCCGAGTGGGTCTAGCACCCTGACAGCATTGGCGCTCCAGGCGCGGCAAACTGCCTGTGTCCCCGGTACATCTGTGATGGCTTTCATGAATTGGGGATCGCGAACAGTAAAGTACTGCACCCCATGGTCAAAACTGCCATAAGGTGTCATGCGCGTAGCCATGCGTCCGCCCGCATCGTGGCTTTTTTCGAACACGCTGACTTTAAAACCTGCCTGCAGCAAAGTGCGGGCAGCGGTGATGCCGGCCATGCCGGCGCCAATAACAGCGATTGTTTTCATAGCCTGACTCTACACCTTTGTTGTTGCATTGAAACCCATGGCTTTTCCCAATAATGCCAGACGGGTTTGGCTGTGACTTAAATGGGTTAACCACCATTGCAGTGCCTTATCGCCTACGGGCCCCAGGTGGTTACTTTGGTTATCTCGCCAAGCGTAGGCCATCTTTCCACTGCGTTGAGGCCGTAAGACATCACATTTCACCAGTTGCCCGCTGTCTAAATACGCTTGAGCCATAGGTAGCGGCAAGAATCCTGCGCCCATTCCACGCAATTGCGCATCCAACTTGGCCGCCATGCTTGGAACGGTGAATACGTCTTGGCCCGCCAGCAGACCGACGGTGATGCCATTTCCTTGCGGAATGGTGTCCGCCACTGCCACCGCGCGGTGCGCGCGGATGGCATCATCGCTCAATGGTTGTTCTGCCGAGGCCAACGGATGGTTAGGAGTAACTGCAAATACAAATTCCATCAAAGGACCGATTTCGGCAAAACGTAAACCTGGCGTGATGTTTTCCATCGCGCCAATGCCAATGGCCAGATCGGCTTGACCTGAAGTCAGCGCATACAAACTGCCGCTCAATGCTTCGTCTTTCAATCGCAAGCGGGTTGGCGGATTACTTTCGTAAAAGCGTTGACACAAATCCATCACCACATCGTGGTTGATCACCGTGTCTACGACGATGGTGAATTGGCTTTCCCAGCCTGTTGCCACGCGTTTGATGCGGTGGGCAATGCTGTCCATGTCTTTGAGTAAGCGCAATCCTTCGTTCAGCAGTTCTTGTCCAGCGGCGGTTAATTTGGCCTGTCGCGAAGAACGGTCAAACAACAACACGTCCAGGTTGTCTTCCATTTGTCGAACCCGGTAACTCAATGCGCTGGGAACCAGCCCCATGTCTCTGGCGGCCGCTGCAAAACTGCCTAACTGCGCGATAGTTTCCAACATCTTCAGACTTTCCGGGGTCAATACATCGCGGGCAAAATTCATAAACGGTCTTTTTGTTCAAATAATTTGAATGATGCCGTCAATTATTGCGCCATTTCTGTTGACGTCGTTCTTTTACAGTATCAATCAGTTTTCGGAGGGTTGAGTATGTTGACATTACGTAAATCGAGCGACAGAGGTTATGCAGACCATGGTTGGTTAAAGTCCTTCCACAGTTTTTCATTTGCTGGTTATCACGACCCGGCACATATGGGTTGGGGTAATTTGCGCGTGATCAATGAAGACCGCATTGCGCCCGGCACTGGTTTTGGTGCGCACGGGCACCAGGATATGGAAATCATCAGCTATGTACTCAGCGGCGAACTCGCTCACCAAGACAGCATGGGCAATGTCAAAGGTATTCCTCCAGGCGATATACAGCGAATGAGCGCAGGTACTGGCGTGCGTCACAGCGAGTTCAACCATGCGCCAGACCAAGAAACGCATTTTTTGCAAATCTGGATATTGCCTAACCAAAGAGGCATTGCGCCAGGCTATGAGCAAAAAACCGTTGCGTCCGTTTCTAAGAGGGGCGCATTGGCGTTGGTGGCCAGTCCGGAATCAGCAGAGCAAGCTGTGAAATTAAATGCAGATGCACATATGTACGCCGGATTGTTTGATGGCGCAGAAGAATCACGTCTGGTGCTTCAGTCTGAGCGTAAAGCCTATGTATTTTTGATTCGTGGCGAGTTGCATGTGAATCAGATGCCGCTTCAATCAGGTGACGCCTTGATGGTGTCAGATGAATCCGAATTGCATTTATACCAAGGGAAAAATGCCGAAGTACTGGTCTTTGATTTGGTCGCATGATTTTTTAACAGGAGAAAAAACTTGAAAACAGCAGTTGTTTACCATTCCGGTTACGGCCATACCCAACGCATTGCACAAGTCGTTGCAGAGGGCGCAGGGGCACATTTGATTGCCATTGATGCAGATGGAAATATCACTCAAGCCGATTGGGATATTCTGAACGCAGCAGATGCCATCATTTTTGGCTCTCCCACTTACATGGGCGTGGTTTCATGGCAATTTAAGAAATTTGCAGATGCCACTTCTAAGCAATGGATGAGTGGTGCATGGAAAGATAAGGTCGCGGGTGGCTTCACCATTTCGTCAAATTTAAGTGGCGACAAACTGTCCACCATTCAATACTTCATGACCCTTTCCATGCAGTTGGGTATGGTATGGGTAGGTCAGACAGAAGCCAACAACGGTTCATTGAACCGATTGGGATCTTCGTCTGGTGTGATGGCGCAAGTCGGCCCCACAAGTCCCGCCTCAGACATACCGCAAGGTGATCTCGATACCGCCAAAATTTACGGGCAAAGAGTAGCGAGCATCGCTGCCAAATTACATGTCTGATGCTATGTTGAGCGGCTATTGACGTTGCATGAGGACGTCGGCATTGAGCCGATGTTCTCATTGACTGCTGAAACCAACATTCATCACCATGCGTTAGTATGAACCCATGAAGATTCTCAGTTTATTGCCGTGGTTGGATTGGGCCGTGTTGTGTTTTTTCCTTGCCGTGTGGGTAGGTTACGCCTTATTCGCACGAAGACTGGCCGTGCATAAACATTCCATATTGGCTGCCAGTAACCGTTACAGGTTGCGCTGGATCAAGGTGTCTTTGATGCGAGACCCGCGTGTGTTGGACGGCATCATCACGCAAACGCTGTCTCACACGCCATCATTTTTTTCTTCAACCACCATCATCATCATGGGTGGATTGCTGGCGCTGTTGGGAACCACAGACAAAGCCGCTGAACTGGTGCGGGAAATTCCATTTTCTCAAGCCACGCCATTGCTGGTGTTTGAATTCAAGATACTCATACTGATCGCCATATTTGTATATGCTTTTTTTCGTTTTTCATGGTCAATGCGGCAATACACTTTTGTTGCGCTGATGATTGGTGCGCTGCCTGCGCCACAATTTTTTATCGATAACCCGCAAAAGCAAGACGATTATGCTCGTCGAGTTGCTGCGATGACGGGCTTGGCTGCAGAAACTTTTAACGATGGTTTGCGAGCCTACTATTTTTCTTTTGCCGCTATGGGTTGGTTTTTTTCTCCGCTTTTTTTCGTATTGACCACTTTGTTGATCGTGGCTATTTTGTACAACCGGGAATTTCATTCCGATGTATTGGGTGTTTTTGACGATGGAAATTAAATTTCATCGCGCAGTATTTTTTTTATTCAAAGTCGGTTTTTAACGATACTCTCACCAGAGACATCAATAATGATGTTCAATGGGGAAAGCGTTTTGAATCATTACTGTCTGTGATTCGAAAAGGTTTATATCGTGAGCGTTGGCATAGGCGCTGGTTGTGTAAGTGAGTGAGCCGCTGTCTGCCGCAATCGCATTTAACCAACTCTCTAAATTGTCTGCTGAACCTGTGATGGCCTGAGTGATTTGAGTGGCAGTCAGTGAAGGATCCGCAGATTGAAGAATCGCTGCTTGTGAGGCCACTAAAGGAGCCGCCATGGAAGTTCCTGACCAAAGCCACAAAGTGTTATCAATGCCAAAGCCAATCAAATCTACGCCATTGGCCGTGACATAGTTGTAGGGCTGAGTGCTACCCGCATGATTGGAAAACGAAGCCAAGTCAACGCCACTATGGCTATTCTCCGATGCGCCAACTGCAATAACATTCGAGAATGTTTGGCCATAAGCCGCAGGATAAGAAGGAGAATTTCCACCGTTATTCCCCGCAGCAGCGACCACAACGACATCATGTGACCATGCATATTTCATAGCTGTCAGTAACTGCAGATTGGGATAATGTTGACCCAATGACATATTGATCACATCTGCACCATGGTCAACTGCATAGTAAATAGCTTCGCATACATTTGAAACTGACCCTTTGCCAGAAGCATCTAACACTTTGAGCACCATCAGTTCTGCATCAAACGCTGCACCGTATACGCCGTAGCCGGTATGGGGATCTGCCACCATTTCTGAGGCAGTCATTGTTCCATGACCGTTATCGTCCTGTACGTTGTTGTTGTGGTCAATGAAATTCCAGTTGTATGCACTGAAGTCAATACCTTGAGTTAAAACATAGTTTTTGAAATCAAAACCTGTATCTATGTCGGCGATCACAACGCCTTTTCCGGTGAATCCATTTGCCCAGGCTGCGGTAAACCCCATTTCTCTCAGGTATATCGGAGCGCCAGACGTATCAACGAGGTTGACAGTGGAATAGTTTGCATGCACCCGTTCAAGAGATTGACCTACATTGATTTGTCCCCATCCACTGTTTGAACTCCAATCCCCATCGCTCGGATTAACCTGCGTTGTGTACGCCTCTGCTGACAAATAAAATTGATAGCTTTGCTGAGGCCATGTGTATGCAGCACTCGCAGACCAGTCAAAGTTGTTAGCGATGGTTTTATCAAAGGGTGTGTCGGTAATTTCTACTGCACCAAACTCGGCCATGGCGCTATGGGTAGGGAACAATGGGTAGAGCTCTGTCCACCCATGACTACTGGGGGCTGTCTTTTCGCCTAAGTTTGAGTCAAGTTCAGTCGATTCAATATGGTCATGGTGCTCATGCGCGATACCAGAGCCATGGATTTTTTCTCGCTCTGAAAAATCGATATGAATAGGGTGGATTTGCTGCGGGTCACTAGACAGTAATGGCACAGAGCTGTCGATGGCTGGGGTTTCTTCCCTGATTTCACTTGCGGGCGCTTTATCATGGTTCATTGCAAACGGTGAACCGTTGTCGAAACTGATGAATGAAGCTTTATCCATGAAGATCAACGACGCCAACAGGTTTTGTACCTGTTCGGTTTGATTCATGCGATCTGACTTTGATCGAGTTTTGATCTGGGTGGTAGAGGCAGTCATGGCTTGTTCCTGAATGCGTGTTGCTGTCAATTGACAGACACTAAGCAAAAATCAAACCAACCCAGTTATTTAATTATTAATTTTTAAGAAAATTAGAAAAATAATTTATTTAGTATTGATATTATATATTTTTGACACTCCCATAAGCAGTGAATCTAGCGTCTACAAGAACTCCCCACCTGACACGGTTGGCACGTCAAATCTGCGCTTAGGTGATACACCCAAGAGACATTCCAAAACTGAAGCAAATTTGCTGTAGGGTGGTCCCTACCCATCCTTACGCTCTGATTTGATCGATTGATGCCTGCTACGTTGTCGAGTTGATAACGGGTGGCACTATTGTTAGGTTAGATGGTGTGAGGCTTCAACTTACCATAGAAAAGCGTCTGGCTCAACGCTCAGGGCTGATTGGTTGTGGTGTTTGTCAAGAAACCGAACAATGGAGCTGATGTTTATAAAGTTGAACGCTTCCAAGGTGAGGGAAAGGTCGTCGAGTCGGAACTTGAGCGTACTCTTTTGATTCTCCTGTTTAGCGACATTGCCGTAATGGCGGGGGGGCGCAATCTGGAACAAATCTTTCCTGTCCTATAAGGTTGACCATGCCATGAAAAAGTCATCATCAAGAGGGCTGGTACCCGCTTGGTTGCCTGTTAGGCCGTATCAGGCTTTTGTTGCACCACCTTGCCCGATAAGACACTTTGGTGGTTGACTGATTTACTTTCAAGTTGTTATTTGTTTGTTAATGGATAACAAGCTCAGTCGGTTGACCTTCATTTGTATGATAGTAGATATATTTTTTTATCATAGTATTTGATAAATAGGGGATGCATGAATGAATTTAAAGATTAATATTGCAATTATCTTGACTTGTTCGGATTTGCAGAGCGACTAATTTCTT
Source organism: Limnohabitans sp. (assembly GCF_046052765.1). Taxonomy (GTDB): domain Bacteria; phylum Pseudomonadota; class Gammaproteobacteria; order Burkholderiales; family Burkholderiaceae_C; genus Limnohabitans. The sequence goes on along the minus strand of NZ_JAVLFQ010000090.1, from coordinate 135,912 downwards.
TGGTATATTGAAATTTTGCAGAAAAAAAATTAACTCACATATGCGTTATCAATAGAACTTCAAGGAGTTGATTTGAGTATTGCAATATGCACGATTCAGCGAGACAGAGCGGCTTGGATTAAAGAGTGGGTGGTATTCCATCATTTAATTGGGGTCAAAAAATTTTATATTTATCTACACAAATGTAAAGATGAGTCTGCTGCCGTTGTGGCTGATTTATCTAAGCATTTTGATATTGCAGCATTCGTCATTTCGGAAGATGTTGTTCGCCCACAATTAGCCGTTTATCAGCATTGTTATTCTTCGTTTGGACCTAAACATGATTGGATTGCATTCATAGATGGGGATGAATTTTTATTTCCTACCAAAGGGCAAACAATAAACGAATATTTTGAGTTTCTTGATCCTAAGCCAATTGATGCAATAGGTGTTTATTGGGCTTGTTTTGGAAGCTCTGGTTATATCAAGGAACCTTCTGGCTTAGTGACTCAAAACTATAGACACCGCGCTCCCCTTGATTTTTCTTCGAATAAACATTTCAAAAGTATTGTCAGAGGAGGCTTAGGGCAGGCGTTTTCTGTTCTGCAGAATGCACATTATTTCCAAACTATTCAAGGTACTTTTGATACTCTCATGCGTTCTTTGACCAACGGGTTTGTTGAATACGAGCCATGCTATGAAAGATTGCGAATCAACCATTACGTTACACAAAGTCGTGAATATTTTCTGGAATTTAAACAGAACAGTGGTAGTGCAGATATGAGTCCTAGCACGATTAGAACTGAAGATTGGTGGAATAATCATGACCGCAATGAAATACGGGATGATTCATTGGAGAGGTTTATGCCTGACTTACAAGCTATCTTGCTGTCTTTAAATTTGAACTAGCAATCTTTAATTACTCAGATGTATTTATTCAGCCCTCAATAAATTGCAATCACCACGTTGAGGTTACGTGACACACTCAGGTGATACAAAAGCCGCTTTTTGAATCCCCAATCAACGCAAATAGTTGATTTAAAAGGGAAAGCAAATAGAAGTTGACGAGCCTTGACCCCGGCACTGGCTCCACAGTTAGGGCTGCTTGGTTCCCCACCTGACCCGGTTGGCCGCTTTGCCATGCGGGAAGGCCCGTCAGTCGAAATTGTACGCCCCGTAGAATGTTGGCTATGTCCTATTTGGTGCTCGCTCGTAAATACCGCCCTAAAACCTTTGACCAATTGGTAGGGCAATCCCACGTGGTTCAGGCTTTAACCAATGCATTGCGATCACAACGTTTGCACCATGCTTATTTATTCACAGGCACCCGAGGCGTGGGTAAAACGACGGTTTCACGCATATTGGCTAAATCGCTTAATTGTGAAACCGGTATCACCGATAGCCCTTGTGGCGTTTGTTCGACTTGCACGGACATTGATGCTGGACACTTTGTTGACTACACCGAATTGGATGCGGCTTCTAACCGCAGCGTAGATGAAATTCAGCAGTTACTGGAACAAGCAGTTTATAAACCGGTGCAGGGTCGGTTCAAGGTTTTCATGATCGACGAGGTGCATATGCTGACCGGTCATGCTTTCAATGCCATGCTCAAAACCTTAGAAGAGCCACCGGAATATTTGAAATTTGTGTTGGCAACAACCGATCCGCAAAAAGTACCCGTCACTGTGTTGTCGCGCTGTTTGCAGTTCAATTTACGCCCAATGGCCGCACAAACCATGGTTGAACATCTACAGCATGTGCTGTCTGCTGAAAATATCCATGCGGATTTACAAGCTCTGCGTTTGCTAGCCCGTGCCGCTCGCGGCTCTATGCGTGACGCCTTGTCCTTGACAGACCAAGCCATTGCATTTGGCAACGGAGAACTGCTTGAGCCCACTGTGCGTGACATGTTAGGCAGCGTTGATCGAAGCCACGCATTGACGCTGGTGCAGGCCTTGGCTGAATCGGATGGTCTGGCTGTTATCAACACCTGCGATACATTGCGTCAATTGGGATTGTCGGCCAGTTCATTGTTGGAAGAGATGTGTATGGTTTTGCAGCGAATGGCTGTGAATCAGACCATCCCTGGAAGTGCTGAGAGTTCCTCTGACCCAGATCCTGATGCCTTGCGTATAGTCGAATTAGCAGGCGTCATGCCTGCTGACGAAACCCAGTTGCTCTACAGCATTTGTCTCAATGGCAGAGCAGAGTTGGGACTGGCGACGGATGAATATGCGGCTTTGTCCATGGTGCTGCTGCGTTTGTTTGCCTTCAAACCTTCATCGCCGTTTGAAAAAAAAACACCAAAAATAGCTGATCCAGTTTCATCCCCATCTGTTGCCAGGCCAGTGTTGCAAGCTACCCCATTGCAGCCATTGCAGCCATTGCCTCAGTCAATGGCGCCGCCGCCCATGGCACCAGAGCCTGCAAACCTACCTCCAACCATCATTGAGCAAAGCGATGCAAGTTCAGCTGCAAACACCCCTCCCGCAGACAGTGAAATTGGAAAGCAATGGTTTGAATTGGTTCAGCAACTCACTGCAACGCAAAAAATCCAGGCCATGACTCGTGAACTGGCCATGCAGGCGCAATTGATCAGTCGTGACGTTGATGTATGGGTATTGCACGTTGAGAGAGAAACATTGTTATCTGCTGCCAACATTGAGCGTTTGCAATTAGCCGTGCAAACTGCTGGACATGATGTGGTTTTGAATTGCAAATTAGGTGCTGCCGCTGACACGCCAGCCATTCGTATGACCAAGCAGCAAAAGCAAGCACTAGATCAGTTCGAGCAGAAAATATTGAATGACCCACACATTCAAAATTTAATCGCTGAATTTGACGCGAAAATAGTTCCAGGCTCCCTCAAACCCCGTACCTCTTGAAAGAAATTTATGTTTAACAAAGGACAACTCGCTGGGCTCATGAAACAAGCACAGGCCATGCAAGAAAACTTGAAAAAAGCCCAGGATGAATTGGCTTTCATTGAAGTCACGGGCGAATCCGGCTCAGGCATGGTGAAAATATTGATGACGTGTAAATACCAGGTGAAACGCGTCAGCATAGATCCAAGTTTGCTGACTGATGACAAGGATATGTTGGAAGATTTAATTGCTGCCGCATTCAATGATGCCTCGCGCAAGGCTGACGAAACCTCTGAGGCCAAAATGGGTAAGTTGACTGGCGGCATGCCCGGACTGCCCGGTGGAATGAAGCTACCGTTCTAATGCGTGATCACAGCGCTTTACAAACACTTGTGCAAGCCCTCAAACGTTTGCCAGGTGTTGGCGAGCGCTCGGCTTCTCGCATGGCTTTTCACTTGTTGCAACACGACCGTGAAGCCGCGCAATTACTGTCTCAAGCGCTTGTGAATGCAGTTGCCGCTGTCAAGCATTGTCAAAGTTGCCACACCTTGACAGAGTTTGATATTTGCAGCACATGCCAAGACACCTCGCGTGATTTGACCCGTTTGTGTGTCGTGGAGACACCGTCCGATCAGTCGGCGGTAGAGAGAACGCTGGCATACCAGGGAATGTATTTCGTCCTTATGGGTAAGCTCAATCCGATCGAAGGAATGGGTCCTAAAGACATTGGGCTGCAAAAATTGATCGATAGAGCAGATGATGGATTGGTTCAGGAGATCATTTTGGCCACCAATTTCACCGCACATGGTGAAGCCACAGCCCATGCACTCAGTGAGATATTCAAGCGCAAAGGCTTGACAGTGACCCGTCTTGCCCGTGGTGTGCCAGTGGGTAGCGAGTTGGAGTTCGTCGATCTTGGCACTATTGCCCATGCATTGGTAGACAGGCGCATTGCCTGAGCTTGTCTTTTGGGGATTTCACCTACGGGGAAGCTACCGATATTTATTTCATTTTTTGCTTTTATGCTGTGTGCATGGAAGCACCAAAAGAGAATTCCAACTATCATGAATTAGTCAGCAGGCGACAGTGGTCCAAGCAGTTTTTGACCCTAGGTATGGCCTTGGCTGCCTGCCCCTTGCCCGCGATAGGACAAACAGAAAAAAAAATTCAACTGCAACTGATGGTAGATGATGTCTCCAGCCTGGTTCATTTGCCTGTGATGTTGGCCCATCACTTGGGTTATTTTAAAAATGAAGGATTGCTGGTTGATATTGTGGAGCAAGCTGTCAGCCAAATCGATAACACGGCGACAGGCCTCACAGCATGGTCTGTACCTTTTGAACACATTGTGCGGGGCAATCAAAAGGAAACCCAGTGGATGTCAGTGATGCAAACTGGCAGAACCCCTCAATTGGTGCTGGGGATCAATAAAAAAACCATGCCAGTATTCAAGGGCTTGAAAGACCTGGAAAATAAAAAAATTGGCGTGTTGGAAATAAATACTTTCTCACAACACTGCGCTAATTACTTATTGTTGCAAGGCGGCGTCAGTCTGAATCACATCACTTATATACCTGTAGGACAAAGCGCCAATGCCATTCAAATGCTTAGAAGCAGCAGCGTAGATGCAATTTGTTTTTCTGACCCTTTGATTAGCTTATTGGACAAAAAAGGGGAGATCATTACCGTACGCAATCTCAGATCAACCAGAGACACGAGCCGTGTTTTCTCCGGACTGCTGCCGGGCCATAGTTTGTGTGTACCTGTTCAAATGATGGAAAAAAATCCTGAGGTATGCCAGGGGTTGGTGAATGCAGTCTTGCGTGCCATCAAGTGGCTACGGACTGCAGGGCCTTCAGACCTTTTGCACAACATGACCGACAATTCTTTTTTACCTGACAGAGCCATTTATTTGAATGCTGTCGAAAATATGAGAGAGAGTTTCACCTTAGATGGAATGCTGGGCCCTGAGCACTTAGCGACAGTTTTGAGAATGCAACGCACGCTTTCGCTGACCTCATCGTCTAAAAATAATTCACTAAATTTAAATCACACCAATGACTTTGTGATGCAAGCGAGAAAGCGTTTAAAGATTTAGCTTTCAAGCAACTGCCACTCATGCTTTTTTTCGCTTGCCAGAGGCTAAAGTAGCTTTGACTTTTTTGGATTTTGTAGGTGTGTAAATGACCAATTTCTGACCTGGCCGCAAAGCACTGTTGCTGCTTAAATCATTCCATTGCGCTAACTGCTCGAGATTGACTTTATAGCGCTTGGCAACCAATTGCATGTTGTCATTTTTTCGTGCTTTTACCGTTTGCTTACGCAGTGAAATTTCTGGCGTTAAATTGAGTTGACCGTTGTCTGCCACTTTGGCAGAAACATCAGCTAGTTGTTTGGATGAGCGTGGGACCAATAAAGCGGATCCCGCTTTGATCAACATGCGAGGCGGTATTTTGTTGATATGTCGAAATTCTTCTTCAGCCATGTTGTAGCGCTTGGCGGCTTCAGATACCTTCATATTTTTGGGTGCTACCCAGACGGTCCAACTGGCCAGTCGTCCGCCATAGGCCTCCATATTGCGTTGAAATATTTCTGAATTGTCCCAAGGAAGCAAAATTTGAGAGACGCCACCGGCGAGCAAAACAGGTTTGTGCGCCGATGGGTTCAATGCTTTGAAATCTTCCAAGGGGACTTCTGCCAATTTGGCAATCAGTGCAACATCCATATCGCCCGTCAATGGGACGGATTGAAAATAGGGATGATTAGGGATGGTGGGTAAATGGACACCCAGTGACTGAGGATCAGCCACTACATTTTTTATCGCTTGTAGTTTGGGTACGTACAAGCGCGTTTCTGCGGGCATGCGTAAATCTGTGTAGCCCAGTGAAGCACCTTGCTGTTGATTGCGTGCCAATGCTCTTTTGACGTTACCTTCCCCCCAGTTGTAAGCAGCCAAGGCCAAGTGCCAGTCACCAAACATACCGTAGAGTTTTTGCAAGTAATCCAGCGCTGCACGTGTGGACGCCAGCACATCACGTCTGTCATCCCGAAATGCATTTTGTTTCAAGTCAAAGTCCTTGCCGGTGCGGGGCATGAATTGCCACATGCCACTGGCGCGTGCCGAGGACACCGCTTGGGGATTGAAAGCGCTTTCAATGAACGGCAGTAAGGCCAGTTCAGTGGGCATGCCCCGACGTTCCAATTCTTCTACGATGTGATAGAGGTATTTGCTGGAGCGCTCTGTCATGCGTTGTATGTAATCGGGTCGCTGCGAATACCACTGCTCACGTTCTTGCACCAGATCCACCTGTAAATCCGGCATACCAAAACCTCTGCGTATCCTTTCCCACAGGTCGTTAGGAATATCGACTTGTGTGATGGAGGCGTTGGAAACGGGTTTGGTTTCGATAGGCTGCAACTCCTCTTGATTCAGGGAGGAATTGTTACTTTGGGCATTAGCAGATGAGATTGAAAATAAAGTGAAAACGAGCGCGAAGCAGTAAAGCCGAAGCGTGAACAGTTGCATGGATATAAACCTAAGAGCAAGCGGCGCCATTCAATTTGCGGGCTTTGGGCAAGAAAAGGATGAATAGAATGAAGCACAACAACGCCATTTGCTGCGTCGTACAAGCCTTTACCCATTCATTCATGGATCATTCAATTATAAGAAGCCCCGCTAGCCTTGCTGATTGGCTTCAAACACCTGCCGGTCAGTACATGACTTCTTGGGAAATTGAACAGTTTGACAAGGTTGTTGCAGATGTTTTTGGTTTTCATGGTTTGCAACTAGGGCTTTCAAGCTTGCCGGTTTTGCGTAACTGCCGAATCCGTCACTGTTGGGTGGCAGAAAATGATATGAATGGGTCCTATTCAGAGCAAGGAATTTCCCTGGCTTTGTTTGCTGATTCGGTTGCGCTGCCTTATGCAGACCAAAGCTTAGACCTGGTGGTGTTGCCGCATACGCTAGAGCTTAGTATCGATCCTCATGCCACGTTGCGTGAGGTAGAGAGAGTGTTAGTGCCCGAGGGCAGGGTCATCATCAGCGGTTTCAATCCATTGAGTTTCTGGGGACTGCGCCAAAGAAGGTCGCAATGGTATGCGCGTCTGGGGTTTTCAAATTATTTTTTACCTCCCGAGATAGATTTCATTGGTTACAGGCGTTTACGTGATTGGTTGAAATTGTTGAGTTTTGAGGTTGATCGCGGGCGGTTTGGTTGTTACATACCATCGGTTCAAACCCCGTCCTTGGTGGCTAAATTTGCTTGGATGGACAAGGCCGGGGACCGTTGGTGGCCAATTTTGGGCTCAGTTTATTTTTTAGCAGCAGTTAAAAGAGTACGTGGCATGCGACTGATTTCGCCTGTGTGGAAGCACGCCAAGGTACGGTCTGCCAAAACAGTGCCTTCGGTCAACTCTGGGAAAGTCAGTCGAACAACTTCCAAGCATTCACCCCAGGAAGAACGGTCATGAGCCGTGTGGTGATTTATACCGATGGGGCTTGCAAAGGCAACCCAGGGCCAGGAGGATGGGGTGTGTATCTTCGTTACGGTGATTCAGAAAAAGATTTATGCGGCGGGGATGCGCAAACCACCAACAACCGCATGGAACTTCAAGCGGTGATAGAAGCCCTTCGCGCACTCAACCGGCCTTGTCAGATCGACTTTTTTCTCGACAGCGAATACGTTCGCAAGGGAATCACCGAGTGGATGAGCGGATGGAAGGCTCGAGGTTGGCGCACTGCTGACAAAAAGGCAGTCAAAAATGAGGACTTGTGGCGGATTTTGGATGAACTTCTGTCACAAAGTGGACATGGCATTGCATGGCATTGGGTAAAAGGCCATTCTGGGGATCCTGGAAATGAGCGGGCAGATGCACTCGCAAACGAGGGGGTTCGGATGGTGCAAACAGGTTGATAATGAACCATCAGTCATTAGCAAATGTAAACCCATGTCCTCTTCTTATAAAACCACCGTTACCGCCTTGATCGCCTTAGTTTTAGCCGGAGGTGGAGGGTGGTGGTATCTACACAAGCCCCCTGCTTCAGGTGCTCCTACCGCAGGTGCTCCCACTGCTGGTGCTCCTTCTGCTGGTGCTCCTTCTGCAGGTGCTCCTTCTGCAGGTGCTCCTTCTGCAGGTGCTCCAGGCGGCGCCCCTCCCGGGCCACCCAGAGCCATGGGGGTTGAAGTCTCAACCGTTCTTAGCGCTAGTCTGCGTGACGATACGCAAACCATTGGTACTTTGAAGTCGCGGCAAAACACCATGGTTCGCCCCGAAGTGGCAGGGCGAGTGGTTGCTTTGGGATTTACTGACGGCAGTCAGGTCAAGGGCGGGCAAATGTTGGTGCAACTGGATGATTCACTGCAACGCGCAGAAATTCAGCAATCGCAAGCACAAGTATCCATTGCACAGGCCAATCACAAACGAAACCAAGAACTGGTGGCCCAGAATTTCATTGCGCAAAGAGCACTTGACGAAAGTTTGGCTAATCTACAAGTTGCCCAAGCCCAACTGGCGTTGACGTGTGCCCGTTGGCAGCGCATGCGCATTGTTGCGCCTTACTCAGGCACAGTAGGTATTCGCAATGTGAACATCGGAGATTTTGTCAAAGACGGTGCAGACCTAGTGAACCTGGAAGATTTAAGTGGCTTGTATGTAGATTTCCGTTTGCCTGAACGCTTCCAAGACAAAGTCAATTTGAGACAAACGGTGGAAGTGCAAGTCGACGCCATTCCTGGTCGCAATTTTCAAGCGCGTATTGAAGCCATTGACCCATTGATTGATGCCAATGGTCGCTCCATCAGCGTACGCGCTTTGTTGAGTAACAGTGCGGCCCCGCAAAAATCCAAAGCGCCAGATGCGGGGGCCGCGGTCCCCAAGGCTTTCAATGCTTCTGCGACAAGCGCAGAAACTGTTTGCCCTGCAACACCTGTGGTTTATGCTGACAAAGCGGCCACGCCAGGCCCTTTACGACCCGGTATGTTTGCCCGAGTGAATGCATTGTTTGCCCTGAAACAAGCGGCCTTATCTGTACCGGAAGAGGCTATTGTTCCTGTAGGTGGTAAGCAATTCGTGATCCGGGCAGTGCCGCCAGAAGAGGTGCCTGAGCACGGGCCGTTACCGCCTGACACCAAACTTGTCTCTAAACGTACCGAGGTCAAACTGGGCTCTCGCAAACAAGGTCGGGTGGAAATCCTCTCTGGCTTGAACGCTACTGACAGTGTGGTGGTGGCTGGACAGCACCGTCTGCAAAAAGACGGCACAGCGTTGCGTGTGGTTGAAACCAGGAACTGATATGCAATTGCCTGAACTATCGATTCGTCGACCGGTCTTTGCGACGGTCTTGTCATTGCTGATTCTTTTGATTGGCATGGTTTCTTTCAATCGTTTGGTGGTGCGTGAGTACCCGAAGATTGACAACCCCACTGTGACTGTGGAGACACGCTACGTGGGCGCTTCAAGTGCTGTGGTTGAAAGCCAAGTGACCAAAACACTCGAGGACTCATTGGCCGGTGTTGAAGGCTTGGATGTGATTACCTCCATCAGTCGTCAAGAACAAAGCCAAATTACCGTGAAGTTCTTGTTGACGCGCGACCCGGATGCGGCCGCTGCTGATGTGCGTGACAAAGTGTCTAGGGTACGTCAGCGTTTACCGGTAGGCATTGACGAACCGGTGATTGCCAAAGTCGAAGCCGATGCATTCCCTGTGATTTGGCTTTCCTTGAGTTCTGACACGATGAACACATTGGAATTGACCGATTTGGCCAACCGCATTGCCAAACCCATGATGCAGACTGCACCAGGTGTGGCAGATGTACGCATTTTTGGCGAAAGAAAATATGCCATGCGTATTTGGTTGGATACCGATCGCCTAGCGTCTTACCGATTAACCACACAGGATGTTGAAGAAGCGCTCAGGCGTGCCAACGTAGAAGTGCCCGCAGGCCGTGTCGAAAGCCAGACGCGAGAATTCAATGTCACCACCGCTACCGATTTACAAAAACCTGAAGAGTTTCAGGATATTGTGATCCGCAATATCAATGGTGTGTCGATCCGAATGGGCGATGTGGCTCGTGTTGAACAAGGACCATTGGCCGAGCGTTTTTCAGTCCGCTACAACGGTAGCGAAGCTGTGGCTCTTGGCGTGCTGCGTAATTCCACGGCCAATCCGCTGGATTTGAGCAAGGCCATCACAGCCATGTTGCCGCGCATTCGCGAAAATATGCCCAAAGGTGTGGATATTGAAATTGCCAACGACTCGTCGGTATTCATCGAAGAATCCATCAAAGCGGTCTATAAAACTATTTTGGAAGCCGCGGCACTGGTGTCGCTGGTTATCTTTTTCTTTCTGCGTACATTCCGCGCCTCCATTATTCCGCTGATCACTATTCCTGTGTCATTGACAGGCAGTTTTGCGTTGATGGCCTTGTTTGGTTTTTCCATCAATTCATTGACGCTGTTGGCTTTGGTCTTGGCTATCGGCTTGGTGGTGGACGATGCTATTGTGGTTCTTGAAAATATTTATCGCTATATAGAAGAGGGGATGGAACCGTTTGCGGCGGCCATCAAGGGCGTGCGTGAAATCGGTTTTGCTGTGGTTGCCATGACCTTGACCTTGGTGGCTGTGTTTGCGCCTTTGGCATTCACGCCTGGCCGTACGGGTCGTTTGTTTGCCGAGTTTGCGCTGGCCTTGGCAGGCGCGGTGTTAGTGTCGGGCGTGGTGGCTTTGTCGTTATCACCCATGATGTGTTCATTGCTGCTCAAGCACAACCCCCAACCCGGATTTTTTGATCGATACGTTGGTAAATTCCTTGAGAAGATGACCCAAATTTATGGCGGGATGTTGCACTGGACCTTGAGTGCATCGCGCTTAGGTGGTATTCAAATTTCCAGACGTTGGCTGGTCGTTGGTGTCATGCTTTTAGCGGCTTGGGGCTCGTTTGAATTATTCAAAACGGCCAAGACCGAGTTGTCACCCATGGAAGACCGTGGGGTCATTTTGATCATCATCAACGGACCCGATGGCGCCACGTTGGACTACACCTCCAAGTACGTCAATTTGCTTGAAAAAATCGGCCGCAAATACGCTGAGTTCGATAAATTTTTTGCAGTCGTGGGTAATCCCACGGTAGCTCAAGGCGCTGTATTTTTAGGTGCTAAACCATGGGCGGAAAGACCAAAGTCCACCTTAGATTTGGCCCGTGAAATGATGCCTGCGGTGGCCAGTTTGCCGGGTGTGATGGCATTTCCGATCACACCGCCTTCATTGGGGCAGGCGTTTCGAGAGCGCCCGTTCAACTTTGTCGTGCTGACTGGCGACAGCTATGAAAATCTGGCGAAAGTCACCAAAGTTTTGCAAGAAGAAATTGCAAAAAATCCCGGCATCGTCAGTGCAGATGTGGACTTGCGATTGAACAAACCAGAGCTGAGCTTAGAGGTGGACCGCGATCGCGCAGCTGACTTAGGGATTCCCGTAGAGACCATTGCGCGTGCGGTAGAAACCGCCATGGGCGGACGCTCAGTCACGCAATTCAAGCGTAACGGCGAGCAATACGATGTGGTGGTGCAAGCTGACGCCAAAGGCCGCGACAGTCCTGACGGCATAGAAAAGATTTTTGTACGTGCCAAGGGCGACGTGATGGTGCCATTGTCAGCTTTGGTTCGCTTGAAAGAAGTCGTCGTGCCACGTGAATTGAATCACTTTGCCCAACGTCGCAGTGTGACATTCACCGCAAACTTGGCACCGACATATTCATTGGGCGAAGCATTGAAGTTTATGAATGAGGTCACTGCCAAGGTGCTGAAAACAGGTTATTCAACCGATGTGAATGGCAGTTCGCGCGAGTTCTCGCAATCAAGTGGCTCATTGACTGGTGTTTTTGTATTGGCCTTGGTATTTATTTTTCTGGTGTTGGCCGCACAGTTTGAAAGCTTTGTCGACCCGTTCGTCATTTTGTTATCCGTGCCTTTGTCCATGGTTGGTGCTTTGCTGGCGCTCAAATACACTGAAAGCACTTTGAATGTGTACAGCCAGATCGGATTGATCACGTTGGTGGGTTTGATCACCAAGCACGGTATTTTGATTGTAGAGTTCTCCAACCAGTTACGAGCCAGCGGCATGACTGCCGTCGCAGCTGTACATCGCGCGGCCACGTTGCGACTGCGCCCGATTTTGATGACCACGGGTGCGATGGTGCTAGGCGCCATCCCCTTGGCGCTGGCCACCGGCGCGGGTTCAGAGAGCCGTCGTCAAATCGGGTGGGTGATTGTCGGAGGTATGACCTTGGGCACCTTGCTAACCATCTTTGTCGTGCCCACCATGTACTCTCTGTTTGCACGCAAGTCCACACCCGGGCCGAACCTTACCGTGGTGGAAGAAACTGCGCCATCACACGGCTAAGCTTTAGGCTTCAGGACGCCAAATCCTGAAGCTCTTGCAATGTATTGGCGTTGGCAAAAGGGTCAGGACCGCTCTCTGGTTTCGAATAATTGCACAAGCCTAGCGCGGCTTGTTGATGTGCCCACTCACTGATTTTGTGGCCATCGTTTTGCAAAAAATCATGCAGTGTTGCGCATAGACTGCGATGCATCAAACAAAACACAGGCTGTAGCTCCCATGTGGTATCTTGCGTTCGCTGTGTTTGCACCATGGCAATCAATGCCTGTTGATGCACAGCGGCTGCCAGTCTGTCAAACAAATCGATTGGAAAAAACGGACTGTCGCAAGGTACTGTCACCAGCCACTCGGTGTCGCAGTGTTGCAATCCCGTTAAGAAACCGCTGAGCGGCCCGTGGTCGGTGAGGACTGTATCTGACACGACTTGACAGCCAGTTAACGCATATTCAGCCAGATGACGGTTGGCATTGATGATGACTTGCGCTACCTGCGGTTGCAAACGTGCAATGGCGTGTTGCACCAGCGTCTGGCCGCGAAATATTTGCAAGCCTTTGTCGATACCGCCCATGCGCGATGCCCGCCCACCTGCCAATATCCAACCTGTGGTGTTGTGCGTGTTGGGTAGCGAATACAGCGGTTGCATGCTTAGCCGCCTATGTAACTCATTTCCACACGTTTTTTGCCGGGCAAGGTGGCGGGTAATTGGTTCAAACCACGCAACTCTGAATAGCGGTCTTCGCGTTGTTGCCAAATCAGGCCAATGGCCGATGCAATGTCTGAGTCGCTGGCGCCATCTCGCAAGAGGCTGCGTATATCGTGGCCTTGCACCGCAAACAAACACAGGTACAACTGACCCTCGGTGGACAATCGTGCGCGGTTGCAGTCGCTGCAAAACGCTTGCGTTACGCTGCTGATCACGCCGACTTCACCCAATGCCGGATCGAACCTGCCGAAAGCATCAGCATAGCCCCAGCGTTGCGCTGTCTCGCCAAGTGCCGAGGCTTCAAGCGGCACCAGTGGGAATTCGGTTTGCAATAACTTAATCAGTTCAGCAGATGGCAGTACTTCGTCCATTTGCCAGCCGTTGGTTTCGCCCACGTCCATGTACTCAATGAAACGCAGCGTGATGCCCGTGCCGCGGAAATGCCGCGCCATGGGAATGATTTCACTCAGGTTGGTGCTCTTCTTGACCACCATATTGATTTTCAAACCGCTGAATCCACCTTTGGCGTCGCGCCCCAAGCCCACTTCTTTGGCGGCTTCAATGCCGTCCAGCACATCGGCCACGGGGAAATCCACGTCGTTCATGGCGCGGAAGATGTTGTCGTTCAAACCATCGAGACTGACAGTCACGCGTTGCAGACCGGCGGCTTTCAGAGCGTGTGCTTTTCTTCTTAGCAGCGAGCCGTTGGTTGTGAGGGTCAGGTCTAAGGGCAGGCCATCTGGGGTGCGCAACGCAGACAGCTGTTCAATCAGCAATTCCAAGTTTTTACGCAACAAAGGCTCGCCACCGGTAAGCCGAATTTTTTGCACACCGTGCGCCACAAAAATGGAAGCAGTGCGGGTGATTTCCTCAAAGCTCAGCAGCGAGGCGTGCGGAAGGTATTTGTAATTGCTGTCGAACACTTCCTTGGGCATGCAGTAGTTGCAGCGGAAGTTGCAGCGGTCGGTGACGCTGATGCGCAGATCGCGCAGCGGGCGCCCGAGCTTGTCGCCGAGCAAGCCAGTGGCGGGAATGGCTTGGGTGGGGATGGTGGCGCGGAGGTTGCGCTGATCGATGACGGGGATGACGCGTTCAGACATAAAACGTATTGTCCCTCAGATCGGTTTGACTCTAATTTATCGCTATCGGGGTCAGATTCCAATTAATTCAGGACAGCTTGCCGACCCTCCATGTTCGCCAATCTGATGTGGTTTGTTTGGTCGACTAAAAACAATTGGGATCTGACCCCAATTATCAAACAATTGGGATCTGACCCCAATTATCCTGACGCATAGCCATGAAAAAAGCCCGCCTAAGCGGGCCTTCCTCAAAGCGAAAAGCTAAATCAGCTTATTTCTTCTCTTCAGCAGCAGGTGCTGTAGCCGTCTCAGCAGGTGCGCTGACAGCTGCTGGTGTTTCTGCTGCCATTGGCGCAGCAATGCTGCCACCGTGGAAATGCATCATCACTGGCACGATCAGCAGCGCCACGATGTTGATGATCTTGATCAACGGGTTCACCGCAGGGCCGGCAGTATCTTTGTACGGGTCGCCCACGGTGTCGCCGGTCACTGCTGCCTTGTGGGTCTCAGAACCTTTGCCGCCGTGGTGGCCGTCTTCGATGTATTTCTTGGCGTTGTCCCAGGCACCGCCGCCGGTACACATGGAAATCGCCACAAACAGACCGGTGACGATGGTGCCCATTAACAAGCCGCCTAAAGCCGCAGGTCCGAGAACCAAGCCGACCACGATCGGTGCGACCACGGGCAACAAGCTGGGGATCATCATTTCTTTAATGGCCGCTGTCGTCAGCATATCAACCGCAGTGTCGTACTCGGGCTTGCCAGTACCGTCCATGATGCCTTTGATTTCCTTGAACTGGCGGCGTACTTCCACCACCACGGCACCGGCGGCGCGGCCCACGGCCTCCATCGCCATGGCACCGAACAAGTAGGGAATCAGTCCGCCGATGAACAATCCAATGATGACTTTGGGGTCGCTCAAGTCAAACTGGATGTGCGCGCCCAGGCCTTCGAGCTTGTGGGTGTAGTCGGCAAACAGCACCAACGCTGCCAGACCCGCAGAGCCGATGGCGTAGCCTTTGGTGACCGCTTTGGTGGTGTTGCCCACCGCATCCAATGGGTCGGTGATGTCGCGCACGCTGGCAGGCAGTTCAGCCATTTCAGCAATGCCGCCAGCGTTGTCGGTGATGGGGCCATAAGCGTCCAAGGCAACCACGATACCGGCCATGCTCAGCATGGACGTGGCAGCAATGGCAATGCCGTACAAACCGCCCAAGTCATAGGCGCTGTAAATCGCAGCACAGACAAACAGCACAGGCCAAGCGGTAGAGCGCATAGAGACGCCCAAGCCTGCAATGATGTTGGTGCCGTGACCGGTGGTTGATGCTTGCGCAATATGCTGCACAGGAGCGTACTGGGTGCCGGTGTAGTACTCAGTGATCCAGACCAACGCGCCGGTCAGTATCAAACCGATGGCACATGCGCCAAACAATTTACCTGCGGTCAAAGCGGTGCCGTCAGGCAAAGCCACAGAACCGGGGAACAGCGACTGGGTCACAAAGTAAAAAGCGATCAGTGACAAGATGCCGGAAACAGCCAAGCCTTTGTAGAGTGCGGGCATCACATTGGTCATGCCAGGACTGGCTTTGACAAAGAAGCACCCGATGATGGATGCCACGATGGACACGCCGCCGAGCACCAGCGGGTAGATGACCATGTTTGGACCAGCGGTTCCTGCCAGTAAAGCACCCAACACCATGGTGGCGATCAGAGTCACGGCATAGGTTTCGAACAAATCAGCGGCCATGCCGGCACAGTCACCGACGTTGTCACCAACGTTGTCAGCGATCACGGCAGGGTTGCGCGGGTCATCTTCAGGAATACCGGCTTCGACTTTGCCCACCAAATCGGCGCCGACATCAGCCCCCTTGGTGAAAATGCCGCCGCCTAAACGAGCAAAGATGGAAATCAATGAAGAGCCAAAGGCAAAACCAACCAAAGGATTGAGCATGCCTGCCAGTGCTTTGCCGTCTGCAGGAACGCCTGCCGCCGTTAAGTACCAGTAAAAGCCTGTCACGCCGAGTAAGCCTAAGCCAACCACCAACATACCGGTGATTGCGCCGCCACGAAAGGCAACATCCAGCGCTGGGCCAATGCCTTTGGTCGCGGCTTGAGCGGTGCGAACGTTGGCACGTACTGAAATATTCATACCTATAAAGCCGCATGCGCCTGAAAGCACAGCGCCAAGTACAAAACCGACGGCGCTTAATGGGTCTAAGACCACAGCAATCAGTACCGCCAACACCACGCCGACCATGGCAATGGTTTTGTATTGCCGCGCCAAATAGGCGGCAGCACCGGTTTGAATGGCTGCAGCAATTTCTTGCATGCGGGCGTTGCCGGCGTCTTGGGAAAGAATCCAGCTGCGTGCCCAAAATCCGTAAATCACGGCGATGAGGCCGCAAGCTAGCGCAAATACCAGCGCTGTAGAACCAGTCATAAGATCTCCTTGAGTTGTTTCGCGAAGAGGGGGGGCAACGTTCAAAGGTTGTTTGCCCCACCTTTGCGTTGCTTCCTCACGCACCCGACAGAGCGTGATTGGCCAACCCCGAGAATGTACGCCATTCGCGTTACCGTTCTTTGAAAATGCGCACGCAGAACAAAGTAAACTCAGGGTAAGTACTGATATTTCAGTGTGATTTTTTTAATTTATTTCATTTTTCGAAAAACACCATGGCCTTAGACAACGTTACCGCTGGAAAAAATACACCGCATGAATTCAATGTCATCATTGAAATTCCCATGAACGCCGACCCCATCAAGTATGAAGTGGACAAGGAGACCGGCGCAATTTTTGTAGACCGCTTTATGAGCACTTCCATGCATTACCCGACCAACTACGGTTATGTGCCTAAAACCATCAGCGGCGATGGTGACCCGGTTGACGTGTTGGTGATCACACCTGTACCGTTGATTCCCGGTGTGGTGGTGACCTGCCGACCCATTGGCATTTTGAAGATGGAAGACGAAGCTGGCATGGACGGTAAGGTGCTAGCAGTACCCACCGATAAAATTTTGTCCATCTACACTCAATGGCAAAAACCCGAAGACATGAACCCGATGCGCTTGAAAACCATTGCCCATTTCTTTGAACATTACAAAGATTTGGAGCAGGGTAAATGGGTGAAGATTTTGGGCTGGGAAGGCCCTCAGTCTGCCATGCAAGAAATCGAAGAAGGCATAGTCAACTACCGCAAACTCCATCCCTGAGTTAGGCGCTGCGCTTGAACGGATTGCGTTCGTCGAGGTGTTCAAGATAATTGTCGACACCTCTTGTCTCGCGGGTTAAAAATTCTTCAACGGCTTTTGAAAAACGTTGATCAGCTAACCAGTGCGCACTTTGCGTGCTGACTGGCAACAGGGCGCGCGCCATTTTGTGCTCGCCTTGTGCGCCGCCTTCAAAACGTTTCACACCATTTGCAATACACCATTGGATTGGTTGGTAATAGCAAGCTTCAAAATGCAGGCAATCAACCCTCTCTAAAGCGCCCCAATAGCGGCCATATGCCACCACGGGGCCTGAACCGTCAGCATCATGTAGTCCAATCAAGCTGCAGGCCATAGGACGGCCTTCTCGCTCGGCGATGAACAACAGCCAGTTCTGTGCCATATCTATGCGCATGTGACGAAAAAAATCTGGCGTCAAATAAGGGGCATTACCGTGTTCTAGGTAGGTACGCTCATAGCACTGGTAGAAAAAATCCCAGTCTGTGTTGCTAATGGTGGTGCCTTGGGCGTGTCTGAAAATCACCCCGGCATCTTGCACTTTGCGCCTTTCTTGGCGGATTTTTTTACGTTTCTCTTGGTTCAAGCTTGCCAGAAATGCATCAAAGTCTGCCCATCCGGGGTTTTGCCAATGAAATTGGACGGTTTGTCTTTGTAGTAAACCTGCACGTTCGCTGGTTGCGATGTCGTTGGCACTGCCAAATAACATGTGCAAGGATGACAGTTTTTCTGCTTCGCACCATGAGACCACAGCTTGCAGCAGCATGTCGCGGTGCTGATCACTGTTTGCTAACAACCGCGAGCCGGGAACAGGCGTGAACGGTACGGCAATCAGAGCTTTGGGGTAATAGTCCAGTCCGTGTTGGTTGTAAGCATTCGCCCATGCCCAGTCGAACACGTATTCGCCGTAAGAATGGGTTTTCAAATAGAGCGGGCAGGCGGCCACCAAGCTTTCTTTGTTCCAAAGTGTGAAAAATTTAGGGGTCCAGCCACTGGCGGGAACTGCACTGAGACTGTCATGCATCGCCGACAAATAGGCGTGCCGCATGAAAGGTCCAGGACAATCCTGCATCGCAAGCAACGCGTCCCAGTCGGTGGCCGGTATTTCTTGCGGGTGTTCGTGCACCCGAATGCCATAATCGTTCAGCTTTTTTTGCATTTCATCCATGACGCTTCAACTCAGTGTAGCCCAGCTTAATTTCACTGTTGGTGACATGACGGGCAATGCCCGCAAAATCATTGACGCCGCTCGCACGGCTTACCAGCGTGGCGTTCGCCTGCTCATCACGCCCGAACTGGCCATTTGCGGTTATGCCGCCGAAGACCTGTTTTTGCGGCCCTCTTTCATTGCCGCTTGCCAAGCGGCGGTGGCGCTCGTACAAACCGAGCTTGCTGATTTGCGAGGTATGCATGTGGTGGTCGGACATCCTAGCGGTGACGACAAGCGCACGCGTTCGGTAGCTGTGCAACAGCGCCACAACATGGCGTCGGTCTTTTGTGAAGGCAATTTGATTGCCACCTATGCCAAGCGCGAATTACCCAATTACCAAGTCTTTGATGAGCGCCGCTATTTCATTCCCGGTCAGGATACCTGCGTCTTTGAGGTGCACGGCGTGAAGATCGGCTTGCTGATTTGTGAGGATGCCTGGTTTGAGCAACCCGCGCTGGATGCTCTACATGAAGGTGCGCAATTGCTGGTAGTGATGAATGCCTCGCCGTTTCACCGGGGCAAAAGTTTGGAGCGTGAGCAAGCCATGCAGGCTCGTTGCTTGGCTACTGGTTTGCCTTTGGTGTATGCCCATTTGGTCGGCGCACAAGATGAGGTGGTGTTTGAGGGGCGATCGTTTGCTTTGCAAGCCGATGGTGAAGTAGCAGGAAGGGCGCCAGGCTTTGTTGAACACGCTTTTGAAGTGAGTTGCGTTATGAATGCTGGTCGGCTGGCGTTGTCTGCGCACCAAGCGGATGTGGCTGATGATTTGTCTGATGTCTGGCAAGCACTGGTGCTAGGTGTACGTGATTACATTAGTAAAAACAGGTTTTCCTCAGTGCTATTAGGTTTGTCGGGTGGCATCGACTCAGCGCTGGTGATGGCGATTGCGGTGGATGCATTGGGTGCCGATCGGGTGCGCGCAGTGATGATGCCTTCTCCTTATACGGCTGGTATCAGCCTGACCGATGCACGCGAGATGGCGCAGCGTATGCGAGTGCAGTACGACGAATTGTCCATTGTCCCGATGTTCAATGATTTTTTACAGACGCTGGCGCCTGATTTTGAGGGTAAACCAGTCGACACGACCGAAGAAAATATCCAAGCGCGCATCCGCGGGACATTGCTCATGGCCATGTCCAACAAACACGGCGCTATCGTACTCACCACCGGCAATAAAAGCGAAATGGCTACTGGCTATTGCACCTTGTATGGCGACATGGCTGGTGGCTTTGCGGTTATCAAAGATGTGTCTAAAACACTGGTCTACCAATTGTCAAACTGGCGCAATTTGCACGACCCATTCGGTACTTGTACGACCCCGATTCCCGAGCGCATCATCACCCGGGCGCCGAGTGCCGAATTGCGTGAGGACCAGACCGATCAAGACAGCCTGCCTGCTTACGACGTGCTGGACGCCATTGTTGAACGCTACATGGAGCAAGACCAAAGTCCAACGCAAATTGAAGCCGCCGGCTTCAGACGCGAGGATGTCGATCAAGTGATTCGTTTGATTCGCATCAATGAATACAAACGCCGTCAAGCACCTATAGGGGTACGTATTACCCACCGTGGCTTCGGCAAGGATTGGCGTTATCCTATAACCAGTCTTTTTCGTGCCTGAACAGGCTTGTTGTCGGTCTCAACGGGGAATTTCAAATGAAACAAATCACAGCCATCATCAAACCCTTTAAGCTTGAAGAAGTGCGCGAGGCTTTGGCCGAGTGCGGGGTCACAGGTCTTACCGTAACTGAGGTCAAAGGTTTTGGCCGTCAAAAAGGCCATACCGAGTTGTACAGGGGTGCTGAATACGTTGTGGATTTTTTACCAAAAGTCAAAGTGGAAGTTGTGGTCAACAGTGTCGATGTTGATCGTTGTGTCGACGCCATCGTGGTTGCAGCACGCACTGGCAAAATTGGTGACGGAAAAATATTTGTCACTGCCGTTGAGCGCGTCATTCGTATCAGAACTGGCGAGACAGACGAATCTGCTGTCTAACAACACGGTTTGCTAATGGTTAAAGCAAGTTTGACTTGTTTTTCTGTGCTTGGTGTCACTCAAATACCGTTGAAACCGTCTGACTTTGCCAAGCCAGCGGCTTCAACCAGCATCGGAAGTAAACTTTCTATGCTGTCTGATTGAAAGACAAAATCCATCTGCCAATCTGACACAAACCCCTTGGCTACAGTGTTTTGCATGAACCCTAGCAGGCCATCGTAATAACCATCGACATTAAGCAAACCTATGGGTTTATTGTGAAAACCCAGTTGTCGCCAAGTCCAGACTTCAAAAAGTTCTTCAAAAGTGCCTATGCCACCAGGCAAAGCCAAAAAGGCATCGGCATGTTCAGCCATCATAAATTTACGTTGATGCATGTTGTCCACCAAGTGCAATTCATCGCAATCATCATTGGCAGATTCTTTTTCTGCAAGCGCATGCGGAATCACACCTATGACTTTGCCGCCGGCTGACTTCGTTGCCCTTGCAACTGTTCCCATCAATCCATTGCTACCACCACCGTAAACCAGTTGCCCTTGGTGCGCACCAATCCATTGACCAACGGCAGTTGCAGCTTGCGCGAAGGAAGGCGAGGCGCCGGTACGAGAGCCACAGTAAACACAGAGTGAAAAAGCAGGTTTCATGGGCAAAGTGTAATTAATGAAATGGAATATTTATACAGTGTCTATTTTGACGGGTCTGACATCCATCAACCTGGTGCCGGCCCAATGATCGTGCCAGAACTGACGATCTTTGTGGAAATAACTTAACCATGACCAACAAACGATCCAAACAGGGCAAGCTAACAATGTGATTGACAGCGGTGCATTTAACCATTGCATCAGCAATAAAGGCGGTAAAAACCATACCCAACTCAATAAATATCTGAGAAAAGCGCGGCTTTTTTCAAGCGGTTGACCATCTGCATCTGCGACGCGGATGTGCCAAGTTTTCATGGCCAGTGTCTGACCTTTGTGCCAAAACCAAGAGAAATAAAGAGCCAACACAAGAAAGATGAAAATCTGCTGGCCTGTTCTGTTTTCTAATGCATGGCGGGTCTGAGTCAAGGTGCTGAATAAATAACCCGAGATGAAAATAACGGCAAAAAGCAATATGCCTTCATAGATCCAGCAACTCAGTCTTCTCAGCAAGGATGGAGCGGTAATCAAACCTGCATCTTTGCTGGTTTGATCAATCAGAGGAGTCATTGCTTGTCAGATATCACTCGTTTTTTGATGGGCAGTAAAGTTTGGGGGTCTACCTCAGCCGTTTCTATACGAGGGGGTTTATCTTGCCCCTCTTTTTTGACAACAGGCGTGGTTGTCAGTTTCCCTGGGGCAATCAGACGAGGAACGATTGCTGCGCCTTTGGGTAATACAGGTTTTATTTGATTCAGCTTGTTTTTTTCTTCGTCATTGAGGGATTGGTATTCTTCCCATTTGGCCAATTTTTCGTCATTACTGAGTTGCTGTGATTGGGTGAAGTGCAAGCGAGCCTGGTAGCGTTGCGTAGGTGAAAGTGCTGCCCATTCGCGCATACGTTCTTGGGCGGTGGCTTGAGACTGCGCACTTAAAGTAGGAAAATTTTTAGCGATTGCCAGCCATTTGCGTTTACGGTTTTCTTCAAGCGATGGCCACAAATTTTGCAACGGTAGAAGAATTTCTTTTTGAGAGGCGCTAAGTTCCGTCCATTTGGGAGAGGCCTCATGCATTGAATGTGGCTGTTTTGTCGTTTGAGCAGCAGTTGTTTCGAGGTTAGCGCTTTGTGTTTGAGCAAAAACAAAGCTCAGGCAAGCACACCAAACGAGAAGCGAAAATGAAAATATGCTGATCAATTTGCCCATGGTTTGAGGTGGCATTAATCTTTTTGAGTGGATTTGATTTTTAGAAAATCAATGAAGGCTGGATCAGAATAGGCTTGGGGTGGTAAGTCATCGATGAGAAGTGCTGAGTCAATTTCAGCCAACTCCAAGGCTGATTGATCGTTATGAAATTCATATAGCAGCATCAATCCAGCGACAAGACAAACCAATGGAATGAAAGAAACGAACATGTTGTAGATTTCTTTACCCTTGTTTTCAAAAGGCATTCTTACTGAGCCGTCGGCTTGTAGCTGAGGGTCGACTGCTGACTGAAAAACTGGCAGAGGCAGGCGGCGTGAAGCCAATGCCCGCGTGCGAGCCGCACGCAAACGTTCCGAAAATTCGTAGGGAAGTTGTTGATTGCCCAACTCCAAACGAGATGCGATAAATTTACCGAATTGATCTTCTTGGCTTTGTAAATATGTTGTCGATTTCATGGTTTAAATCCTTTGGCAATCAGGGCTTTGTGTAAAGCCTGAATAGCTCTTGAGCAGTGAGTTTTAACACTGCCTTCAGAACAACCCATAGCTGCAGCAGTCTCAGCTACATCCAACTCCTCCCAATAACGCAGCAAGAAGGCTTCTCGTTGACGGCCGGGGAGATTTTGGATTTCGAGCTCGATTTCATGCACTGTTTCGGTGCGAGAAAACAATTCTTGTGCGCTTTCTGTGAATTGGGTGACTTCGTCAAGCGAAGTGACTTCTAAAAAATCAAAACTTTCTGATTCATCTGAATCCCCAAAGTCGTTGTAATTGGAAAACAAGGCATTGCGTGTTTTTTGTCTTCGAAACCAGTCTAAAGTGGTGTTGGACAAAATTCTCTGAAAAAGCATGGGTAGTTCTTGCGCAGGCTTATCAGCGTAGTGCTCTACAAGTTTCATCATGCTGTCTTGAACGATATCTAAGGCGGCATCTTCATTGCGCACATGGTAGAGAGATCGCTTGAATGCACGTTTTTCAACGCTGACAAGAAAATCTGATAGTTCTTTATCGGAGGCCAAGTGGTTAAGTCTAGAGTTCGCGCAAGTGAAGATGGGAAAGCATTTTTATTCCTTTGATTATGTCATTTCAGGCCGTTGTTGAAGACATAAGCAATAACCATTAGAAAAAATGTCATAATCCTAGGCTGTCCCAAGAAAAGGGTCTGAGCTTGGTGTTAAACACTTATGGCTTGGTATCCAAAGTTTTGATGTGCCTTCAAAAGAGGTTACAAAAAGGCACCCTGGGTTTTTCGTCTACGAAATTCACAAAGGTTATACCCCATGGAAATATCAAAAGCTGAGTTGCAATCGGCGGCGGTTGTCAATCAACAAACCCACGCTGCGATTGAAATCAATGGATCAGATATTCTGGTCAAAGCGCTTCAAGCAGAAAATGTCAAATACGTCTGGGGCTATCCTGGCGGCGCTGTTCTTCATATTTATGATGCGCTTTACAAACAAGAAAGTATTCAGCATGTGCTGGTTCGCCATGAGCAAGCTGCGGTCCATGCTGCTGATGGTTATGCGCGTGCAACAGGCGATGTAGGCGTCGCTTTGGTGACCTCTGGTCCGGGAGTGACTAACGCCATTACCGGCATTGCCACTGCGTACATGGACAGTATTCCTATGGTCATCATTACTGGTCAGGTTCCTACGCATGCGATCGGTTTGGATGCCTTTCAAGAATGTGACACTGTCGGCATCACACGTCCCATCGTCAAACACAATTTCCTGGTCAAGGATGTGCGAGACATGGTCGATATATTGAAAAAAGCTTTTCATATCGCTCGCAGCGGTCGTCCCGGTCCAGTGGTGGTCGATATCCCCAAAGACGTGTCGTTCAAGAAAACCACCTATTCTGGCTACCCAGCAACGGTAGAAATGCGCTCTTATAACCCCGTCCGTAAAGGCCATACAGGCCAAATACGCAAAGCACTCCAACTGTTATTGACTGCTAAGCGCCCATTCATTTACACCGGTGGCGGCGTCTTATTGAGTGAGGCTTCAACTGAACTGCGTCAGTTGGTCGATATGCTGGGTTTTCCCTGCACCAACACATTGATGGGGTTGGGTGCTTACCCAGCCAGTGATCGCAAATTTTTGGGCATGCTGGGAATGCATGGCACGGTTGAAGCAAACAATGCCATGCAAAATTGCGACGTTTTATTGGCTGTAGGTGCACGTTTTGATGACCGAGTCATCGGTAACCCCAAGCACTTTGCACAAAACGAACGCAAGATTATTCATATTGATATCGACCCTTCCAGCATCTCTAAGCGTGTCAAAGTTGACATCCCCATAGTCGGAGATGTCAAGGACGTGCTGACCGAAATGATCGGTATGTTGAATGAAACTCCTGCCAAACCGGATCCTCAATCGCTGGCGGCCTGGTGGGAAACCATTGAAGCTTGGCGTGCTCGCGATTGCTTGAAATATGACCGCCACAACACTGAGGTCATCAAGCCTCAGCATGTGATTGAAACCTTGTGGAACATGACCAAAGATGCAGACGCCTATGTCACTTCTGACGTGGGCCAACACCAGATGTGGGCTGCGCAATACTACCGCTTTGATCAGCCACGCCGATGGATCAACTCTGGCGGCCTGGGTACTATGGGTGTAGGTATTCCCTATGCCATGGGTATCAAGCTTGCAAAGCCTGACAGTGAGGTTTACTGTGTAACAGGTGAGGGCTCTGTACAAATGTGTATCCAAGAGCTTTCAACTTGTTTGCAATACAACACGCCGATCAAAATACTTTCACTGAACAATCGTTACCTTGGCATGGTGCGGCAGTGGCAAGAAATTGAGTATTCTGGGCGATATAGCCACAGCTACATGGATGCATTGCCTGATTTTGTGAAGCTTGCTGAAGCCTATGGCCATGTGGGCATGTTGATCGAACGCCCTCAAGATGTAGAGCCGGCTTTGCGTGAGGCCAGAAAACTGAAAGACAGAACTGTCTTTATGGATTTCCGAACAGACCAAACCGAAAACGTTTTTCCTATGGTCCAGGCCGGTAAAGGCATCACCGAGATGTTGCTTGGCAGCGAAGACCTTTGATGCCAGATTTTTTTTAAATTCTTTTTGACGAATCTATTGTCCGCCGAGCCGACTGGTTACCGTCAGTTGGGGAGGGCGGCGAAAAGAGGAATCCCTACCTATGAAACACATCATTGCAGTATTGTTAGAAAACGAACCCGGAGCGCTGTCCCGCGTAGTAGGCTTATTTTCAGCGCGTGGTTACAACATTGAATCCTTGACTGTGGCGCCAACAGAAGACCCCAGCCTTTCGCGAATGACTTTGCAGACATCGGGCTCGGATGATGTGATTGAGCAAATCACCAAACACTTGAACAGGCTGATTGAAGTGGTCAAGGTGGTAGACCTGACAGAGGGCGCATACACCGAGCGTGAATTGATGATGGTCAAAGTACGCGCTGTCGGTAAGGAGCGTGAGGAAATGAAGCGTATGGCAGATATTTTCAGAGGTCGCATCATAGATGTGACCGATAAAAGTTACACCATTGAATTGACTGGCGATGTATCTAAAAACGATGCTTTCATAGAAGCCATCGAACGCAGCGCCATTTTGGAAACAGTGCGCACCGGCGCCAGCGGCATTGGCCGTGGTGAACGCGTATTACGGGTTTGAATTGAAACAACATATAAGGAGAGAGCCATGAAAGTTTATTACGATAAAGACTGTGATTTAAGCCTGATCAAAGGTAAAACTGTTGCCATCATTGGCTATGGCTCTCAAGGCCATGCCCATGCCCAAAACTTGAATGACAGTGGTGTCAAAGTGGTGGTCGGTTTGCGCAAAGGTGGTGCTTCTTGGGACAAGGTTGGCAAAGCAGGCTTGAACGTCATGGAAGTCAATGACGCAGTCAAATTAGCTGATGTCGTCATGATTTTGTTACCTGACGAACAAATCTCAGAGGTCTACAACAATAATGTTGCTCCACACATGAAGCAAGGCGCATCGTTGGCATTTGCCCACGGCTTTAATGTTCATTACAACCAAGTCATACCACGTGCTGACTTGGACGTATGGATGGTAGCGCCAAAGGCCCCGGGCCACACTGTTCGCTCAACCTACACTCAAGGTGGCGGTGTGCCCCACTTGGTGGCGATTCATCAGGACAAATCAGGCAAAGCGCGTGATCTCGCACTAAGTTACGCCATGGCTAACGGCGGCGGCAAGGCAGGCATCATTGAAACCAATTTCCGTGAAGAAACTGAGACGGATTTATTTGGTGAGCAAACTGTGTTGTGCGGCGGTGCGGTCGAATTGATCAAGATGGGCTATGAAACCTTGGTCGAAGCTGGTTACGCGCCTGAAATGGCATACTTTGAATGTCTGCATGAACTTAAACTGATTGTTGATTTGATTTATGAAGGCGGTATTGCCAACATGAATTACTCGATCTCTAACAATGCAGAGTATGGTGAATATGTCACTGGCCCTGAAGTCATCAATGAACAATCGCGTGAAGCCATGCGCCATGCCCTCAAGCGTATTCAAACAGGCGAATACGCCAAGATGTTTATTCTCGAAGGCCGCACCGGTTACCCCAGCATGACGGCACGCCGCCGATTGACCGCTGACCATTCAATTGAAAAAGTGGGTTCACAGCTTCGCGCCATGATGCCTTGGATTGCCAAGAATAAGCTGGTTGACCAGAGTCGTAACTGATGAACTACCCGCACCCCTTGTTGGCGCGTGAAGGCTGGCCATTCATAGGATTGGCAACTGCTGCATCTTTGATTTTGACGCTGTTATGGGGCTGGAAGGTGGCAATTCCAGCTTACATGGTGCTTGCCTTTGTCATACAGTTTTTTCGTGATCCACCCAGGGCTGTGCCAGATGAGCCTCATGCAGTTCTTTCTCCTGCAGATGGGCGCATCGTCAAAATTGAAAAAGTGCGTGACCCCTATGCCGATCGTGATGCATTGCTGGTCAGTGTGTTCATGAATGTTTTCAATGTTCACAGCAACCGAGCCAGCGTCAATGGGCGAGTGCGGGCAGTGCATTATTTTCCTGGACTGTTTGTCAATGCCGATTTGGATAAAGCCTCAACGGAAAATGAGCGCAACGCCGTCATCATCGATACAAACGTCAGTGGTGAAAATCAGGTGGTCACACTGGTCCAAGTCGCAGGTCTGATTGCGCGGCGTATCCTTTGTTATGTTCATCCGGGCGACACGCTTGAAAAAGGCCAGCGTTACGGATTTATTCGTTTTGGTTCTCGTGTCGATGTTTATTTACCTCTAACTGCTGTTGTGCGCGTTGCTCCTGGCGACGTGGTTTCGGCTACCTGTACTGTTTTGGCGACCCTTTGAGCCCATGAGTTTGCAAGAACCCACCGACAACAACGAAGAAGTCCCAAGTCGTTTGCGTAAGGGCATTTATGTGCTGCCTAATTTATTTACGCTTGCAGCTTTGTTTGGTGGGTTTTATGCGATTGTGATGGCCATCAATAATCAATTTGAAGCTGCTGCTATCGCTGTATTTACTTCCATGGTTCTTGACAGCTTAGATGGTAGGGTTGCTCGAATGACCAACACGCAATCCGCATTCGGCGCGCAAATGGATTCGCTTGCTGACATGGTTTCTTTTGGTGCTGCACCTGCGTTAATTACATATGTATGGGTATTAAAAGACTTGGGCCGATGGGGTTGGTTTGCGGCATTTGTGTATTGCGCTTGTGCCGCTCTCAGATTAGCAAGATTCAATGTCAATACCTCAGTTGTTGACAAGCGTTTTTTTCAAGGACTACCCTCTCCAGCGGCAGCAGCTTTTGTCATGGGATTTGTTTGGGTAATTACCGTACTTGAAGTAAACAAGTCTGACATGGCCTGGGTATGTTTTGCATTTTGTCTATATGCAGGGCTGACAATGGTTAGCAATGTTCCCTTTTACAGTTTCAAAGATTTCCAGATGCGAAAAAGTGTGCCTTTTGCAGTCATCGTTTCTATTGCGCTTGTGATTGCAGTCATCAATATTCATCCCCCTGTTGTTTTGTTTGCTTTGTTTTTGGGGTATGCATTAAGTGGCTATGCGGTCTATACATGGCGTCGAACCAAAGGTTTGCCAACCAGTGTGATCAGTACCTCAACGGACGAACCGGACGAGAAAGGCTTGCATTAAGGAGTTGTATTTTTTGAATCCATATTCTTTATGCTACATTTCAACCATGATCAATTTGCACAACCTATTGCTACTAGGCTTCTTCGGGCCGACACAGTAACGCTTGCGCGATTATCTTCAAGGCCCGTATGCTCCTCGCATCGGGCCTTTTGTTTTGGCGTTTTGCGGGACTCGTGGCAGTTCACAACACAGGAGTTGATTGATGAGTGACCATTTGATTATTTTTGACACCACTTTGAGAGATGGCGAACAATCTCCCGGTGCCTCTATGACTCGCGATGAAAAGTTACGCATAGCTCGACAGTTGGAGCGGTTGCGTGTTGATGTGATTGAAGCTGGTTTTGCAGCAAGTTCAGAGGGGGATTTTCAGGCGGTCAAAGCAATTGCTAACGCCATTACTGAATCTATTGTCTGTTCGTTGTCGCGTGCCAATGACAGAGATATTTCAAGGGCGGCTGAAGCACTCAAAGGGGCAAAGCGTTCGCGAATACATACATTCATTGCTACTTCAGAATTACACATGGAAAAGAAGTTGCGCATGACGCCTGACCAGGTGTTTGAGCAGGCCAAGCAGTCTGTTCGTTTTGCACGTAACTTGGTTGAAGATGTTGAATTCAGCCCTGAAGACGGTTATCGCAGCGATATGGATTTTTTATGTCGAGTCCTTGAAGCTGTAATTACCGAAGGAGCAACAACTATCAATGTACCGGACACCGTAGGCTATGCCGTGCCTGAGTTGTATGGCAACTTCATCAAAACTTTGCGTGAGCGAATTCCAAATTCTGACAAAGCCATCTGGTCTGTTCATTGTCATAATGATTTGGGCATGGCGGTTGCCAATTCGTTGGCCGGTGTACAAATTGGTGGTGCCCGTCAAGTGGAGTGCACCATCAACGGACTGGGTGAACGTGCGGGTAATTGCTCTTTGGAAGAAATTGTCATGGCTGTGAAAACACGCAAAGACTATTTTGGTTTGACCTTAGGCATAGAAACTCAGCATATTTTGGCGGCCAGTCGCATGGTGAGTCAGACTACCGGTTTTGTGGTTCAACCTAACAAAGCGGTGGTCGGGGCAAATGCTTTCGCGCATGCCTCAGGCATCCACCAAGATGGCGTGCTGAAAGCTCGCGACACCTACGAAATCATGCGTGCTGAAGACGTGGGATGGAGCGCAAATAAGATTGTGCTTGGTAAATTAAGCGGACGAAATGCATTTAAGCAGCGGTTGCAAGATTTGGGTGTCGAGCTTGAAAGTGAGGCCGAAACTAATGCTGCTTTTGCCCGCTTTAAAGAATTGGCAGATCGTAAAAGTGAAATTTTCGACGAAGATATCCTCGCGCTTGTTAGCGAAGAAAGCGTCTCTCACGACGGTGATGTCTTTACATTTGTCAAGCTTTCTCAGCACAGTGAAACCGGAGAACAACCCCATGCTGCCATTGTTTTCACAGACAGTGGAAAAGAGGTTTCTTGCGAATCAGGCGGTAACGGCCCAGTAGATGCTTCACTTAAAGCCATTGAAAAACATGTGCAAAGCGGTGCAGAAATGGTCTTGTATTCAGTCAATGCCATCAGTGGTTCGACGGAAAGTCAAGGTGAGGTGACTGTCCGATTGCAAAATAATGGTCGCATCGTCAATGGCGTTGGATCTGACCCAGATATTGTTGTTGCCAGTGCAAAAGCTTATCTCAGTGCGTTGAACAAACTTCAAAGTAAGGCTGAGCGAGTTGCTGCTCAAGGTTAATCGAAAATAACTATTTCGAATTATTAATTAACAAAGTGTTCTTTAGAAATCACATGCAAGTGCTTGATATTGCCAGTTTTTTCAATTGGCTATAAACTCGTAGGCATGTTGTCAATCACAGACAAAGGCAAACTTTTGAAAAATTTACTTCATCCTCTGATCGCTTGTGTCATTGCTTTGAGCATGGCAAGTTTTTCAACAGCAACTTTGGCGAAAGTTGAAGGTGTTAAATCCAAGAAAACTGCTGGAAAGATTGTCAGTAGCAGAAAAAAATCATTTTCACCTCGTTCACGCTACGTTGTTCCTAAGAAACCATCTTTTGGACAAATCGCTGGTCTGCATGATTTGAATGATGAACTCTCTCTCAAATCTAGCGTTGCCTATGTGATCGATCAGGATACTCAAGAGGTGTTGCTCAGTAAAAATGACAATGCCATTTTGCCGATTGCTTCCATTACCAAATTGATGACTGGATTGGTCATACGTGAATCCAATTTAATTATGGATGAACCTATTACTATCACCCATGAAGACGTGGACACTGAAAAAGGAAGCAGTTCACGTTTACGTCCTGGTACCACTTTGACCCGTGGTGAGTTACTGCATCTTGCACTCATGTCTAGTGAAAACCGTGCAGCGCATGCACTGGGCCGAACTTATCCTCAAGGACTGCATGCATTTATTCAGCAAATGAATTTGAAAGCAAGTCAACTCGGCATGAATGATACGAACTATGCTGAGCCCACAGGACTCTCTAGTAAAAATCAGTCAAGTGCAAAGGACTTGGCAACGTTAGTAGCATACGCTGCGAATGATCCCATGTTGCGTGAATTGACTACTTCCGGCGGAACTGCTGTGGAGGTTGGTAAACATACTTTAAAGTACAAGTCTACCAACAGGCTTGTGACCAACCCACAATGGGATATAGATCTACAAAAAACAGGTTATATCTCTGAGGCAGGCCAATGCTTGGTGATGCAAGCCAAAATTGCTGGTCGAAAACTGGTGATGGTTTTTCTTGATTCAGCAGGTAAATTCAGCCGAATTGCAGATGCTGAACGTGTTCGTCGATGGGTTGAGTTGCGTCATCCCGCCATCTCACCTCAGACCTAAGTGCTTTGAAGCACCCAAGATTGGGTTGCGAAAATTATGAATCGTCTTTTGTACTTATTGGTCTGGAATCTGATCGTGCTCAGATTTCAAACTCACATGAAGTAGCAAGCCTAAGAATCCACCAACTATTTGCGCCACTACAAAAGCAGGAACGTCAGCTGGTGATATTCCTGCAAAAGTATTGGAGAGCATTCTGCCAAAAGCTGCCGCAGGATTGGCAAAAGAGGTACTAGCGGTGAACCAATAGGCGGCCCCAATGTAGCAGGCCACCAATGAAGAAGCCTTTTCTTGAGGAGAGCGCAAAATAACAAACAGCAAGCCGCTGGTAGCCACAATTTCAGCCAACCATTGCGATGGTCCGGTTCTCATCTTTGTGGACCATTGCCATATTTCCTGTCCAAACATTGCATTCGCAAGCCAAGCACCACATACTGCACCGGTGAGTTGAGCAACGACATATCCAAATAAATGATGGCTTGCTAACTTCTTTCGAATTGTCATAACCAGGGAAACAATAGGATTGAAATGACCGCCACTGATTGGCCCCAGTGTTTCTATGAGGACATAAAGTGCAAAGACTGTGGCAAGCGTGTTTGCAAGCAGAGCAACAGCCATATTGCCACCGGATAATTGCTCGGCCATGATGCCTGAACCGATGACTGCGCACAATAATGCTGCCGTGCCTAGCATCTCAGATAGATAAGCTCTCCAATGAGTCATGATCGCGTCAATGAACGTGCTGTATTTTCCAACGAAATCCGGCTTAAGCTTGCGGCTGGCAAGCTGATGAAAATATCAAGGCGTCGTCTGATCAAATGCATGGTTTGTTTAAACGCTTCCATCTTTTCTTCATCTGTGCCATTACCTGCTGAAGGGTCTTCATAACCCCAATGCGCGGTTGCGGGCTGGCCAGGCCAATAGGGGCAAACTTCCCCAGCCGCGTTGTCGCACACTGTGATAATCAGGTCCATGTGCGGTGCGTTGGGTTCAGAGAACACATCCCAGTTTTTGCTGGTCAAGCCTTCAACGGAAATACCCGCCTTTTGCAATGTAGCCAGCGCCATAGGGTTAGGTTGTTGGTTTTCTTTCGGGCTACTGCCTGCAGAATATGCTTTGAATTTCCCTTGACCCAAATGGTTCAGCAAGGCCTCGGCCAAGATACTTCGGGCTGAGTTGTGGGTGCAAAGAAAAAGTACGTTCAATGGTCTTTCTTGTGTCACAGCGGTTTCCTTCTTTAATATGTTTTGCAAATTTCAGTTGGACCCATCTCGCAGGCTTCCCCTTGGCAACAGTTTTGTGTCAAGTAGGTCAGTACAGCATTCATTCGGTCGTACTGGGCCCTGTAAATCAAGTTACGGCCGTTGCGTTCTTGAGATATCAGGTCAGCGTTCATCAATTCTTTGAGATGAAATGAAAGTGTGTTGGCTGGTATGAGCAATTGCTCTGCTAACAATGCTGGAGTCAACCCTTCTGCGCCCTTAACGACTAACGAACGAAAGATGTCTAGTCGATGGGGTTGCGCTAGCGCTGCAAGTGCTTTGATTACAAATTTGCTTTCCATGATTCAATGATAATCGAAATATGTAACTATTTAATGGTCTAAGCGGTTTTAAATTTTGAATCTGCATCAAAAAACGAGAATGTGTTTCTTACTATTTCTGGTCACATACACCAAGTTGTCCATACTGATTTATGCAGTATCAGGCGCTTCAATAAATGGTTTCTGACAAAGTAAAGTAGTTGCTTATCTGCCGTATTTATCAATTACTGGGAAAATTCATGAATCCAAGTGAAGAGGAAATAAATTTAGCCGTATCTTGAAGCTTGGGTAGCCATGCATCATCAAGTCGGTCTGCAGGAGCAGAAATAGATAACCCAGCAACTAATCTAGCTTGATCGTCATATATGCCGGCCGCCATACAACGGACACCCAATTCTAGTTCTTCATTATCGCGAGCAAAACCAAGTTGCCTGACTCTTGCTAATTCTTTTTCTAATGTTTGCAATTGAGTGATGCTGTTTTTTGTATGTCCAGCTAGACCAGTTTTGGTCGCATACGCGCGAACTTTGGCGGCCTCATCAGCGGCCAAAAATAGTTTTCCTACAGAGGTCAGGTGTAAAGGCGCACGTCCTCCTATGGCTCGAACAACTTGCATCCCTGAGCGCTCACTGTATGTGCGTTCTACATAGACTATTTCATCTGCCTGACGAACACTCAGATTGACAGGTTGTTGAATCAATTGATGAAGTTCACGCATGGGTATCAACGCTGCATCCCGTACATTCAATCTGGCCTTCACAAAATTGCCTAATTCCAACAAACGCATGCCAAGGCGGTAATGACCTGGATCAGGCCTGTCAACATACCGACCCGCTACTAAATCGTTGAGAATTCTGTGGGTGGTGGAAGGATGAAGTTTGGTTTTTTCACTGATTTCTTTAAGTGACGCGGCGCCTTCTTTTGCAGCTAATACATCTATGAGAGAGAACATCCTCTCCAAGACTTGAATAGAGGGAGTTTGAACCGAATCTGTATTTTTTTTTCGCATTACGATATTTTAAATCTATGAAAATCCGGCTTGTTGCCATTCACCATCAATCAACAATTGGTGTGGTTTGAATGTTGATTTGTAATCCATTTTTGGACTTTCCTTTATCCAATATCCCATATATAGGTACTCAAGTCCAAGTAATTTCGCTTGTTCTATCTGCCACAAAATGCAAAAAGTTCCTAAACCCATTTTGTAGCTTGGATCAAAAAAAGTATAGACAGCAGAGATTCCATCATTGAGTACATCCAGAATACTCACCATCAAAAGTTTGCTTGGGGAGCCAGATTCATTACTTGGAAGCCTGAATTCAACTAAATTTGAATTCACGCGGCTTTGTAATAAAAATTGAGTGTATTGATCAACACTGTCTTGATCCATTCCACCTCCAGAATGTCTGCCTTTTTGATATTTGAGATAGAGTTGGTAATGATCAGGAACATAAATAAGTTTAGAAATTTTTATTTCAAGATGGGAATTATTTTTGAATGTTCTTTTTTGGCTGCGATTTGGCTTGAATGAATTGACGTTGATACGCAGAGGTATGCATGCTTTGCAACCGTCGCAATAAGGCCGGTAAGTAAACATTCCACTGCGCCTGAAACCTTTTGCTACCAGTTCCGAGTAAGTATCGTTGTGTATGAGATGGCTAGGGGTAGCAACTTGAGATCTGGCTTCTCTATCGTCTAAATAGCTGCACGGGTAGGGCGCAGTCGCATAAAACTGCAAAGATTGAAGCGGTAAATCTTTTAAGTGAGTCACGATCAGAGTTGTCTAAGCAAGATTTTTTCCCAGTATATAGGCTCAAACTCCCAAACCAACGGGTCCATGAGAGTGGCTTGCGAGACATCTGCCAAAAACTGATGCTTGGGTATTTCTGTCGCCCCTAGACTGGATAAATGGAGGGTATTTTGCTGGCAATCTACCCAATGTGCATTCTGAGCTCTGCACAATGCAATCAACCCAGCCAGTGCGAGTTTAGAGCCGTTAGGTTGGTTGCTGAACATTGATTCACCGAAGACTGCCCGACCAATGGACACACAATACAAACCGCCTGCCAGTTGACCATCAATCCAAGCCTCAACACAGTGTGCGTGTCCTTGACGATGCAATTCGGTGTAGGCTTGGATCATGTCCTTCACAATCCAAGTACCTGATTGCCCGTTTCGATTTGAATAAGCACACGCATGAATGACTTGAGCAAAGTTTTTATCTATTCGAATTTCAAAACTTTGCGACTTTAAAAGACGGCGTATTGTTTGTCTCAACGATCTATGTAAGCGAAAGTTATTGACTTTCAGTACCATGCGCGGATCGGTACACCACCACATCACAGGTTGGCCTTCGCTATACCAGGGAAAGCAGCCTTGGCTATATGCTTGAATAAGCCTGCCTACAGATAAGCCCCCGCCAATGGCTAATAAGCCAGGTGCTAAAGTGTCATGTCCCCAAGCTGATTGGGGATCTGGCAGTGGATCGTTTGTGGAAATCTGAATCAAATGTGGAGCTTGTTTCACCATTGAGCCAGTCTATCTAAAGATTTTGTGGAGTTCATCACATGAGCATAGAACCTAGTCAATTGGTTTTGGAAGACTCTCCTGCGAGTGGGATTGTGCGACTTATTTTGAATAATGCATCCAGTTTCAATGCCTTATCTGCAAAGATGATGAGCGAGTTGAAAGAAGCATTTCAAAAAATATCCCAGAATTCACATTGTCGTATTGTCATTTTGGCGGCAAATGGAAAAGCATTCTCCACCGGACATGATTTAAAAGAAATGCGAAATCAACCTGATCACGATTTTTATTCTGCATTGTTTCAGCAGTGCTCGGCAATGATGTTACAGATTCAAAACTTACCGCAACCTGTGATTGCCCAAGTGCAAGGTATAGCAACTGCAGCGGGATGTCAGTTGGTCAGTATGTGCGATTTGGCTGTGGCTGCAAAAACCGCAAAATTTGCTGTATCGGGTATCAATTACGGTTTATTTTGTTCAACACCTGGGGTCGGTATAAGTCGAAGCATGCACCGTAAACAGGCCATGGAAATGCTTTTGACAGGTGACTTCATTGACGCAGAAACTGCTGTGCAAAGAGGTCTTATCAATCAGTGTGTAGACGACGACAGGTTGGAACAAAGCGTTATCAACTTGTGTGAAAAGATATTGGCTAAACCTGAGCCAGCAGTTCGAATGGGAAAACAGCTTTTTTATAAGCAGTTAGAAATGGGCATTGCCGCTGCTTACCAACTGGCAGGGCAAACCATGGCTTGCAATATGATGGATGAAACTGCCCAAGAAGGCTTTCAGGCATTTTTAGATAAACGCAAACCTAGTTGGAATACCTAAACTTTTGATTCAATGCGGATTTTCAAAAAAAACGATTGTTGAGTAATTGCTGAATTCAAAATAAACTTTTTTCTCTGTGGGATCAACTTGCATATTTAGGTTTTCGTCTAAATAGCCGTACCCATAACGATATTCCCGAGGCTTTCCATCATCAGTACCCAAGGCAGTACTGAGCTTATCGACTTTTAAAAATCGTCTCACCAGTTTATCCCCAGCATAGACTTCAAGTACGCCATCCGTACCTGTCCAATTTTGAATGCCGCGTCCAATTTTATTCTGCTGTTCTTGGGTACAGCCACCTATGAATACAGAACTCAGTAGCAATATTACAAAAGTAAATTGAGCAAAAAAAATGTTTTTCATTTGGTTGTATTTAATATGGTTAGGGTTTGGCGTTGCCGATATCTGGTGGAGTTTCATCTGGCTTCTTATCCCAGAATACTGCTTTTTCAGGAAACAACCATCTGATACCTCCTCTGGGCTCAGAGACATCACCTTTGAAGCGGGGAATCAACTGTATGTTGGTATGCATGACTGTTTGCCCAGCAGCAAAGCCTTCATTAATGCCGATGTTAAAACCTTGCGGATTTAATTCATCCTGTAGGTGGTTTTTGACCCGGGTCAATAAATCCAACATATCTTCTCGTTCTTGATGGGTCAAGTCAAAAAAAGAATCAGTATGTCGCCTAGGAATGATCAGCGTATGTCCGGAAGAAATGGGAAAGGCATCTTTGAATGCGATTGATAACGCGCTTTCATCAATGATTCTGGCTGCTGCAAGAGAGCAATAGTGACATGTCGTTGGTTTATCCATAAGAAATTATGCGCTAAGTTTTTGATTGTTTGTATGCTGATATGCTTTAACAAAAGTATCGGTTGATTTTCTTTCTTGATCGGTTACTCGGAATATGTATTCAATTCGAGGATAACTATGGGTGATTACACAAACATGTCCAATTATTATGACCTAATAATGACATCTGGTTACTACGATTACAAAAAAATAGTTAATGAGTTAATTTCCAGCGCCAATTTTCAAAATATTCTAGAAATCGGATGCGGTACCGGCTTAATCATAGAAGAACTTGCAAGCAGAAAAAATGAGATTGAAATCACGGGATTCGACTTGACGCAAGCCATGCTCGCCATTGCCAGGCCGCGATTGAACAAATTCAATCATGTGCATTTGGAACACCAGAATGTGATTGAACTAGATCTCAAAAAACAATTTGACTTAGCATTCTCTTACGGCGGTGTGTGGTACTTTGTCATGGATGGTATCAATGAGCCTTTTCTTGTCAGCCACATATACGATGAACAAGCCAATATCCAAGGTTTGTCCAGAGTCGCGAATCATGTGAAAGCAAAAGGCCATTTACTTCTAGGCGTGCAGGGACCACACCGCGACTATCAAAGCCAAATTAAAAATGGTTTTGTATATTCTCAATCCATTGAGCCACTTGAACATGGATTTTCAAAGCAATATTTCCTACACGATGGGGATAAACAACTGATGCAACAGCGTATTGATTACAGAACCTACCCGATGAAAGAGGCGATGGATTTACTCAAATCTTTTGGTTTTGACTATCTGCCATCTTCTCAAGTATCACCTCAGTTTCAGCGTTTTGTGAAATCATGAACAACAAACCGTTACTTGCTTTTATTGGCGTAGGCAATATGGGCAATCCCATGGCGCTTAACCTAATCAATGCAGGATACTCTGTGACAGTTTTCGATAAAGACAAAACCAAAACCCTCAACTTACAGGCTGCGGGTGCAAACGTAGGGGACAGCTTGTCATCTACAGTTCAAAACGCAGACGTAGTCATGGTTTCATTGCCCGGGCCGCCGGAGGTTGCGCAGGTAATGCTGGGAAACAATGGCGTACTCTCCTATTTGAAACAAGGTGTAACCATCATTGATACAACGACCAGTTCTGTGGAGTTGATCAAGCAATTGGTAGAAGAATCATCAAAAAAAAATATTGACTATTTGGAAGCTCCAGTGACCAATGCGGTTGATTTTGCTGCTCTTGGTAGGCTTTCGATTTTTATCGGTGGATCGCTTACGGCATTTGAAAAGCACAAGCCAATTTTTGAAGTTATAGGTGAGAAAATTTTTCATGTGGGTAAAGCTGGTAACGGCGCTACTGTTAAGTTACTGACCAACCTTTTATGGTTTGTGAGTGCCGCCACCATAGGTGAGGCTTTGATGTTGGGTGCCAAGGCAGATATTCCATTGCCCACTGTTTGGGAGGCCATCAAATCTAGCGCCGGAAATAGCTGGGTAGCTGAGCATGATGTACCTTCTATATTTGCGGGTCATTACGACCCCAGTTTTTCACTTGCCTTATGCTGTAAAGATTTGGGATTGATCAATGAGATTGCTGAATCTCAGGGCTACCAGTTACCAATGGGGTCTCATGCATTAACCTTGTTTGAAAAAGCAAAAACAGTCTATGGACCCGATGCGGCTGAATTGCATGTGGTTAAGTTGCTAGAAGATAACGTAGGACATTACCTCAGATCATCTGTCAAAGCAGAAGGTTAGACATGAAGCAGCAGAAGTTAATGCAGGAAGCACATTTGCACATGCCTCAAGGCGTTGCTGAGAACTACCGCTATTGGGGTGATGATCGAACTGTTTTTATTCAGCAAGCAAAAGGATGTAAATTAACTGACAGTGACGGCAAGACATATGTAGATTTCAGATTGGGTTATGGCCCCATCATATTAGGTTACCAAGACCAGCGAGTTGATGATGCGGTTGTTCGGCAGATCAAGCATTCAGGTACTCTGACCGGATTTGCCAGTGCGTTAGACACCGAAGTCGTCAAACAAATCAAAGGTATGTGTCCGCAAATTGACAAAATACGTTTTGCAAATTCTGGCACCGAGGCAGTCATGGGCGCTGTACGAACAGCCAGAGGTTTCACTGGTAGAG
Organism: Limnohabitans sp.; assembly: GCF_046052765.1. Classification (GTDB taxonomy): domain Bacteria; phylum Pseudomonadota; class Gammaproteobacteria; order Burkholderiales; family Burkholderiaceae_C; genus Limnohabitans. The sequence continues at coordinate 96,772 of NZ_JAVLFQ010000090.1, read as the reverse complement.
AACGTATCGCGTTGGTTGAGGGCAGCTTTCATGGTTTGTATGACGAATTGATGTGGAAATCAGACATAGAAAACTGGCAAGCCACAGACCATCATCCTCCCAAGGTCATTCCATTTGGTGCGGGCATTCCAGCCAAGACAAGAGACCTGGTAGATATCATCGGCTTGAATGATTTTGAAGCGTTAGAAAATCTGTTTAAAAAACGCTCTGATCAATTGGCATGTGTACTTCTTGAGCCCATCATTGGAAATGCGGGAAGTATTTCTGCAAGTCAGTCTTGGTTGCAACGCTTACGTGAATTATGTGATCACAACCAGACTTTGCTATTGATTGATGAAGTCAAATCCGGGTTCAGGGTCGCCAAAGGTGGCGCTCAGTCTTTGTATGGAATTTATGCAGATCTGACGACGTTCGCTAAAGCGATGGGGAATGGCTACCCGGTAGCTGCTTTTGGTGGCCGAGCCGAGGTGATGGATGTGATTGGCTCAAACAAGGGTGCAGTAGTGCATGGTGGAACATATACCGCTAATCTGGTGGGGTTGAGCGCTGCGCATGCCACCTTGGATATTTTGGCGAACACCAATGCGTTGCAAACTGTTGATGAAAGCGGCTTGCGGATCAAAGATATATTAGCCCGCGTGTTTGTAAGCGCTGGTGTCGCACATGCTTTTGCAGGTCCACCAGCCATGCTTGGCATTCATTTCACATCTGATGTGCCACAAACCTACAGAGATTGGCGCAAGACAGACAGTCGTTTATACAACCTGTTCGCTTGGGAGTTGATCCATCGCGGTGTAATGCTGGAACCAGATTCTCGCGAGCCATGGTTTTTTTGTGAAGCGCACAATCAAATTGATTTAGGATGGTTGGAAGAGGTAGTTGCTGCATCTCTCTTAGCTGCAATGGATAAAAGTATTCTTTGAACAACCATAAGATCAGACTTATTTCAGTGCATGACCAGAGATTCATTGAATTTTAAATTTTTCCAAGCTAGCGGATCTGCTGCGTTGATATAGGTTAAAGTTTCCCTAACTTGATCACTGGTATTGCTTATGCGCTATTTGCACACTATGGTTCGTGTCACTGACCTTGATACATCTTTAAAGTTTTACCGGGATGCGCTGGGACTGGAAGTTCTGCGTTCCAAAGACGTACCCTCAGGAAGATTCACGTTGGTATTTCTTGCGGCTCCAGGAGACACTCAGTCGCAAGTTGAATTAACTTATAACTGGGACCCAGAAGTTTTGCAGGGCGGGCGTAATTTTGGTCACCTCGCATATGCAGTAAAAAATATTTATGCTACGTGTGAGCGTTTGCAAAACCACGGTGTGGCCATACTGAGGCCCCCGCGTGATGGTTACATGGCATTCGTCAAATCGCCGGACAACGTATCTATAGAACTGTTACAGGATGGTCAAGCTCTGCCACCAATTGAGCCATGGGCAAGTATGCCCAATACTGGGCAATGGTAGTTTTGCTGTGAACACTGCCTCAGATTCATCTGAAAATTCAGCTAACAGCAAGTTAGTTTTTTCTCCGGAATTGTTATCACAAGTAGCAGCACTACCGTCTCTGCCAGGCGTTTACAGATACTATGACGAAGAGGGTCAGGTGCTTTATGTAGGTAAAGCCAATCATTTAAAAAAGCGCGTCAGTAGTTATTTTCAAAAGACACATGACGGCACACGAATAGGGCACATGGTGTCCAAAATTGTTCGTATGGAAACGACTGTCGTTAGATCTGAGGCTGAAGCACTTCTTTTAGAAAATAATTTAATTAAAACGCTAAAGCCGCGTTACAACATACTATTTAGGGATGACAAAAGCTATCCCTATTTGAAAATAACTCAGGCGAAATCGAGTGAGATAGATGCTTTAGGACATCCGTCTCCTAAATCTATTTCTCGAGTTGTCTATTACCGAGGTGCTGTCGATAAACAACATGACTACTTTGGACCCTATCCGAGTGTTTGGGCTGTGCGAGAAGCCATACAACTTTTACAAAAAGTTTTTCGTTTACGTACGTGTGAAGACACAGTGTTCAGGAACAGAACAAGGCCTTGCTTGCTGCACCAGATCAAGCGTTGTTCTGCGCCGTGTGTTGGGTTCATTTCTGAGTCAAGCTACCAACAAGATGTACAAAGCGCGTGTTCGTTATTAGAGGGACGGACCAGCGAAGTAATCAAATCTCTTGAAGTCAGAATGATGATGCATTCAGAAAAACTTGAGTTCGAGGCTGCTGCAGATGTGAGGAATCAGATTAATGCACTTTCTAAAGTACTGCATCAGCAATCGGTGGATTCTGTTGATGATCGAGATGTGGACATACTTTCAGTTCTCGTGCAGGGTGGAAAGGCTTGTGTCAATTTGGCCATGGTCAGAGGCGGAAGACATTTAGGGGACAGTCCATATTTTCCATCCCATGTTGATAAGGCAGAACCCTTAGAGGTATTAGAAGCATTTATCAGCCAGCATTACCTTGAGATTGCTGCGCCCCCGACGTTGATTACCAGCCATGCAGTGGATAAGGGATTGATACGTGCCTTGAGTGAACAAATCGGAATCAAATTACACGTGATTCATCAACCAAGAGGGCAGAGAAAAGCATGGTTAGAGATGGCTCAGCAAAATGCATCCATCAAACTTACCAGATTACTTGCTGAGGAAGGCTCCCAGCAATCACGAACAAGAGCCTTGATTGATGCATTGGATTTGGCTCCTGAAGATTTGGATAGTTTCTTGATAGAGTGTTTTGATATTTCTCATACGGCCGGAGAAGCCACTCAGGCCTCATGTGTGATTTTTCATCATCACCAAATGCAGGCCTCTCAGTACCGGCGTTACAACATCACAGATATCACGGCTGGAGATGACTACGCAGCCATGCGCCAAGTGTTGACGCGTCGTTACAGCAAACTTGCAGAAGCAGTTCGTTCAGGTGAAGCAAAATTTCCTGATCTGGTGTTGATTGACGGAGGCAAGGGCCAGATCAGTATGGCTAAATCTGTATTCGAGGCATTAGATTTAGATATCTCAAGGCTAGTTGGCGTAGAAAAAGGAGAGAGACGCAAAGTAGGTTTAGAGGAACTTGTTTTTGCCGACGGCCGCCCCAAATTGACCCTGACACAAGATTCGGCGGCGTTGATGTTAGTAGCACAAATCCGTGACGAAGCTCATCGGTTTGCCATCACTGGAATGAGAGCTAAGCGCGCCAAAGTGAGAACTGGATCAAGCAGCCTTGAGGATATTCCTGGCGTGGGTCCACGCAAGCGTGCCAAATTATTACAGCGCTTTGGCGGTGTCAGAGGTGTTGCTGATGCAAGTGTGCAAGATTTATGCACGGTAGAAGGAATTTCTACTGAATTGGCGCAGGCAATTTACGCTGCTTTACATTAGATTTAGGCTTTGATGATCTCTAGCATTCGGTCTAATCCGCCTGAGTCGATAGCAATATTAGCTGCTAGCCTGACATTGGGTTTGGCTTTGTATGCGACCGACAGGCCGCACCACGCCATCATAGGTAAATCGTTAGAGCCATCGCCTACTGCTATGCATTGATTTGCCCTTGCGCCTAGACTTTCGCAAGTGATTTGCACCATGCGTTTTTTTTCTTCACCATCGCATATGTCTCCCCACTCTTGGTCGAGTAATCTTCCAGTCAATACGTCATCGATGATTTCAAGTTTATTACTGCGGGTGGCATCTATACCAAGCATTATTTTTAATCTGTCGGTGAAATAATCGAAGCCTCCACTCACGATTAATGTTCGTAAACCCGCTGTTTGGCACTTGGCAATAAGGTTTTTTACGCCTGGGTTGAGTTCAAGTCGTTGTTCAAACACCTGTTTCAGGGTGCTTGAAGGCGCACCTTTAAGCAAAGCCACTCGCCTACGCAGACTTTCTTTGTAATCAGTAATCTCGCCACGCATAGCAGCCTCTGTGATGACAGAGACCTCTTGTTGAAGACCAACCATGCCTGCTATTTCGTCAATACACTCAATATTGATGAGTGTCGAATCCATGTCGAATGCAATCAATTTATAGTCTGACAATCGTCTCTGAGAAGGAAGATTTTGTGTCCAGAGCCCTGGACTGTGTAGGGTCATGTCAGTCATACAGCAGCTTTTTTAGGTGTGAGTGCAAGTGGGTCACCCAATGAGCGCAAGATGTCGCGAACCATTTGCGCGCGACCTTTTACGTCTTCAATGTCTTTTTCTATCCGTAACTTATCATTACCAGCCAACTTGATGTGTTTATTTTTCTGTACCAATTGGATGATTCGCATTCCATCGACAGGGGCATTGGGTTTAAAGTTGATAAGAATGACCCCTGGTGCTGCATCTACCTTGGCAATTCCATATGGCTTGGCAAGCACACGCAAGCGGTGTGAATCTATCAAAGTTTGCGCTTGGCTGGGCAACTTTCCAAAACGATCAATAAGTTCTTCCATTAATGCATCAACTTGATCCTGAGTCTTAGCCGTTGCCAATTTTTTATAAAACGACAAGCGCAAATGAACATCGCCACAGTACTCATCAGGCAACAGTGCTGGAGAATGTAAATTAATTTCGGTCGTGACTTGTAAAGGGCTAAGTAAATCAGGTTCTTCGCCATTTTTTAGTGCGCGTACAGCTTCAGCCAACATTTCGTTGTACAACTGAAAACCAACTTCCTGCATATTTCCACTCTGATTATCACCAAGCACTTCACCTGCACCTCGTATTTCCAGGTCATGCATAGATAAGTAAAAACCAGAACCAAGCTCTTCCATTTGCTGAATCGCATCTAACCTTTGACTGGCCTGTTTGGTCAATCCTTGAACGTCAGGCACCAGCAAGTAGGCATATGCTTGGTGATGGCTGCGGCCGACGCGACCACGCAGCTGATGCAATTGAGCTAAGCCAAACTTGTCTGCGCGGCTCATCAAAATGGTGTTGGCTGTAGGTACATCAATACCAGTTTCAATAATGGTTGAACAAAGCAAGATATTAAATCTTTGAGCAACAAAATCACGCATGACTCTTTCTAGATCGCGCTCTGGCATCTGGCCATGGGCGATGGCAATGCGAGCTTCAGGTATCAATTCTTGCAAGCGTTCCAAACGGTTTTGTATTGTCTCAACTTCGTTATGCAGGAAATAGCACTGACCACCGCGCTTGAGTTCGCGAAGCACAGCCTCACGGATGACGCCGTTATCTTCGGTGCGCACAAATGTTTTTATTGAAAGACGCCGTTGTGGAGCTGTGGCTATCACACTCAAATCTCTCATGCCTTCGAGCGCCATTCCAAGAGTACGCGGAATCGGTGTCGCGGTCAGAGTAAGCACATCAACTTCAGCACGTAGTGCTTTCAACGTTTCTTTATGCTTAACGCCAAAGCGATGCTCTTCATCAATCACCAGCAAACCAAGATCCTTGTATTTGACCGATTCACTTAGTAATTTGTGCGTGCCGACCACAATGTCAATTTGGCCAAGTGCGAGCCCCTCAATGCTTAATTTAATTTCTTTGGCTGATCGAAAGCGACTAAGTTCTGCGATCTTTACCGGCCATTTAGAGAATCGGTCAGTCAGTGTCTGGTAATGCTGCTCAGCCAACAAAGTAGTAGGGGCAAGTATGGCGACTTGTTTGCCACCCATCACGGCGACAAATGCTGCTCGCAACGCTACTTCGGTTTTGCCAAAGCCAACATCACCGCATACCAAACGGTCCATCGGGCGCGGGCTGATCATGTCTTGGACCACAGCGTGTATAGCAGCTCGCTGATCGGCTGTTTCTTCGAAACCGAAATCATTGGCAAAAGTTTCGTAATCATTTGCGCTGTAGCGAAAAGCATGACCTTGCCTGGCTGCGCGTCTTGCGTAAATATTAAGTAATTCAGCCGCAGCATCCCGAACTTGCTCCGCTGCGCGGCGCTTGGCTTTATCCCATTGACCAGAACCTAATCGATGTAAAGGTGCTTGATCTGGGTTCATCCCACTATAGCGACTGATTAAATGTAATTGGCTGACAGGTACGTATAAAGTTGCTTCATCAGCATATTCAAGGTGCAAAAACTCCTGCAACATGGGCAGGCCTTTATCATCCAGACCCTGTCCCATGTCCATATTGATAAGACCGCGGTATCTGCCTATGCCGTGAGAGCTGTGAACTACAGGGTCCCCAACCTGCAGTTCAGACAAATCTCTTATCAGTGATTCAACATCGCTGACTACTTCTTGTTTACGCTTACGTCTGAGTGTCGGTCCTGCAGTAAATAACTCTGTTTCAGTAACTAGGTCGACTCCCAATTCCAGCCACGCAAAACCAGCGTGTAACTGGCTGATAGAAATACCGAACTTGTCATTACTTTGCAAAAAATCAATCAAACTCTCAAACACAGTGGGCTGCAAACCTGCAGACGATAAAAAATCTAAAAGACTCGTACGTCTACCTTCTGACTCTGCAAGTATCAAGATACGTTGACCGCTGCTTTCCTGTCGCTGAATTAATTTGAATACTGGCTCAGTAGCGCCTCTTTCCACGGCCAGTTGAGGTAGAAAATCTACCCATTGTGTAGCTTGAATTTGCTCCGATTTACGTATATTTATGACAGGATACAAATTTGATTCAGTAAAAAACTGTTCAGTATTTAAGAACAGCTCTGCGGGTGGCAATACCGGACGTTCAATATCTCCTTGTGACAGTCGGTAACGTTCTTGAGCATCTTGACCAAAACGCATCAATACAGATTCAAGATCACCATGAAGAACCACTAACGCTTGATCTCCCAGATAATCAAATACAGTGGATGTATTTTCAAAAAATAAAGGCAGGTAATATTCAATGCCTGCAGTGGCGACACCATTACCTATATCCTTGTAAAGTCGACTGCGGGTAGGGTCACCATCCAGCATTTCTCGCCACCGACTTCTGAACAATACACGTCCCGATTCATCCATCGGAAATTCACGACCGGGTAGTAAACGAACCTCAGGAACTGGATACAAGCTTCTTTGAGTGTCTGGATCAAATGTTCTGATTGAATCGATTTCATCGTCAAATAAATCTACCCGATACGGTACCAACGAACCCATAGGGAACAAATCAATCAGTCCTCCTCTTACTGTGTATTCACCAGGACTGATAACTTGGTTTACATGGTTGTATCCTGCCAGTGTTAGCTGGGATTTCAATTTTGCTTCGTCAAGTTTTTGTTTAACTTTGAAATGAAAAGTGTAGGCTGCTAGAAAAGCTGGTGGGGCTAATCTGTAAAGTGCAGTTGTTGCAGGGACCAAAATGACATCGGCTTCCCCTTGAGAAATACGCCACAAGGTTGCAAGACGTTCACTGATTAAATCCTGATGCGGTGAAAAATTGTCATACGGCAAGGTTTCCCAATCGGGAAATAGTACACACCGTATGTGCGGCGAAAAAAAAGGCAATTCATCGATCAATCTTTGTGCGTCAAACGCATCTGCAGTAAAAATGGCAACGCGTCTGCCTGTCGCAACCTCCTTGTCAATCAATGCGGCTAATAATGCAGCATCAGCAGAGCCAGCAGGTTTATTTAAAGTGAATCTCTTTGTATTATTAAGGTCAGGTAATTGCATTGAATTAGTATCAGGCATGACAATCACCCTAGAGTGCATTCAATCTTGGGTGAAAAAGCAGATTTTAGAATATCTGGACACAATGTTTAAAACAAAAATTAACCAATTTTTTTAGATGGATGCTATGGAACCCCAATTTCATGTTGTTATTCCTTGTGCAGGAAGCGGTAGCCGTTTTGGGCTAACTACTCCCAAGCAATATGCCTTATTAGCAGATAAACCTATGGTGGTTCATACATTAGAAGCTTTTTCTAAGCTACCTGGATTGATTCAAGGAGTGTTAGTGGTAGCCCCGGATGATAATTACATATCTGAAATATTGAAAGATTGGCCTCAGCCCAAATTCTTAATTAGTCAAACTGGAGGTGCAACACGCGCGCAAAGCGTTGTAGCTGGTCTGAACGTTCTTGAATTGAAAGGTATACGTCCTGATGAATGGGTATTGGTTCATGATGCTGCTCGCTGCTTGGTTACTCATGAATTAATCAGTCGATTAATTGCTACTTGTTTTGACGATAAAGTAGGAGGTTTGCTTGCACTCCCTTTACCGGATACCCTGAAAACTGAAATTGAAGGACGGGTTTCAACAACTGTCAATAGATCGGGTAAGTGGTTAGCTCAAACGCCACAAATGTTTAGACTTGACATGCTGAAGAGGGCATTGTTGATGGCAGGAGACCAAGTCACTGACGAATCGAGTGCAATCGAAGCCATGGGGTTTTCTCCCTTACTGGTACCTTCAGCTTCCTACAACTTCAAGGTCACATTTGCTGAGGATATGCAATTGGCGCAAAGTGTCTTGTCAAGCAGATCAACATATTCTTTATCCAATTTTTAAAGTAAAAAAATGAATAAACAAAGCATACGTATTGGTCAAGGCTGGGATGTACATGCATTGGTTCCAGGAAGAGCTCTAACCATAGGAGGGGTACAAATTCCCTATCATCTCGGTCTTATGGGGCATTCAGATGCAGATGTTTTGTTGCACGCCGTCATTGATGCTCTTTTAGGCGCTTTAGGTTTAGGAGATATTGGACAACATTTTCCTGATACCGATACAAAATGGAAAAATGCGGATTCAAAGGCATTACTTATTCACTTAATTCCGAAGTTGCAAGAGGGTAATTGGAAAATAGTAAATATTGACTCTACAGTCATTGCACAAGCTCCAAGGTTGGCTGCGTACATACCAGAGATGAGAAATCTGATTGCTGATTTGCTTGATCTCGATATGGCTCAGGTCAATATCAAAGCTAAAACTGCTGAAAAATTAGGCCCTGTTGGTCAAAGCCAATCTATTGAAGCACAAGCCGTTGTATTGATTCAATCTGATGTCTAGCCAGTTATTCATCTGAAGATTTTCTTTTGTTTTGAATTTCATTTTCATAAAGATAGGCAATACGAACGCAATGACGAATCATTTTCTTATGCTCCGTATTAAGTTTAAGAAATTGCTTCAGCATTTGAGCATCACCCATGCATAAATTTTCTCTATGTAAGGGTTCATTCAAAGGTAAATTTGAAGTGTCTGGTCCAAAGAAAAGATCCTGGGGACTAATTTGAAGAATATCACTTAAAGTTTTTAATTTATCCGGCTTTGGTATGGACACGCCAGTGATCCAATTCCTAGCTGCATGTGCCGTGATGCCATTTCCCCAATAACGCAAATTGAATGCATCTGCGAGTTGGGTAGCGGAAGCTTTGAGGCCCGCTTGTTTCATTGCAAGTCTCAACCGAGCTGCAAAGGCTTCTGATGAAGGGGTTGTTGTGTGCTTTTTCATGGGACGTACGATAAACCAGACTCATGAAATGCTCAATAGATTTTTGCTTACTTTTTAATGAACTGAATATATGGTGAGTGACTATCCATCATTTGATGGATAGTCTTACAGATCTAAGTTTATTGAGCAGCCCAACCGCCATCCATATTCCATGCTGCGCCTCTGATGTTTTTACCTGCATCTGAGCATAAAAAAACCGCAAGTGAGCCTAGCTCATCAGGAGTTGTGAATTGCATGGAAGGTTCCTTTTCGCTCAGTAACAAACGCTGTGCTTCCCCTAGTGAGATATTCAAAGACTGTGCTTTCGCGTCGACTTGCTGCTGTACCAAGGGGGTCAATACCCATCCTGGGCATATGGCATTGCAGGTTATTCCTGTAGTTGCAGTTTCTAAAGCGGTTACTTTAGTTAATCCTACCAAGCCATGCTTGGCTGCTACATACGCTGATTTATAAGCAGAACCCACCAGACCGTGAACAGATGCGATATTGATAATCCTGCCCCAATTTTTAGCCCTCATTACCGGTAAAACAGATCGAATGGTATGAAACGATGAAGATAAATTGATTGCAATAATGTCGTCCCATTTATCTGTAGGAAATTCTTCTAAGGGGGAAACATATTGAATTCCAGCATTGTTGATCAGGATATCGATATGCCCCCATTGTGAAATGACGTTTGACACCATATCCCTGATCTCATCTGGTTTTCGCATATCAGCTGGCTGATAAAGTGTTTTAACACCATGTATTTCTATTTCTGCCACAGCTTGTTCATAGGAGCCAAACCCGTTAAGTACTATATTTGCACCTGCTAGAGCCAGTGATTTTGCGATTCCAAGTCCAATACCACTGGTTGATCCAGTCACCAAAGCTGTTTTACCAATTAAAAAACGATCTGACATGTTTATTCCAATCAATTACGATGTTGAATTTGGATTTTGCCCTAATCTGTTGATATACATATCTGCTACTTATGAACGATAAACATCCAAATAATCATTTGGCAAATCCTTTAGCCTATGAGGAAATGGGTCTGCTAGCGGAAAATATAAATACTTTAGGAAAAGCCATTCAGTTTGCAAGAAATTTACTTTCTGGTCATCGCTATCAAACTGGTGAGTTAACTCTTTCACATGCGGATTCAGTTTGTAAGATTATTGAATATATGGGCGGTTCAATTGAAATTCGCTCCGCAATTTACTTGGCATATGCTTGTGGGGTTTTAAGCAAGCCATACGAAACGTTACATCAAAATTTTGACAAAAACTTGACCGAATTAGCAATTTCATGTCAAAAAATATTAGAAATTGAAAAACTACCGATAAATATAACGAATTCAAAATTTAATTCGCAATCGCAAATAGAGCATGTTAGAGGTTTATTGCTAACTTTTTCTAAAGACTTGCGCGTCATTATGGTATTGCTTGCATCTCAAATGCAGACGATAAGGTATATCACTTCTGAAAAAATCAAGGGCTTTGAAGCTATAGCTAGCAATATCCAGAATATTTATTCTCCTCTTGCAAGTCGATTAGGGATATGGCAGATTAAATGGGAGCTTGAGGATTTGGCATTTAGAGTTCTTGAGCCCAAGGTATATAAAAATATTGCGGGTCTTTTAGAGATAAAAAGAGTTGATAGAGAAATAGAAATCACCGAAATCAAGGAGCATTTAGACCATATTTTTATTTCTCAAAAATTGCATGTAAAAATTCACGGCAGACCCAAAAATATTTACAGTATTGTAAAGAAAATGAGAGGAAAATCGCTTGAATTTAATCAACTGTATGATTTGCGAGCGATAAGAATTATCACTGACGAGGTAGCAGACTGTTATCGATGTTTGTCACTCGTTCATCAGCATTTGGAGCCATTGGATAATCAATTCGATGACTATATCGCTAAACCTAAATCCAATGGTTATCAATCTTTACATACTGTTGTACGAGATACAAATAACAGAATATTCGAAATTCAAATTCGAACACAAACTATGCATGCGCATGCTGAATTCGGTGTAGCTTCGCATTGGGCATATAAGGAGAATGGTGTTAAGGGCTACGCAGGGTTTTTTGTAGAAACGAACAAAGCGCAGCGCATCGCAGTCTTACGACAACTCTTGGCATGGGAAAGAGACGTCAGTGTTGATGTGCAGAAAAACAATCAGCATTTAAGCGTGATCGAAAACGAAAAAATTTATGTATTTACACCAGAAGCATCGATAGTTGAGCTTTGTCACGGATCAACGCCTATTGACTTTGCTTATGCTGTACATACTGAATTAGGTCACCGGTGTAGAGGTGCAAAAGTTGAAGGAATACTTGTACCGCTTTCAACGCCTTTACTCAATGGGCAATCTGTAGAGATTTTGACAGCTAAAGATGGTGGACCCTCGCTTGACTGGTTAAATCCAGATTTGAAGTTCATCCGTAGCCCTCGCTCAAAATCTAAAGTTCGTGCTTGGTTCAACTACCAAAAATCTCAGGAAACTATTTCCAGAGGAAGGTTGGCAGTTGAAAAACTTCTTCAAAGAGAAGGTAAAACCGCTTTAAATCTGGATGAACTGGCTAAGCAAGTTGGGTATGAAACTTCCAGCTTATTATTTGAAGTGGTTGGAAAAGATGAATTTTCTTTGCGACAAATTGAATCCTTATGGCGTCCTATGCCTGAGATTGATTCTGATGATGAAAAATTTTTAAAAAAATTTCAAAATACCAAATCAAATGTCAGTAAAGGGAGTGTTTTGGTTGTTGGGGTTGATTCGTTACTGACCCAATTAGCTAAATGTTGTAGGCCTGTACCTCCAGATCCTATTAAAGGATATGTGACAAAAGGAAAGGGGATAAGTGTTCATCGTTTGACGTGTCATAATTTTTCGCAGTTACAACAACGTGAACCTGAACGATCAATAGCCGTTGAGTGGAAAAATAAAAATATTTCTGATGCTAACGATATTTACTTTATTGATGTCCAAGTAATTGCTGATGACAGACAAGGCTTATTGAAAGATATTTCTGAAGTATTTTCTAGAGAAAAAATAAATGTAGTTGGTGTTAAAACGCAAACAATCAAAGATTTAGCTTATATGACTTTCACTGTTGAAGCGATTAAATCTTCAGGAATTCATAAAATTTTATCGATGCTGCTTCTTATCAACGGTGTCAGAATTGCTCGTAGACCTTGATGTTTTAGCTCTGTCTTCAATAAATTTAGATTGTTTGATTTGATTGGTCAAAATCAATAGCTGAAACAGCATCAATTGAATCCTGCTAGAATTAGATTTCGACAACGAAGGCGCGTAGCTCAGCTGGTTAGAGCACCACCTTGACATGGTGGGGGTCGTTGGTTCGAGTCCAATCGCGCCTACCATCGTTAATTCCCGACCTTTTTGAATGTCAACCATGGATTCAGCATGCTTTCATCATGCATATCTATCAGGATAATTCTTGCCTCGTAATAATCAAGATAAAAAATCACAATCCACAGAACAAAATAATTCTGTGGATTCAATACGATTCATCAAAAAATATCCCAACAGAAGACTTTACGATATCAAGTCTTCGAGTTACATCACTATCCAAGAAGTAAAAGAGATGGTTGTGAAAGGTGAAAGTCTCAAGGTTGTAGATGCTAAAACCAATGAAGACTTGACAAGAAGTATTTTCTTGCAAATTCTTTTAGAAGAAGAGGCTGGCGGACTACCGCTATTTTCTGAAGACGCTTTAGCAAACATTATCCGTTTTTATGGTCATTCTATGCAGGCCTTAATGGGCAATTACCTAGAAAATAATATTCAGCATTTTTGCAACTTTCAGAAACAGATGACTGAACAATCTCATTCTTTAAGTCCTGATATGTGGGCGCAATTTTTAATTTCACCGACCAATGCTGTTCAATCATTAATGGGAAACTACACTGAACAATCCAATCAATTATTTGTTCAAATGCAAGAGCAGATGATTAAAGCTATGGGTTTAAAAAAATGATATCAGCACCAAAAATTGGTTTTGTCAGCCTAGGCTGCCCCAAAGCGCTTACTGATTCAGAGCTAATTCTTACCCAATTAAGCGCCGAAGGATATTCAACTTCTAAAACTTTCGACGGAGCTGATTTGGTTGTTGTGAATACATGTGGTTTTATTGATGATGCCGTCAAAGAAAGTCTTGAAACCATTGGTGAGGCGCTTGCACAAAATGGAAAGGTAATTGTTACGGGTTGCCTTGGTGCCAAGTCTGATTCGAACGGTCAAAACATGATCAAAGGACTTCATCCAAGTGTGTTGGCTGTGACTGGGCCACATGCAACCCGCGAAGTGATGGACGCTGTCCATTTACATTTGCCAAAACCCCATGATCCCTTTTTTGATCTTGTTCCATCGATAGGTATCAAATTAACGCCTAAGCACTTTGCTTATCTCAAGATCAGCGAAGGTTGCAATCACTCGTGTACTTTTTGTATTATTCCCTCTATGCGAGGTGGTTTGGTTTCCCGACCAATAGGTGATATCTTGAAAGAAGCAGCTGCTTTACTTGAATCTGGTGTCAAAGAGCTGTTAATCATTTCTCAAGATACTTCTGCATATGGTGTCGACATTAAATATCAAACGGGATTTTTTAACGGAAAACCAATTAAATCGCGTTTGTTTGAACTAGTTCAGAGCTTGGCAGAATTGGCAGAACCCTTTGGTGCGTGGATAAGGCTTCATTATGTTTACCCATACCCAAGTGTTGATGAAATTATTCCTTTGATGGCGACAGGAAAAGTTTTGCCCTATTTGGATATTCCGTTTCAGCACAGCCATCCCGAAGTTTTGAAAAGAATGCGTCGTCCTGCAAGTGGTGAAAAAAACCTAGAACGGCTTTTCACATGGCGATCTATTTGTCCCGAATTGGTAGTTAGAAGTACATTTATTACTGGTTTTCCCGGCGAAACAGAATCGGAATTTGAGCATTTGCTTCAATTTCTAAAAGAAGCTCAAATAGACAATGCAGGTTGTTTTGCTTACAGTGCAATTGACGGTGCACAAGCCAATCACTTACCTGGAATGTTACCCTTGGAGCTACGTGAGGAAAGAAAATCAAGATTCATGGCGGTAGCACAAGCTGTTTCAGCTCAAAAAATCAACAAACTCGTTGGCGCAAAAATGCAAGTGCTGGTTGACAGTTCTAATGCCTTGGGACGATCTGGCGGCAAAGGCCGCACTTACAGAGATGCTCCAGAAATTGATGGATCTGTGCACTTGCTACCACCTGCGAGAGTAACCAAAACCTATCGGAGTGGGGAGTTTATCAAGGTACAAATTCTTGAGACTAATGGTCACGAACTTATTGGAATGCCAATTTAATTAGCAAAATTCAACGTATTGTCTTTTGTATAGGTAAGATTGGTGCCCAGGAAGGGACTCGAACCCCCACGATGTTACTCGCTAGTACCTGAAACTAGTGCGTCTACCAATTCCGCCACCTGGGCAATCAGGAAAGCAGAGGATCATATCAAAAAAAACAATAGCACCCCTACAGGTCTTCTTGAAGAATTCAAAGGCGTGGTTGAAGGGCACCGCGACGGTCATGGTTTTGTCCTACGAGATGATGGACAAACCAATGTTTATTTGCCGCCAAATGAAATGCGTGCTGTATTGCATAAAGATTGTGTGATGGCTCGCGTGACTCGTATGGATAAAAAAGGACGGCCAGAAGGTCGCATTTTAGAAATAGTTGAACGTCCCTCGCATCCCATCATAGGTCGCTTATTACAAGAAAGTGGCGTATGGCTCGTGGCTCCTGAGGATAGGCGATATGGTCAAGATATTCTTATACCTAAAAGTGCAACTGGAAAAGCATTGCCTGGTCAAGTTGTGGTGGTTGAGTTAACTGAGCCGCCAAGTCTTTATGGTCAACCTGTTGGAAGAGTACAGGAAGTACTTGGAGAGATGGACGATCCAGGTATGGAAATTGAAATTGCTGTACGTAAGTATGGTGTGCCGTATAAATTTTCTGATGAGTGCTTGAAGTTAGCTGAATCATTACCTGAAAAAGTAATATCTAAAGATTTTCAGAACAGAATTGATCTGACGGACATTCCTTTGGTCACTATTGATGGCGAAGACGCTAGAGACTTTGATGATGCAGTTTATTGCCAATCGCTTAATGAAAATGGTCAAGCAGGTTGGAGACTTCTAGTGGCTATTGCAGATGTAAGTCAGTATGTTGAAACTGAGAGTGCAATTGATATAGATGCTTATGACAGAGCCACAAGTGTGTATTTTCCACGCCGTGTCATTCCGATGTTGCCAGAGAAACTGTCTAATGGGCTATGTTCGCTAAACCCAGATGTTGATCGCTTATGCATGGTTTGCGATATGTTGATCAATAATGAAGGTGAGATTTATGCATATCAATTTTATGAAGCTGTTATGCATAGCCATGCAAGATTTACTTACACTCAGGCTGCTGCCATCTTGTCTAATACACGTGGTCCTCTGGCTTTAAAATTTAAAGAACGGGTTAATGATTTAATTAATTTGCATGATGTATATCGTGCTTTACTAAAGTCCAGATTAAAGCGTGGAGCTGTAGATTTTGAAACTACTGAAACACAAATTATTTGTGATGAAAATGGAAGAATTGAAAAAATTGTGCCAAGGGTAAGGACGGAGGCACATAGATTGATTGAAGAATCTATGTTGGCTGCGAATGTCTGCAGTGCTGACTTTATTCTGCAAAATAAGTCAGATGCATTGTTTAGGGTACACGAAGGCCCTACGCCTGAAAAGCTCGATATGTTGCGTAGTTACCTCAAGACGATAGGTGTTGGAATTCAACTATCTGATACTCCCTCACCGATTCAATTTCAGGCAATTGCACATGTAACCAAGGACAGACTGGATGCTCAACAAATACATAGCATGTTGTTACGCTCAATGCAGCAAGCCATTTACACGCCATTAAATAGCGGCCATTTTGGATTGGCATATCAAGCATATACCCACTTCACCAGTCCAATTCGCCGTTATCCGGATTTGCTTGTGCATAGAGTCATCAAGTCAATACTGGCAAAGAAAAAATACAAATTGCCAACATTACCAACACCTGGAGAAGCGCACGCAAAGTTATCGAGACGTTTATCTTCAAAAATTTCCCAATCTCCAAATGAGAAAAATGCAAAATCAAATAACTCACCTGAGACTTTGGCTTGGCAGGCGGCGGGATTGCATTGCAGTGCCAATGAGCGTCGGGCTGACGAAGCAAGCAGGGATGTTGAATCTTGGCTTAAATGCCAATACATGAGAGAGCATCTGGGTGAAGATTTCAGCGGCACGGTTTCAGCTGTGACAACTTTTGGTGTTTTTGTGACACTCGACGCCATGTTTGTAGAAGGTTTGATTCACATTACTGAGCTTGGGGGCGATTATTTTCGCTTCGACGAAGTTAGGCAAGAATTGCGTGGTGAAAGAACAGGAATTCGATATGCAATCGGAGCCAGAGTACGTGTTCAGGTGAGTAGAGTAGATTTAGATGGCAGAAAAATTGACTTTAGATGGGTTCAGGATGCTTATCCTGAAGAGAATGATGCGGGTATTAAAAAAATTAAGCCTAATGAATTGAGTAATTCAAAATCACCATCATTAAAGAAATCTCTTCCTGCTATGGGAAAGGCTACTTACAGCCGTCGTGGCGCTAAAACCTCTGCAGCTAAATCGGTTAAAACTGTAAAAAAAATAAAGAAGCGTTGATATTTATGTCTTTGGAGAAGCTAAATGAATGATGAAAAAATTGCAATTGTTACAGGGGCTGGAACAGGCGTTGGAAAATCAGCGGTACTTGCATTAAATAACGCGGGATGGAAGGTGGTGTTGGCTGGTCGCAGAGAGCAGCCGCTCAATGATGTTGCGTCAACAGTTTTCAATCCAAGCAATTGTTTGGTAGTACCGACTAATGTTGCAGACCCTGTGTCAGTAAAAAACCTATTTGACGCAGTAGTCAAAAATTTTGGACGAGTTGACTTATTGTTTAACAATGCAGGAGTGAGTGCTCCTGCTGTTCCGTTAGATGAACTTACTATTGAACAATGGCGAAATGTGGTTGATATCAATTTGAACGGTATGTTTTATTGTTTACAGCAAGCATTCAGAGTAATGAAAACACAAAATCCGATAGGCGGGAGAATTATCAATAATGGTTCTATCTCTGCTACTGCGCCTAGACCTAACTCAATTGCTTATACGTCTACCAAGCATGCTGTGACAGGTCTGACAAAAACAGCAGCTTTAGACGGCCGAAAATTTCAAATTGCTGTTGGACAAATTGATATTGGTAATGCAGAAACAGAGATGGCATCCGTGATGGCCAAAGGGGTGCCACAAGCAAATGGTGAGATCAGACCTGAACCTTTGATGGATGTTTCGCATGTAGGGAGCTCTGTACTGTATATGGCTGAATTGCCGTTATCTGCAAACGTGCTATTCCATACGGTGATGGCAACAAATATGCCTTTTGTGGGTAGAGGTTAAAAACGCTCTATTCCTAGGCCTTTAAGGTCAACCTCACAACCACGACCCGACACCATATCGGCAATAGCCCTTGCGCTTCCACAACTTGACGCCCAACCATGGTTACCGTGGCCTGTATTTAACCAAATACCGGGAACTCCCGAATGACCTAGTATGGGCAGACCATCTGTGATGGTGTCACGCGTGCCCCGCCAGACTTGGACTGATTCATGTGTCTTGGCAGCGCCAGGAAACCAATCATTCAGTGTTTTATAGAGCAACTGTATGCATTCATTAGCTGGCTTCTTGTTCAACCCGATTTCTGTAATGCCGCTTACTCTAATTCGCTGACCAGTTCTGGCAATTGAAATGTGGTTTTTGGCTTCCACAACCCCGTAGACCGGTGCATCTATAAGCTCTCGAACAGCTGCACTCAATGAATACCCATAAACCGCCAGTGAAGGTAATTTGATAGGTAAATTTTTAAGAATTGTTTTACTGTGAATACCTGCACAAATAACTATATGGTCAAAACTTTCATTTCTTTGGCCTGTCACTTGAATTTGCTTTGAAGCATTAGATGATAAGGGTAATACATCTTGTCCTGTTCTAAATTCAGCTCCTAAAAGAGCAGCTTGATGTTTTGCCATCAATACAAATTGCCTACAGTTTGCAATTTGGTCATTAGGAAAAAGTATTGATCCAAAAAAAGATGTTTCGTCTGATAAAGCTGGCTCTAAATCGCGGGTTTCTTTTTGACTAATTTTTTTGAAAGGTATTCCACTGTCATTCATTAAATCCAATTGCAATTGAAAGTTTTTCATGTCCTTTTCATGGCGACAAATTAAAATGCTGCCTTGACTTAATTCATATTGAAATCCATACTGTTCAGTGATTCCTTTCATGACTTCTTGACTATAAAAAGCCAACCTTTGAAGTGACTCAATTTTTAGCTTGTGATCAGAATTTTTGCAGGCTAGTATCCAATGCCAAAGCCAGTTAATGGGGATATTTTTCAACCCATGAAAAGCATAAGCCTCTGAACCAAATACCATTTTTCGGATGACTTTAGAAGCCATTCCAGGCACAGTCCAAGAGTGCATCAAACCAGGGCCGATAAATCCCGAGGTGGCAAAACTGGCTTCTTGGGCAATACCTGCGTTCTTTTCGAAAACAACCACGTCATGTCCATGGGAAACAAGTTCAAGTGCAGTCGTCACCCCAACGACACCAGCTCCAACGACAGCAATTCTCATATATTTATACAAAAGTAGCCATGCGAAGGCGGTGTAAATGGTGCAATTGTGTTAGAATTTTCAGGCTTTAGGAAATTAATTTGCATGAATCAATTTCCAAAGTAAATCCCAAACCAGTTCATAAAAGGTGTTTCCATTTTCAGAGTTTATCTGACTATTGGGAATAGCGATCTGGTTTTTTGACTCAACCTTTGGAGAAATGTATGTCTATTACTATGCGTGAAATGTTGGAAGCTGGAGTTCACTTCGGCCATCAAACACGTTTTTGGAATCCCAAGATGGCCCCTTTTATATTCGGTCATCGCAACAAAATTCACATCATTAATCTTGAAAAAACATTGCCATTATTTCAAGATGCATTGAAATTCGCAAAGCAACTTTCTGCCAATCGCGGAAATATTTTGATGGTTGGAACAAAAAGACAAGCTCGCGAAATTATTGCTGCTGAGGCAAAAAGAGCAGGTGTCCCATATGTTGATCAGCGATGGCTCGGCGGAATGTTAACCAACTTTAAAACAGTTAAAACCTCCATAAAACGTCTAAAAGATATGAAGGTACAGCAGGAAACCGGTTTGGACGCCTTGTCTAAAAAGGAACAGTTAATGTTCATGCGTGAATTAGAGAAATTAGAAAAAGATATTGGTGGCATACAGGACATGGTGACGCTTCCTGATGCTATTTTTGTTATTGATGTTGGTTTCCACAAAATCGCTATTGCTGAGGCAAAAAAACTCGGAATTCCACTGATAGGTGTGGTTGATTCAAACCATTCCCCGGAAGGCATCGATTACGTGATTCCTGGCAATGATGACTCTTCTAAAGCCGTTACTCTTTATGCTAGGGGCATCGCTGATTCTATTTTAGAAGGTAGAGCAAACGCTGTTAACGACATTGTTAAAGCTGTGTCTGAAGGTGATGATGAGTTTGTAGAGGTTGATGCCAGCGTGCAAGCATAAGGTTTTCATTTCACTTTTAAAGGGGCTTAAATGCCCCTTTTTTGCAAGCTGATCAAAAATTTAAACGCAAGGATTGATAGGAGTTTTCATGGCAAATATTACGGCTGGTATGGTTGCTGAGTTAAGAGCAAAAACAGATGCTCCGATGATGGAGTGCAAAAAAGCATTGACTGAAGCCGAAGGGGATATGGTTAAAGCTGAAGAATTACTTCGAGTTAAATTAGGTAGTAAAGCAAGTAAAGCCTCTGATCGTGTCACTGCGGAAGGCGTGATCACAATAGCAAAACATGGAAATTGTGGCGCTATCTTGGAAGTTAACTGTGAAACAGATTTTGTGACTAAGAATGACAGTTTTTTAGCGCTGTCAAACGGGGCTGCTGGATTGGTTGCTAGTCACCATCCAGCAGACTTAGCAGCTTTATCGGCCCTACCTTATTCACAGGATGGTTTTGGTCCAACTTTAGAGGATGTGCGCAAGGGGTTGATTGGAAAGATTGGCGAAAATATGAGCTTCAGACGTTTCCACTACTTTGACGGAAACGATCAAATGACCTCTTACTTGCATGGAACACGTATTGGTGTTGTTGTTCGTTATGTTGGTGACGAAACCGCCGCTAGAGATGTAGCAATGCATATTGCTGCCATGAAACCAGTTTCATTGACAAGTGCAGATGTGCCCAGCGAATTGATTGAACGCGAGCGTTCTGTTGCTACAGCAAAGGCTGCAGAGTCAGGAAAACCTGCTGAAATTGCTTCAAAAATGATTGAAGGCGCTGTCCAAAAATATCTCAAAGAAGTATCATTGTTTAATCAACCGTTTGTTAAAAATGACAAACAAACGGTGGAGCAAATGCTGATTGCATCAAAAACATCGGTTAAATCTTTCACTATCTATGTAGTTGGTGAAGGAATCGAGCGCAAAGTAGATGATTTTGCTGCTGAGGTTGCTGCGCAGGTCGCAGCGGCCAAACAAACCGCTTGAACATTTAAAAGGGGACTCTTTAGTCCCCTTTTTTTTAAGTCGTAAACTTAAATGCATGGAGTTTTAAATGAAAACCTCGCCTCGTCCTGCTTATAAAAGAATTTTGCTCAAGCTTTCTGGCGAGGCTTTAATGGGTGATGATGCATTTGGAATTAATCGCGACACAATTGTGCGAATGGTAGAAGAAATTGCAGAAATCACTCGCCTAGGTGTAGAGGTTGCCGTGGTGATTGGGGGAGGGAATATTTTTCGAGGAGTTGCAGGTGGCTCAGTTGGAATGGATCGAGCGACGGCAGATTACATGGGTATGCTGGCAACCGTGATGAATGCGCTTGCCTTGGCAGATACGATGAATAAAGCTGGTTTGGTTGCAAGAGTAATGTCCGCTATTGGTATTGAGCAAGTGGTTGAGCCTTATGTTCGTCCTAAAGCGCTGCAGTATCTAGAGGAAGGTAAGGTGGTCATATTTGCTGCAGGTACAGGAAATCCATTCTTTACGACGGATACTGCAGCTGCTTTAAGGGGCGCTGAAATTGGCGCTGCCATGGTACTAAAGGCAACCAAAGTTGAAGGTGTATATTCGGCTGATCCTAAAAAAGACCCTAAGGCTACAAAATACAGCAGAATCAGTTTTGATGAAGCTATTCAAGGAAACTTGGGAATCATGGATGCCACTGCATTTGCTTTGTGTAGAGACCAGAAATTACCAATTACAGTTTTTTCAATATTCAAATCTGGTGCACTAAAGAGGGTAGTGATGGGCGAAGATGAAGGAACTTTGGTTTTTGCATCATAGTTTTGAAGTGTAAATTGAGGGGGTAAGTGATGTCCAGTATCAGCGAAATTAAAATTCATAGTGAGATGAAGATGAATCAATCCATCTCTGCTTTCACCAACAGTCTTAGCAAAATCAGAACTGGTAGAGCCAATCCTGGATTGCTAGATTCCATCATGGTTGAATATTATGGAAATCCTACTCCTTTGAGTCAGCTTGCTAATGTCTCCTTATTGGATGCTAGAACAATCAGTGTTCAACCTTGGGAAAAAGGACTGGGAGCCAAAATTGAAAAAGCTATTCGTGAAAGTGATTTGGGATTAAACCCTTCATCAATGGGAGATTTAATCCGTATCCCCATGCCGCCAATGACTGAAGAACGGCGCAAAGAGATGACCAAAATCGTCAGGACAGAGGGTGAAAATGCAAAAATCGCTGTACGTAATCTTCGTCGTGATGCGAATGAGGCAGTCAAAAAAATGGTTAAAGATAAGCTGGCTTCTGAAGATGAGCAAAAGCGAGCTGAAACCGATATACAAAAATTCACAGATAAACATATTACTGACATTGACAAATTAATTGCAGCTAAAGAACAAGAAATCATGGCTGTTTAATTGAACATCACATGTTGAAGCAACGTATCACCACTGCAGTTCTTCTTTTATTGATTTTTTTACCTGCATTGTTCTCCCCTGGAGTAGAGAGTTTGGGGATTATTGGGTTAGTGCTAATTTTTGCCGCTGCTTGGGAATGGGGGCGGTTAAATGATCTTGGATTTACAAAAGCATTTTTGTTAAGTATTATTTGTTTTGTCCTTTGTGTGTCGCTTGGGATATTAGGAATAGCAGGAAAAAAAGCTGAAATATTCTGGTTACTGATAGCCATATTATGGATATTTATTTCATTTTATTTTTTTAAAAATGGGATAGAAGGTTGGAAAAAAATCCACATAATAATTAGAAATAGCATGGGAGTTCTTTTACTGACTTCTGCAGGTTTGGCATTATTTCAGGCTAAATTGATAGGAACTTCTTTTCTAACTTCGGTGCTCTTGCTTGTATGGGCTGCAGATATCGGTGCGTATTTTATAGGTAGGCGTTGGGGTCAAAATAAACTAGCTCCATCAATCAGTCCAGGAAAAAGTGTAGAGGGATTGATTGGTGGCATTGTTTCGGTTTGGTGCCTAGCAATTGTTTGGTTAAGTTTAAATAAAATATTTGCATCAATGAATGACAATATTTTCAGTATGTTGTTGAGGCATGGATGGGTATCGATGTTGATTGGTTTGACATTCCTTACTTTGATGAGTGCAGCGGGCGATTTATTTGAATCTTTGATAAAGCGAAGTGCGGGAAAGAAAGACAGTAGTCAACTGTTACCAGGCCATGGTGGTGTACTAGACCGAATAGATGCGTTACTGCCTGTGTTGCCATTGTCAATCCTTTTATCAATGGCAAAACCGATATGAAAAAACAAATTTCAGTTTTGGGATCTACTGGTTCGATAGGGGTGAATACGCTTGATGTAATTTCAAGCCACTTAGATAAATTTTCTGTATTTGCTTTGACCGGTGCTAAACAAGTTGATTTAATGTTTAAGCAATGTGCAAAGTTTCATCCGAAGTTTGCAGTGATGGTCGATGCTGATGCAGCGCGGGAGTTAGAAAATAAAATATCAGCTGAAAACTTAGCTACCCATGTTATGAGTGGATCTGAAGCTTTGATTCAGGTGGCAAGTGACGATCGAGTGGATATGGTGATGGCAGCTATCGTAGGTGCAGCAGGACTTCCATCATGCATGGCCGCAGCAAGTGCTGGTAAACGTTTGTTACTCGCAAATAAGGAAGCTTTGGTTGTTGGCGCTGAATTGTTTATGGAGTCAGTTAAAAGTGGTGGCGCTAAGCTGCTTCCTATTGACAGTGAGCATTCTGCAATTTTTCAATCTTTACCTGAAAACCCCATAACTTGGCAAAAAGTCGTTAATAAAATTATTTTGACTGCGTCTGGCGGGCCATTTCGGCAAAAACTATTGCATGAATTGAAAGATGTCACTCCACAAGAGGCTTGTGCTCACCCAAATTGGGTTATGGGAAAGAAAATATCGGTTGATTCTGCAACCATGATGAACAAAGCCCTAGAGGTGATTGAAGCCAAATTTTTATTTGATTTGGCTCCTTCACAGATAGAAGTAATAATTCACCCGCAAAGCATTATTCATTCAATGGTTGAATTCATTGACGGATCTATTGTTGCTCAATTGGGTACGCCTGATATGCGCATGCCAATTTCTTATGGTTTGGCGTGGCCAAATAGAATTTCAAGTGGTTCTGCAAATATTGACTTTAGGTTAACCTCACAAATGAGCTTTGAGTCTATGGAGTCATTGGATCATAAACACCGGTTCCCCGGCCTGTCGTTAGCTTGGGAAGTGCTTGCCGGACCGGCTGGGATGACCGCTGTGCTTAATGCCTCCAATGAAGTTGCAGTCGATCTTTTTCTGAGCCAGAGAATCAGATTTGATCAAATACATGATGTAAATTTGACTGTATTGTCATTACCTCCTCCAGCGAAGCCAAAAAACCTGGAGGATTTACTTAACATTGACATTGAAACCCGCATTCTTGCGATAGAAAATGCTAAAAAATTACCCTCTTTCAAATGAAGATGCCGTACAAATTTTCAGTATTTGAATCAACATGGTTTGCCTGATGTATTATTCGTTATGCACCAAAATTTAGTTGGTTATTTTGAATTCAAAATTGCCATCTTTTCCGCCGATTTTTTATTGGTTGAGATTATCAAACTTGAAACAATCTTTCAATCCTGAGCATTCAGATTAAACTGTCATTCACATATGAAATTTATCTCGCTTTCCTTTATGCTGAATATTTCAAGAGCACTGTTAATCTATTTGTGCTCTTTGCATGTTGCTGTTGCTGTTGAGCCTTTTCAAGTCCAAGATATCCGAATGGAAGGTTTGCAACGTGTTGAACCAGGAAATGTTCTTGCTACCTTACCTTTTAAAGTTGGAGATAACTACACTGATGACAAGGGTACGCTTGCGATTAGAAATCTTTTTGCATTAGGGCTTTTTAAGGATGTCAGGATAGAACTGAAAAGCAATGTCGTCATAGTCGTGGTTGAAGAACGACCTTTAATTTCTGCCATCAATTTCGTTGGAATTAAGGAGTTTGAAAAAGACACCTTAAAGAAAGCACTCAAAGATATTGGACTTTCTGAAGGAAGGCCCTACGACAAAGCAATGACTGACAGGGCTGAACAAGAGTTAAAGCGCCAATATATAAATCGTAGTTTGTATGCTGCAGAAATCGTCACAACAGTAGCACCTTCTGAGCGTAATAAGGTAAATCTCAACTTCACTGTGATTGAGGGCGATGTTTCTAAAATAAAAGAATTTAAAATTATCGGTAACAAAGCATTTGATCAATCAACAATAATGGATCAAATGGACTTATCTGAACCAAATTACATGTCTTGGTACACGAAATCAGATCGGTATTCGCAAGCAAAATTAAATGCCGATCTAGAAAATATCAAATCTTTTTATCTTTCAAGAGGATATTTGGAGTTTAGAGTTGAATCTACACAAGTTGCTATATCACCCAATAAGCAAGATATAAGTATCACCATAAATATTACAGAGGGTTCTAGATTTGTAGTTAGCTCTATTGAATTAGAAGGCTTTTATTTAGGCAGAGACAATGAATTTAAATCTCTGGTTTCCATTAAACCTGGACTTGCTTACAACATCACGGATGTTGTAGAAACCAGCAAAGCATTTGCCGAATACTTTGGAAAATTTGGTTTTGCATTCGCAAAAATTGAACCGCGTACTGAGATAGATAGACAAACCAATCAGGTAAAGATCTTCTTACAAGCGGATCCTTCTAGACGTGCTTATGTTCGTCGTATCAATATTTCTGGTAACGAAAAAACAAAAGACGAAATTATTCGCCGTGAATTTCGCCAAATGGAGTCATCATGGTACGACGGCGACAAAATCAAATTATCAAGAGACCGCATTGACCGCTTGGGTTACTTTACTGACGTAGCGATTGATACCCAAGAAGTTCCGGGTTCCCCCGATCAAGTAGATATTAATCTTAAGATTATTGAAAAACCCACTGGCGCATTGCAATTGGGTGCTGGATTTTCATCATCAGAGAAATTTTTTCTTTCGTTTGGTATCAGTCAAGAAAATTTCTTTGGGACTGGGAATTCCTTGGGAATACAAATAAATACCAGCAAGTACAACAAACTTTATCAAATCAGTACTACTGATCCTTATTTTACAGAGGATGGTGTTTCCAGAACGCTTAATTTCTACGATCGAAATTTGCGACCCTACTCAGCGTCCAGCACTTATTACAATATTACTTCCAAGGGACTGGGTGTAAATTTTGGAGTGCCTGTTGCTGAAATAGATACAGTATTCGTCGGGATTGCATACGACGAAACATACGTATCTTCTGGTACGGGATTACCATCTACATATCAGATTTACAAAGGAATAAATACCAACTCTCTCCCCTTAACTGTCGGTTGGGCAAGGGATAGCAGAGACAGTATGCTGGCTCCAAATAAAGGTAAATTATTTAGACTTAACTCAGAAGTTGGTGTCTTCGGTGACACAAGATACTATAAAAATTCAGGTCAGTACCAACAATATTGGCCGTTAACACGTAAATATACCTTGGCTGTCAATGCTGAGCTAGGTTTAGGTGCTGGTTATGGGGGACATCCTTACCCCGTATTCAAGAATTTCTACTCAGGTGGACTGGGTTCAGTGAGAGGCTATCAGCAGAACTCACTTCAGACAGCAAAAATGTATTCGAAATACGCTGATTATTCCACCGGTGGCGCCAAGAAAATTCTCCTAAATACAGAATTTTTAATGCCTTTCCCAGGCGTTGGTACTGATAAAACACTGCGTTTGTTTACCTTTATTGATGTCGGTAACGTATACAGTTATGAAGAATCTATTGATTTAAGTCAATTAAGAAGTTCGGCCGGTGTTGGCTTAAGTTGGGTCTCGCCGGTCGGTCCGTTAAGGTTTGCTTTTGCCAAGCCAATAAAGCGCTTTGATAACGATAGAATGCAAACCTTTCAATTCCAAATTGGGACGGCCTTCTGATGAGATTTCTTTCACTTCGCACGCTATGGATTTGTGTTTTTGGTATTGCTTCACTAAATTTGTTGCATGCTGAAGATTTCCGTGTAGGCTTTATAAATACCGATAGAATTTTTCGAGAAGCTAATACAGCAAAGGTAGCCCAAACCAAGCTTGAACAAGAGTTCTCTAAAAGAGAAAAAGAATTGGTTGATTTTGGTAATTCTTTGAAATCAAATTCTGAAAAGCTTGAAAGAGATTCACCCACACTCTCTGACACTCAACGTTCTGCGCGTCAAAAGCAATTGGCTGAACAAGACCGAGAGTTTCAGCGTAAAAGACGTGAATTTCAAGAAGATTTGAATGCCCGTAAAAACGAAGAATTGCAGCAAGTGCTTGAAAAGGCAAATAAAGTAGTCAAGCAAGTGGCTGAGTCTGAAAAATACGATTTGATTTTGCAAGAGGCTGTCTACATTAATCCCAAGCACGATATCACTGACAAGGTGCTCAAAGTCATCAACAGCGGTAAGTGATGGCGTGGTATCGCACAAGCTAGGTTTTTTTGTTGAAAGATTAGGCGGCCAATTAATTGGTTCGCCGGATCTTGAAATTTACGGCTTGGCTCCTTTATCTAATGCAACTGATGGAGACATCAGTTTTTTAAGTCACCCTCGCTACATTTCACAACTTCAAAACAGCAAGGCAACTTGTGTTGTTATTGCAAGTGCGCATGAAGAAATTGCTAAGCATCGTGGCTCATATATTCTTTGTGACAATCCTTATGTTTATTGGGCTAAGTTGACACAGCTTTGGGCAATAAGCATTAAGTCCAAACCTATTCAGTATATACATCCCACAGCAGTGATCGATCCAAGCGCAGAGGTTGATCCTACGGCTATTATTGGTCCGCTGTGTGTCGTTGAGGCGGGAGCACGAATAGGTCCTGGTACTTGGTTGAAATCTGGTGTCACTGTGTCAAGTGGGTGCGAAATTGGTAGCCATTGCATATTACATCCAGGTGTTGTGATTGGCGCTGATGGATTCGGATTTGCTTTAGACAATCAACAATGGATAAAGGTTGAGCAATTGGGCGCGGTTGTGATTGGCGATTTTGTTGAGATAGGTGCCAATACCTGCATAGACCGCGGCGCAATAGAAGATACTGTCATTGAAGATGGTGTCAAGCTAGATAACCTTATTCAGATTGGGCACAATGTGCATATTGGTAAACACACTGCCATGGCGGGTTGCGCCGGAATTGCTGGGAGTGCAAAAATCGGTGCGTATTGCACCATTGGTGGTGGAGCTGCGATTTTGGGGCATTTAGAAATTACTGATAACGTTCATATTTCAGCATTTTCACTGGTAAGTCACTCCATATTAAAGGCAGGTACCTACAGTGGTGTCTTTCCAATAGATGAAAATTTAAAATGGCAAAAAAATGCTGCAAGCCTTCGACAACTTTCATCATTGCGCGAACGGATAAAGTTTTTAGAAAAAAATAACAATTCATCAAGTTAATATTTATGGACATACATCAAATTTTAAAATTATTACCGCACAGATATCCTTTTTTGTTGGTTGACAGAGTACTCGAGTTAGAAAAGGGAAAGTCTATTGTTGCGATTAAAAATGTAACGATCAATGAACCATTTTTTAATGGTCATTTTCCCCACAGACCCGTCATGCCAGGTGTGCTAATGTTGGAGGCCTTGGCTCAAGCGGCAGCTTTACTGTCCTTTGAAACCCTTGATATGGTTCCAGATGAAAAAGTCATTTATTATTTTGCTGGCATTGATTCTGCTCGATTTAAACGACCTGTAGAACCTGGTGATGTGCTTACTCTCATGGTTGAACTTGACCGAATGAAAGCTGGTATTTTTAAATTCAAAGCCAAAGCCATGGTTGAAGATGAATTGGCTGTTGAAGCTGAATTGATGTGTACGATGCGCCGCATTGATTGAGAGAAATATGGCTCAAATTCATCCAACCTCATTGATTGATTCTGCTGCAGAATTAGACAGTTCAGTGATTGTGGGACCTTTTACGACCATTGGTCCAGATGTACGTATCGGGTCAGGTACAAAAATCGGTTCACATTGTGTGATTGAGGGAAAAACCACTATTGGATCTGACAATACGATTTTTCAATTTAATTCGTTGGGTGGCATACCTCAAGATAAAAAATATGCTGGTGAACCTTGCGAACTGGTGATTGGCGATAGAAACACCATCAGAGAGTTTTGTACCTTCAATATTGGTACGGTAAACGATAAAGGTGTGACTCGTTTGGGTAATGACAACTGGATCATGGCCTATGTTCATTTGGCACATGACTGTCAAATAGGCAGCCACACAATTTTTGCAAACAGTACCCAATTAGCCGGCCATGTCCATGTAGGTGATTGGGCAATTTTAGGTGGCTTTACGGTTGTGCATCAATTCTGTCGTATTGGTTCACATAGTTTCACGGCAATGAATTCACTATTGTTCGCTGACTTACCACCTTTTGCAATGTGCCAAGGACAACCCGCTAAAGTTCGCTCAATGAACTATGAGGGTTTAAAGCGTCGGGGGTTCACGTCAGAACAAATAAAAGTTGTGAAATCTATGCATAAAGCACTGTACCGTAGCGACTTTTCATTGAATGAGTCAATCAATGAAATCAAAAAATTAGCTGAACAAAATTTTGAAACACAGTCTGTTGTTTCTACCATGCTCGATTTTTTAATATCAGTTCCACCTGAACACGGAATAATGCGTTGAGTCCACTCTCAAGCAGAACGGAAAACCTCAAAGCTCCTCATGTTTCTATGGTTGCAGGAGAAACATCAGGTGATTTACTCGCTTCACTTTTAATTCCTGAGATTAAAAATAGGTGGCCAGATATACAAATGTCTGGGATTGGTGGCCCCAAAATGATTGCTCATGGATTTCAGTCTAAATGGCCCATGGAGAAACTTTCTGTTCGTGGCTATGTTGAAGTACTGAAACACTACAGAGAACTCGTCCAAATTCGGACGGCTTTACTCACTCAACTAATTAAATATCCACCTGACCTATTTATTGGGATAGATGCACCTGACTTTAATTTGGACTTAGCGTATGAATTGCGTAAAAGGAGAATTCCAACTATTCAATTTGTATGTCCTTCTATCTGGGCTTGGCGGGCGGACCGAGTAAAAAAAATAAAAGCCAGCATAGACCATGTGTTGTGCATATTTCCCTTTGAAACCAAAATTTTGGCCGAAGCCGGTATTTCTTCTACATTTGTAGGCCATCCATTAGCAAATTTAATACCGATACAACCTGATAAAAATTTAGCACGTCAGGGCTTGGGACTTCATACAGATGATGTTGTGGTTGTCATTCTTCCCGGAAGTAGGAGAGACGAAATTCACCAAATGGCACCAAGATTTTTGAAAGCTATAGAAATTCTTCAGAAAGTACAACCTCATATCATTCCTATTTTGCCAATAGCTCCTGGAATGGAGATCTTTCTTACAAAGTACATAAAGAATTTCCCGTTGATTCGAAACTTAAAAATATTCAATGGGAAAAGTCACGAATGCATGGCAGCTGCTGACGTTGCAATGGTTGCTAGTGGGACAGCGACCTTGGAAACAGCTTTATTTAAGTGTCCAATGGTTATTTCTTACGCAATGCCATGGTTAAGCTGGCAAATTACACAAACTAAACGATTGCAACCATGGGTTGGATTGCCAAATATATTATGTGGAAATTTTGTAGTCCCTGAATTTTTACAGACTGATGCTACGCCTAAGGCAATTGCAAATGGCATATTACATTGGCTAGACAATCCAAATGCAATAGCGCATCTCAAGGATATATTTTTAAAAATGCATAAAGATTTACGCCTCGACACACCTAGAGTAGCTAGAAATGCAATTGAAAAATTCCTTGAACGTTAAACAAGTGCCATTGAATTGGGATGTCCCAACATTAATAGCTGGCGTTGATGAAGCTGGTAGGGGACCATTGGCGGGTCCCGTGTTTGCAGCAGCAGTAATTCTTGATGATTTATTACCAATCGCAGGACTTACAGATTCAAAAAAATTAAGTTCAAACAAAAGAGAAAAACTGTACGATGAAATCAGAGCCAGATCTTTATGCTTCAGCGTAGCCCAAGCCTCAGTAGAAGAAATAGACAGACTAAATATTCTTCAGGCAACTTTGCTAGCAATGCAACGTGCTATTGCTGGGTTGAGACTAAAACCGGGGAAAGTTTTGATAGATGGTAATCGCTTGCCTGTTATAGATATTGTGGCTGAAGCAATTGTCAAGGGCGATACTAAAGTGCCTTGTATTTCAGCAGCATCTATCTTGGCTAAAGTTGAACGTGATTTGTGGTGTCATTCTATCGATAACGAATTTCCAGAGTATGGATTTGCTAAGCATAAAGGCTACGGCACTGCACAGCATTTACAGGCTTTATCTACTTACGGACCTATTTCTTTGCATAGACAAAGCTTTGCGCCGGTTGCTCAATCGGTGAAAAAAACTACTCAGGTTTAAGAATATGGTTGTGACAACGATAACATCAAAAGAGAATCCTCTTTACAAACGCTTACGTTTAGCGCTTAGAGATAACTCAGCATACAAAACAGATAAATTTTTCTGGATAGAGGGTGAAAACCTTTGTCTTTCAGCCATAGAAAAGGGTTGGCATTTCAAGGAATTAGTTTTGCTCGAAGATGTGGTGCCAGCCAAACTGGAATTTTGGCAAACATTTGCAGACCACATTTATACTTTGCCACGAAGCTTACTGACCGGATTAAGTCAATTACCCTCTGCAGCTTGGATATTGGGATCCCTTTCCCTTCCTTTGTCTTTTGCAATTGATTCAACTCAGCCCGTAGTTGTTCTTGATCAAATCCAGGATCCTGGTAATGCAGGTTCAATCATTCGATCTGCAGCTGCTTTTGGTTTTAAACAAGTCATTACTACTCCCGGTTCTGTTTCATTGTGGTCGGACAAAGTTGTCCGTGCTGGGATGGGCGCTCATTTCAGCGTGCAGTTAACTGAATCTGTTGATATTTCATATCTTATTGGTATGTCTATACCTGTAATGTTGACAGACTCACACGATGGAGAATTCCTGCATGAGTTAACCAGTAAGAGATTACTGCCAGGTAGTTGTTTATGGGTTTTTGGGCACGAGGGCAGAGGCGTGAATGCAAACTGGCCATCCGATACAGTTCGTAGGATAAGAATTGCACAACCTGGTGGTCAGGAATCACTCAATGTCGCAGCTGCTGCAGCCATATGTTTACATGCACATGCATCTCAAAGAATATAGAAGTTCTAGATGAACTTATCCTAAGTCAAGAGGGATATAATGAAATACTTTTTACACCAACAGTACGCCCTTAGCTCGAAATAAAGCCATTCCCCTTGCATAACATCCAATGAGAGTGCATCTCTCGCGTCAAGGGCGTCACCGAATCTCGGAGATCTGAGTGCTTTTGACTCTTCAGGGAAATCGCCCTCCCGCTATATTGGCTTTATCTGACGGAACTGTATTCTTGGGCCAGTCTATTGGCCACCATGGAAAAACCGTCGGGGAGCTGGTATTCAATACTTCAATGACTGGCTATCAGGAAATTTTGACCGATCCTAGCTATAGCCAACAACTGGTTACGCTTACCTACCCACACATTGGTAATTACGGCGTGAACGCAGAAGACAGTGAGTCCTCTCAAATTTTTGCTGCTGGCTTAATTATTAAAAATCTTCCTTTGATGCATTCCAATTTCAGAGCTAGCAATGATCTTGCTTTTTTCTTGAAATCTCAACAGACAGTCGCTATCTCAGACATCGATACTCGGATGTTGACGAGGTATTTGCGTGAAAACGGCACACAAAATGCAACTATTGAAAGTGTTCCGCATGGTTTTGAAGTCACAGAAGCTTTCATCAAGAACGCTATTGACAACGCAAAAAATGCTCCCTCAATGAATGGTTTGGATCTGGCTTCAAAAGTTACGGTAACTGAAAATTATTCGTGGACTGAGACTGAATGGGAGCTTGGCCAAGGGTATGGAAAATTGGAAAGCCCTAAGTTCAATGTTGTAGCTTATGATTTCGGCGTTAAAAAAAATATACTTCGTATGCTTGCACAGCGTGGTTGCAGTATCACAGTAGTCCCAGCCAAAACCTCTGCAGAAGATGTTTTGAAATTAAAGCCTGATGGGGTTTTTCTATCCAATGGTCCTGGCGATCCTGGCCCATGCAGTTACGCCATCAAGGCAACGCAAAGTTTATTGAATCAAAAAATACCTATATTTGGCATATGTTTAGGACATCAAATCCTCGCATTAGCCTGCGGTGCGAGCACATACAAAATGAAATTTGGTCATCATGGCGCCAATCATCCTGTCAAAGATTTGCATACATCTCGAGTTTCAATAACCAGCCAAAATCATGGTTTTGCAGTAGATGAGAAATCTTTACCTGCCCATATTAAAACTACTCACGTCAGTCTTTTTGATGGTAGTTTGCAGGGGTTGGAATTGATTGGGCAACAAGCCTTCAGTTTTCAAGGGCATCCAGAGGCATCACCTGGCCCGCACGATATTGGTTATTTATTTGACCGTTTTATTCATTCAATGGCGATGTCTCAGCATGCCTAAGCGTACCGATATAAAAAGCATTCTGATTATTGGCGCTGGCCCTATTGTGATTGGGCAGGCGTGTGAGTTTGATTACTCAGGGGTTCAAGCGTGCAAGGCTTTGCGTGAAGAGGGATACAAGGTAATTTTGATCAATAGTAATCCTGCAACTATCATGACTGACCCTGATACCGCAGATGTTACTTATATAGAACCAATCACATGGCCGACTGTAGAAAAAATTATTGCAAAAGAAAAACCAGACGCAATTTTGCCAACCATGGGAGGTCAAACGGCATTAAATTGCGCACTTGATCTGTGGCATAACGGAATTTTGGAAAAGTATTTGGGTGCAAATACTGGAAAGCCTGTTGAGTTGATCGGCGCTTCCCCTGAGGCAATTGATAAAGCAGAAGATCGTTTGAAGTTCAAAGATGCAATGACCAAAATCGGTCTTGGCTCTGCACGATCTGGTATTTCTCATTCTCTTGATGAGGCTTGGGCAGTTCAAAAAACTGTTGGATTTCCAGTAGTTATTCGTCCTAGTTTTACCTTAGGTGGAACGGGCGGTGGTATTGCATATAACGCAGAAGAGTTTGAGGTTATTTGTAAGCGTGGATTAGAAGCCTCTCCAACCAGTGAATTACTTATTGAAGAATCACTTCTTGGATGGAAAGAATATGAAATGGAAGTCGTCAGAGATCAAGCCGATAACTGCATTATTGTTTGCTCAATTGAAAACCTGGATCCGATGGGTGTCCATACAGGCGATTCAATCACGGTAGCTCCTGCACAGACATTGACTGATAAGGAATATCAGATCATGCGAAACGCCAGTCTTGCTGTATTGCGTGAAATTGGAGTAAGCACTGGTGGTTCAAATGTTCAATTTTCAATCAATCCTGTTGATGGTCGAATGATTGTGATTGAAATGAATCCGCGTGTTTCCAGATCCTCTGCATTGGCATCTAAAGCGACAGGATTTCCAATCGCTAAAGTTGCGGCGAAATTGGCAATTGGATTTACTTTGGATGAGTTACGCAATGACATCACTGGAGGTGCCACTCCTGCGAGTTTTGAGCCAAGTATTGACTACGTAGTAACAAAAATCCCACGTTTTGCTTTTGAGAAATTCCCCACTGCTGACAGCAGATTAACCACCCAAATGAAGTCAGTTGGCGAGGTCATGGCCATCGGTCGAACTTTCCAAGAGTCTTTTCAAAAGGCGCTTCGCGGTCTAGAGGTCGGCGTTGATGGAATGAACGAAAAAACGCAAGACCGAGAGGTTTTAGAAAAAGAACTAGGTGCTCCTGGCCCAGACCGTATTTGGTATGTGGGAGACGCTTTTGCAATGGGAATGAGTGTTGATGAGGTTTTTTCTCTGACACGTATAGATCCTTGGTTTCTTGTTCAGATTGAAGATATTGTCAAAATTGAGTTAGAGCTAGAAAAGCATCAGTTATCAGATATCTCAGCGATAGAGTTGCGTCAGTTAAAACAAAAAGGTTTTTCAGATAGAAGGCTTGCTAAGCAATTGAAGACCAGTGAGAAAGCTGTTCGTGAAGCACGTATAACTTTAGGAATTCGACCTGTATACAAGCGTGTTGATACTTGTGCAGCAGAGTTTTCGACAAATACAGCTTATATGTATTCGACTTATGAAACGCAATGTGAATCGTTGCCTTCCGACAAGAAAAAAATTATTGTTCTTGGCGGTGGTCCAAATCGAATCGGTCAGGGTATTGAATTTGACTATTGTTGTGTGCATGCAGCATTGGCCATGCGCGAGGATGGATATGAAACTATCATGGTCAACTGTAATCCTGAGACAGTATCTACAGACTACGACACCAGTGATCGACTATATTTTGAACCATTGACACTTGAAGATGTGCTCGAAATTGTTGATAAAGAAAAACCTGTTGGTGTGATTGTTCAATATGGTGGACAAACACCATTGAAGTTGGCTTTAGGCCTAGAGGCTCTAGGCGTTCCGATTATTGGAACTTCTCCAGATATGATTGATGCAGCAGAGGATAGAGAGCGCTTCCAGCAATTGCTTCATTCTCTAGGATTGCGCCAACCTCCAAATGCAACAGCACGTACTGAGGAAGAAGCTCTTTTGAAAGCTTCTGAATTAGGATACCCACTTGTGGTTCGTCCAAGTTACGTTCTTGGCGGAAGGGCCATGGAAATCGTTCACGAACAAAGAGATCTTGAACGTTACATGCGAGAGGCTGTCAAAGTCAGCAATGAATCTCCTGTTCTACTTGACCGTTTTTTAAATGATGCCATTGAATGCGATGTGGATGCCATTTGTGACGGCCAAATGGTATTTATTGGTGGCGTGATGGAGCACATTGAGCAGGCTGGTGTACATAGCGGGGACTCAGCTTGTTCATTACCGCCTTATTCACTTTCAAATGTGACTATTGATGAATTGAAAAGACAAACCACTGAAATGGCGCATGGATTAAAAGTTGTTGGTTTGATGAATGTTCAATTTGCAATTCAAAAAATCAACGGTGAAGATATTATTTATGTTTTGGAGGTCAACCCAAGAGCAAGCCGAACTGTTCCGTTTGTAAGTAAAGCCACTGGGATTCAATTAGCAAAAGTTGCTGCACGTTGCATGGTTGGTCAGAGTCTTAAATCACAAGGCATTGCAAAAGAAATTATTCCTCCCTACTTCAGTGTCAAGGAAGCTGTTTTCCCCTTTGTTAAGTTTCCTGGTGTTGACACCATTCTTGGGCCTGAGATGAAATCCACTGGAGAGGTGATGGGCGTGGGAGTAACTTTTGGTGAAGCATTTGTGAAAAGCCAACTAGGCGCTGGGACTAAGTTGCCCCGCCCAACTGATTCAATCCGGAAAGTCTTCTTAACTGTGAAGAATACAGATAAAAACCGGGCTGTAGAAGTTGCACGAAATCTTTACGCATATGGATTCGAAATCGTAGCGACAAAAGGAACCGCTGCTGCTATTCTTGCCGCTGGTATTCCTGTATCAGCTGTCAATAAAGTTACTGAGGGTCGTCCTCATGTTGTGGATATGATCAAAAACAATGAAATTGCCCTTGTCGTCAACACTGTAGAAGAGCGGCGTAATGCGATTGCAGATTCACGGCAGATAAGGATTTCTTCTCTCTTGGCACGCGTCACAACATTTACGACAATAGCTGGTGCTGAAGCCGCTGTTCAAGGAATGAAGTACCTTGATAATTTGGATGTATATTCATTACAAGATTTGCATCTTAGATTGCATTCTTGATTCTTTATCACTTTCAAAATTTCTAACATGGCAACCATTCCCATCACTAAATTAGGTTCTGAAAAGCTCAAGCAAGAACTCCACACCTTGAAAACTGTGGACAGACCTTGGGTAATTAATGCAATTGCTGAAGCTCGTGCCCAAGGTGATTTGAGTGAAAACGCCGAGTACGACGCAGCCAAGGATCGCCAAGGATTTATTGAAGGGCGTATCCAAGAAATTGAAAGTAAATTATCTATGTCTCAAATCATCGACCCAACCGCACTAGACGCTGGTGGTAAGGTGGTTTTTGGTGCCACTGTAGAACTTCAAGATGAAAATACAGATGAAACTGTAAAGTATCAGATAGTTGGTGAGGATGAGGCCGATTTAAAGCTCGGCCTCATCAACATCAGCAGTCCTATTGCCAGAGCCTTGATAGGAAAAGAAGAGGGCGATTTAGTCAGCGTTCAGGCGCCAGGTGGTGTCAGAAATTACGAAATCATTAAGGTCTCTTACATTTGAAACTTAAATCTGATTTTTCTTTTTAATTGATTTTTGTTTTGGCTTGGCTCGCTTGACCTGACCGCCCGCTGCCAGCCTTTGATTCCCTAGGATGGTGACTCTTTTCATTTCTGGTCTTTGACCACCCCTGCTGCTGTATTTGAGAACTTTGAATTCTCGCGGACCTGGCATTTTTTCTTGATCAGATTTCTTTTCTTTTTCAGGTTGGGGTCTCCAAAAAACTAACAATTTACCAATGTGCTGAATAGCTGCAGCATTATGTTGATTTGCAAGATCATGAAATATGGATTCTCTTTGTATCCGATCATCACCAAGTACTCTGACTTTGATCAGTCCATGAGAATTTAACGCACTATCAATTTCTTTGGAAACAGATGGAGTCACTCCATCATTACCAATCATGACAACTGGGTCAAGATGGTGAGCGTTTGCTCGGTGAACTTTTCGTTCTGAGGGTGTAAGTTGAATTGCTGGCATGCAGGTATTATCTTCTTTGTTTAAGGGTTATCAATTGAAAGTCAAAACACAAAGTAAAAAAGTAAATAAGTCTTGGTTAAATGACCATGTCAATGATCCCTATGTCAAGTTGGCTAAAAAAGAGGGTTACAGGGCCCGTGCTGCCTATAAGTTAAAAGAAATGGATGAGTCCTTAAACCTACTGAAGCCCGGGATGGTGGTCGTAGATCTTGGAAGCTCGCCCGGCGCTTGGAGTCAGTATTTAAGGAGAAAAATGGCTCCTGCGGGGGCTGCAAGTGGTGAACTTGGAGCCACTCTGATTGCTCTAGATTTATTACCCATGGAGCCTATTGAGGGGATCCAATTTATACAAGGTGATTTCAGAGAGCCTGAAGTTTTGCAACAGCTTAATCTTTGCTTAGATGGAAAGATTGTGGATGTAGTTGTGTCTGATATGGCGCCCAATTTATCAGGTGTTGAATCTGCTGATGCGGCAAGAATGGCGCATCTGGTGGAATTGGCTGTTGAATTTTGCCAAGCTCAAATGAAAAAGGATGGGACCTTGATAGTGAAGGTGTTTCACGGAAGCGGGTATAGCCAGTTAGTTAAGCTATTCAAGCAAACATTCAAAGTCGTGAAGCCGTTCAAACCTAAAGCCAGCAGGGATAAATCTTCAGAAAATTTCTTGGTTGGCATGGGATTAAAGTAGCGACTTACAAAATATTAAGTGCATTCAGTGTTTGATTCGACAGCGCTAAGCGCATCTGCCTCCTTTGCAAAGAATTCACTTGTTCCAAATGGGGATCAGTTTCCTGAATTCGGATTCACAGACTTTAAAAAACTAGTAATTTGATTTTTCTATGAAGTTCTAACAACTTGTAGTGTATTTGAATGCTTTATAGAATATTTTGGAATTATAAAAACCAATATTAGAATTGTATTTGATTAAATTTGTCAAAATGTCTCTAAAACCGTACTGGGTTCAGGGCGCAAACAGATTAAATCAATGTTTATGGCTTGAAAAGCCTAAAATAGTCTCAAACTGTTTGTAGGCATCTCGCTTGCACTTTACTTTCTGGAGTTCGCATTGAACAACCCCTGGTTTTCTAAAATAGCCGTATGGCTCGTGATTGCTTTGGTGCTATTCACTGTATTTAAGCAATTTGACACGCGTGGCCAGGCCGGAAATGGTTATCTTGCATATTCTGACTTTCTTGAGGAAGTCAGGGGTAAAAGAATCAAATCAGCGACTATTCAAGAAGGTCAGGGTGGTACAGAGATCATTGCCACCACTACTGACGACCGTAAAGTTCGCACTAACGCAACTTATTTAGACCGTGGTCTGGTTGGCGACTTGATTGCAAATAATGTCAAATTTGATGTCAAGCCCCGTGAGGAAGGGTCGCTACTTATGACCTTATTGGTCAGCTGGGGCCCCATGCTTTTATTGATAGGGGTTTGGGTTTACTTCATGCGACAAATGCAAGGTGGGGGCAAAGGCGGCGCATTCAGCTTTGGAAAGAGCAAGGCGCGCATGCTTGACGAAAACAATAACACGGTGACCTTTGCAGATGTTGCTGGCTGTGATGAAGCTAAAGAAGAGGTGAAAGAGGTTGTTGATTTTCTTAAAGATCCTCAAAAATTTCAAAAATTAGGTGGACGTATTCCGCGCGGATTGTTGCTTGTTGGCCCCCCCGGCACAGGTAAAACATTGTTGGCTAAAGGAATTGCAGGAGAAGCCAAAGTTCCTTTTTTCAGTATTTCAGGATCTGATTTCGTTGAAATGTTT
This sequence comes from Limnohabitans sp., assembly GCF_046052765.1. Taxonomy (GTDB): domain Bacteria; phylum Pseudomonadota; class Gammaproteobacteria; order Burkholderiales; family Burkholderiaceae_C; genus Limnohabitans. Next base: position 57,164 of record NZ_JAVLFQ010000090.1, on the reverse strand, counting down.
GTGGGCGTGGGTGCCGCACGTGTTCGAGACATGTTTGAAAACGCCAAAAAAAATGCACCTTGCATTATTTTTATTGATGAAATTGATGCCGTTGGTCGTCAACGTGGCGCTGGTCTCGGTGGCGGTAATGATGAACGTGAACAAACATTGAATCAAATGCTGGTCGAAATGGACGGGTTTGAAACCAATCTTGGGGTTATCGTGGTTGCTGCTACCAATCGGCCAGATATTTTGGATGCGGCATTGTTGCGCCCGGGCCGTTTTGACAGGCAAGTTTATGTAACTTTGCCTGACATTAGGGGACGTGAACAAATTTTGAATGTTCATATGCGCAAAATCCCCGTTGGTCAGGATGTCTCTCCAAGTGTGATTGCCAGAGGAACACCTGGAATGAGTGGCGCTGATTTAGCAAATCTAACCAATGAAGCTGCGCTGATGGCAGCTCGTCGTAATGCACGCGTGGTTGAAATGCAAGACTTTGAAAAGGCCAAAGACAAGATTTTGATGGGTCCTGAGCGTCGCAGTATGGTCATGCCTGAAGATGAACGTAAAAATACCGCCTACCATGAATCTGGACATGCTTTGATTGGGAAATTAATGCCCAAATGTGATCCTGTCCATAAGGTAACTATCATCCCGCGCGGTCGTGCTTTGGGTGTCACTATGAGTCTACCTGCTGCTGACCGCTATAGTTACGATAGAACTTATATGCTTAGTCAAATAAGTATGTTGTTTGGCGGTCGAATTGCTGAAGAAGTTTTCATGAATCAGATGACTACCGGGGCATCAAATGATTTTGAACGCGCAACACAAATTGCTCGAGATATGGTGATGCGTTACGGTATGTCTGAAGCGCTTGGACCTATGGTTTATGCTGAAAATGAAGGAGAAGTTTTTCTTGGTCGGTCCGTAACTAAAACGACCAATATGAGTGAATCGACCATGAAGAAAGTGGATGATGAAGTTAGAAGCATCATTGACGGGCAGTACAACTTAGCTCGACGCTTGATTGAAGACAACGCTGACAAGATGCACGCTATGGCTAACGCATTGATGGAATGGGAAACCATTGACAGTGATCAATTGGATGACATCATGGCTGGACGTCCACCTAGACCTCCAAAGGATTGGACTCCTCGAACACCTTCATCAGGTGATGGTTCAGGTGGGACTCCAGCAGTGCATTCCAATCCTGCGCCTACGACTGCTTAATGGATGTAGAAACAAAAACCAGTGAGGGACTTGTTCCTCGCTTGGGTTTTTGGAAAACTACTCGCTTTAATCTTTCGCTCCATCGGCCTTTGGTGATGGGCATAGTCAATATCACTCCAGATTCTTTTTCCTCCCTAAGTTCTACTGAATTACCTAGTGATGCGTTGCTGAAAGCAGAGTGCTTGTTGCGTGAAGGTGCAGATATATTAGATATTGGCGGTGAATCAACGCGGCCTGGAGCTGTACCGCTATCACACGAGCAAGAATGGCTTCGTATTGAGCCTGTATTGCGAGAGCTTGTAAATTGGCGGATTCCTATTTCTGTGGATACTTACCATTGCGAAAATATGCATAAAGCTTTGGATATGGGTGCAGATATTATTAACGATATCTGGGCGCTGAGGCAGGAAAATTCTCTCAATGTGGTTGCCGGATATAGCTGTGGGATTTGCTTAATGCATATGCACGGTTCTCCAGAAACTATGCAAATAAAACCTATGGCAGATGAGACCATTGAACCTGTATTAGACTTTTTTCGCCAACAAATTCATTTGATTGAAATTAAAGGCTTTGCTAGAAACCGGATTGTTATCGACCCAGGTATTGGTTTTGGAAAAACAGTCACTCAAAATTTTGATATTCTTCAAAAGCAAAAATTGCTATTGGATTTGGGACTTCCTGTCATGGTTGGATGGTCTAGAAAATCATCCCTCGGAAAGATAACCGGATTAGACGTAGATAAAAGATTAATACCAAGCATCGCCGCCGCTGTCTTGGCTGTTGAAAGAGGTGCTCGGATCTTAAGAGTCCATGATGTTGCACAAACAGTTTCAGCCATGGCTGTTTGGCACGCTGCGCCAATGGAATTATAAAAATACATTTCTGGATAAACTTCAATGAAAAGAAAATATTTTGGAACAGATGGAATCAGAGGAACTGTAGGCCACTTTCCTATCACACCAGATTTTTTCTTGAAACTGGCAAATGCCATGGGTCATCAATTGAGGATGACAGAAAAGCGACCCCTGGTAGTCATTGGCAAAGATACGCGAATTTCAGGGTATATGCTCGAGTCTGCCTTGGAGGCCGGTTTCAACTCAGCTGGCGTTGATGTTGTTTTGTTAGGCCCTATGCCAACGCCAGGCGTGGCATATTTAACCAAAGCTTTGAGAGCTAATTTAGGGGTTGTTATCAGTGCCAGTCACAACCCTTATGAAGACAATGGCGTTAAATTTTTCAATGAGCACGGAACCAAACTGGATGATCAATGGGAGGTGTCTGTTGAGCAACGACTGTTGAGTGAGCCTTCGTGGGAAAACTCACAAACGCTTGGCAAGGCAAGAAGACTGGATGATGCCATTGGTAGATATATTGAATTCTGTAAAGGTACTTTTTCGGAAACACTGACTCTCAAGGGCAAAAAAATCGTTGTTGACGCTGCCCACGGTGCTGCTTATATTGCAGCACCCCAAGTATTTAAAGAACTTGGCGCTGAAGTTATATCTATTGGATGTTCACCTGATGGCATAAATATTAATCTGGATGTCGGTGCTACACATCCTGAAGCCTTAATCCAAGCAGTACTTTTACACAACGCTGATTTTGGTGTTGCACTCGATGGAGATGCAGATCGGTTGTTAATGGTTGATCATTCAGGTCGATTATTTAATGGTGATGAGTTGCTATATCTACTTGCCAAAGACCGAGTTCACCAAGGAAATCTAATTTCAGGTGTAGTAGGGACCCAGATGACGAATAAAGGTGTCGAAGAGGCCTTACAAAAATTAAATATTGAATTGATTCGAACCAATGTAGGGGATAGGTACGTACTAGAAAAATTGATTGAGAATAATTGGATGTTAGGTGGAGAAAGTTCTGGTCATTTATTGATACTTGATAAACATACCACTGGTGATGGACTCATCAGTTGTTTACAAATACTTCAAATATGCTTACGTTCAAAGCAGTTGCTGACAGAGTTGCTTCAGGATGTCTTTTTGTATGTGCAGGTAATGATCAATATTAAATTAAAAGATGGCCTAGACTGGCAACACCATGATGCATTTCAACGTGAATGTAAGGCTGTTCAAACGAAATTGGGAGATGAGGGAAGGCTGTTAATCAGACCCAGTGGCACTGAGCCTGTTTTGAGAATCATGGTTGAAGCACGTGATTTAATTACTGCACAATCTAACGTCAATCAACTTGCCAAAATACTCAATCAATAATGACTACCTCCGCTTTACAGGTTTTAATCGATAGGGATGAAAGTACTTTATCTTTCAACGAACGTGTGCTTGACATGGCGCGCCGTCCAAATATTCCATTGCTTGAAAGATTGCGTTATTTATGCATTGTTTCCTCTAATCTTGATGAATTTTTTGAGGTTCGTGTTGCTCTTCACCTGCATCAAATTCAAAATAAGAGTTTAAATACACCTTATTCTTTCCATACTTATAAGAAAATTTCAAATTCAGCACAAGCCCTGGTTGAGAAGCAATATAAATTATTTAATGAAGAATTAATGCCGGATCTTTCTCGGCAGGGCATTCGTCTTATTACTTATGATGAGAGAAACAGTGCGCAGCATAAGTGGGTGAAGCAATACTTTGAACAAAATGTCCGACCATTATTGACGCCAGTAAGTTTGGATCCTTCACATCCATTTCCACAAGTTGCCAACAAATCATTGAATTTCATTGTCAGACTGACGGGTAAAGATGCCTTCGGACGTGAGAATGATATTGCCATTGTGAAAGTTCCGAGGTCATTACCGCGAGTAATCAAAATACCTTTGCAAAATGACAGTAGCAACTTTGATATGGTTACTTTGTCCAGTGTGATCAGGGCGCATTTGAAGGACTTGTTTCCCGATAGAAATGTGGGTCAATTTTCTCAATTTCGATTAACTCGAGACTCTGAATTATTGGTAGATGAAGAGGATGCTAAAAATTTAAGAACAGCGCTTCGTCATGGTTTAGAACATCGTCAGTTTGGCAAGCCTGTCAGATTGGAGGTGTCTTCGGGTTGCTCTGACTACCTATCTCAATTCTTATTGCAGCAATTTAAATTACCTGGGGAAGCTCTATATAAAGTGGATGGGCCAGTTAATCTTGTTCGATTAAATCAATTGATTGATCTGGTTAAGCTACCAAAGCTACTTTTTGCTGACTATGAGGCAAGTTTTCCAAAACAGATGCATATAGATGAATCTATATTTCGACAAATCAAAAAAAATGATATTGTGATTCATCAGCCTTTTGAATCTTTCGCAGGTGTTTTAAGTTTTTTGAGAGAGGCAGTTGATGATCCGAATGTTTTAGCAATCAAGCAGACGATTTATCGTACGGGTTCTAATTCGGAGTTAATGGAATTACTTAGAGAGGCAGTAATTAGGGGCAAAGAAGTCACAGTCGTTGTTGAAATAAAAGCTCGCTTCGATGAAGAAGCCAATATTAATTGGGCAGAACGACTTGAATCTGTCGGTGCACAAGTTGTATACGGCGTAGTCGGTCTAAAAACTCATGCAAAGATGCTGTTGATTACAAGACGTGAGGGAAAGAAATTGATGCGATACGCGCATTTGTCTACAGGAAATTACAATGCCAACACGGCAAAACTTTATACAGATATAAGTTATTTAACTGCAAATCTCCAATTAACCTCTGACATTGAACAAGTATTTACACAACTTGCCAGTCAAACAAGAATTACTCAGCTTAACTATTTATGGCTTGCGCCTTTTGATCTTCAAGTTAAATTGATAGAAATGGTTGAAAAAATTTCTAAAGCCAGTATGCATGGCGTCAAAGGACGTATCATTTTAAAAATGAATTCTCTCACTGACGAAAAAATGGCCAAGCAATTAATTTTGGCAGGTCAGCGTGGAGTTGAAATTGATTTGATCGTCAGAGGTGCTTGTATATTGCCAGCGCAAAGACCTGGATTTACCGAAAATATCCGTGTACGTTCGATCATTGGCCGTTTTCTTGAGCACTCTAGGGTCTATTATTTTCGCGCCGGAGAAACCGAGCATTTGTATTTATCAAGTGCGGATTGGATGAATAGAAATATGATGCGACGCATTGAGCTCGCGTGGCCAGTACTAGATAAATCCTTGCGACAAAAAATTATTGATGAATGCTTGGTTGCATATTTGTACGACAACACTGATGCTTGGGATCTACAAGTGGATGGTCGTTATATTCAAAAGCATTTGGAGCCAAGACAAACACCCTTGAGCGCGCAGTCAGAATTGATGAATAGATATCGTCAAGGAAGCTGAAATGGATTTATTACTTTGGCGACATGCTCATGCACTTGATGCATCAATTGGTCAATCCGATTTAGATCGCCCTTTGTCTGCTAAGGGTGAGTCACATGCAAAAAAAATGGCTGACTGGTTGCAAACGCGTTTGCCTAAAGGAACTCATATTCTGTGTAGTCCTGCATTGAGAACACGTCAAACGGTTGACCGAATGAATGTTCCATACACGATTTGTGATGAATTAGCTCCTGACAGTAACGCTTCAAATTTACTCAAGCTTGTTGACTGGTACAGTGAAAATTCTTCTCCATCATTAGTTGTAGCCCATCAACCATTTCTTGCTGATACCGTTTCTTATATTTTTGGGTTGCAGACATCAGAACCTATATCTTTTCGCAAAGGATCTCTGTGGTGGATACGAAGACGTAAACCCACCGACCAAAGAAAAGAGTCTTATTTGTTTACTATCCAAGACCCAGACTTGCTTTAATTAGACTAATTATTATTTATTTCGTATTATTTTTCATACAATTAATTTTATCAGTATGCATTAAGATCGAAACTACTTTTTCAACTCTACTTTCAAAGGATTCAAATGCTTCACACTGTCAAAACTCTCACGCTAGTTTCTTGTTTATCTTTGGTTTTAGGTTTGAGTGGATGTGCGTCACTCAGTGCTGCATATGACTCAGCTGCTAATTCTGTTTCTGACTTATTCAAATCAGACAGTAAATAAATTCAGTCTAAGTTTTCTGTTGAATCGAAATTCAACTCTATTTTTGCACCACTTGGATCATGGCAAAACAATTGCCATGGTCCATTGGGTCTGTGTTGTAGTTTGTAGGGATAACCTGCTTCGTCAAATTTGGATTTGAATATTTTTAAGTTTTGTGTCGTGAAAGCCATATGGTCAATCACACCCGGAGCTGGATTCGGTACAGGTCTGTCAAAATATAAATGTAGAACAACAGTATCACCTGCATACAACCAAGCACCCGAAAAACCCAAGTCTGGTCGATAACCTCTTTGTAGTCCTAATAAGTTCGTATAAAAATCTAAGGTGATATCTGGGTCGCTTGCAATAGCTGTGAAGTGGTTCATTCCAGTGATCATGCTGTTCTCCAAATTGACAGACTATGCAATGAATGTATTTTCAATGGAGCCAAGACCTTTTATTTCGATCTTGACTACATCCCCATTTTTTAAATATGTGGGTGGTTTTAATCCCATACCCACACCTGCTGGTGTACCAGTAGCAATGATGTCCCCTGGCAGCAAAGTAATTCCCCTGGAACAGGTTTCTATCAAGGTGGGAATATCGAAAATCATCTGCTGGGTATTTCCATCTTGCCTTAGTTCTCCGTTTACCCAGCACCTAATGTGAGCAATTAAGCCATCGAATTCATTTGCTGTTATCAACCAAGGACCCATAGGACAGAATGTATCAAATGATTTTCCTAGGTCCCATTGTTGATGCCGTATTTGTACATCACGGGCAGTGACATCATTCACTATGGTGTAACCATATACATGCGACATGGCTTTTTCACGGGAGATATTTTTTCCACCGACACCAATAACGACAGCCAACTCTGCTTCGTAGTCAATTTGTTGAGAAACTTCCAAAGGAAGTAGCACATTGTCAAATGGACCAACAACAGATTCTGGTACTTTGGTAAAAACGATAGGCCATGAATTGGGATCTGCATCATTGTCTTTAAATACACTTGTAGAAAGTTCTTTTGCGTGTGCGTGGTAATTTCTTCCAACACAAAATATGTTTCTTAATGGCCGTGGAAAAGGTGATTCGAGTTTGACATCAGTTATAGCTATGCTGGGCGATGTCAATGGTGGTAATTCGTGCGAATGTTGAGAAGCTCTAACCAGTGATAAAACTCCTTCAGCATGTTGACTCGGAGTCATTTGAAAGAAATTAATATCTTTTTCATCGGATGAGATCATTCCGACAAATCTTTGGTTTTTATAACTACATGTCGCAAATTTCATGAGATTACCTTTTGTTTTTTGAGACTAAATGTGATTTGGCTTGATTGATAGCTGAATCTATCAAAGCTTCTGCCATCCACATCATGTTGGTAAGAATATCTTTGTTTTTGTCATTCCATATATCTTTCATCACGATAAATATTTCAACACCGTAAACCATTGATAAAGCTTTGTGCAACTTCAAATAGATATCGTTTGGTAGTTGAGCTTTCAATGGCTCTAATGCTTTATCTAATATTTGAATTCTATGTCCCCTGCGATAAGGTTTTTCTTGAATCATTCCTGCATTAGCTAATGCTTGTTGCTCTAACGAAATTTGTACCGCCATTCTCAAGGTGGTCTCATGCTTAACCAATCGTGGAAAACTTCTAGATAGCAACTCAAGTATTCGTTCTTTGCCTTGGGTTTGTTCAGAAGCGAATGTGCGCATTGGCCCTAAAGATTGACTGACCATCGCACCCAACATAGCTCCTTTGCTTGGAAAACATCGATAGGCTGTCGCTCGTGATATGCCAGCGTATTTTGCAACCTCTGCGATAGTAGGAGCGCAACCTGTTCGTTGCAACAACTCAATCGCACTGTCCAAAAGTAGCTTAAAGGTTGCTGATTTGATACCCGCGGGTTTATCCGGAGAGTCAGGAGTTGGGCTAACTAAGTTTGTATTCATCAGGGTAAATCAGGAGAAAAAAAACAATTTATAGGGTTTTGGTTTGCTACGCCAAACCTTATTATTGTTTGAGAGGAATGAGACACCTGTCTTATTTTGACATGTTGCGTAATTTACTAAAAATTTTGAGAAGAAAAAATTTCAAATAACCAGACTATGAATCAACAACATATCCAAAAGAATTCCATCTTATGAGCCTGCACCTGATTCAAGGTTTAGCAGTTGAAGACGCGGGTACGGGGCCAGTGGTTGTGTGCGTTCATGGATTAGGTGGAACTTCCAATACTTGGTCTCCCATACTTTCCTCTTTTGAAGGATTTCGTTTAATACGTTTAGATCTCCCGGGGTGCGGTCGGTCATCAGGAAGCACTGTCGACATCAATATTCAAGATTTACTTAGCTGTCTTCAAGTGGTCTGCCGTACCTTGTCTATAGATTCTGCGCACTGGATAGGTCATTCCATGGGAACTATTATTTGTCAGCATTTGGCAGCAAACACACCAAGTTTGGTGAAAAGTATGCTTTTATTCGGGCCGCTTGTTGCGCCCGCAGATGCTGCGAGAGAGCCTTTGCGTATTCGCTCACAAAAAATTCGTGAGAGTGGTTTGTCTGGCATGCAAGAAGTGGCTGATACTTTATTGAATACTGCAGTTAGTCGGCATACCAGAGACCATAACCCAGCGGCTTTTGCATTTGTACGTGAAAGCTTAATGCGACAAGCTCCCATTGCATATGCTGATTATTGTCTTGCGCTATCGCAAATGAGGGCTGCTGACATTCAACGAATTGATATGCCTACTTTGTTGATTACTGGGGACGAGGATCTCGTCGCCACACCGGATGCTGTTGATTTAATGGTTAGACGAATGCCTGGAGCGCGACGCATGGTTGTGAACCGCTGCGGCCATTGGACTCCGATTGAAAGACCTCATGAGTGTATTCGAGCCACGCGTGAATTTTTAAAACGTCATGCTTGAGGTTAAGGCCATGAACCAAATTTTGTTTACCAATGTCAATGTATTTGATGCGAGTGGTGAAATGCCATTCGCAGGCGAGGTGCTTGTGCAAGACAACAAAATTGTTCGTGTCAGTAAAGCAATCAATGGAATGCGAAATTTACCCTTATCGGGTCAAACAGTCATTGATGGGGCTGGTTGTTTTTTAATGCCGGGTATGGTTGAAGCTCATACGCATTTTTCGTGGAATGATCAGCCCAGTCTAGATGCGATTCAACGCATGCCACCTGAAGAGCATATTTTGTGGTGTGCCCAAGTCGCTAAACAGTATCTTGACATGGGATGGACAAGTTGCGTCGGTGCTGCTGCAGCTAAACCTCGTTTAGATGTAGTGATTAGAAATGCCATTAATGATGGAACAATTATTGGGCCGCGATATACAGCGCCCAGTCAAGAAATTACTGTTCCTGGTGGTTTGGGAGACAGTACTCAACCTCACTTACCTCAATCAGAGTTTGCCTTTGGTGCCGTCGTCAGTGGCAGCGATGAAATGCGTCGTTGTGTTCGTATGTTTTGTAAATACGGTGTCGATACATTAAAAATAAATTTATCAGGCGAGTCCATCACTGGCATGTCAAGTGAGCAAAGTCAATTCACAGAGGAAGAAATAACCACTTGTGTCCAAGAAGCTAAAAGTTGGGGTAAATGGGTGGCGGCGCATGCCCGATCCACTTGGTCTGTCAAGCAATGTGTAAAGCAGGGCATCAATGTTATTTATCACGCCAGTTTTCTGGACAATGAAGCGTTAGATTTATTGGATCAACATCGACATTCGCATTTCATTGCTCCCGGTTTGGCTTGGTTAATCAATACTTGCCACAACGCCAAAGAATTTGGGTTGACCAAAGAAGTAGTTCAGAAAATGGGATATTTTAAAGAGCTTGATTCAGCCATTGAATCTATGCGAGCCTTGCATAAGCGTGGAGTTCACATCATGCCCGGAGGGGACTATGGTTTTGCATGGACTCCGCATGGTACCAATGCCAAAGATTTGGAATACTTTGTCAAGCATGTAGGTATGTCAAATATGGAAGCGTTGCTAAGTGCGACAACTTGGGGCGCTCCTATGATGCGCAGTGCTGAACCCTTAGGTCAAATTCGAGAAGGATATCTTGCCGATTTGTTATTAATTGACGGGGACCCAATGACAGATATCACGGTTCTTCAAGATAAGTTTCGCATATTAGCTGTGATGAAAGACGGAAAATTTCATCGCGAACCACCTTCATTGACTCAGAGAGGGCAACCTAGCCGTCCGAGTGTGCCAACACGCTGGGCCGCGTGATCAAGGAGATGATGATGACTACAACTCAATTTACCAATGTTCGAATCATTGATGGCACGGGATCTGCTCCCTACACGGGTAGCGTGCTTGTCGAAGGTAAAAGAATCAAACATATCAGTCGTTCAACCGCACCCATTTTAAGCGGCGATGCTCTCACGATTGATGCTGCCGGATCTACCCTAATGCCTGGTATGTGTGAAGCTCATACACATTTTTCTTGGAACAACGCAGCCAATCTGGCTGGTATTCAAACCATGCCTCTTGAGGAGCATGTGCTATGGAGCGCCAAAGTAGCCAAAATTTACTTGGAGGCAGGATGGACATCTTGTGTTGGTGCTGCGTGCGCTAAACCTAGACTGGATGTGGTGATTCGAAATGCTATCAATAGCGGTCAAATACCTGGACCCCGCTATTTAGCAGCTAGTCAGGAAATCACAGTGCCTGGCGCTTTGGGAGATGAAACACTTCCACATTTACCTTTCCCTGAATTCAGTTTCGGTGCGAATGTCAATGGCGCAGAGGACATGCGAAAAACTGTTCGTATGTTTTTGAAATATGGTGTGGATTGCATCAAACTCAATTTATCTGGAGATAACTTTACCCCAGACTCGCCGGCTGAAACCCACTGGATGACAGACGCAGAGGTGGCTGCTGCCATGGAAGAAGTAAAGATGCGCGGTAAGAGGGGAACAGCGCATGCGCGTTCTGGACCCTCCGTTCAACAGGCCTTAAGGCATGGAATTGAAATCATTTATCACGCAAGTTTTTGCGATGAAAAAACACTTGATTTGCTCGAGGAGGCTAAAGACAAAGTGTATGTTGTTCCAGGTATCGGCATTATTCATGCCTTACTCAATGAAGCAGAACCTTGGGGGGTCACACGAGCGCAAGCCGAAAGTATGGGTTATGCCATTGAGTGGGAAGCTGCTTTAAAGTCGTTAAGTGCAATGCATAAACGCGGCATTCGTGTCATGCCTGGTGGTGATTATGGTTTTGCTTTCACCCCGCACGGTCAAAATGCCCGCGACTTGGAGTTCTTTGTTCGTTATTTGGGCTTTACGCCAATGGAGGCTATACGATCATGCACCTTATACGGTGGACAGATCATGCTCAAGCCCAACGAACTTGGGTTGGTCAAAGAAGGTTATTTGGCAGATTTATTATTGATTGATGGCGATCCACTAACCAACTTGGCCATATTGCGTGAACCATCACGCATATTGGCTGTGATGAAAGATGGTGTTTTTGCCAAACATCCACCTACCACTCGAGCCATGCCATGGGAGCGCGCTGCATGAAGCGAAGTGAGCTTGCATTCTGGTGGTTACTGGTTTTGCCGCTGGTATTGCTATCCCTATGGGGTTTATATGAGGACGCAACATTATTCTTAAAAACCACGCTCAATGGATTAACACTTGCCGCACTTTATTTCATTGTTGCCAGCGGATTTACTTTGGTTTTTGGGTTGATGCGTAATGTCAATCTTGCTCACGGATCGCTTTTTTTAATTGGTGCATATATTGGTTGGATTGCAGGTGAGTACACCGGCTCATGGTTACTCGCTGTGCTTGCGGGATTCATTTCTGCTGCCATTATTGGTGTGTTGATCCAAATTATTGTGTTTCGACGTATGCAGGGTGAAGACTTGAGGCAGACACTCGTCACCATTGGTTTATCAATTGTTCTTGCTGATTTGATGCTTTGGTATTTTGGTGGTGAGATTTATACCTTTGATCCGCCAGCATGGATTTATGGGACAACATCTTTGCCTATTATTGAGAAATTCCCCACCTATCGGTTGATTGTTTTATGCATTTCAATTGTCATAGGTTTGGGGTTATGGACTCTGTTGACGCGTACACGTATTGGCATGATGATTCGAGCAGGTGTTGATGATCGAGGAATGTTGTCTGCATCTGGCGTGAATGTACAAAGAATTTTCGCTTTGACATTTGCACTGGGCGCTGGGTTGGCAGGACTTGCCGGTGTAGTAGGCGGAACTGCTTTATCGATTTCACCTGGAGAGGACACCCGATACTTACTTGCATCTCTTGTGGTAGTGATTGTTGGTGGTATGGGTAGTGTGCCTGGCGCCGCTATAGGGGCTTTACTGATTGGTCTTGCTGAACAGTTTGGTCAAGCTTATGCACCTACCTATTCAGTGGTGTTCACATTTGTGATCATGATTATTGCGCTGGCATTCAGGCCACGTGGTGTTTTAGGAAAAGCAATATGAGTGCCGCACAATGGCGTCGTGCCATGAATACTCAGTTGCCACGCGCGCAAGTCAGTGTTGTGACTCAAGCACCTGATAGAAGTGCGACTTCATTTCCTGGCTATATTCCAACCCAAGACTTATCCAATCAAAATAAGAGTTGGTTAAGTCGCGCCTGGTCAAATATTCGCATAAGACATTGCTTAGTCTTATTAGGTTTATTCATTTATCCGTTGATCGCCTCACCGTTCTTTACCTATCAAATTGCGGCGCAATCGATGGCGTTGGGTCTGATTGCTTTATCTCTTACATTCCTTGGTGGTTACGGAGGAATGGTGTCCTTGTCGCAAATGACTGTCGCAGGTGTTAGCGGTTATCTGATTGCTATTTTTGGTACTAGCAGCATGACAGCAATCAGCCTAGGTTGGCCTTGGTGGTTAGCAGTTATTTTTTCTATTCTTATCTCCATTGTTTTTGCTACCTTGGTGGGATGGTTATCTATTCGAACTGAGGGTATTCATACCATCATGATTACTCTTGCAATTGGCGTGGCATTTTTTTACTTGACGCAGCAAAACTATGTTTTGTTTAACGGGTTTCAGGGCTTTAGCAAGATTGGCTCACCTACAGTCGGCGATGTTGATTTCAAGGATCCCAATGCTTTTTATTTTTTATCTGTAGGTTGTGCGCTATTGTCATATTGGTCAGTGAAGTATCTAGTGAGAGCACCATTCGGCATGGCCTTGCAAGGTATACGCGACAACCCCAGGCGTATGAATTCACTTGGTTTCAATATCACTGCGCATCGTCTAGCTGCGCATGCTTTTGCTGGATTACTGGCTTCTGTTGGCGGTATTTTGTTAATTTGGTACAACAACCGTATCTCTCCAGGTTCAATCAATACTGGCGCATTGATCAATATTCTTGTCATAGCCGTGCTGGGGGGAATGAAGCATCCTATAGGTGCATTCATTGGAGCAATTACGTTTGTTCTCCTACAAAACTTTGCTATTGATTTGGTAGACAGGCAACGTTTCAATCTTGTGATTGGCAGCGTTTTTCTGTTGATTGTTTTTTTCTCGCCTGATGGTTTATTGGGCTTGTGGCAAAAATTGCGTGTGCGGTGGGCATCTTCAGGTAGAGATGAACGCATACAAGGAAGTCGCCGCGCATGAAAACCAATGTGTTTTCTTGTAGGCAACCCGACGCAGTGCTTTCTGGGCTATGCGTTTTTTCACGGCCATCCGGCCATCTTTCAACTTGAGGAGACAAATATGCAACTGAGCAAAAGAACGCTGACACGTACTGTGATCAGCGCAGCAATTCTGGCGGCTACTACCGGATTTGCTTTCGCAGAAGGCACTTTGAAAGTCGGACTGCTTTCAATATTGGAAGGTCCTTTTGCCGTTCCTGGGCAAGACGGTATTCGGGGCGCTGAACTGGCCTTAAAGCAAAAAGGTGGAACAGCTGGTGGTATGAAAATTCAACTCATCAGTGGTTCCTCAGATGGAAACCCAGATAAGGCTGTTGCTGCTACCCGTAAATTGGTTGAGCAAGATAAAGTTCAAGTCATGATTGGACCTTTGTCCGGTGACGAAGGCATTGCCGTAAAGAACTACGCCAAAACACAGGCCGGCATCACTTTCATTAATGGTTCATCAGGTGCACAGGCTGCCACCTTGAATGATCCATCGACTAACTTTTTCCGATTTAATACTGAGGGTGCTCAGTGGATGGTAGGTTTGGGAGACCATGCCTTGTCAAAAGGCTACAAGAAAATGTTCTTGATTGCTGAAGACTACGGTTTTCCGTATTCACAAGTACAAGGTTTCATGGCCAGTTACTGCGCCAAAGGCGGCAAGGTGCTTGACAAGGCATGGGTACCCTTGGGTACCAAGGACTATGCCTCTGTGATCGCCAAAATACCTAAGGATGTAGACGCTTTACTTGTGGTACTGGGTGGCTCTGATGCAGTTAACTTTTTGACACAGTATGAACAAGCGGGTGGTACTAAGCCTATGGTTGGTGGCTCTATTACCGTGGATCAAACGGTATTGAACTACAAAGGCAAGCGTCGTGAGTCATTGGTCGGTACTGCTTCTGCAGGCCCGATGGCTGATTCCTTGGATACAGCTGAGTGGAAGAAATTCGTAGCCGATTACAAAGCCAACTTTAAAGACGGTTTTCCAAGTCCGTCACTGTTTGCCTACCTCTACTACATCAACACCAAAGCTGCACTTGACGGTTTAGATGCTGTCAAAGGTGACTTGAGCGGTGGTCAGAAGAAATACCGTGAAGCATTACAGAAAACCAAATTCGTTGGTCCTGCCGGTGAAGTGGTGATTGATGCCAATCGCAATGGTGTTGGTCCTACCTACATTACTGAAGTGACCAAGGCTGCAGATGGTTCCTTGTTCAACAAAGTCGTGAAGACAGTACCTAACATCACCCAAACGCTGGGTCTGCCTGAAGCAGAGTTCAAGAAGATGGGTCTGGGCACACGTGACATCCCTGATTGCCGTAAGTAATCTAGGCTGATAAAAATGGCATCCATCACTGCATTGCGCTCGGCCATTACCACCGCGGTAATGCCGCGCTTGCCTCAGGTAAGCGAAGTGCCGCTCATGTCTTCTGAGGCACTTGTCCTCGAAGGCGTGACGAGAGCATTTGGTGCATTGCGGGCGGTGGATGACGTCACATTGTCAGTTCTCGCTGGTGAAAAACGCGCTATCTTGGGCGCAAATGGTGCGGGCAAAACTACATTGTTCAATGCCATCACCGGCGATTTTCCGCCTACCTCTGGGCGGATTCTTTTTTTTGGCGAAGACATCACGCACATGGACCCCTTTGAGAGAATTCGCAAAGGCATGCGCAGAACTTACCAGTCTTCGTTACTGTTCCGCGATTTAAGTGTTCGAGATAACTTATTTTTGGCTGTGCGAGGTGTATCTAATTCCCGCTTCAGTTTTAGAAGAGCGGGACGTGGGCATCCCACAACTATAGCCACACAGGAATTATTAGAACGGGGTCGTTTAACGCATATAGCTGATGAAATGGTCAGCAATCTTGCTCATGGCCAGCAACGTCAACTTGAAATTGCAATGGCTCTGGCAGGTGCACCCAGACTGATTCTTTTTGATGAGCCTGCCGCTGGTTTGTCTCCTGCTGAGCGGCGTGAATTGGTTTTGTTATTGACTTCATTGCCAGCCCACATGAGTTTCGTATTGATTGAACATGATTTAGAAATTGCATTACGTGTTGTAGAGCGAGTCACAGTCATGCATAACGGGCAAGTGATTAAAACTGGCACGCCTTCAGAAATCGAAAATGATCAGCAGGTGCAAGCCATTTATATGGGAGGCAAGCACTGATGGCCTGGTTTGGCGATATCCCTTCGCATACTTCGTGGAAAGGCCCACTGCTTGTCATTGAAGATTTACATGTGTATTACGGGCAAGCACACGCGTTACAAGGTATTTCTTTGAGTTTGAGTCAAGGTGTGTTGGGCGTTGTTGGACGTAATGGCATGGGTAAAACCACTTTATGCAATGCCATTACGGGCTTGGTATCAGCACGTGGCAGCATACGTTTAGCAGGCGAAGAAATTCTTGGAATGCCGCCGCATGCTATTACTCAAAGAGGAATTGCATACGTACCCCAAGGTCGTCGCATGTGGCCTTCATTAACTGTAGATGAAACATTGCGACTGGTTGCTCCTCAAAGACGTGACATTGACCGCGTGTATGCCATGTTTCCACGTTTAGCGGAGCGCCGATCTAATGGTGGAACCCAATTATCGGGCGGCGAGCAGCAAATGTTGGCAATTGGACGTGCTCTATTGCTAAAGCCTAGAGTATTAGTAATGGACGAACCCACTGAAGGTTTAGCGCCAGTTATCGTTGAACAGGTGGAAGCCTCATTACGTCAATTAGCGACAGAGGATGGCATCGCTATTTTGTTGATTGAACAAAATTTAGGTGTTGCCACTGCTGCCGCTGACCGTATAGCTGTGATGGTGAACGGAAGATTGCAAGCTGACATGCTTGCATCTGATATGGCCTCTGATAAAGCTTTACAAGAAAGGTTATTAGGTCTTCGAGCAAGCGTTGAAGTCATCGAGGTTTCACAAACTCAGCCTGTGTCTGATCATCCGAACGAAATTATTCGAGTTCAGCGTGCTCACGCTAAAGATGACCAGCCTTTCAGTAAGCAATTTACTTCTTCTACTTATCAGAGTCGAGTAGATGAAGGTGCAGAAATTAATGACACAACAAAAAGAAAAATTTTTGATTTTCCAGTTGTTACCAGTAGTAAAAAAGCGGTTTACGTTGCGGGCACTTTTGATACAAAGGGCAAAGAATTATTCTTTATTCGCCAATGCCTTGAAAAACTTGGTTTACGCGCAATAACCGTAGACTTGTCCACAAGTGGAAGACCATCTTCTGCATCCATACATCCAAGAGAGGTTGCCAGGTATCACCCACAAGGTGAGAAAGCTGTGTTCAGCGGGGACAGGGGTAGTTCGGTCACTGCGATGGCAATAGCATTCGAGCAATTCATACTTCATCGACAAGATGTAGGAGGATTGATATCTGCAGGCGGCTCGGGAGGAACCACTTTGGCAACAGCTGCGATGCGTGTCTTGCCTATCGGAATTCCTAAGGTCATGGTGTCAACCATGGCCTCTGGTGATACCCGATCGTATGTCGGCCCAAGTGACATTTGCATGATTTATTCAGTGACGGATGTACAAGGGATTAACCGTATCAGTGAAAAAGTTTTGTCTAATGCTGCGCATGCAATGGCAGGCATGATGACACATAGCCATCGAGGAATTGACTCCATCAAGCCGGCTATTGGCTTGACTATGTTTGGTGTAACTACCCAATGTGTTCAAGCAGTCACTAAACAATTAGAGTCAGACTACGATTGTTTGGTATTTCATGCTACCGGTACCGGTGGCCAGTCTATGGAAAAACTGGTGGCTTCTCATTTACTCAATGGAGTGATTGATGTATCAACGACAGAGGTCGCTGATGAAATAGTGGGAGGCGTATTATCTGCTGGTCCAACCCGAATGGATATATTTTCTAAGTTAGAGATTCCTTATGTGGGATCTTGCGGCGCATTGGATATGGTTAATTTTGGCCCTTACAACTCGGTCCCTGAAAAATTTAAAAACCGAAATCTTTACCGACACAATCCCAATGTCACATTGATGCGCACTACGCAAGACGAATGTAGATTGATAGGCGAATTCATCGGTAAAAAACTCAGTGCCATGCAAGGGCCAGTGAGATTTCTTGTCCCTGAAAAAGGATTTTCAGCCATTGATCATCAGGGCCATCCTTTTCACGACCCGCAAGCAGATCAAGCTTTGATTGCTGCATTAATGGCTAACTTCAAACCAACTTCAAAAAGCAAACTCATTCGCTTGCCGCTGCATGTGAACGATGCTGCGTTTGCTGAAGCCTTAGTTCATGCTTGGCTTGAAATCTCCACTAGCAATCTTTTGTCGAAATCTGCTTGATAAATTAACTGAGAAAGAACATGTCCCGCATAGATAAAGCAACTATTCTTCAGGCATTGAACGTCAAAGTAGCGAATGGTCAACCGATCATTGGCGGTGGGGCGGGTACTGGTTTGTCAGCCAAATGCGAAGAAGCTGGTGGTATTGATTTGATTGTTATTTATAACTCTGGCCGCTATCGCATGGCAGGCCGAGGTTCGTTGGCTGGACTTCTAGCCTATGGAAACGCAAACGATATTGTTTGCGATATGGCGAAAGAGGTTTTGCCAGTGGTCAAACATACCCCTGTACTGGCAGGTGTCAACGGGACTGACCCTTTCATGATCACCGATCATTTGCTACAAAAATTAATCAAATTAGGATTTTCTGGTATACAAAATTTTCCTACTGTCGGATTAATAGATGGCGTTTTTCGAGCCAATTTAGAAGAAACCGGTATGGGCTACGGTCTTGAAATTGATTTGATTAAAAAAGCTCATAAGCTTGATTTATTAACAACACCATATGTATTTAATGCTGAGCAGGCTACCGATATGGCTCATGCTGGAGCAGATATTGTCGTTTGTCACATGGGTTTAACAACCGGTGGAAATATAGGCGCTTCTACAGCGCTAAAGCTTTTAGATTGTGTGCAACCTATCCAAGAGATGTGTGAAGCTGCGTTGCGAATCAAATCTAATGTATTGCTTCTGTGTCATGGGGGGCCGATCGCAACACCCCAAGATGCGCAATGGATATTGTCGCAATGTCCACAACTGCATGGTTTCTATGGAGCGAGTTCGATGGAGCGACTGCCAACTGAAGTTGCGCTCACCCAAACTACGCGTGAATTTGTACAAATGAAAAAAAGCGATTCAACCACTGGTTGAGTCAAAGAAGTGTGTTGGTAGTTAATTTAAGCTGGAGAAAATTCCATGACTGGCTCTCAATTTGGTGAATTTCTACTCGGACTGATTGTTGTTGCAATCGTAGTTGCTGTGGTGGTCTGGTTATTGCACTGGTTGTATTTGCGAAGCAGCAAAGAGCGAGCTTTTGTCCGTACAGGCTTTGGCGGAGAAAAAGTTGTTGTTGATGGAGGAGCATTTGTTCTGCCAATTCTCCATGACGTGATTCCAGTCAATATGAATACATTGAGACTTGAAGTCGTTCGTGGTAAAGATAAATCATTGATCACTAAAGATCGGATGAGAGTTGATGTCATAGCTGAGTTTTACGTTCGTGTTGCTGCTGATTCAATTTCTGTCGCAGCGGCTGCGCAAACATTAGGCCTAAGAACGCTTGAACCTGAAAGACTTAAAGAGTTGATTGAAGGTAAATTTATTGATGCCCTCAGAACTGCAGCTGCTGATATGACAATGGAGGAGCTACATGAAAAACGTGGCGCTTATGTTCGACGGGTGAGAGAAGCGGTTGCTGAAGATTTGACGAAAAATGGTCTCGAATTGGAAGCTGCATCATTGACTCAACTTGATCAGACCAGCATGGAATATTTCAATCCAAGCAATGCTTTCGATGCAGAAGGTTTAACTCGTTTAACTGAACAAATTGAGCGAAGAAAAAAACAGCGTAATGATGTTGAGCAAGATACCATGATTGCAATTCGCAATAAAAATTTAGAAGCTGAAAAATTATCCCTCCAAATAGACAAGGAAAGTGAATTTGCGCGTATTGAGCAAACCCAAGATGTGGAATTTGCCCGTGCGCGACAACGATCTGAATTACGAACCGAGCAAGCTGAGAGAGAGCGTGAATCAGAAAGCGCCCAAATTTTGGCTAGGCAATCTATTGAAAGTGCTCGAATTCATTCTGATCAGACGATTGAACAAGAACGTATCCGCAAAGAGCAAGCACTTCAAGCCATTGAGATTGAGCGCCGTAAGTCCCTTGAACTGGCAGAACAACAGCGTGCGATTGCCATTGCCCTTGAGAGCAAGCACCACAGCGAAGCTCAAGCCCAAGCCGATACTGCTCGAGCTCTTGCTGTATCGGCTGAAGAAAAAGTATTCACTGCGCGTGAAGTTGAAATTGCTAATCGACGCAAAGAAATAGAACTGATTGCCACTCAACAAGATATTGAGCGCGAAACAATGCGAATTGTTCAAACAGCTGAGGCAGAAAATACGGCCAGTACAAGTCGTGGACTGGCCATACGGGCACAAGCTGAAGCTGAAGCAGATGCAGACAAAATCCGCTCTATTGCCCAAAAAATCCGTGCCGAAGTGGAAGCTGAGGCACTATCTCTGATGAATCATGCTCACAATACTTTATCAACTGAAGCCAGGGCATCGGCTTTGCGTATGCGCTTGGTAGAAAAAGCTGAAGCAATTATTCGCGAATCTGTTCGTCCTATGGAGCGGATAGAAGGCATCAAAATCATGCATGTAGATGGTTTGGGTGGCAGTAGCGGTCACGGCAGTGACGGAAACGGACAAGCTGGATTTGCTGATGGTATTGTGAATTCAGCGTTGCGTTTCAGAGCGCAAGCACCAATCGTGGATCAATTGCTTAAAGAAATAGGGCTAGAAGGTGGTGATATTCAACGCTTGGTTTCTGGTGTTTCTGGAGCCAATGCAGGCATGAGCGATACACCTGCGATCAAGGAATAAGTTTGTGATTCAAGTTTATACATCGAGTGTGATTGATACGACAGCCGAAGCTGTATGGCTTCGTGTACGCGATTTCAATGCGCTACCTATTTGGCATCCAAGTATTGCGGATAGTCGCATTGAAAATAATCAACCTTCAGATCGTATAGGTTGTGTTCGTTATTTCCATTTGCGCGATGGAGGATTAATACGAGAGCGTCTTTTGGCTTTATCTGACTATGATTTCACTTGCAGCTACAGTATTCTTGAAAGTCCAATGGGGGTTGAAAATTACGTAGCCACATTGAAGCTAACTCCAGTAACCGATGGTGGACGTTGCTTTGCAGAATGGAGTGCGGAATTTGACTGCGTACCCAGTCGGGAAAGTGAATTGTCCCAATTGATTGGACAAGGTGTATTTCAAGTTGGATTTGATGCGCTAAAGCGTTATTTTGCCAGTCGACGTTGATGGGCTTACAGCGAGTCGTTCGTTCCAGCATTATTGATGCACCCATAGATCGGGTCTGGTCAATTCTTCGAGACTTTAACAGTCACGATCAATGGCACAGTGTGGTCGCACAAAGTGAAATAGAGGACAACCAACACTCTGATCGAGTAGGCTGTGTTCGTAATTTCACACTAGCTGATGGTAATCATATTCGTGAAATGTTGATCAGCCTTTCCGATAAAGACTACATCAGTACCTATACGATCATAGATGCAACAGTTCCGTTGATTCGTTATGTAGCCACAGTCAGCTTAAAGCCTGTTACTGATGGGAATAGAACATTTTGGCATTGGGCCTCAAGCTTTGAGGCACCACCTGGTATGGAAACCCAGTTACGCGACATGGTAGCTCATGGCGTTTACGAAGCAGGTTTTTCTAATTTAAAAAGTTTTCTCTCCTCAGGACAACTTCATAATCGATCTGTTGAAACGAATAAACAAGCCTCAGCTACAGGTCTGTCAATTCAAGCCAATGCTATTCGTATCAGAGATTACGGACTACCTACAGTGATGCAATACGAAGCAGTCACAGTACCACCACCAGCATTTGGTGAAATACGCATCAGACAAACTGCTGTAGGTGTGAATTATCTAGATATTTATCTTCGCAAAGGTTGGATCCCGGATTTTTTACCATTGCCCGGAACTCCCGGTATGGAAGCCGCAGGTGAGGTCATTGATGTCGGCCCAGGCGTCACAAGCTTGCTGCCTGGTGACAGGATTGTGTATATGTCTCCAGTACCAGGTTCATACACCACAGTTCGTAATGTCTCAGTATCTAGTACAACTCGAATTCCACCAGGAATTTCTGATCAAGTAGCTGCTGCTTTATTGTTAAAAGGTGTTACCGCAGATTACTTGATTCGTGACCTTGGTCATGTCAAAAAAAACACTCGTCTTTTGGTACACGCTGCAGCAGGTGGCGTTGGCCAGTTGATATGCGCTTGGGCAAATAGTTTAGGTGCTCTTGTTATTGGAACTGTTTCAACGCAGGAAAAAGCAAAAATTGCAAGAGAGCATGGGTGTCATCATGTTGTCGTCAGCAAAAATTACCAATTTAGCGATGCAGTTCATTCCATTTGCCAAGGGGCTGACGTTATCATTGATGGACTTGGTGAAGAGGCACGTGAAGAAAATTTTGCTGCTTTGGCAAAATGCGGACATTGGATCAGTCTTGGACAAGCCACAGGATCTATCAACGAAATATCTCCTCATTGGTTGGTACAAAAATCATTAAGCTTTTCACGTCCGGTTGTATTTGATTACGTGTCGACTCAAGAATTATTGGACGAGCGTGCACAGCGTATTTGGAAAGCATATTTTGATGGTGTATTGAAAAATCCAGCATATGAAGAATTTGAATTACAAGATGCCTATCTAGCGCATGAAAAATTAGAGGCTAGACTTTCAACGGGTTCATTATTGTTAAAAATTCGATAAAGCTATAAATTGAATTGAAAATAAATTATCTTAAAAATCTTTTGACATATTTTGAATTCATATCAGTCATCTTTAAGATGGTTAAATAATCTACAGTATTAAACAATGGATCGACACCTGGTTCACTGCAAATAGAGGCACCTACATTCAAATATCCTTTGAGAATAGCTGGGATAGACATATCGTTGTGAGCAAGGTTTTCTGATAATTGAATAGGGTGTTTAGATTTAATTTTTATTTTGTTAGAAAACCGATTCATAGCTATCAATTGCTGATGAACATTGGATGCCAACAAGCCACCATCAGCAAGAGAAATACTTGAGCAACCCATGATGTATTGATGGCTTGAGTTCAGAATAAACTTGTATATTTCTTTCCAAAGCAAAAGTATCGTGTAGCCATTTCTGAATTGTTTATCGATGCAAGATCTGTCAATTTCGACAATCTGATCCCTTAGGTGATGGATAGGACTCAAATCAAATAATGAGTCACAGTACATACTGCCTATTTTCTTTGCGGCAGCTGGAGTGATTAGTCTGTAAGTCCCGACTATGCTGTTTTCTGTCGTTTCTCTGACTACCAAATGATCACAGACTTGATCAAAATCATCAATATCCATGTCATGAAAATTATCTGTAAAAGTAATAGAAAACTCTTCGACAAATACTTTGAAGCGAAAGCGTTGTACATCTTCAATAACCCTCGGGTCTTTTGTCCACTCGATGTTAAGCAGTTTAGAATTCATCTTCTCGAATAAGTTACTGTTAGTTCACTGAAAGTAACTGCAATAAATAATTGAAATAATTTTTTGATAAATGGTGTGATGAAAAAATTTTTAAAGCTCTTTATTTTTTGGTTGAAAATTTTCTCATTGATTGTTGAAGCAGCCATAGTTAGTAGATTGTTCTTTTTTTTATTATCAGCAAATTGGAAAAAAATATATATTCAAAAATGGTCAGACAAGGTACTGAAATCTTTTGGCGTTACTATAGATTTGGTGAACCCTGAAAATCTATCAATCCAGGGAGGGTTTAGTTTGGTATCCAATCACATTTCTTGGATTGACATACAAGTTCTGGAATCAATTATACATTGTAGATTCATTTCAACCTCTGAGGTTTTTAGTTGGCCACTCATTGGCAAAATGGCAGAAGCTGCCGGTTCTCTTTTCATTGATTTACATAATCCTAGAACAGGCACAAAAAAAATAGTTGACCAAATGGTGCCCTTGCTTAGGGGTGGAGAAGCTATTTGTTTTTTCCCCGAAGCCACTTCAACAGATGGAGCGGAAATATTACCTTTTAAAGCCAACTTGTTTCAGTCTTCAATTTTGGCTAATACACCTGTAGTACCAGTAGCAATAAGATATCTTGATAAATACAATCAGGTTTCAAGTGCGCCTGCTTTTTTTGGCGATATGACGTTGATTGAATGCATGAAAAATATCTTTGAACATGCACCATTGATTGCAGAGGTCACAGTACTGCCTGCTGCTCCTGAATTTTCAAATAAAAAAGAAATTTCAGAATATTGTTATATTCAAATTACTAATTCTTTATCAATTAAAAACTTAAATTAAAAATATGGATTATATAAATCAAATTTTTTCCGAAGATGCGCTAATAAGAGTATGTATATTTATTTTATTAGGCTTGACATTTTGGTTAATCTCTCAATATTTTCCCATGGAAGAATATTCAAATCTTAAAATCACCTATCTTGATTATTCGCTTATTTTTTCTGCATTAATATTTTCCGGATTATTTGAATTGTTTTTAACACCAGTAATTAAATATGTATTTATAAGCTTCACAGATTTTCACCTTGCACTTCATCGAGCAGTAGACCACTGGGGATGGTGGTTCCAAATCCCTGCTTATTTGATAGTCACTGATTTTTTAGGATACTGCTTTCATCGTCTGATGCACACCAAGACCTTTTGGCGTGTTCATGCTTTTCATCACTCCATTCAATCCTTGAATTGGGTTGCTGGAGTTCGCGGTTCACCTGTGCATATATTGATGGTGATTCTCCCTGGTATGCTGACATCTTCTATTTTCCTTTTGTCTGATCAGCCTTGGGTGTTTTATACGGTTGTCGTCATTGACATATGCAGTCAACACTTAACGCATTCAAATGTTTATTTACCTTATGCCAATAAATTGGAAGCTTTTCTGGTAACTCCACGCATGCATTTTGTGCACCATCATATTGATGAGCGTTATGGAAGCAGTAATTTTGGATTTTATTTTTCTATCTGGGATCATTTGTTCGGAACCTATGTCAATGCCCAGAACGTAGCTGTCAAAGGTCAACTTGGCCTTACTAATAAATATTCAACTTCTTCGTTGTTTTGGGGTGTAAATTTAAAAGAAAATAATCAATAAACGAAAAGCGACTATTTAGTCATGAATCAAACACAAACTTGTGGGTATTTTAAGAAAATACTTAAGTTGCTCGTAAAGGTTCATGAAAGGGGTTTATGAATCAGTAAGTAAGGTGCATTGGCGGAGAGGGCGGGATTCGAACCCGCGGAGGGCTATTAACCCTCACACGCTTTCCAGGCGTGCGACTTAAACCGCTCATCCACCTCTCCTAATTTTCTAATTGTATCAGTCGGCATGGAGGGTACACTTTATTGTTTTACATCAATGCTCAAATCCAGGGCTGGAGCTGTTAATGAAATTTCGCTTTCCTATCGTCATCATTGATGAAGATTTTCGATCTGAAAATACGTCAGGATTGGGTATACGCGCCCTAGCCCAAGCCATAGAAGGTGAGGGATATGAAGTCATGGGCGTCACCAGCTATGGTGATTTGAGTCAATTCGCTCAGCAACAGTCTCGTGCAAGTGCTTTTATTTTGTCCATTGATGATGAGGAGTTCACGCCCGGCCCTGATTTGGATCCCGCTGTGTTGAACCTGCGCAGTTTTATTGACGAGGTACGACGGAAAAATGCAGATGTACCCATTTATGTTTATGGTGAGACCAAGACCTCGCGTCATTTGCCCAATGACATATTGCGCGAATTGCATGGATTCATTCATATGTTTGAAGACACGCCTGAATTCGTCGCGCGTCACATTATCCGTGAAGCCAAAAGTTATCTTGAAGGTGTTCAGCCACCGTTTTTCAAAGCTTTACTTGATTATGCTGAAGACGGTTCTTATTCGTGGCACTGTCCAGGTCATTCGGGCGGCGTTGCGTTTTTAAAAAGTCCAGTGGGACAAATGTTTCACCAGTTTTTTGGTGAGAATATGTTGCGGGCTGACGTTTGCAATGCGGTGGAAGAACTCGGTCAGTTGCTGGATCACGATGGCGCCATAGGTGAAAGTGAGCGTAATGCTGCGCGTATTTTTAACGCTGACCATTGCTTCTTTGTCACCAACGGCACAAGTACTTCTAACAAAATTGTTTGGCATCACGCAGTAGCTCCCGGCGATGTTGTGGTTGTCGATCGCAATTGTCACAAATCGGTTTTGCATGCCATCATCATGACCGGTGCCATACCGGTTTTTCTCAAGCCAACCAGAAATCATTTCGGCATCATTGGGCCTATTCCTAAAAGTGAATTTGAACCTGAGGCCATCAAAGCAAAGATCAAAGCCAATCCATTACTCAAAGGCCAAGATGCTAAATTGATCAAGCCTAAAGTCATGACATTGACTCAATCTACCTATGATGGTGTTTTGTACAACACTGAAGCCATCAAGGACATGCTTGACGGCTATATACCCAATCTTCATTTTGATGAAGCGTGGCTACCTCATGCGGCTTTCCATCCTTTCTACGGCACCTTTCACGCCATGGGAAAAAAGCGTATGCGACCCAAAGAAGCCATGGTGTATTCCACCCAATCGGTGCATAAATTGCTTGCAGGTATCAGCCAAGCTAGCCATGTATTGGTCCAAGACTCACAGAAAAACAAACTCGATCGGCATTTATTTAACGAAGCGTATTTGATGCACACCAGTACCAGTCCGCAATACAGCATCATTGCCAGTTGTGACGTGGCCGCGGCCATGATGGAGCCACCCGGTGGCACTGCATTGGTTGAAGAAAGCATTGCTGAAGCTTTGGATTTCCGTCGCGCCATGCGCAAAGTGGACGCGGAATACGGTAAGGACTGGTGGTTTAAGGTGTGGGGTCCTGATAACTTGGTGGAAGACGGTGTTGGCAGAGCTGACGACTGGGTGATCAAGGCAGAGAAAAAAGGGCGTATCAAAAAAACCGATGCACCTAACTGGCATGGCTTTGGAGATCTTGCAGATGGGTTCAATATGCTTGACCCAATCAAGGCAACGATTGTCACGCCGGGTTTGCGCTTGGACGGTAAGTTTGATGACGTAGGTATTCCAGCCAGCATCGTGACCAAGTTTCTGGCTGAGCATGGGGTTATTGTTGAAAAAACTGGGCTCTACAGTTTTTTTATTATGTTTACTATCGGAATCACCAAAGGCCGATGGAATTCATTGCTGACTGCGTTGCAGCAGTTCAAGGACGACTACGACCGCAATCAACCCATGTGGCGCATCCTGCCTGAATTTTGTCAAAAACACCCTAAATATGAACGCATGGGTTTACGCGATTTGTGTCACTACATTCATACGCTATATGCCAAGTATGATATTGCGCGGTTGACAACAGAGATGTACTTGAGTGATTTGAAGCCAGCGATGAAACCAAGCGATGCATATTCACAAATTGCACATCGCAATACCGAGAGAGTACCCATTGACCATTTACTCGGGCGCATCACGACCAGTCTGGTAACGCCTTACCCGCCCGGCATTCCGTTATTGATTCCTGGCGAAGTTTTTAATAAGAAGATCATTGATTATTTAAAATTCGCGCGTGAATTCAATTTGAAATGCCCAGGGTTTGAAACTGATATTCATGGCCTGGTTGAAGAAAAAGATGAACACGGCGTTACCCATTACTTTGCAGATTGCGTGAAACTTTAATTCTTGTTGAATGTCCATGAGTATTGATAAAAAAACTTTCGCTAAGTACAGTATTTCCGATTGGGAGAAGGCCGCTGCTAAGTCTGCCCCTGGTGGGGACTTGAATAAACTGAACTGGTTGACGCCAGACGGCATCACTGTCAAACCTTTATATACCGCGCAGGACACAGCATCGCTTTCTTATACCGATACTTTGCCGGGTTTTGCACCTTTTTTACGTGGACCGCAAGCCAGCATGTATGCGGTGCGTCCATGGACCATCCGGCAATATGCTGGTTTCTCTACGGCGGAAGAGTCCAATGCTTTTTACCGTAAAGCATTGGCTGCGGGTGGGCAAGGTGTGTCTGTAGCTTTTGATTTGGCAACACACCGTGGCTATGACTCAGATCATCCGCGTGTGACTGGTGATGTCGGCAAAGCCGGGGTGGCTATTGACTCTGTCGAAGACATGAAAATTTTGTTTGATCAGATACCCTTGGACAAAGTGTCTGTATCGATGACTATGAATGGGGCAGTGTTGCCAGTGCTTGCCGGCTATGTAGTGGCTGCTGAAGAGCAGGGCGTGTCGCAAGATCAACTCAGTGGCACCATCCAAAATGACATTCTCAAAGAATTCATGGTGCGCAACACCTACATATATCCGCCCGAGCCGAGTATGCGTATTGTCGGAGACATCATTGCGTACACAGCTGTGCATATGCCTAAATTCAATTCCATCAGCATCAGCGGCTATCACATGCAAGAGGCGGGTGCTAACCAAGCATTGGAACTTGCGTTGACCTTGGCTGATGGTCAGGAATATGTGCGTACCGCTATGAATCAAGGGTTGGACGTTGACGCGTTTGCGCCTCGCTTGTCTTTCTTTTGGGCCATAGGCATGAACTTCTATTTGGAAGTTGCCAAAATGCGTGCAGCGCGACTGCTATGGTGTCGCATCATGCAAGAAGCTGGTGCCCAAAATCCCAAGAGCTTGATGCTTAGGACCCATTGCCAAACATCAGGCTGGTCACTGACCGAACAAGATCCTTACAACAATATAGTGCGCACCACTATCGAAGCCATGGCGGCAGTGTTTGGTGGTACACAAAGTTTGCATACCAACAGCTTTGATGAAGCTATTGCGTTGCCGACTGAATTTTCTTCACGCATTGCACGCAATACCCAACTGATTATTCAGGAAGAAACCCACATCACGAATGTGATTGATCCATGGGCAGGCAGTTACATGATGGAAAAGCTGACTCAGGATATGGCTGATGAGGCTTGGAAAATCATTGAAGAAGTCAACCACATGGGCGGCATGACCAAGGCTGTGGGTTCTGGGTGGGCAAAACTGAAAATTGAAGCTGCTGCTGCTGATAAACAAGCGCGAATTGACTCTGGCCAAGATGTGATTGTGGGTGTCAACAAATACAAACTGTCTACCGAGGATACCGTCGAGGTAAGGGACATTGATAATGTCAAGGTACGCGATTCGCAAATCAAGAGACTTCACCATATCAGGCAATCTCGAGACAACGCCGCTGTGACCAACGCATTGGAAGCGTTGACACAGGCCGCACAAAATGGCGGTTCTAACCTGCTGGACTTGTCGATCAAGGCAGTGCGTTTACGCGCCACCGTGGGGGAAATCAGTGATGCATTAGAAAAAGTGTTTGGCCGTCACCGTGCTGATACTCACAAAATCAGTGGCGTGTATGCAGCTGCATACGATGGTGGTGCGCATGAAGGAGACACCATGGCCTATTGGGACGCATTGAAAACAGATATTGCCTTGTTTGCACAAAAGCAGGGAAGGCGTCCGCGGGTCATGATTTCCAAGCTGGGTCAAGATGGCCATGACCGTGGAGCCAAAGTAGTAGCCACCGCTTTTGCTGATCTAGGATATGACGTGGACATTGGGCCGTTGTTTCAAACCCCTGAAGAATGTGCAAGACAGGCTATTGAAAACGATGTGCATGCAGTAGGGGTTTCTACGTTGGCAGCTGGCCATAAAACATTGGTGCCTGCAATCATTGCTGAACTCAAAAAACAAGGTGCGGATGACATCATTGTGTTTGTTGGAGGTGTTATTCCACGTCAGGATTACGACTTTCTTTACCAAGCTGGCGTGAAGGGCATATACGGTCCTGGCACCCCCATTCCAGTGAGTGCCAGAGATGTGCTGGAACAAATCAATAAGGCACTGGCCGGCTAAAGCCGATCATCGGTATTTTTGATGGCTTCCCATACCAACGTCTTGCTTGCTGACATATTGGGTTCTGACAACTTGACCCAAAGACGTGCCATGGCTAAAGCTATTACATTGCTTGAATCCACCAGAGTTGATCACCGCGAACAAGCAGACGACTTACTCACACAATTGTTGCCGTTCTCTGGAAAGAGTTTACGTATCGGATTAAGCGGTGTACCAGGTGTGGGAAAAAGCACATTGATTGAAAACTTGGGTTTGTGGTTAATTGAACAAGGCCACAAAGTAGCAGTCTTGGCTATAGATCCTTCTTCCAGTGTGTCGGGTGGTTCTATTTTGGGTGATAAAACCCGCATGGAGCATTTGTCCGTTCATGCCAGCGCATTTATTCGTCCCAGTCCAAGCAGTGGCAACTTGGGTGGTGTTGCTGAAAAAACCCGTGAGTGCATGTTGGTGTGTGAAGCTGCGGGATATGACATTGTGATCGTTGAAACGGTTGGCGTGGGTCAGAGCGAGACTGCTGTTGCTGGCATGACAGATATGTTTGTGCTGATGCAATTACCGAATGCAGGGGATGATTTGCAAGCGATCAAAAAAGGTGTGATGGAACTGGCAGATTTGATAATTATCAATAAGACAGATATCGATGAAGACGCAGCATCACGCGCGCAATCATTCATTCAAAGCGCGTTGCATTTATTGGGGCATCACCCAAGTGAGGCAACACCACGTTGGCAGGCGCAGGTGATGCGGTTAAGCGCTTTGAATGGCAGTGGCTTGGTTGAATTATGGGACAAGGTGATGAAGTTCAAAACCGTTCAAACTGACAGCGGTCTATGGATCAGTCACCGTCAAACTCAGGCACTGACTTGGATGAACGAGCGTATACAGTCAGGATTGAAAGATGCTTTCACACAGCATGCAAGTGTGTCTGCTGTACTGTCACAAATGCAGCAGGAAGTATTGGCCGGTCGGATCGCTGCCTCTACAGCTGCCCGACAATTGCTATCTTTGGCATCGCGGCCTGTTACTTGAAGCTAAATAGAAAACCAAAGAGGATTTGATATGCAGGAAATCATTCATCAGCTGGAAGAAAAACGCGCAGCTGCTCGCCTGGGTGGAGGCGAAAAACGAATTGCTGCTCAGCACAGCAAAGGCAAGTTGACCGCACGTGAACGCTTGGAAGTGTTGTTGGACGAAGGCACCTTTGAAGAATGGGATATGTTTGTCGAGCACCGTTGTACCGACTTCGGTATGCAAGACAGCAAGATACCTGGTGATGGCGTAGTTACCGGTTACGGCATGATTAACGGTCGACTTGTGTTTGTCTACAGCCAGGACTTCACGGTTTACGGTGGGGCGTTGTCAGAGACTCATGCCGAAAAAATCTGCAAAATCATGGATCAGGCCATGAAAGTCGGCGCCCCGGTGATTGGTTTGAACGATTCAGGCGGCGCCCGTATCCAAGAGGGCGTGGCATCTCTTGGCGGATATGCTGAAGTGTTTCAGCGCAATGTAATGGCCAGCGGTGTAGTGCCCCAGATCAGCATGATCATGGGGCCTTCTGCAGGGGGTGCGGTTTATTCACCTGCATTGACGGATTTCATCTTCATGGTCAAGGACAGCTCATACATGTTTGTCACTGGTCCTGACGTAGTAAAAACTGTCACTCATGAAGAGGTGAGCGCAGAAGAGTTAGGTGGCGCTACAACGCACACCACCAAAAGCGGTGTTGCCGATCTGGCTTTTAGCAATGATGTTGAAGCCTTGTTGATGTTGCGCCGTTTGTACAACTACCTACCGTTAAATAATCGGGAAAAACCACCTGTCCGTCCCAGTGGTGACCCAACAGAACGCATGGACCTGAGTTTGGATACGTTGGTGCCAGACAACCCCAACATGCCATACGACATGAAAGAGTTGATTCTGAAGACTGTGGATGATGGTGACTTTTTTGAACTGCAACCCGAATATGCAAAAAACATATTGATTGGTTTTGCTCGCATGGCCGGTCAAACAGTCGGCATCGTGGCTAATCAACCTTTGGTATTGGCTGGGTGCTTGGATATCAAGAGTTCCATCAAGGCCGGTCGTTTTGTCCGTTTCTGCGATGCCTTCAATATTCCTGTACTTACCTTTGTGGATGTACCCGGATTCATGCCAGGTACTTCGCAAGAGTTTGGTGGCATCATCAAGCATGGTGCCAAATTGCTTTACGCATATGCTGAATGCACAGTACCCAAAATTACCGTTATCACACGCAAGGCCTACGGCGGTGCTTATGACGTGATGGCGTCCAAACACTTGCGCGGCGACGTCAACTTTGCTTGGCCGCACGCAGAAATCGCTGTCATGGGTGCCAAGGGTGCGGTGGAAATCATCTTTCGCGAGGATAAAGGCGATCCAGAAAAACTCGCAGCCAAGGAAGCCGAATACAAAGCCCGATTTGCCAATCCATTTGTCGCAGGTGCGCGAGGTTTTATAGATGACGTCATTCTTCCCAGTGAGACACGCAAGCGCATTTGCCGCTCGTTGGTGATGTTGAAAGATAAAAAAATTGAGAATCCGTGGCGTAAGCACGGCAATATTCCGCTGTGATGATTGCGCTGGAGAAAACTATGTTTGACAAAATACTGATTGCTAATCGAGGTGACCAGCCGCAAAGCGGCGCAGCAGCGCAGTTAAATTGCATGGTGCGCGTAGCGCACGCAGGCGATTTCAGCTCGATGGAGATGACCCATGTTTAACAAAATACTGATTGCTAATCGAGGTGAAATCGCCTGCCGTGTCATCGCAACTGCTAGACGCATGGGAATTGCCACTGTCGCTGTTTACTCTGAAGCAGATCGCAACGCGCGATTTGTGGCACTGGCAGATGAAGCGGTACACATTGGTCCTGCTGCCAGTCGCGAAAGCTATTTGGTCGCAGACAAAATCATTGCTGCCGCCAAACAAACCGGTGCGCAGGCTATCCATCCTGGATACGGGTTTTTGAGTGAAAACGAAGAGTTTGCGCGTCGCTGTGAAGAACAGGGCATTGTTTTCATTGGGCCAAAACACGAAGCAATTGCTGCCATGGGCGACAAAATTGCGTCCAAGAAACTGGCCGCACTCGCCAAGGTCAATACCATTCCCGGTGTGAACGAAGCCATAGAAACGCCTGAAAAAGCGGTGGACATCGCCAAGGGCATAGGCTATCCGGTCATGATCAAAGCGTCTGCCGGTGGCGGCGGTAAAGGTCTGCGTGTGGCCTATAACGACAAGGAAGCGCACGAAGGATTCACATCTTGTAGAAATGAAGCGCGAAACAGTTTCGGTGATGACCGAGTGTTTATAGAAAAATTTGTTGAAGAGCCGCGTCATATAGAAATCCAGTTACTCGGGGACGCTCACGGTAACGTGGTTTTTTTGAATGAACGTGAATGCTCCATTCAGCGGCGTCATCAGAAAGTGATTGAAGAAGCGCCTTCGCCCTTCATTAGCGATGAAACGCGTGCCGCCATGGGTGCACAAGCCGTGGCTTTAGCCAAGGCAGTGAAATACCAAAGCGCGGGTACGGTCGAGTTTGTTGTCGGTAAAGATCAGAGTTTTTATTTTCTCGAGATGAACACCCGTTTGCAGGTGGAACATCCAGTGACTGAATGTATTACCGGCTTGGACTTGGTCGAGTGGATGATTCGCGTCGCTGCCGGTGAAAAACTGCCGTTTGCACAAACCGATATTCAGCGTAATGGGTGGGCCATTGAATGCCGCATCAACGCCGAAGACCCATTTAGAAATTTCTTGCCTTCCACGGGTCGCTTGATTCGTTTCCAGCCGCCTGAACAAACCATGGTGCAGGCCGATATCTCCAAGTTGCTGGGCGTTCGGGTCGACACTGGCGTGCAAGAGGGCGGTGAAATATCCATGCATTACGATTCGATGATTGCCAAACTCATCGTACATGGCCGTGACCGCAATGATGCCATTCAGAAAATGCGCGAAGCGTTGAACGGCTTTGTGATCAGAGGCATTAGCTCTAATATCCCTTTTCAAGCTGCTTTACTGGCCCATCCAGATTTTGTCAGCGGTAACTTCAACACTGGTTTTATCGCCGAACATTTCGGTAAAGGGTTTCATGCTGAAGATGTGCCGCACACTGACCCCGATTTTTTGGTGGCATTGGCAGCTTTTGTCCGTCGTAAATCACGTGAGCGTGCCGCTTCGCTCAGCGGGCAATTGCCCGGTTATGACGTGAAAGTAGGACAGAAATATGCGGTCATCACACTTGATGTTAAAGGTGATCATCAGTACAGCGATGTTGAAGTTGACGACGCTGGCGGACGCGGTACCGCTGTCATCAAAGTCAACGGCAAGAATTACGCCATTCACAGCACATCGCGTTTAAATGATATTGCAATTGAAGGCACGGTGAATGGTCAACCCTTCACTGCGCAGGTTGAACGCGGTTCAGCCAAAAATCCATTGGTCTTGCAAGTACAACATCACGGATGCCGTATAGATGCGTTGGTCGTGTCGCCACGTATGGCCGAGTTATACCGTCTAATGCCATTCAAAGCACCGCCGGACCTGAGTCGATTCGTGTTGTCCCCTATGCCTGGCTTGCTGGTAGATGTGGCAGTCACCGTCGGTCAAAAAGTACAAGCTGGGGAACGAGTCGCGGTCATCGAAGCCATGAAGATGGAGAACATATTGTTCGCGACGCAAGATGGAGTGGTAAAGAATGTGATGGCTGTCAAGGGAGAGTCCTTGACAGTAGATCAAGTGATTGTGGAATTCGCATGAGCAGACCGTTTCAAGTCTTAGGCATACAACAAATTGCCATCGGAGCAAGTGATAAAAAGGTTTTGCAAAAACTCTGGATTGATCTGTTCGGCTTGCAAATCACAGGTCAATTCACTTCCGAGCGTGAGAATGTGGATGAAGACATTTGTGCCATCGGCAGCGGACCATTCAAAGTGGAAGTAGATTTGATGCAACCTTTGGACCCAGATAAAAAACCGGCCGTGCACTCGACACCGTTAAATCACATCGGATTGTGGATAGATAAACTGCCTGAGGCTGTGCAATGGTTAAGCGCAAAGGGATTGCGTTTTGCACCCGGCGGCATCCGTAAGGGAGCTGCTGGTTTTGATATTTGTTTTGTACATCCAAAGGGTAACGAAGAATTCCCGCTCAGCGGTGAAGGCGTTTTGATTGAACTGGTGCAAGCGCCACCCGAGGTGGTCAAGTCGTTTGCAGCGCTGGCTTCGAACGCCTATTGAGTTCTGTCCTTAATGACTGCGCTAGCCTAATCTGAAATACTGGTTTGCTTCTTGGCGCGTGCCAGTGCAGCTTGTACTCTGCTTTGTTTATGTTGTTCAGACAATGGCTCAGGTGCTGAGGGCAGGGCCGACAAGCGTTGTTGCCGTTCTTCATATCGCTGTCTTGCTCTTTGAGCTGCGTCGGCAGACCAAGCATCCCAACCGGTGGCTTGTCCGCTGATATTTTCCAGCACTATGCAATCAACCGGGCAGACCGGTAAGCAGAGTTCACAACCCGTACATTCAGCCTCAATGACGGTGTGCATCAGTTTATGCGTGCCCACGATGGCATCCACCGGGCAGGCTTCAATGCACAAGGTGCAGCCGATACACCAATTCTCATCAATCCAGACAATATTCCGCGGTGATTCGTTGCCGTTGTCAGGGTTCAGCGCAACTAAAGCTTGTCCTGTGATAGCGGCCAGTCTTTTAATACCTTGTAAACCGCCAGGCGGACACTGGTTGATCGCAGCCTCACCCTTAGCGATGGCATTTGCATAGGCTGCGCAATCAGGGTAACCACAACGTGTGCACTGCGTTTGCGGCAAAACTTCCAGAATGCGGCCCGCCAGATTCACTGCATTTAGGCCGTCGCTCGGCGACGACTGCTCGTCGTAGAAGTATTTGTTTTACTCACGGTTTTTTTAGTGGCCACTTTTTTTGTTTTGGGATGGTGTGCTTGAATGAAAGCCACGACTTCCGGGTACACCAATTCGCGCCAGCGGCGACCGCTGAAGATGCCGTAATGACCAGCGCCTTTGACCTCGTAGTGATGTTTGTCACTTGCTGGAATGCCAGTGCACAACTTCAATGCGGCTTTGGTTTGCCCAGAGCCGGAGATGTCGTCAAGCTCACCTTCAACAGTCAACAAGCCGCAGCCAGTGATGTCCTGCGGGCGCACACGTTCAATATCGCCGTTTTCTGAGCGAACATCCCATGTACCTCGTACAAGTTTG
The DNA here is from genome assembly GCF_046052765.1 of Limnohabitans sp. Classification (GTDB taxonomy): domain Bacteria; phylum Pseudomonadota; class Gammaproteobacteria; order Burkholderiales; family Burkholderiaceae_C; genus Limnohabitans. Next base: position 21,018 of record NZ_JAVLFQ010000090.1, on the reverse strand, counting down.
AAGTCTTGAAATACCGTCGCAATGGTTTCCAAATAGTAATCTGCATCCATGTCTAAGACTGCGTTGTACTCGTCATAAAACTGACGATGCTGATCAGCGCTGGCATCGTCACCTTTGATCAGATCTTTGAAATAGTCGTAATGGCTATTCATATGGCGATCGGGGTTCATGGCTACAAACCCTGTGTGCTGTAAAAAGCCCGGATAAACACGACGTCCTGCGCCTGGAAAGTTGGTAGGTACCCGATAAATCACATTGTTTTCAAACCAGTGGTAGCTCTTGTTCATCGCCAGATTGTTTACTGCAGTTGGTGATTTGGTGGCATCAATCGGACCGCCCATCATCGTCATGCTGAGGGGCAGGGCTTCACCTCTGCTCGCCATTAATGAAACCGCGGCAAGCACTGGAACTGTAGGTTGACACACACTGATCACGTGGCAATGACCTTGAGTGGATTGGATATGGCGTATGAATTCCTGCACATAGTTGATGTAATCATCTAAATGAAATTCGCCTTCGCTCAAGGGAACCAAGCGAGCATTTTTCCAATCAGTGATGTAAACATTGTGGTCCTTGAGTAATTGGCGCACAGTGTCTCTCAGCAAAGTTGCATAGTGACCTGATAAGGGTGCAACCACAAGAACGGCTGGCATATTCTGAAGGCTTTGAAGTGTCTCAACGTTGTCGCTGAATCGCTTGAAGCGCAGCAGTTCACAAAATGGTTTGCTGACTTCGACATGCTCTTGAACCGCGACATCTGAACCGTGAATATGTACAGTTTGAATACCGAAGGCAGGTTTGACATAGTCTTTGCCTAACCTGTACATCAAGTCATAAGAGGCTGAAACGCGCTGCACCATGGGATTTTGTACAAATGGAGACACCGGGTTGGACAGCATCTTGGAGGACGCTTGAGCAAATTCGGCAAAGGGTTCCATCATCGCCCGTTGGGCTTCATAGAATTGGTAAAGCATGGCTGACACCTCACTATGTGTTTGTTGCAGTGCAATATACCAGTTGAAACATGTTTTTGGCTGACACCCTGGTAACTTTGCAATTTTATTGTAGGTATACAGTCGCAAAATACATAAAACCGTGGAGTTATTGATTGAATCAACAAGTTTTTTTAAAAAATACGGAGTCTTTGACCGAAAAACCATTACCCGTCATGTTTGTTGGTCATGGCAGTCCGATGAATGCCATCGAGGACAATGCTTTTCGCCGTCATTGGGTGCAAATCGGTGCTCAGTTTGGCCCCACGCAACGTTGGCCTGCACCTAAGCTGATTTTGTGCATATCAGCGCATTGGTTGACACAGGGTTGGCACATCACGGCTGATGAGAAACCTAAAACTATTCACGACTTTGGCGGATTTCCGCAGGCTTTGTTCGATCAGCAATATCCAGCGCCTGGCGACCCACATGCCGCGCAAGCAATAGCGCACATATTGAGCCCGTTACCGGATGGCGCCAACCTGACTTTAAGCAGTGATTGGGGATTGGACCACGGCGCCTGGTCGGTGCTTAAACCTATGTTTCCAAAGGCGCAAATACCTGTGATGCAACTCAGCATGGATTATTCGCGTCCTATCGAAGACCACTTTGCTATCGGAAGCCAATTACAAGCATTGCGCCGACAAGGTGTGTTGATTGTTGCCAGCGGCAATACGGTACACAATCTTCGTGCAATACAAATGCAAATGGGCAGCGAAGAGGCACTGGATTGGGCGCGCAGTTTCGATGAATGGGTAGCGCAGCGAATTTCAGCAGGGGAGCGTAAAGCCTTGATCGCTTTTAAAGATCGTGGACAAGAGGCTGCTCATGCACACCCAAGTTATGAGCATTTTCTGCCCTTACTCTACGCGGCTGGCGCTGCCACTGAAGAAGACACTGTGAGTTATTTCAACACCAGCTTTCAGCTTGGCTCGATTGCCATGCGCTCGGTAATCTGGGACCGGGCTTGAAATGATTATTGAGTGAAGTAGAAAAAGTGAGCCAGTGAAAGAAAAAAGGCTCAAGCACAACCCAGTTGCGTTGCCAGATCCAGCAGATCTCTGGCGGAAAAGTCCATTGGAATTTTTGCCACAGACTCACCCAGACCTGGCCCGTGCTCATCGGGTCTGGCAATGAATGCAGTTTTCAGCCCTGCGCGAGCAGCTGCGACCAAATCGTCTGAGTGCGCCGCCACCATCATGGTTTCTTCGGGTAAAAACCCAAGTGCGGCCGCCGAGGCTTGGTAGACGATCGCTTGTGGTTTGTATTCGTGAGCGATTTCAGCTCCCGTGATCGCGTCCCAGTGCCAGCGATTGTGGCGTGCCAAGTTGACCATCAAACTGATATGGCCATTGGAGCAGGGCGCGAGCACAAATTGTTGACGCAGCTGCATTAAGCCTTGTTGGACTTCCGCCCATTGGTCCAACCGGTGCCAGCCGAGGTTCAGCTTTTGACGGGTGGCTTCGTCCACTTGTTGCCAGCCTAGGCGCTCAAGCACAGTATCCAAATTGCCTCTGTGCAATTCGTCCAGCTTGCAAAAGCCGCGTTGGCCGCTGCGTACTTTTTCCATAGCCGGCTGGTACTCGTTTCGCCAGTTGTCAGCGAACGCATGCCAATCGGTTGTCAATCCTAAGGGCGACAAAAGCCTTTGGGATTCCTTAGCAATGCTCGTGCGCCAATCAACCAAGGTACCGAACACATCAAAAACCAGCGCTTTGATAGCCATTTTGAAAACCTATTTCAAAACGCTTGCAATGGCTTTGCAAACGTGAGCGATGTTTTGACTGTTCAAGGCAGCCACGCACATACGTCCTGTGTCGGTGCCATAGACACCAAACTCTGATCGCAAACGCAGCATGTGATCCTTGCTCAAACCCGAATAACTGAACATGCCGATCTGACGAGTGATGAAGCTCATGTCTTCATTGATGCCTGCAGCCTTTAAACCGTCGACCAGGCTTTGGCGCATGGTTTTGATGCGAACCCGCATTTCACCGAGTTCTTTCTCCCACAGTAGGCGCAACTCAGGGCTTTGCAGCACGGCTGCAACCACCGCGCCGCCATGTGTCGGCGGGTTGGAATAATTGGTACGAATAACGATTTTGAGTTGCGATAAGACCCGTGCAGCTTCGTCGGCAGATTGGCACAGAACAGACAGGGCGCCGACACGTTCGCCATACAGACTGAAGCTCTTGGAAAACGACGTAGCAACCAAAAAGTTGAGGCCAGCTTTCACAAATTTTTCTATCACTGCGCCGTCCTCGGCAATGCCATAGCCAAATCCTTGGTAGGCCATGTCAAGAAACGCTGTCAGTTGGCGTGCTTTAACGGATTCAACCACCTTGTCCCATTGCTCAGAGGTGATGTCATAACCGGTCGGGTTGTGGCAGCAAGCGTGCAGCACGATGATGGTGCCAGGGGCGGCAGCATTCAGACTGTCAAGCATGCCTTGAAAATTGACGCCGCGCGTGGCCGCATCATAGTAAGCATAAGTCTCTACCTTAAAACCAGCTGAAGAAAATAAAGCGCGGTGGTTTTCCCAGCTTGGGTCGCTAATAAGCACGCCGGCTGATGGATTGAGCTTTTTTAAGAAATCCGCACCGATTTTCAAACCACCGGTGCCGCCAAGGGCCTGCACGGTGGCGACACGGTTTGATTTGACTGCCTCTGAGTCAGCACCGAACACCAAACCTTTGACAGCGGTGTCATAAGCCGCTATGCCATCGATTGGTAAATAGCCGCGGGCAGTGGGCTTGGCCATCATGGCGTGCTCTGCTTTTTGAACACATTCCAACAGTGGCAGTTTTCCTTGGTCATTGAAGTACACACCTACGCCAAGGTTGACCTTGACAGGGGCGGTATCGGCTGCAAATTGTTCATTCAAGCCCAGAATCGGGTCGCGGGGTGCCATTTCTACGGCGGAAAAAAGAGACATCGTCAGTCCTTGAGGGGAGGGAAAAAAGCAGAGATGAGATCAAACAGCTCAGACTGCGTTAGGCTTAGCGGTTTGGCAACGATTTTAGCGGTTCGCATGTGCGAGCTGGATCGTCCTTTCAAAGCATAGACATGAGCAGTCCCTTATTCAGTATGGATGAAACCGCCGAGAGCGCTGCGGCACTCGCTGGCGAATGGAAAACCTATCCCGGTTCACCTTATGAGTTGTTCCAGCCCTACCCGCCGGCGGGTGATCAGCCTGTTGCCATTGGCAAACTTGTCGAAGGCATGCACGACGGCGAAATGTTCCAAACACTGCTTGGTGTGACAGGTTCGGGCAAAACCTTCACTATGGCCAATGTGATTGCACAAATGGGCCGCCCGGCCATCATTTACGCGCCTAACAAAACCCTGGCGGCACAGCTTTATAGCGAGTTTCGCGAGTTCTTTCCTAAAAATGCCGTTGAATATTTCGTTAGCTACTACGACTATTACCAGCCAGAGGCCTATGTGCCGCAGCGCGATCTTTTTATTGAAAAAGACAGTGCGATCAATGAACATATTGAACAAATGCGGTTGTCTTGCACCAAAAGTTTGCTAGAGCGCAGAGATGTCATCATCGTGGCTACGGTGTCGGCGATTTACGGTATCGGCGAGCCTGAGAGTTATCACCGAATGGTGATGACTTTGCGTATCGGTGACAAGCCGGGTCAGCGCGACATTATTTCGCAATTGGTGCGCATGCAATACGAACGCAACGACATGGATTTCTCACGCGGGTGCTTTCGTGTGCGCGGTGACACCATCGACGTCTTCCCTGCGGAACACAGCGAACTGGCGATACGCATTGAATTATTTGACGATGAAATCGAAAGCCTGCAGTTGCTTGATCCTCTTACCGGACGCGTGATTCAAAAAATCCCGCGCTTCACCGTGTATCCCTCAAGCCACTACGTCACCCCGCGCGACAAAGTACTTGCTGCCGTAGAAACCATCAAACTTGAATTGGGTGATCGACTCAAGGAGTTGGTCGGCATGGGCAAACTGGTGGAAGCACAGCGATTGGAGCAACGCACACGCTTTGATTTGGAAATGCTTAGCGAAATCGGTCATTGCAAAGGCATTGAAAACTACACCAGGCATTTATCAGGCGCCGCGGTGGGAGAGCCGCCCAGCACATTGACCGACTATTTGCCCAAAGATGCCATCATGTTTTTCGACGAAAGCCATGTGCTGATGGGCCAGTTCTCGGGTATGTACAACGGCGACCGCGCCCGCAAAACTACCCTGGTGGAATATGGTTTTCGGCTTCCGAGCGCATTGGATAACCGACCGCTCAAACTTGAAGAATTTGAGCGGCGCATGCGACAACTGGTGTTTGTATCGGCCACTCCCTCCGACTATGAGAAAACGCACTCTGGCCAAGTGGTGGAACAAGTGGTTCGACCGACCGGGTTGGTGGACCCTCAAGTCGAAGTACGCGCGGCCACCCACCAAGTCGATGATGTTTTACAAGAAATCCGTATACGTTCGGAGAAAAGCGAACGTGTGCTGATCACTACCTTGACCAAACGCATGGCAGAACAACTGACCGATTATTTGAGCGACAACGGCGTAAAAGTACGTTACTTGCACAGTGACATAGACACCGTTGAACGCGTGGAAATACTGCGCGATTTGCGACTGGGAGTTTTCGATGTGCTGGTCGGCATCAATTTGCTACGAGAAGGTTTGGACCTGCCGGAAGTCTCTCTGGTGGCCATTTTGGATGCGGACAAGGAAGGTTTTTTACGCTCTGAACGCAGCTTGATTCAAACCATCGGGCGTGCGGCACGAAACTTGGAAGGGCGGGCGATTTTGTACGCCGACCGCGTCACGGATTCCATGGCACGCGCGATTGGCGAAACCGAGCGGCGCCGCAACAAGCAAATAGCCTTTAATTTGGAAAACGGCATCACGCCGCGCGGTGTGGTCAAACGCATTCGCGATTTGATCGACGGGGTTTATAGCGACAAATCTGACAAAGAGTCCATGCGCATGGAGCTAGAGCAAGCACGCTTGCAGGACATGAGCGAAAAAGACGTTGCCAAAGAAATCAAGCGCATGGAAAAGCAGATGATGGAACACGCGCGTAACCTAGAGTTCGAGCAGGCCGCAGCAACCAGGGACCAATTGGGTCGATTACGCGCCTTGACCTTTGGCGCCACACCCCAAGATAGGCTTTAGCCACAAGGATTTAGGGCTATTACCCGACTAAATTGTTAGGCTATGTGCTATAGTTGACTAATCCAGTCGACAAAGCACCTTTCAGGAGTTTCTATGCGTCTCACAACCAAAGGCCGTTTCGCCGTCACCGCTATGATTGATTTGGCATTGCGCCAAAACAATGGACCGGTCACCCTGGCTGCCATCAGCCAGCGCCAGCAGATTTCACTCTCCTACCTCGAGCAATTGTTCGGCAAATTGCGTCGCCACAATCTGGTCGAATCAACTCGAGGTCCCGGTGGCGGTTACACGCTGGGGCGCAAAGCCTCAGACATTTCAGTGGCTGACATCATTTTGTCTGTGGATGAGCCTATCGATGCCACCCATTGTGCAGGCAAGGAAAATTGCTTAGGCGAAACCGGCCGCTGCATGACTCATGAACTTTGGACTTCTCTCAACCAGCGCATGATCGATTTCCTGAATTCGGTCAATCTGCAAAAACTGGTAGATGATCAGCTCGCCAAAGGTTTGCAAATTGAAGATAAGCCCATGATGAAGCGTGCCATCACAACTGCACCAGTGGTCAAGCCTATCCGCGTCAATGCGCCTAACTCTGTCTTTGCTTTGGGCAATGCATTTATCAAAGGTTGATGGATACCATGGATATGACGCCTCATTTCCCGATTTATCTGGATTACGCCTCCACCAACCCCTGTGACGAACGCGTGGTCGACGCCATGATTCCCTGGTTGCGCGAGCATTATGGCAACCCAGCTTCCCGTAGCCACGCCTGGGGCTGGGAAGCCGAGGAAGCAGTTGAAAAAGCGCGGGTCCAAGTAGCGGATCTGATTGGCGCCGACCCTCGTGAAATTGTCTGGACTTCTGGCGCGACCGAGTCCAACAATCTGGCTATCAAAGGTGCTGCGCATTTCTACAAAACCAAGGGCAAGCACCTGATTACCGTGAAAACCGAGCACAAAGCCGTGCTCGACACTATGCGTGAACTTGAGCGCCAAGGCTTTGAGGTGACGTACCTTGATGTGCAAGAAGACGGCTTGCTTGACCTGAACAAGTTGAAAGACGCTATCCGACCAGACACTTCGCTCATCAGCGTCATGCATGTCAACAATGAAATTGGTGTCATCCAGGACCTTTTTACCATCGGTAATTTGTGTCGTGAAAAAGGCATCATCTTTCATGTCGATGCCGCCCAGTCCACCGGCAAGGTTGACATCAATTTAGCTGAATTGCCGGTTGATTTGATGAGCTTGGCATCGCACAAAACCTACGGACCTAAAGGCATTGGCGCTTTGTATGTTCGCCGTAAACCACGTATCCGCTTGGAGGCCCAAATGCACGGCGGCGGCCACGAGCGTGGTATGCGCAGCGGTACCTTGCCCACGCATCAGTGTGTTGGTATGGGTGTGGCATTTCATCTGGCTAAGTTGGAAATGGCGCAAGACATCGCCAAAGCCCGGCATTTGTCTCAGCGTTTGCTCAACGGATTGAAAGACATAGAACAAGTGTTCATCAACGGCCACCTGACTCAGCGTGTGCCGCACAACTTGAACATCAGTTTCAATTACGTTGAAGGCGAGTCATTGATCATGGGCATCAAAGGTCTGGCGGTGTCATCTGGTTCAGCCTGCACCTCAGCCAGCTTAGAGCCTAGTTATGTACTGCGTGCCTTGGGTCGCAGCGATGAACTCGCTCACAGCAGTTTACGCATGACCGTGGGACGTTTTTCCACTGAAGAAGAAATTGACTATGCCATCGCAACGATTCGTCTGAATGTCAGCAAGTTGCGCGACCTCAGTCCGTTGTGGGACATGTACAAAGACGGCATTGACATCAGTACCATTCAGTGGGCTGCTCATTGAACAGTTGCGACACATTGAAACACCGTTTTGTCGCTGTTGATGACCGTGCTTAGCGCATCGTTTTCACAACGGCAACACACATGGGCCCATTGACGGCTAGCAGAATTTACACAAGGAAGAATATGGCTTACTCAGAAAAAGTGATCGACCATTATGAAAATCCACGCAATGTGGGTTCGTTTGAAAAGGGAGATGATTCTGTAGGAACCGGCATGGTTGGAGCACCTGCATGCGGCGACGTGATGAAACTGCAAATCAAAGTCAATCCCGTCACCGGCATCATTGAAGACGCACGTTTCAAAACCTATGGTTGCGGTTCAGCCATTGCGTCTTCTTCTTTGGTGACAGAGTGGGTCAAGGGGAAAACCTTGGACGAAGCTGCGTCACTCAAGAACAGCGAAATTGCCCAAGAGCTGGCGCTGCCGCCTGTCAAAATCCACTGTTCCATCTTGGCCGAAGACGCCATCAAGGCTGCGGTTGACGATTACAAAAAGAAACACGCCCACTGATATGTCAGTCTCTATGACCGAAGCTGCCGCACGGCATGTGAACCGCTACCTCAGTAAAAGAGGCAAGGGCGTTGGTGTGCGCTTAGGTGTCAAAACCACGGGTTGCTCAGGGCTGGCCTACAAACTGGAATATGTAGACGAACTTGCGCCTGAAGATGTGGTGTTCGAGGTTCATGGTCTGAAAATTCTGATTGACCCCAAAAGCCTGCCTTATCTGGAAGGCACGGAACTCGACTTTGTCCGTGAAGGTCTTAATGAAGGCTTTAAATTTAACAATCCCAACGAACGTGACCGTTGCGGCTGTGGTGAATCTTTCCGGGTTTGATGGTGAGCGAAGGGTTAGTCTCGGCTGCGCTGACACTTGCTAGCAGCGACTTTGAATTATTCGGCTTGCCTATCTGTTTTCAAATCGATACCGCTTTACTGGATCGGCAATGGAAGCAGCTACAACGACAAGTCCACCCTGACCAGTTCGTGTCACAAAGTGCTGCTGACAAGAGATTGGCTATGCAATGGTCAGTCCGCGTCAACGAGGCCTATCAGCGTTTAAAAAATCCGTTACGCCGCGCCGCTTATTTGTGTGAAATAAATGGTGCGCCGATTCGTGCCGAAGACAATACAGCTATGCCACACACTTTTTTGATGCAACAAATGCAGTGGCGGGAAGAACTCGATGAAGCACCAGATGTTGTCGCTATTGAAGCCTTGCAGCATCAGATGATTGATGAGAAAAAAAAGCTTCTGCAACAATGTGCACAAGACATTGATTTGCACGCAGATTGGATAAATGCTTCACACACTGTTCGTGCGCTCATGTTTATAGAGCGATTTGAACAAGACTTGGATTCCCGCCTAGACCGCTTAAACAATAACTAAAAAAGATTTCACGCAGATGGCTTTGTTGCAAATTTCCGAACCCGGTCAGGCTCCCGATCCGCACGCCAGGCGTATCGCCATTGGCATAGACCTCGGCACTACGCATTCGCTCGTTGCCAGTGTGCGTAACGGCGTTGCCGAATGTCTGCCAGACCAACAAGGACGGGTGATATTGCCGTCGGCAGTTCAATATTTAGGTAACGGTAAACGTGCCATCGGTCACGAAGCGCTGGCAGCGCAGGCGCAAGACCCGCTCAACACCATTGTCTCGGTCAAAAGATTCATGGGGCGTGGTGTCGCCGATATAGCCAATGTCGCTGGGCTACCTTACGAATTGTTAGACAAGCCTGGTATGTTGAGTCTGCAAACGCGTGAAGGTGAAAAGTCGCCAGTCGAAATCAGTGCAGAAATACTGGCGACATTGCGTCAACGCGCTGAAGATACTTTTGACGATGAGATTTATGGCGCAGTCATCACGGTACCCGCCTATTTCGATGACGCTCAACGCCAAGCCACCAAAGACGCAGCGCAAATGGCTGGCCTGAATGTATTGCGGCTCATCAACGAACCCACAGCCGCTGCAATCGCCTACGGACTAGACAATGGCAGCGAAGGCATTTACGCTGTCTACGACTTAGGCGGCGGTACTTTCGATGTGTCTATTTTGCGCTTGAGCAAAGGCGTGTTCGAAGTCATGGCCACAGGCGGCGACTCCGCCTTGGGTGGAGATGATTACGATCGCGCAGTGGTCGAAAATGTTTTGTCTGCGACTGGCCGTTCATTGAATAACGCCTCAGACAAGTCGCGCATGTTGACAGCAGCACGTCATGGCAAAGAAGTTTTGTCCGACAACACAGAACATCTCTTGCAATTAGAACTCAGCGACGGTCCTATCAGCCACCTCGTGACACGCGCAGCTTTTGAAGCGAGCACACAGCATTTGACACGCCAAACTTTGCAAGCCGTGAAAAAAGTCATGCGTGACGCCGGTATTCAAGCGTCTGATATTCATGGTGTGGTGATGGTCGGTGGTTCCACGCGCATGCCGCATATTCAATCGGCGGTTGGTGAATTGTTGCAATGCCAACCTTTAAACAATGTCAACCCAGACGAAGTGGTTGCCTTGGGCGCGGCTATTCAAGCCAATCAATTGAGCGGCAACAATCCCAACGGTGAATTGCTGTTGCTGGATGTCATCCCATTGTCTTTGGGTATAGAAACCATGGGCGGTTTAGTAGAACGTATTGTTCCGCGTAACCAGACCATTCCTACCGCGATGGCGCAAGACTTCACCACTTACCAAGACGGACAGACTGCTTTGGCCTTGCATGTGGTGCAGGGCGAACGCGATTTGGTGGTTGATTGCCGCAGCCTGGCGCGTTTTGAGTTACGCGGTATTCCGCCCATGGCTGCCGGTGCTGCGCGCATACGTGTGACCTTCACCGTCGATGCGGATGGATTGCTGAGCGTGAATGCGATTGAGACCAACAGCGGCGTGCAAGCACAGATCAATGTCAAGCCAAGCTACGGCTTGTCAGATGATCAAATTGCCACCATGCTGCAAGACAGTTTTCATACCGCCGAGTACGACAAGAACGCGCGTGCCTTGGCCGAAGCTAGGCTCGAGGCCGACCGCATGTGGCTGGCCGCGCAAAGTGCTTTAAACGCTGACGAACATTTGCTCACGGTAGATGAGGCATCGGTCATTCGAGGTTTGATGGCTGAAGTGTTGACCGCAAAATCGCTTGAGACGCCAGCTGCCATTGAGGCTGCGACAGAAGCTTTGGCTAAAGGAACCGAGGCTTTTGCTGCGGCACGCATGAACGACGGCATACGCAAAGCGTTGGCTGGTAAACATATCGGGGCCATGTGATGACAACTATCAAAATTCTTCCGCACGTTGAACTTTGTCCTGAAGGCATAGACATACATACTTTGCCCGGTAACAGTATTTGTGAGGCCTTGCTGGACAACGGTATCAATATTGAACATGCCTGCGACATGAGTTGCGCCTGCACCACCTGTCATGTCATTGTGCGTCAAGGCATGGCCAGTTTGAATGACGCGCAGGAGGAGGAAGAAGATTTGTTAGATAAAGCTTGGGGTCTGGAACCTAATTCGCGATTGGGTTGTCAAGCACTGGTTGCGCAGCAGGACTTGGTGATCGAGATTCCGCGCTACACCATCAACCATGCCAAAGAAAACCACTGAACTCCATGCGACAAATTGTCCTCGATACTGAAACCACTGGCCTGTCGCCAGAGGCAGGCGATCGCATCATTGAAATTGGATGCGTGGAATTGATCAACCGTAAATTGACTGGCAATAATTTTCACCACTACCTGAATCCAGATCGCGATATTCATGAAGATGCGATGAAGGTGCACGGCATCAGCACCGATTTTTTAAGCGATAAACCTCGCTTTGAAAATATTGTTGAAGAATTCCTGGCTTATGTGCAAGATGCTCAAATCATTATTCACAATGCGCCATTTGACGTCGGTTTTTTGAATGCCGAATTGCAACGCAATGGCAAACCAGTATTCAAAGAACATGTCAATAGTGTGCTGGATACGCTGGCCATGGCCAAGGAGCTATACCCAGGCAAACGCAATTCGTTGGACGCTTTGTGTGAACGTCTTGGAGTGAGCAATGCAGCACGCACATTACACGGCGGTTTGCTGGATGCAGAATTGCTGGCCGATGTCTATATCAACCTGACCCGCGGTCAAGATGCCTTGTTGATGGAGGGTGAAGACAACAACGCCGGTATTTTCAATACAACCAAAAAAGATTACAGTCATTTCAAATTACCTGTCATTCAAGCGACGGCTGACGAATTGTTGAGCCATGAAAAATTACTCGATGAGATTGACAAAGCCAGCGGCGGTAAAACGATATGGAGACAAGCATCGGCTTGAATTGGTTCTTCAAATCAAAGACTTCTCTAGGCTTCATTCGTCTCTTGTGAAATTGGATTTGTGTCAAAATACCTAATGTTGGTATCAGCATAGCGTGGTTAGCTCAGTGGTAGAGCATCGCCTTCACACGGCGGGGGTCGGGGGTTCGAAACCCTCACCACGCACCACTACTTTTTTTTATATATAAATCAACTGTTTAAGTGCTTTTCACGATTTACTTTCACAGAAAACTTTATATGCTTCCCTAGGAAGCAAATTTTTAGACGATAAAAATATAATTACTAATAATCAATACAAAGTAAATATCCTAATGGTATCTTTGTAACAATTTTCATATGCTCACGCCGCGTGAGCAAAGCAGAAATCTAATAAGTAAGAGAGAGTTAACTACTTATCCATAGATACAGTCTCAATAATGTTTATAAATTTGTTATAGAAGTCTGTTTGATTTTGATAGATGAAGCGAGCGATCTCCTTGTTTTCAAAACAACCTTCGACAGGTTTTTGCGTAAGTTCAAGAAGGCGAATGGCTGTAAAGTCAAGGCTTCGGGCCTTGCTTTTGAAAGGCAATTAACAGTAAAATATTGCTATCGGAAAATATTATTTGTCAATACAACATAAATCAGTTTATGAAAGCATTAACTAAACTTGATGGTCAGTCTTACATTAATTTTCGAAAAGAGCTTAGTGATCGTGGAATAGTTTTTTCTTATAGCGGTTACTTAAATGAAGATATTCTGTATGGCATTGGTAACGCCCTTCGAATCAAAATGATTACTGATCGTACGGATGAGAAAATATCCCGTGCAGTTTTCTCTTCGTTTGTAGAGCAAGTGCAAAATGTCATCCGCTATTCAGCAGAAACCTCCCCTGAGGTACCGCTTCATGATGAATTAAATACCCCTGAAGCTATTGTTCTGCCATATGGTTTGGTAGCAATTGGGATCCATCCAGATGGGCGATACTTTGTAAACTGTTGCAATATTATTCAGAGTATTGATACTGTGAGAATTTCAGAACAGTTGGAATCAATTCGAGGATTGGATCGCAAACAACTGGGTGTATTAATGAGGCAGCAATTACGTGACGGTCCGCCAGAAGGTTCTAAAGGCGCTGGTGTTGGTTTTATATCAATTGCACGTGAAGCAAACGGTAATTGGGAATATGACATTATCAAAAATTTCAAAGATGGTTTTGATTTTTTTACATTCGAAGCTCACTTCTAATATTAAGTATGAAAAATATTGAAATATCGGCTGCACAACGAACGCCAAAAGTCAGCCTTGATGTATCAAGGCGTATTTTTGAAATTGAGGGGGAGTCCTACCCTGAAGATACAAAAAAGTTTTATGAAATTCCAATTGCACAAGTTCTTGAATTTTTGGCTCTTAAACACCAAGATGAAGTTATCTGTAAATTCAAATTTAAGTACTTTAATAGTTCTTCAGCGAAAGTGTTAATGGATCTTTTTACTGCAATTGAAGACTCAGCAAATAAAGGAAATCAGGTGAAAGTTGAGTGGTACTTCATATTTGATGATGACAATATGAAAGAGCTTGGTGAAGAATTTTCAGAGGAGCTTAGTTATGCAAAATTCGAATTGATTGAATATTCTTGATCTTGATTACATCTTTGAAATGAATCAATTTAACTTTCAAAATGAAGAATCTGTCCTGATTTATTTTCAGGAAATAGCTACAAGTGAAAAAATTGTAAGAAAAGAGGAATTTGAAGAACTGTTGACTCAATATTCAAAGCTTTTCAAAAATTTTTCTCGGATGATCCGTATCAGTGATAAAAATGAGCATCGTTTACAGACTATTTCTCATGAACTATCTATTGAAAAAAAGAAAATGGAGGTTGTGGCAGAACAACTTTCTCGCTATCTACCAAAGCAAATATATAGATCTATATTTGCAGGTGACTATGCATTAGAGTTAAAAACAAGAAGAAAATTATTAACTGTATTTTTTTCAGATATCAAAGGATTTACCGAGATTTCAGCAAGCCTACAACCTGAGGCACTGACATATTATGTCAATAAATATTGTTCAGAGCTCTCTGATATCGCAATGAGGCACGGTGCAACGATAGACAAATTCATCGGTGATTCAATGATGATCTTTTTTGGTGATCCAGAATCTAAGGGGGAAATGGAGGATGCCTTGGCCTGTGTAAGAATGGCCGTTGAAATGCAGTTACGTCTATCGGAACTCAATGCTGAATGGATGACTGAAGGACTTCAATATCCGTTCTTAACACGTATCGGTATAAACACTGGTTGGTGCAATGTCGGTAATTTTGGCAGCACAACCAGAATGTCCTATACCATTATCGGAGGAGAAGTTAACTTAGCGGCACGAATTGAAAGCCTGTGCGAACCCTCTGGTGTGCTAATCTCCTCTGAAACTTATGGTTTGATAAAAGATTTTGTTGTTGCTGACGAAAAAGATTTAGTAACTCTCAAGGGTATTAAAAATCCAGTTCGCACATACAGCGTTCGTCGTTTACTGGATGATGGAGAAATTGATACACCTCCAATTACCTTGCACATTCCTGGTTACGACCAAGTACTTATAAATACTCATCAATTGAGTTTGCCAGATCGACTTGACTTAATTACAAGTCTTAGAAGCGTATTGTCTTTACTGGAGGGCCATAAAAATGATTGAAAAAAATGTTGGAAGTATTCTGCGCACTCAATGGTCCGTGAGTATCAATGAAAAATGCGGAAACTTAATTGAAGCCTTACGGAAAGACGAAAATGCTGTAGTTGTCCCAGTCATGGGAGTTAATGGAGATGCAATAGGACTGATTGAAAAACAATCGGCATTAATGTTGGCATCAAATCCCCTACATTACTCAGTAATTCAAAATCGAAGTGTTAGTGCTGCGATGGTGGACAAATTCCTAAGTTTTGATGAAAGTATATCTATTGATGAAGTGGCGTCAACTTTCTTAAAGGAAGGATTACCTTTGAGTGAAGGCGGTTTTATTATTACGCGCGATGGAAGTTTTGCTGGTGTTGGTGCCTGTACTGACACACTAAATTATTTGGTTGAATCTAACTCTCGCCGTGCTCTTGAAATGTCAGAACTTCATGAAGAGTTGATCGACAGCGTTAGATACGCTGGTCGAATTCAAAAAAGTTTATTACCTACGAAAAAGAACCTACAAGTTGGTTTTTCGGATGTAGGAGTAATTTGGGAGCCTCGTGACATAGTCGGTGGGGACGTTTATTGGAGATCTGAGGACATAGGAAATAACCACTTTACGGTCGGCTTGATCGACTGTACTGGTCATGGCGTACCTGGAGCCTTGATGTCTATGATGGTATTGAGTATATTGAATCGTATTTATGCAGAGGACGCACAAATACAACCTGGCGTTGCGCTTGCGCGGCTTGGTAATTTAGTCCGCGACGCTTTAAATCAAAATTCACTGGAGTGCGATTCAAATGATGGATTTGATGCGGGATTATGTAAGATTGATTTATCGAATCGAAAATTAATATTCTCTGGCGCACGAAACAATTGTTTTGTGGTGCCCCGAGGTGATGACCAAATCCTTCGAATTGCAGGGGAAAAATCTGCATTAGGCTACCCAGGAATTACACCTTACACGCCTCTTGAGGAATTTGAAATTCCGCTGGACGGATATCGTATGTTTTGTATGGCGTCGGATGGTATTTTTGATCAGCCTGGAGGGCCGAAGAATATTGCCTTTGGCCCAAAGCGTTTTATGGAATTTGTTGACAAAAATAGATCAGCAAGCCCATCTAATTTATTGCAATTTTTGCTTCAAACTGTAAGTGATTGGCGTGGTACAGAACTCAGAAGAGATGATTTATCCGCTATTGCATTTTCCATCAATTCTTAGTTTACTTGATTGAGCATAGATTTGATAAGCTTTATATCAGACCATTGGAATTTAAAATATTTGCTGAGATATGCATTTATTCTTTAGAAAGTTTTTTTTATTTTTTAAAATTAATTAAATTTAGTATGTCTAATCTACCTTCATATAAAGCCAGTTTTTCAATCGTCCGCGAGATTAATCCTGGTTCAAGTGACATAAATCCTGAATTTGAAATGGAGTCCTTACGATCTGGTTCTCTTAAAAGCGATATGCGATTATTTTTATCAATTTCCAGATCTCCTTTGCTTGACACAAAACTGTTTGAACCTAAAACAAAAATTATGTCCTCTGGCAGTCAAGTCGATTTTGCTTATCTGATAACTCAAGGTAATTTAGTTGCCGTCAAAGGTGACAGCATTTATCGCCTTGGGCCTGGCTCAGTAATCGGTTTGGCGGAAGGTCTAATCAACCAACCCTTTAGTATGAATGTCATAACCACGACTGCTGTTTTGGCCTGCGTGATTCCCTTACATAAAATCGACGCTACTATCTCCAGACTTCCGCCAGAAGTTAAAGCAATTTTGAAAACAATTATCAACCGAATAATTGCTTAATTCCTTAAAAAAGTATTGGAAAACTTGTATGGATAATTTTGAAGTTCAAACTTTAGAAGATGGTGATGTCATTTTTAAAGTTGGTGATTTGGCTCAACATCTTTATTTCATAGAAAAAGGAGTAGTTGAGTTAATTGATCTGCAGGGAAAAGTATTTGCCAGCGCGAATACTGGGCAGTCATTTGGGGAGGCAGCAATCTTGCCAGATGGAATTCGTTCAGCTACTGCAAGGGCAAAAGGCAAAGTGATTTGTAAAAGAATAAGTGCTACTCAGGCTTCCGAAATACTTCTGGCTCAATCTCCACTTTTGGTGACGGTATTGGAGGCATTGCTACTCCAGCAAAGTATGAATAATGTTCTTCGCAATCATTGAGTCCGAGCTCAATGTCCTCAAATTTCTCTAACTATTTAGATACCCGCATTACTGATGCAGGGGAGTGTTTACATTCATCCCTATCCTATTTGCGACATTCTTGGTCAGAGGGTTGGCTAGGTTTACCTTTAATACTTAGTAAGTGCATATCTTTTCTCAATTTCAGTGAGGAAATAACAGACGCAGAAATAAATTCATTGCTAAATGCGGCAATGTGCATAGCTCATCAAATTGAGTTAGAAAAAGGTTGCGGCATAGGTACGGAAGAACCTTGTTATCACAATAGGCTGCATTTTGCTGATTCAATAACCTGTATGACGCTTCAGTGTCATTTAGAGGCATTAGGCGGCGTAAGGCGAGATCCGACATGGCAGGCGGCATTATTGCTTGCTGCAATATCTCATGACTTTCGCCATCCTGGACGCACTAATAGATTTCCATCTGATATTGAAACTGCTTCGATTGATGCTCTTTTACCTTTTTTAAAATCAGTGCATTTAAGTCAACTGTGGATAGAAAGATTAAAAATAATCATCATGCGTTCGGACTTCGCACTTGTTAAGGATAATCATTTGCGGGTAAAGGATCGTTCTTTTCAATGGGATGTTGACTGGGCCACTGTTCTACTTAATGAATCCGATATTATGGCGAGTGCTACTTCGAGTTTTGGCCCATCACTTAGTCATGCCCTATCCGCAGAATGGGCGATTATTCATTTTCCTGCACACACAACAGTAGCGACGGAGGAGGGCCGACGTCAGTTTTTATCAACTATTTATTTTTCGTCTGATTCAGCCAAGAAAATTTACTCTCATCTTAAGTAATGCACAAATATATATTTGTTACATATTGAGAATAGGTTTGCTTTTCATTCGAAGCGGTTTCAACTTCTGCAAGGGTCGCCACTTAGCATTTCTTTTAAGCTGTTAGACAGTTATTTTGAAATGCTGTAAACCTTGCTCAGTCCAATGGATACCGTTTCGTTCTTCAACTTTGAACCAGTGTCCAGCATCAGAATCTGATGGCTCCGATGCAATGGTTGTGATTGGGTTGGAGCCTGCTTCGCTGGCTCGCGTATGCGGGGAACCAAAGTACATACTTGGTGACTGATCGTCACTTGAATATCTAAATGCCCACATTTCTTTGCCATTGGTCAGTGCGCAAGATATCCGCATAGGATCATTTGAGTTGTGTTTTTCCATGATGCCGGTTACATCACGTAATGTTGCTTGCAGTGCAGAGATAGGATCATTAATTAGGCCTTTGCTAAGTGCCACTAAAAATAAAGCTTCACTGTCTGTGGTGCCTTCTCTGTGTGGGTAGTGCACATGGTCAATTAAGTCTTCTACATCTTTGCGGCAGTTATGCCAATTGCCAATCTTTCCGTTGTGCATGAAGGTCCAGTTTTGCCAAATAAACGGATGGCAATTGCTTCTGTTGACCGCAGTGCCAGTGGTAGCGCGTACATGAGCGAAAAACAAACTTGTTCGAATATGTGCTGCAAGCGACCGAAGATTGGCATCGTTCCAGGCTGGCAGTACATCTTTAAATAGTCCAGGCGTGGTGCGCTGGGTGTACCAAGCAACACCAAATCCATCGCCATTGGTGACCCAACTAGATTGGTTAGCAGCAAGGCTTTGACTCACTATCGAGTGCTCTTGGTGAAATACCAAGTCTTCTAGGTAAATTTCTGGACCAGCATAAGCAACCCATCTGCACATAGTGACCTCCTTTAATGGATTGGCAATGTCTTGCAGTCTATTGCATAGCGAAAACTCCATATACTTTGACTTGTCCCGCGACTTGTAAACGGGTTAGGTGAGAGTTCAAAACGCACAAGCGTAAAGAGTCTTTACGCTTTTATTCCTATAAGTTATTTACAGGTTTAAAAAACCAAACTTTTTATTCTGTTAACCATACTACTTCTATACTACTTTGAGTTACCAGAAAGCAGCTAACACAATGAATTCATTGAAGAAATTAGTGGTCTAAAGGAGTCTTCACACTGCAGGGGTCGCAAGTTCGAAACTTGCATCGCCCACCAATTTATTGGTTATAGAACAAGCACTTGCAGCGATACAAGTGCTTTTTTTATGTATTCGTATTCAAGCACGAAGAGCAGCTTTAAGTTGCTCAATCCGATCTTGCCCCCAAAACATGTCTTGGCCAACAAAAAAAGTGGGGGCTCCAAAGACGCCCCGGTCGACCGCTTGGGTGGTGATATCTTTGAGTCTATCTTTCGTGGCTTGCTCGTTTGCCAACTGAAGTAGCTCGACGGGGTCAAAGTGCGCTTCTCGCAGAACTTGCTCAACCACCTCGGGTGCATTAAGGTTCAGTGCATCGACCCAAATGGCTTTGAAAATGGTGTCCATGAATTCATGCATACGAGCATCGGAGCGCATTTGCAATCCTGTGACCATGCGCATGAGGGTGGTGGTAATGATCGGAAAGAAAGGGTTTGTTTCAAGTGGAACGCCGTAGTTGTCGGCAAAACGCTTGAAGTCAACAAAGATGTACTTACCCTTGGCAGGCACACTGGCAGGCGATGCGTTTCCAGTAGCCTTAAAAACCGCTCCCAGAAGCATCGGAAGATATACAGGACTCGCTCCTGTTTCCGCCTTTATTTTGTCCATCTGGGTGTGGGCCAAATAAGTAGCCAAGCTGCCAAAGTCAAAATAATAATCAAATGTTTTTGCCATAATTTTTCACCTTAAAGTTTAATCAGAACTTTTCCATATAGGGCCGCAAATCGAGCTCGTGCGTCCAAGCGTCTCTGGGCTGTTGGTGCAGCATCCAATAGGCATCTGCGATGTGGTCAGGATTGAGGATTCCACCCTGATCCTTTAATGCGTAGCGCTCAGGAAAAAGTGTGCGTATGAATTCTGTATCAATGGCGCCGTCAATGATGGTGTGTGCCACATGGATACCCATAGGCCCCAGCTCGCGTGCCATGCTTTGCGCTAAGGCACGCAAGGCCATCTTCCCGCCTGAAAACCCAGCGAAGTTTGCGCTGCCTCTAAGCGAAGCCGTAGCGCCCGTAAAAATGAGGGTTCCTTTTTGGCTGGTGCCGCCAATGTGTGGCTCGTTGTGAGGGGTTCTGGCAACCATTCTCTTGGCAACCTCGCGCCCATTCAAAAAACCAGCTAAACAAGCCATCTCCCACATTTTTGTGTATCGGCGGGCAGTCTCGGTCAAGATGCTACTGGGTGAGTTGGCACCAATATTAAAAACCATCACCTCGATTGAGCCGATGTTGGACTCAATGTGCTCTATCAGCGCAATGACTTCATCTTCTTTGCGTGCATCTGAAGCGAATCCAAATGCAACGCCGCCTGATTGTTGAATTTGATCAAGCAATGGCTTTAATTTTTCAAGGGTTCTGCGGGTCACGCAAACAGTGAAACCTTCTCGCGCGAATCGTTTGGCTACAGCGCCACCCGTTGCGTCACCAGCACCTATGACCAAGCAGACTTTGGATGTGGACATGAAATTACTTTAAAGGCGTTGACTGGAATCGCATCTTAATCAATTCTTGCAGGGACTCCACTGAGAAAGGAAGACTCGCTAAACTGGTTAATCACTTCTAAAAGAGTCCATGAAAAAAATCAAAGTTTTCGGTCTTGTGCTTTTCGTAGCATTTGTCATTGCTATTGGCGGTATTGTCTCCATTTGGGCACCGGACCGATCAGCCGAAGATTTGTCGCAGCGCTGGGCGCAGCCGCCTTCTCAATTTGTATTGGTTGACGGGATGAAAGTTCACTTTCGAGACGAAGGTCTGCGTGACGACCCAATGCCACTGATTTTGTTGCACGGAACCTCGTCTAGTTTGCACACCTGGGATGGTTGGACTCAAGCG
>NZ_JAVLFQ010000089.1:0-20199 GCF_046052765.1 Limnohabitans sp. | reverse complement strand
CCGCATTTCGCGTGAGTGACGCGCTGCCACCAAACTGACTGGGCAAGTCAGAGGGTGTTTTTTTAATAAGCGTTCCAAATTATGAGGGACGTTGTTGTAAATCAGCGTTTCAATGTCGCGGTTAAAACTCAATACGCGCCGCACACCTGCTTCGGATTTTTCTTCACGCGTGCCCTGCAACACGTAATCATTCAATACTTGCGGATCCCATCGTGCAAATACTTTTTTTGAAGCGAAATGCGCTCGTACTTCTTCCAAAGAAAGCCATTCATTTCTTCTTTTGCGGCTGATTGCGCCGGGAGAAAACTTCTTGTTCAAAGAAAGGGTTTTGGAGAGTTGCAGCACTTTGGCCTGTAATCCACCCACCGCAGGCGCATCCACCATCACCACGCCATGCGCCAGATGGGGGTACTGTGCGGCCAACATCAGGCTGAGCATGCCGCCCAAGGAATGGCCGACCAAGACCACGGGGCCACTGTGCGCCGCGATCAATGGTTGGGCAAATGCATGTACTTCCTCGACCAAATGCGGCCAGTTGCTGGTGACGGGAAAAGCCGGGTTGTGGCCAATTTTTTCCAAGGCCTGGACTTGCAAGTTCCGCTGACGTAATTCATTGAGCATGACGCTGTAAGTGCTGGCTGGAAAACTGTTGCCGTGAAAGAAAAGAATCAATGGCTGACCGGCAGGGCAATCGGGATAAGTGGTCATGTCAAGGTATCACAGTAATTTTTTCAAAGCGTATAAGGCGTCCAGCGCTTCGCGCGGACTCATGGTGTCTGGGTCCATCTGTGCCAGTTGGGCTTGCACAGGAGAGGGTCCCGTATCGATGGCTTCGGGCGGTTGCGCAAACAAGTCCACTTGCGCGCGCGAGTTTTGTGCATCCGACTCCAAAGCGGACAGCGCATGCTTGGCATGGTTCAACACGCTGACTGGCATACCCGCTAAGCGAGCCACTTGGATACCGTAACTGCGGCTTGCAGGGCCGGGTTGTAGTTCGTGCAAAAACACAATGTCGTTGCCGCTCTCAGCGGCGCTGACGTGCATATTGACTGCAAAGCGGTGACTGGTAGCAAACTCGGTCAATTCAAAATAATGGGTGGCGAACAAGCTGTAAGACTGGGATTTATCGTGCAGGTAAGTTGCAATACCGCTGGCCAATGCCAACCCATCAAAGGTAGAGGTGCCGCGTCCAATTTCATCCATCAGCACCAAACTGTTGGGCGTGGCCGCATGCAGAATTTGCGCACCCTCGGTCATCTCCAGCATGAACGTGGACTGGGCATTGGCCAAATCATCTGCCGCACCTATGCGAGTATGTATGGCGTCAATCGGACCGATACTACAAGCGTCAGCGGGCACGTGGCTGCCGATGCTGGCCAGCAACACAATCAAAGCCACTTGCCGCATGTACGTGGATTTACCGCCCATGTTCGGCCCGGTGATGATTTGCATGCGCTGTGAAGGACCAAGCTGCGTATCGTTGGCAATAAAGCTGCCGCCGTTTTCGGCCAGTCGTGACTCGACCACTGGGTGCCGACCACGAGTGATATGGATGCCTGGTGTATTCACCAAAACGGGTGCGCACCAGTGGAGTGTCAATGAACGTTCGCTGAGGGTAGTCAATACGTCAAGCGTCGCCAAGGCCCAAGCTACTTGCGACAGTGCGGGTACAAACTGTTGCAGTTCATCCAGCAACTGTTCGAAGAGAAATTTTTCGCGCGACAGGCCGCGTTCTTGTGCCGACAATGCCTTGTCTTCAAAGGCCTTTAACTCTGGCGTGATGAAGCGTTCTGCATTCTTTAAGGTTTGTCTGCGACGGTAATCGTCGGGTACTCGTTCAAGCTGTCCTTGCGTAACTTCGATGTAAAAACCGTGCACCCGATTGAACTGCACTTTCAAGTTATGGATGCCTGTACGCTCGCGTTCTCGCATTTCGAGTTCCAGCAAAAAACTGTCGCCATGGTTTTGTATGTTGCGCAACTCATCTAACTCAGCATCAAAACCATGGTTGATGACGCCGCCGTCGCGTACCAGCGCTGACGGTTCGCTCAGCAGTGCGCGATGCAGTAAGTCGGCGCATTCAGGCGGAGAAACCAACGATTTACTGAGTGTTTGCAGCCAGGGCGTGTCTGCCGCTGATGACAGCGTGTCGGGTAGCAATGCTGCACGTTGCAGCGCCAGACCCAGCGCCACCAACTCGCGCGGCCTGACCTGGCGCAACGCAATTCGCGCACTGATACGTTGCACATCGCCCAAGCCTTTCAACGCCGTGCGTAAATCACGCCACACACCAGCGCCATGTTCACCTTGCAAGGCAGCGATGGCGTCCAGTCTTTGTTGTGCCAGCGTGCGATCTCGCGGCGGCTCTAGCAGCCAGCGTTTCAATGTGCGACTGCCCATGCCTGTCATGCAAGTGTCCATCAGAGAAAACACTGTGGGGCTGTCTTCGCCACGCAGCGTTTGCGTCAATTCCAGATTACGCCGTGTGCTGGCAGGTAAGTCAATGCGTTCTTCATGACGCTCGACCCGTAGCTTTTGCACATGGGTCAGGCTACGCCCTTGCGTGTGTTCTGCATAGGCCAGTAAGGCAGAGGCTGCAGCGTGTGCTTGCACCAGGTCTTGTGCTTGCCAAGCATCCAAGGAGGCCGCGTGCAATTGTTCTAGCAGTTTGCGCTTGCCTAAGCTACTGTCAAACGCCCATGACGGCCGTTCAGACTTAACGCTCACACTCGACAGCAAGGGCAGCAAATGCGCGGGCAGTTCGCTGCTGAAAATCACTTCACTAGGGGCAATACGTCCAATCCAAGCAGGCAATTGATCCGCTGAGCATTCGGCCATGCGCAATACGCCCTCGGTCACGCTCAACCATGCCAGTCCGCAGCCTTGGGCTTTGCCTGCACGTTCACTGGCGTGCACCGCCAGCACATAAGCCTCGGTCTTATCACTCAATAATTCGGCATCGGTCAAGGTACCTGGCGTGACCACGCGAACTACTTTGCGCTCGACCGGGCCTTTACCGCCGACCTCACCCACTTGTTCGCAAATGGCAACCGATTCACCCAGTTTGATCAAGCGTGACAGATAGTTGTCAACTGAGTGAAACGGCACGCCAGCCATCACCACTGGTTGACCGGCGGATTGACCGCGTTGCGTCAAAGTGATGTCAAGTAATCGCGCAGCTTTTTCCGCGTCTTCAAAAAACAGTTCATAAAAGTCTCCCATGCGGTAGAACAACAGGGTCTGCGGAAAGTCTGCTTTCAGACCCAGGTACTGGGTCATCATGGGAGTGTGCGTGGATGTGTCTGCCATGGTTACACAGCACTGCTCAATGCTTATTTTGTGCTGTCAATGTCTTGGCGCAATTCAGCGATAGCCTGAGCCGCCACCGCCTTGTCTGCCACACTTGAAAACTTGGAATAGGGTTGCAGCAGAGTCACCATCTGACCGTAAATTTTAGGGTTGGCTGCCAAGCATTCGTGTTGGTACAAATAATCTGCCTCGCCTGTGAAGTTGCCCACCAAGCCACCGGCTTCAGTGATCAGCAAGGCGCCCGCGGCCATGTCCCAAGGATGCAGACCATTTTCAAAAAAACCGTCACTGAAACCTGCCGCCACGTAGGCCAAGTCCAGTGCCGCCGCGCCAGGGCGACGTACACCGGCGGTGCGTTTCATCACCTCGCTCAACATGCTCAGGTAGGCCGTGAAATCGTCACCCTCGCGAAACGGAAAGCCGGTGGTGATCAGACATTCGTTCATGCGTATGCGTTTGCTCACGCGTAAGCGCCGGTCATTCAAAAAGGCGCCACGCCCGCGAGTCGAGGTGAACAAATCGTTGCGCGACGGGTCGAAAACCACGGCCTGTTCTAAGCGGCCGCGGCTTTGCAATGCAATGCTGACGCAATAAAAAGGAAAGCCATGAATGAAATTGGTGGTGCCGTCCAACGGATCGATGATCCACACATGTTCTGCGTTCGGATTGCCATGTGTTTTGCCGGACTCTTCGGCCAGAATGCCGTGGTCAGGGTAGGCATTGAGTAAGGTTTCAATGATGATGTTTTCGCTGGCTTGGTCGACTTCGGTGACAAAGTCGTTTTCCATTTTTTTCGAGACTCGAACCGATTCCACATCCAGTGCCGCGCGGTTAATGATGGCTCCGGCCGAACGCGCCGCCTTGATGGCGATATTCAGCATGGGGTGGATGGAGGATGAAGAGGCAGTGGTGGTCATGAAGGGGACAGCGAAGCCTGTGTTGAACGCGTACAAGCAGCGTCTGGAGCAAAAAAACACGCCCGTCTGAGCGGGCGGCGACAATAGCGGTTATTTTAGTCCTATGCACACGCGTTTTATTTTGATCGAAACCAGCCACGCCGGCAATGTCGGTGCGACTGCCCGCGCCATGCGCGTCATGGGCTTTGACGATCTGGTGCTGGTCAAGCCGCGCTGGGCCAATGTGTTGCGCCGCGAGGAAACAATTCAACGAGCCAGTGGTGCGCTGAATGTGCTCGAAAACGCACGTATTGTCGACACACTGGACGAAGCCTTGCATGGCATGACGCATGTGTGCGCGACGGCTATGACGCCGCGTGATTTCGGCCCGCCGACGCGCACACCGCGTGATCATTTTGCGCAAATGCCAGCCGCCGCCGATGCCAGTGGTGGCATGGCGTTTTTGTTTGGTTCAGAGCGTTTTGGCATGAAAAACGAGGACGTATACCGCTGTCATGTGGCGCTGAGTATCCCGACCGACCCGGCATTTGGCTCATTGAATATTGCGGGAGCCGTACAAGTCATTGCGTATGAATGGCGACTGGCCTTGGGCGGCTTTGCGGTAGAAGATGCTGTCGCTACGGCAGTCCATGCCGACGCGGCGCAAATCGCCGGTTTGTTGTCGCATTGGCAACAATCACTCACAGACATCGGCTTTCTCGACCCGCAAGCGCCCAAAAAACTCATGCCACGCTTGAACCAGTTGTTCAACCGCGCGGGTTTAAGCGAAGAAGAGGTGCATATATTGCGGGGCATTGCCAAAGCCATGACGCAGGTCTCGCAGCGAAAAAGTTAGACTCTTTGCATGTTCTCAAGAATTCGCTCCGATATACAAACCATTCTCGATCGTGACCCTGCCGCGCGCAGCGGTTTCGAGGTGTTGACTTGCTACCCCGGATTGCATGCCGTGGTGCTGCACCGGTTAGCACACGCCTGCTGGGGCATGGGATTGAAATGGCTGGGGCGTTTCATCTCCCACATGGCGCGTTTCTTCACCGGCATTGAAATCCATCCGGCGGCAGTGATTGGCTCGGGCGTTTTTTTTGACCACGCCATGGGCGTGGTGGTCGGCGAAACCGCAGAGATTGGTGATGGCTGCACGATTTATCAAGGTGTGACATTGGGCGGCACATCACTTTACAAAGGCGCTAAACGTCACCCGACTCTGGGGCGTAACGTGGTGATAGGTGCTGGGGCCAAAGTGCTCGGCGGTTTCACCGTCGGTGACGGTGCCAAAGTCGGCAGCAACGCAGTGGTCACCAAACCAGTACCCGCAGGTGCTACAGCGGTTGGTAACCCGGCTCGCATCATTGAAGCTAACACCGAGGCGGTGCGAGAAGAGGTGGCTTCAAAAATGGGTTTTTCCGCCTATGGTGTAACGCAAAACGACGACCCCCTGAGTCAGGCCATCCGCGGATTGATCGATTACACGGCCGAACAGGACAAGCAAATTGCCATGCTGTGGCAGGCGCTGGAAAAATTATCGCAAGGGTCGTTGAATGCCACGGATTGCGTGCCGCAGGGGGCAGCTAAAAATATACATGCAGACATTGAAAAGTTGAACAAGCTGATTGATTGAGAAGGTGTAAAGCGCGACTGTTTCATGCCGATCAAAAAAACATGTCTGCATTTATCAAACTGCATCCCCACAGCCTGATTTTTCAGCGCTTAGAGAATGGCGATTTCAATGCCGAGTTGTCTTTCAGTGTCGAGCAATACGGTTTGATGGTCAGCGACTGCGTGATCAAACTGAATTTGTATCCACCGAATCAATTTCACAGCCATTGGTGGATGGTGTGCGATGACCCGGCGCAGCTCAATGTGCCAGGGTTTTCGGTATTTTTGCGGTCGCTGGAAAAGTATGTATTCACCACCCTGAATTATTCGCCAGAGGATGCTGTCATGAGCAGTCCTCAGCCTTCACATTTACGCGTTACCAGCAACACTAATGCGTCTAGTGAACTGTTTTTTGAAAAAATGTATTTCGATATCAGCAAGGTCACTTTCCACCTGCACCCATAAATGGTGCTCAGACGGGCGGCACATATGCACGCGCGGCAGTCTTTGGTCGGAATGCTTTGCAAAATGCGTCGCGGGTTTGCATGTAAGGCCCGCCAATCAAATCGATGCAATACGGCACGGCCGCAAAAATACCGTCAACCAAGCTTGCCCCTTGCGCATCTTTCAAACCGCCCAAGGTTTCAGTGATTGATTTGGGTTGCCCCGGCAAATTGATGATCAGACTGCCTCCTCTGATCACCGCTGCTTGTCTGGACAAAATAGCTGTGGGAACAAAGCGCAGGCTGATCTGGCGCATTTGTTCGCCAAAGCCGGGCATTTCCTTGTCTGCGACAGCCAGTGTCGCTTCCGGTGTCACGTCCCGTATGGCCGGCCCAGTACCGCCGGTGGTTAGCACCAGTGAACAACCGGCGTCCACCAGTTCTATCAACGTCTGGCTGATCAGTGCTTGTTCATCGGGAATCAAGCGAGCTTCAAACACCAGCGGATTGTGCAAAGCCTGTTGCAGCCATTCGCGCAAGGCGGGCAGGCCTTTGTCTTCGTAGGTGCCGCTGGAGGCGCGGTCGCTGATAGAAACGATACCAATGTGGATGGTGTCTAAGTTGGGATCTGCGTTCATGTGGTGTCAGCTTTGTGCGCGGACAGCTGATCGCGCACGAGTTTAAAAATATCTCGGTAAGCACGGCCTTGGCGAGGAAACGCACCTTGCGATACAGCGCTTTTATCTGGTAGGCCGTCCTTGCGAGCTTGGCGAATCAAGGCGCGTAATTGCTGACTGTCAGTATCAGGGTGAGCCGCGAGCCAATCGGCCAGCGATTCATCCTCTTTGAGTAAACGCTCACGCCAGTGCTCTGCCATGTGCAAGGCCAGCGTTTCCTCCGCGCTTCCATTGTGCTGTACATCAAGAGCCGCGCGAATCGCTTGCACTTGCGGTTCGTCGAGTTTGCGCATCAGTTTGCCGACGAATTGCATTTGACGGCGAAGGCCTTCGAAGTTGGTGATTTTTTTGGCGTCCCTGATGGCTTCGAACAGCAATTCGGGCACGTGTTGTTGAGCAACCAGTTGCTTCATAGCGTCTTGGCGCAATTGCAACAAGTCTTCGCCAAGCTTTTGCAATTCAAAGCTTTCGCGTTTAAGGTCGGTTCGGCTGGCGCTGTCGCTGCCCTTGAGCTCGCGCTTGAGTTCAAGATCAAGTTCGCTGCCTTCGGCAACAAAATGACCTTTGACGTAATAACCTTTGGTGGGTTTGCGGGACATGGTCTGGGGTTAATGGTGTGGCAAGTATCATAGCTGTCGATATGAAACCACATTCCCCCCCCCAATCCTCCTCCGATCAAGCCCTACCAGGCTTCAGCCACAGTCGTGCTCAGTTTGAAGCGCTTGTTGATTCTGCGCTGGCGCATGCTTTGCGTCTTGGTGCCAGCGATGCAGCCGCCGAAGCTTCCGAGGGCTGTGGCTTGAGCGTTTCCGTGCGCAAAGGTGAGCTTGAAAACGTAGAACGTAACCGCGACAAATCCCTTGGTATCACCGTGTACATGGGTAAACGCCGAGGCGGTGCCAGCACGTCAGATTTTTCCGAGGCTGCCATTGAACGTACGGTCAAGGCCGCGCACGATATCGCCCGTTTCACAGCGGAAGACCCGATGGCAGGTTTGCCTGATGCAGATTTGATTGCACATGAACAGCGCGATCTGGACTTGTTTCATCCCTGGTCTATCAACAGCGAACAAGCGGCAGAGTTGGCCTTGCGATGCGAAGCATCGGCCTTGAAAACTGATGCGCGTATCACCAACAGCGAAGGTGCAGCGGTATCAGCACAACAAAGCCATTTCTTCAGCGCACATACCCATGGTTTTCGCGGTGGCTATGCCAGTTCCCGACACAGTTTGTCCGTCGCGCCGATTGCGGGCACGGGCGAAGATATGCAACGCGACGCCTGGTACAGCTCCATGCGCCATCCGGACGAACTGGCTTCGCCCGAAGTGGTAGGTCGTTACGCCGCAGAGCGGGCTTTGAGCCGATTGAACAGCCGCAAAATTCGCACCATCAGTTGCCCTGTGTTGTTCGAATCTCCATTGGCCGCCGGTTTACTCGGTGGATTGGTACATGCCTTGAGCGGCGGTTCGCTTTACCGTAAAAGCAGTTTTTTGCTGGATTCCTTGGGCAAGCAAGTATTGCCAGCGCATATCAACGTACAGGAAGACCCGTTTGTTTTACGAGGCAAAGGCAGCTCTCCGTTTGACGAGGAGGGCGTTAAAACAAGCGCACGTCAGTTGATACACGACGGCAAAGTACAAGGCTATTTCCTCAGTAGCTATTCAGCCCGCAAGCTCGGTATGACGACCACAGGTAATGCAGGCGGTTCACACAACTTGGTCATGTCTTCCACCCAAACCAAAACCCAAGACAATCTCGATGCCATGCTGAAAAAACTCGGCACCGGATTGTTTGTCATTGAGTTGATGGGCCAAGGCATTAACTACGTGACCGGCGACTACTCCCGTGGCGCCAGTGGTTTTTGGGTAGAGAAGGGCGAAATCGCCTACCCGGTGCAAGAAATCACGATTGCAGGCAATATGAAAGATATGTTGATGGGCATACAAGCTATCGGATCTGATGCTTATTGCTATGGCGCTAAAACCATAGGTTCTGTGCTGATCAACCGCATGAAGGTCGCCGGTTCTTAAGGCTGTTCAGTGGTTGAGGACCACCATGGCGTTGTCCTGCCAGTGTGCCCACAGCTGTTGACCAATTTCAATATTCTCATGGTGTCTGTCGGTATTGGTGATCCATGCTTGCAAAGAGTCGCCGTTAACCATTTTCAGTTGGTAACTGGTGTAGCTGCCAAAGTACGACAAGCTGTCAACCTTGCAAGCCACTGCGTTGTAGGCTTGGTTGGGATCTTGC
The DNA here is from genome assembly GCF_046052765.1 of Limnohabitans sp. Classification (GTDB taxonomy): domain Bacteria; phylum Pseudomonadota; class Gammaproteobacteria; order Burkholderiales; family Burkholderiaceae_C; genus Limnohabitans. The sequence goes on along the minus strand of NZ_JAVLFQ010000089.1, from coordinate 11,008 downwards.
AGGCTTAATTGGATTTTTTCTGGGCGCAAAGCGACGGTGACAGGCATGCCCAAATGACCAGAAATGCCGTGTCCGACATGAAAGCGGCATACGGCACTGTGTATGACTGCTTCGTCAACCTCGTCTTGCGCAATTTCTCCATCCAACAGGTTCACATTGCCAACAAAACCTGCGACAAATCGACAATTAGGGTATTCATAAACCTCGCCAGGCGAGCCGACTTGTAAAAAGCGGCCCTCGCTCATGACGGCGATACGGTCAGCCATGGTCATGGCTTCGTCTTGGTCATGGGTCACCATGACGCAAGTCACACCTACTTTTTTGATGATGTTGACTAACTCCACTTGGGTTTCTTCGCGCAGTTTTTTGTCCAATGCACCCAAGGGTTCATCCAGCATCAGCAGTTGCGGGCGTTTGACCAAACTGCGAGCTAACGCAACGCGTTGTTGCTGTCCACCCGAGAGTTGGTGAGGGCTGCGTTGAGTGAATTTTTGCAACTGCACCAATTGCAAAATATCTTCGACGCGTTGGGCAATTTCTGCTTTTGCCACGCCGTCGCGCTTCAAGCCAAAAGCCACGTTCTCCCAGACATTCAAATGGGGAAACAACGCATACGACTGGAACATCATATTCATCGGACGTTCGTAGGGAGGCAAGTCGGTGACATCTTTGCCATCCAACCAGACGCTGCCGCTGGTGGGTTTTTCAAAACCAGAGAGAACCCTCAGCAAAGTGGATTTACCGCAACCTGATGAACCCAGCAACGCAAAGATTTCTCCGCGTTCAATATCTAGGCTGACATCATTCACAGCAACGGTATCGCCAAACCGCTTGGTGATGTGATCTATGCGCAAGTAAACAGGTGAATCAGTCACGGTGTATGCAAAGAAAGGTTGACGTGAATTGCGCTTGAATCAAGCTGAACAAAACGAGATTTTAGGCACTAACTGCCAGTTTATAGTCGAAGGAATCTGCGACCTCCCGCTTTACCCTGCCAACGCAGCCTTTACCGCGGCACTGACCTGCCCCATGTCTGCCTTGCCAGCCAGTCTGCTTTTCACGGCTCCCATGACCTTGCCCATGTCGCCTGGGCCGCTGGCGCCGAGTTCTGCCACGATGGCAGCGACTTCTTTTTGCACCTCTTCTGGCGACAGTCGCTGCGGTAAATAGGCTTGCAAGACTGCGATTTCAGCACTTTCCACATCAGCCAGATCTTGGCGTTGGGCGGACACATAAGCGGCAACCGAGTCTTTGCGTTGTTTGATCAATTTATCGACAATGGCGATGACCATGACGTCATCGAGTTCAACCCGTTCGTCCACTTCCTTTTGCTTCATCGCGGCTTGCAACAAACGGATGGTGCCCAGTCGAACACTGTCTTTGGCACGCATGGCGGTTTTCATGTCTTCGGTGATTTGCGCTTTAAGGCTCATTGATTGCTCCAGTCAAAATAAAGGCCCGCGCGGACTTGGCCGGGCGAGCCTTGTCAGGCCAAGACCTGAAAAAATCAATACAGTTTTTTAGGTAACTGCATACTGCGAACGCGTTTGTAATGGCGTTTGACCGCCGCGGATTTTTTACGTTTACGTTCTGTCGTGGGTTTTTCATAAAACTCACGGGCGCGCAAATCGGTGAGTAAGCCCAATTTTTCAATGGTGCGCTTGAAACGACGTAAAGCGACGTCAAAGGGCTCGTTTTCTTTTACACGGATGGTGGTCATTGACAACAATTTTCAAAATGTGCTCGCCAAGAATTTGAAGAAGATCGGGCTTCAAATGCAGGCAGCGGTGTTACGGGGGTAGGGGACTGGCTTTGAGCCTCGATCCGCCAAACACGAAATTATAGCGGTTTCAGCCGTGTTGCCAAGGCTTTGGCACATGCAAATGCACTGGACCAGGCCCACTGGAAGTTGTAGCCGCCCAGCCAACCGGTGATATCCACCACTTCCCCAATGAAATAAAGGCCTTTTTGGGTCGATTCCATGGTTTGTTGGGACAAATCGCGGGTATCAACGCCACCTGCAGTGACCTCGGCTTTGGCATAGCCTTCGGTACCTGATGGATTCAGCGTCCAGCTCTGAAGTTGCATAGCCACTTGCTTTAAGGCCTTGTCTGGCATGTCTGCCAGGCTGCGTTGCCAGTCTTTGTGATCAGCTGTCCAGGTGTCTGCTAAACGCGACGGCAGCCAGGCAGCCAAGGTATTGGCCAGATTTTTCTTTGATGTCTGCTTGGCTTGCAACAGGGCTTGAGCCAGGTCGGTGTCAGGCAGCAGGTTCAAGCGGATTGGGGAGCTTGGCTGCCAGTAGCTGGAAATCTGCAACACCGCCGGTCCAGACAAACCTCGGTGGGTAAACAGCAGGTCTTCGTTGAAAGACGTCGGTTTTTTTCCATCACCGGTCGCCATAACCACCGGCAACGATAAACCGGCTAAGCCAGCATAAGGCTGCCAGTCGGTCGCTGAAAAGGTGAGGGGAACCAGTGCGGGGCGAGGTTCAACCATACGCAAGCCGAATTGGCGGGCCAAGCGGTAGCCGATGTCGGTGGCGCCGATTTTGGGGATGGACAAGCCGCCAGACGCCACCACCACGGCGCTGGCTTGCACCTGACCTTGGGGGGTGTTGGCCAAATAGTGTGGCTCAGGGCTTTCGCTGTGTGTCAGGTCAATCAAACTGCAGGGTTGCCAGCGAGTGACTTTGCCACCCATGGCTCCAGCCTCGCATTCATGCAGCAAAACATCGATCACATCCTGTGCACTGCGTTCGCAAAACATCTGGCCTTTGTGTTTTTCATGGAATGGCACACCGTGTTTTTGCATGAGCGCAATGAAATCTTGGGCGGTATAGCGACTCAGCGCACTGCGGGCAAACATGGGGTTCTCGCCCAAAAAATGGGTGTGAGGCGCGCGCGGGTCTATGTCTTTGTTGGTGAAGTTGCTGCGACCACCGCCAGAGATACGGATTTTTTCAGCTACTTTGGGGTAATGGTCCAAGAGTAATACGTTCAAACCCTGTTGCGCCGCAATGCCTGCGCAAAATAAACCTGCTGCACCTGCTCCAATGATCAGCACATCGACTTGTGTCATGTGTGCTGCAAAAAAGCCTCGATGTGTTGCGCTAAATCCAGCGGTTGATCGTGGTGCATCATGTGACCTGCCTGTGCAATCGTGACGGAGCGAATGTCCTTGATGGATTTCAATCGTTCGTGAAACTCTTCCAACTTGTACTTACCTTGCCACCATTTTTCCAAATCGTTTTCGCTAGCTTCGACGTTAAGAACAGGTGCGCTGATGCTTTGGTAGATAGCCAGCATTTCTTCGACACGAAACAAATACGGATTGATCACTTTGTGCGCGGGATGACCCAGAATTTCCCATTCGCCTTGGGCGTTCGGCTTTGACCAGTGCTGAGCTAACCACAGCGCCTTGTCCAGACTTAAACGTGGGTTGGTTTTGATCAATCGTTGTGCAACAGCTTCACTGTCTTTGTAGGTACGTAAATTCAATTCACCCTGCCGTGCCGCTTTGACTTCATTCAGCCATTTTGCATAGCGTCCGGGTGCTTGTGATGGTCGGGTCGATGCCAGTCCAAACCCCTCTAGGTTGATCAAGCGGCGGATTCTTTCGGGTCTGGCACCTGCATACATACTGACCACGGTGCCACCCATGCTGTGACCCAATAAATCGATTTGTCCTTCGGGTTGGAAATGGTCTATCAAGGCATCGAGATCAGCCAAATAGTCTGGATACCAAAAACTGTCGACTTCGCCTGAGTCGGTCAGACCAAAACCACGCCAGTCCGGAGAAATGATGTGGCGCTCTTGTTGCATGGCATCCACCACAAATTGAAAAGACGCGCTGACATCCATCCAGCCGTGCACCATGAACAGGGGCAATTGCCCGGGTCTGGGGCTGCCCCATTCACGCACGTGGTAATTGAGATGGCGCAATCTGATGAAGCTGGTGCGCGAAGCTTTTTGAACTTGGTACATTCTCCCGATCATAAGGATGTAGCGCATGACAGCCGGTCACTTATCAGACAACCACCCACGTATGCACAGCCGCTTTGGCTGGGCCGTGCCTGCGTATTTCAATATTGCTGAAGTTTGTGCCCGACGTTGGGCTGCATCGCCAGTGCATGCACACAGAACTGCAGTGGTCTGCCACCATGCCGACCTTGGTTTGCAGACGCACCACAGCTATGCACAGTTGCAGCAAGCGGCTCATGCATTGAGTCATCTACTGTCTGAGCTTGGGGTTCGCAGCGGCGATCGTGTGGCCGTTGTTTTGCCGCAGCGTTTCGAGACTGCGGTGGCTTACATGGCTATTTTGCAAATGGGGGCGGTGGTCATGCCGCTGTCGCAATTGTTCGGTCCAGAGGCCTTGCTTTATCGATTGCAGGACTCAGGCGCGGTGCTTGCCATTATGGATGCGATGTCAGCATCCGCTGTGACGGCATTGCAGCCAGATTGCCCGTCATTGCGTGCTTGTATCGGTGTGGATAAGGAATGCGGCGAGGTTTTTTTCAACGCACAAACTGTTCATGGTGAACACCCATGGCCGTTGTTCAACACGCGTGCCGCTGACCCAGCGGTACTGATTTACACCAGTGGCACCACGGGGCCACCCAAGGGTGCATTGATACCGCACCAGGCCTTGATCGGTAACCTCAGCGGTTTTGTATGCAGCCAGAACTGGTTCGGCTTTGCAACTTCAGCAGTCAATACCTTAGGAGATGACGATTTACCCACAGGCAGCCACGCTGTCATGTGGTCACCCGCCGACTGGACATGGACGGGCGGCTTGATGGACGCTTTGTTACCAACGCTGTATTTCGGTCGTCCCATCGTCGCCTGGCCAGGGCGCTTCTCGGCTGATTTGGCTTTTGAGTTGATGCAACAGCACAGAGTCACGCACACATTCTTGTTTCCTACGGCGTTGAAGGCCATGATGAAAGCCTACCCATCGCCGCAAGCGCGTTTCCAATTGGACCTGCAAGCCATCATGAGTGCGGGTGAAGCCGTGGGCGATGCGGTGTTTGCGTATTGCCGCGATGAGCTCGGTGTGACAGTGAACGAAATGTTCGGACAGACCGAAATCAATTACATCGTTGGCAACTGCGCCATGAATGGCGACACCTTGGACGGCGTAGGCTGGCCAGCCAAACCCGGCAGTATGGGTCGTGCTTACCCCGGACACCGTGTCGCGGTGATTGACGAGAAAGGCAAAGAATGCCCCGTTGGCGTGCTCGGCGATGTGGCATTACACAGGTGGGATGTGCATGGCGACCCCAATCCCATTTTCTTTTTAGGCTATTGGAACCAGCCCGAGGCGACCGAGCGAAAATTCACCGGCGACTGGTGCCGCACGGGCGACTTGGCCACGCGAGACGCCGACGGCTACCTGTGGTACCAAGGCCGCGCAGACGATGTGTTCAAAGCCGCCGGTTACCGCATAGGACCGAGCGAAATCGAAAACTGTTTGGTGAAACACCCGGCGGTGGCCAATGCTGCCGTCGTGCCCAAACCCGATGCCGAGCGCGGCAATCTGGTGAAGGCCTATGTGGTGTTGTCCGCAGGCTTTGCACCATCAGATGCATTGGTGGCGCAGTTGCAGCAACATGTGCGCGGCCTGCTGGCACCTTATGAATACCCCAAAGAGATCGAGTTCATCGATCAGTTGCCAATGACGACGACGGGGAAAGTGCAGAGGCGGGTGTTGAGGGAGCAGGAGAAAGCACAGGTACCTAAACATTGATCAACCGACTGCAGCTCTCAACTTGTCCTTTTTGCTCGGCCTTTTCCCTTTGATACCGCCGGAGCCTCGCGGCGCAGGCGGTTCATCCAAAGGCTCGAAGCCCGGTACTTGCTCCAAAACCAGTTCCAGGTTTTCGCGTTTGTGTATCAACTTCCAATGCGCCCGCGACTCTGCGGTGACAAAACTCAGCGCTTCGCCATGCGCACCTGCGCGGCCAGTGCGGCCGATGCGGTGGGTGTAGTCGGTGGCCGAGCGCGGCAAGTCGTAATTCACCACCACGGGCAGCATGGCGATGTCAATACCGCGCGACGCAAGATCAGTGGTCACCATCACGTGGCAACGCCCCGTTTTGAAATCTCGCAGCACATCTTGTCGCGCGCCTTGGCTCATCTCGCCATGAAAAGGCGCTGCGTTAATGCCTGCTTTTGAAAGTTTGTTGGCCACATGCTCGCAGCCGTAGCGCGTGGCCACAAACACCAGCACCTGCTTCCAACTGTTTTCTGTCATTAAATGGCGCAACAAAGTAGTGCGCTTTTTGTCGTCTACTGCAATGGCTCGCTGGGTGATATCGGGCTTGTGGCCCTCAAATGCTTCCACCGTGATGCGCACAGGATCGTGCAGTAATCTCTGCGCCAAGGCCTCTACCTCGGGCGCAAAGGTGGCTGAGAACAACAAGGTCTGACGCTTGGCAGGCAACAGCGCCAACACGCGTTGCAATTCATCTGCAAAGCCCGGGTCAAGCAGTCGGTCGGCCTCGTCCAGCACCAAGTGTTGCAAATCGTTCAGTCGAATCGCGTTTTGATCGACCAGATCCAGCAAACGGCCAGGCGTGGCGACCACCATATCCGCACCTCCGCGCAAATCCATCATTTGCGGATTGATGGAGACGCCGCCATACACCACCGCTACTTTGAGATTGAGCGAATAACTCAAATGTGTGAGGACTCCCCCTAACTGCAGCGCCAACTCGCGGGTAGGAACCAAGACAAGGCTGCGAATGGGACGGCGAAAATTGGTCTGGCGCGGCTGCAGCACATGCTGTTGCAACAAGGGTAATGCAAATGCCAGCGTTTTACCCGAACCTGTGGGGGCTGTGGCCCATATGTCACGGCCTTGTAGCGCATGAGGTATGCCTTGGGCCTGAATAGGGGTGGGCGCAAACAAACCCATGCGGGTCACTGTTTGATGAAGCGCTGGGGTAATGTTCAGGTTAGAAAAGTTCAAACGGATGTGTAGCAGGTTGCATTTTTTGTAAGAGTGGTCAGCTTGACCCGTTGAGTTTGTGTGTAGTCCAGGTCATGGTTAGACAAATTCGAGGTCATGTTTATTGGGATGTATGCCGAGGGATTGGCAATAAGTCGTGGTTAAAGTGTTTTCTTGACAGGCTTCGCGGCGGCCCCCAAAGCCTTTACAAGCTCTGCAGCAAACTCGGTAGACATCAAGAGAGTTGCCACCGGATTGATGCCTTCGTTTGGTGCCGCCCACCCCAAGCTCAACTGCACTTGCTGCCCATTAGATTTTGTTTTCAATACCGTGTCCACCACAAACAAGCCATGTGGTACGTTCAATGCCTGCTGGATTTTTGCTTGCTGAATTTCATTAGTCATGGGTCGCCTCATAGGGTTTGATGTAAAGACGGTCTTCACTCAAGTCTTCGGTTTCGTTCGCGAATTTTTCAAAATCCACCAATCGCAACATCAGCGCACAATTGAACGCCTCTGCCAGTTTGGTCAAAGTGACCAGCGAATGTTTGCCGTAAGTCGGATCTTCGATGCGGGCAATTGCTGACTGCTTAGTACCTATCATTTTTGCCAGTTGCTTTTGTGTCCAACCGCGCCGTTCCCGGTTGATGCGCACTTGCCAGGCTATGTCTTGTTCAACGCTGGCGACCATGTAGGCTTGGCGATTTTCCGGGTCTAGCATCCACTCGCGGCTTTTTAGAGGGTAAGGTTTGACCGTCTGGGAAAAGGGTGTCGAAACGTGCCAAGCAAGAGCATTTGTGTTTTGCTGGTTCGGCCAGGCATTCGCATTGCCTGTCTGCACAGATGGAGGCGTAATTTGCAGGGTCATATTTACCGTCCTTCTCTACGCCATAAAGCGTGATGACAAACTCTTGAAAAATGATTTCATGGTGACCAAAGAGTCGATGCTGTGTACGATTTTCGTCAGTGAAATGTATCACATATATGTTATTTCCTGTCGGGCTGGCCTGCGGTCGGCTCCAGGAAGTCTGAGGTTTGACTTGTAAATGTTCCAGAGTTCTTCTCAGTTTCATCATTCCAGATTTGGACAAGCGTGCCAAGTGCGTGGATATCTGATTCTTTCCACTTGCATTGCGATAACAAAGGAATTTCCAGTTTTCTATCAATGACATTTGGAAAATGTTTGGGTAACTTTGTATCGACAAAATTACGAATATATTTATAAATAAATGCTACACCATAAATTATTTATGTTTGCTATTTATCTATAAAAAAATCAATATTAATAATCAATTTAATTGATTCTTAAAGCTGGCAACCCCACCCCGCTGGCATCAAAACCGCCGTCCACCGCAATCATCTGTCCGGTCAAATAACTGGCCTCTGAGGAGGCGAGAAACACAATCACTCGCGCGATTTCCTCTTCGCTGCCGTAACGGTTCAGCGGAATCGCATCGTGGTATGCGCTCACAATATCGGGTGTGTGCACGGCAGCAGCGAGTTTGGTTTTCACCGGTCCGGGTGCGACGCAGTTCACGCGTATGCCCCATTCGCCCAGTTCTGCCGCCTGTTGTTTGGTCAGATGTATGACGGCAGCCTTGGAGGTGCCGTAGGCTACGCGCAGGGTGGACGCGCGCAAGCCCGAGATGGACGCAATATTGACGATACAACCGCGGCTCTCACGAAGCGCATCAAGGGCTGCTTGCGAGCATAAAAACACACCGTCCAGATTGGTGCGCATGACCGTTTGCCAGCGTTCAAACGTGGTGTCTTGAATCGCTGCGAAATCAGCTACACCAGCGTTGTTGACCAATACGTCAATGCGACCAGACCATTGCAACACGTTTTGCACCATGGTGTTGACCTGGTCTTCTTGAGATACATCGCAGTTCACGCCCAAGACGTTTTCTAAATCAGCAGCGGCAGTTTTCAGTTCAGCCTTGTCTCGGTCAACCATGGCAACCCGGTAGCCTTTGCTCACGAACAGTTTGGTGGTTGCCAGGCCGATGCCGCGCGCCGCACCTGTGACGATGGCAGTAGGCTGCGTTGCTTCAATGGGTAAGGTCATGGGGTTCCTTGATGCTTGAATTTGTCGGTCTTGTCAGCAGAAAGAATGCGTGTGCAAGCGGTTGTTGCTCACACACCTGCCAACGACTGTAAATCAATCGGCTTGCTTATCAGGCAATCCCTGCCCTAGGTGGGCGCTGGAACGTAGTAAATTCAATCGATTCGTCCTCTTTAATCCCACCCTTGTGCCCACGTAAACTCTAAGCCATGAAAAACCTCAACCTCACTCCTGTTCGCTTGGGTCAAAGCGATTTGCACGTCACCCCTATTTCTTTGGGCACCATGACTTTCGGCCAGCAAGTAGACGAACCTGCTTCACACGCCATCATGGACCACAGCATTGAGCGCGGTGTTAATTTTTTTGATACGGCTGAAATTTATGCGGTTCCGCCTACTGCTGAGTCGTATGGCAAAACCGAGCATTACATCGGCAATTGGTTAAGCAAACGCCCCGGTATGCGCCAAAAAATTGTTTTGGCTTCGAAAGTGGCAGGGCCTTCACGCGGCATGCCTTGGGTACGTGCTGGCGAAGGCATGACCCCTGCAGAAATCCAAGCCTCTTGCGACGCCAGTTTGAAGCGTTTGCAAACCGACGTGATTGACCTTTATCAAATCCATTGGCCAGAGCGTCATGTGCCTATGTTTGGGGGTGTTTATTACGATCCCAAAAACGAAAAAACAGCCACATCTATTCACCAACAGCTTGAGGCGCTGGCGAGTTTGATCAAACAAGGCAAGGTGCGCTACATCGGTTTGTCTAACGAAACGCCATATGGCGTGCACGAGTTTGTGCGGCTTGCCGAGCAACATAACTTGCCGCGCATCGTCAGTGTGCAAAACGCGTATTGCTTGGTGAATCGCGTGCCTGAAAATGGCTTGGATGAAACCATGCACCGATTGAATGTGTCATTGTTGGCTTATTCACCGCTGGCGTTTGGACTGCTTACCGGCAAATACGATGAGTCAGGTTTTCTCGGTGACAACGCACCTAAAGAAGGTCGAATCACGAAGTATGAAAGCGTGCGTAAACAACGCTGGGCGCGACCTGATGCGCTGGCTGCTGCCAAGCGCTACAACCAACTCGCGCGTGACAACGGTATGACACCCACCGATATGGCGTTGGCGTTTTGCTATACACAGTGGCGCGTGGCCAGCACCATCATTGGTGTGACTTCCATAGCCCAATTGGACGAGGACTTGGACGCTTGGGGCAAAACACTGACACCTGAAATGCTGAAAACCATCGACGAAATCCGCTGGGAACTGCGCGATCCAGCCATTTAAACCTCATGGATATTTATTTATCAATCGCATACCCGATATTGGCTGCAGTGGTGGCTTACTTGATTGGATCTTTGTCGTTTGCTGTCTTGGTCAGCCGCGCCATGGGTCTGGCAGATCCACGTTCTTATGGAAGCCAAAACCCGGGGGCCACCAATGTGCTTCGCTCAGGCAATAAAGCTGCTGCAGCGCTGACGCTTTTGCTCGATGGCGTCAAGGGTTGGTTGCCGGTGTGGGCTGTGGTGCACTATGGCCCACAAGCAGGTATGTCAGATGGCACGCTGGCTTTGGTCGCTTTGGCGGCATTTGTCGGTCATGTTTGGCCTGTGTTTTTCCGTTTCAAGGGTGGTAAAGGCGTGGCAACTGCCGCTGGTGTGTTGTTTGGGATCGAACCGTTCCTGGGGCTTGCCACCATGTCTACTTGGTTGATCGTGGCGTTTTTCACAAGATATTCCTCACTTGCGGCATTGGCAGGGGCAGTTTTTGCGCCTGCTTTTTATTTTTTAGGCAACCGTGTGGTCTGGTATGTGGATAACCGAGTACTGTTGGCAGCAGTGATCATGAGTGGCATATTGATTTGGCGCCACCAATCGAATATTGCCAAGTTGATACGCGGCGAAGAAAACCGTATCGGTTAATTGTGTAATTGGTGTAATTGGGGTCTGGGTAATTGGGGTCTGGGTAATTGGGGTCTGGGTAATTGGGGT
>NZ_JAVLFQ010000088.1:0-38364 GCF_046052765.1 Limnohabitans sp. | reverse complement strand
CCCACGTCCAAGTAGGTAACCACTGGGTTATTGATCTGTGAGCCATTAAGGACAGTAGAGGAGGTTGTGTACGTCGGTACCTTATTGCCGACAAGGATCTTAGCCTTCTCACGGTTGATGACCCTCACCCTTGGACTGGCTAATATGTCCACATCTGATTCTGTCGCAATAGCGTTCAAGGACAGCGTTGTTGACTTATTCGTCCTGACGGCTACATCTCGTAATTTGATATCACTAGGAATAAGTGTAAGACCTAGTGAACCAGGTGGGGAGATGCCCAGCTCCATCATCCGATCTCTTGAGACCTCAAGCACCTCAAGCTCAAGAATAACCTCTGGCTCTGCAAAGTCTTGCAGTGCAATGATCTTCTCAATCAGCCTGATCGCCTCCGGGCTGTCCCTGACGATCAGCATATTAAGCTTTTCATCGACCACCACCTCGCGAGACTTCAATATGGTTTTGAGTGAATCAGCAACTCCTTTTGCACGCGCATTGGTCAGCATGAACGACTTGACCACAGTTTGCTGGTACTCCTTGATCTTGGCTGGGTTGTTGGGGTAGATCAACACCGTCTTTGAGTCCATGATCTGCTGCTCTAGTTGGTTCACGGTCAGCATGGAGTAAATGGCAGCCTCGACGGTGGAGTTTTTCAGTGTGATGGTGGTCTTTTGGTCGAGCTTCACGTCCTTGTCAAAAATAAAATTGAGGCCCGCAGTCTGACCGATGACAGTGAATATTTGTTTCAGGTTGGCCTCTTGAAAGTCAATGCTGATGGGCTTGTGAAACGCAGGTGACAGCATGACGTCCATCGCACCCGCGGACATGGGGTTCTCTATCTGAGTCATCAGCTTTCTGGCCTTGTCATTGTCTGGATCCTCCGCCAGCACAACACGAAGCTTTGTCTTGGCTGCTTCTGTGTCTTTTTGCTTGACCAAGGACTCCGCCTGGGTGATCAACTCTTCGTGAGAGCGCATGCGCTCGATGCGTTTAAGGCCTTCTATGGCCTTGTTATTGCCGGGCAATCTGTTAAGTAGACGTTGTAACGATGCCTCGGCATTGTTCAAGTCGCCCCTTGCAATGGCCTTCTCAAAGGACTGGTAATCCAAGTCAACTACCTTGGCATCATTTTTTAGGCGAGCTTGTCTGTCCTTGGCACTTAGCTCATTGGAAGAGGAAATTTTTTCTTGGTTGATGAGCGAACCTTTTGCGCACGAAGCCAAGGTAAGCACCACACATACCTGCAAGAAAAGATTGACGGGCACCCAAGGCGTGTTCAGAGATGAGCGATAGGAAAGAGGATTTTTCATACAGATATGCCTGATCGTTATTCAAAATTACCGATATAAATGTCTTGCCTGATATTCAACGGCAGGTACACCATGGTCAACTTGGGTGGCTTGATACTTTCAACCTTGTATTGCTGACCGAGGAGAGAATTTGTTTCAACAACCCAGGTCTTATCACCCTCGGCCAAAAATACTTTGACCTCGTTGCCAGACTGTTGCTTGCCGAGGAACTTGAATGGATTGGGCGGCGCCGTTGGGATGACGGGTGCGGGGGGCGGTGGCTTGACAGGTATTACCCATGTATGCGTTTGAAACAAACTGGAGGGTGATTTTCTTTCAAGCAAAGGAGAGAGCAACTCCTCCCTGTCTTTTAACAAGTTGCTCTGTATGGGCTTGAGCACCAAAGCTTCATTGACAGCAGGAGAGGCTTTCGATGAAGTGTCTTTTGCGCTTGGTTGCGTGGGACGAAAAACAGAACCTGTTTTTGTCATCGCACTGTCCAGACCATCTTCGGGTGCGAAAAAGGCCAGATAGGCAACACCGAGCATCACCAACAGTAGCAGGATGAAGCGGTTGTTCATCATGGGGTGTCAACGCCTGTGTTTACCTTGGCACCAAAGTACATAGTGAACACCAAGTCTGCATTGACCTCTGCGTCCCCGATTGCATTGCGCTTGATGTCAAATGTATTGAGTGAGATCCAGGGCATCTCCAACAAGACTTGGGTCACAAATTTTTCTATGTCGCTATAAGGTGCAACCACAGGGTAAGTGATCTGAAATTTACTGTACCCGGTGTTTGGATCCATCGTCCACTGGTAGTCACCTTGGGGCAAATCAATTTCGTTTTTAAAAGCTATCTCAAACATTCTGTTCAAGTCTGATTCAACCAACTTGTCCTTTTGCATTGAACTTAAGATGTCTGTTGTTGACTGCTCTTTGGGCAAATGTGTAACGGTAAGCTTTAACTGCTGAAGTTTTTTTTCTGTCGTCGTCACCTCATCTTGAAGTTTTTTTCTCAACCAGTAGCCCCTGGAAATTTCTACCGAAGAGCCCACCAGCAACAAGCTTGCAAGCAGGTACAGCAGCACCGAAAGTTTTCCTTGGCGGTGAACAAAGAGTTGCAACTGAAGAAGGAGGCGAGGCCTAGCCATGTTCTGCGTCATGGCGCACCCCCCGTCACCCACTGAACTTCAAACTCAAACCTGATGGGGTTTAATTTGTCAGCGGCATTGATTTCGTGGTGAACAAGTCTTACGTTCACTAGGTTTTCTTGTTTTTTTAATGCTTCCAGGTAACGCGTCATCTGAGCGCTGTTGCGGGCCTCAGCAACTATTTTGATGGTTCGGGTGATCGAATCAGGCATGAACTCAAGCAGAGCGACCTGCTTGGATGTGATGCTGTCAAATGTTCTCAGCAATTGGGCCCATGGCAAATTCAGTTGGGCCATCATGGCCAGTATGGCCTGCTGATTTGCCGCGGGTGGTTTGCTGCTCTCTTTGCGTTGGGTCTTTTCGGCTCGCATGGCTTGTTGATGCAGTTCAGCCAATTGATCCTCTAAGGACTGTGTCTTGGTGTGCAAGAACACGATAGCGCCGTACGCGCCAGCCAAGATCAACACCACTGTCGTGGCGGCTATCGCAAAACGCCAGCCGCCTCTGTGGACGATTTGGGACAGCGTCGGCTCGGAGAAATCAATGTACAGGCGGGTCATGTGTCATGCCCCCGTGAGCGCCAAGTCCACGCCGTTGCTGACCGCGTTTAAATGATCGAATGCTTTTTTTTGAAGCACACGGTAGTTCGGTTGACCTGCTCTGGAGAACTTCAACCAACTTAATTCGTGGGTCAGGTTGGGGAAGCAAATGCTGCCCGACAATGGGATGCTCATGAGCAGGGCTTGTTGACGTAAAAATTGCGTGAAGCTGCTTTCGTCCACAATGTCTTGTGGTCTACACTGTATGTGCCGATAAGCAATGATGTGTTTTTTAACACCCGTAATCGCAATAGCAATTTTTCCCTCTTGGTGATTGACCAGCCAAGCCCCAGCCTGTAATAGATGATGCCAACGGTTGTAGGCAACCACGGACTGAGGTGCAATTTCATTGATTTTCAATTGGAAATCACGCCTCACCACTTCGATGGCTTCCAACCAAGCGCTTGGCATCGCAGCCGCCAGAAATGTTCGGTCGGCCTGGTAGTCGGCTTGAATCACCCATTGGGCTGGGGTCTCACCGTACAAGACTTGAAACCGCGCCGCTGCTGCGGCCTGAAGATCGGACAAACTGCTTGTGTTCACCGGCGGGTCTACCACCCACATACGCGCGAGTGCATCACTGAGGACTATCTTGGCGCTTGCGTTTCGCAGGCCATTGTCTTTGAGAAGCGCAGACAGTTGGTCGCAAAGTTGCTTAAAGACGCCACGTTGGTCAAGCGGCAATATTTTCTCTGCGACTACCTGAGTGGACTTGCGCAAGATGCCATTCACCCTAGTGATCGCTATGGAGCTAGGCGTTATTCCGATACATATTTGGGGTGAGCTGACATTAAGCATTGAGCGTCACCCTTGTGATTTCTTGCAGCGTCGTTTGACCTTGCATGACCAGGCGAAGCCCTGCCTCGCGCAGGGAACGGGTACCGTTGAGTCTGGCAGCCTCTTTGACCAAACGGATAGGTTTTTTTTCAACAATCAATTCCCTGATTTCATCGTTGAGCAACAAGATCTCGGCGATAGACTTTCTTCCTTTGAACCCTGTGCCTCGGCAATCGCCACAGCCTAACCCGTGTTTGAACTGAAATTGCATGACCTGATGCGGTTGTAGTTGGGCTTTGGTGAGGTCCTCGAGGCTAGGTGTGTAGTCTGTGATGCAATGCCCGCAAATCGTCCTGACCAGCCGTTGCGCCCAAATGCCGTTAAGCGCAGACACGAACGCGTACGGGTCTATACCCATGTGGGTGAAACGACCGAACACATCGAAGACATTGTTGGCGTGCACAGTTGTCAGCACCAAGTGACCAGTCAGAGCAGATTGCACAGCAATTTCAGCCGTCTCTTGGTCGCGAATCTCTCCCACCATGATCTTGTCTGGGTCATGCCGAAGGATGGAACGCAATCCCTTTGCAAATGACAGGCCTTTTTTCTCATTCACTGGTATTTGCAAGATGCCGGGCAGTTGGTACTCCACAGGATCTTCGATAGTGATGATCTTGTCGCGGCCATTGTTTATCTCTGTCAATGCCGCGTAGAGTGTGGTGGTCTTGCCCGAGCCGGTTGGCCCAGTCACCAACAGCATCCCGTAAGGTTCACGCGCGAGTTGGCGCAGGATATTGATCGCACTGTCTTCAAAGCCCAACGACTCCAGTGTCAGGCTGCCGTTGGCCTGGACCATGGAGCGCTTGTCCAAAATTCGAATGACCGCATCCTCCCCATGGATACTGGGCATGATGGACAAGCGCATGTCTACCTCCTGACCAGAGGTGTCCACACGAAAGCTGCCGTCCTGAGGAATGCGTCGCTCAGAAATATCCAGCTCGGCCAGCACCTTTAAACGTGACACGACTTGTTCAGCAATCTCCACACCAGCCACGTTCGTCACCAAGTCCAATACCCCGTCGACACGGTACTTGATAGACAAGCCTGTGGGCGTGCATTCCAAGTGTATGTCCGAGGCGCCGGCTTTCAATGAGTCGTACAGCGTGGAGCTGAGTAATTTGACCGCAGGACTGCTGCTCTCGCTGGTGGATGCAAAAGACAATTGCGATGATTTTTTGTTATCGTCCGACTTCTCTGTGTTGCTCGTGACGACATGGTCTAAGGCCCTGGCGGACTCTTCGGTTTTGGTGACAAATGCGGCGATGTCCGATGCCAGTGCGAGTCGGTAGCTCAACGGCCCTTTGGCCTGAATTTCTAGCCACATAGACAGGTCCATATCAAAGGGGTCCGACAAGATGCCTATCAAGCCCTCTTTGGGGTCACGCATCAACAAGCAGTTGCGTTGCATGGCCTTGGACAAGGGCAAGAGATCAAATGCGGGCGCGAGCTTGAACATCTCAAAGGTCTCTAAGACTCGCCACCCCAAGAGCTCGGCCACGCTGTTGACCACTTGTCGCGCGTCGAGTTTTGACATCGCCTCGAGCTCTGCCAACACCGACCTGTTGAATGCTTTGGAGGCGCTCTGTGCCTTTTGCAGCATAGAGGAAGTGATCAAGGCCGCGGTCATGAAATACTCCCTGCCAAGTCAAAGATTGGCATGTACAACAGCACCACAATCAGTCCCACCACCAAGCCGATGACGGACATCAGCAACGGTTCAAACATGCGTGTGAACCGCTCCACCCAACGGGTGATTTCTCCATCGTAAAAAGCAGCCGATTGCATCAACATACCTGCCATGTCGCCCGTCTTTTCCCCCACACGCAATAAACGCAGTGAGATGGATGTCGTCAGGTCATGGGTCTCAAATGCTTGGGACATGGGCACGCCAGATTCAATCAACCCTTTGGCCTGTGTCAAACGCATGCGAATAGATGGTGAGACCATGGCGTCAACGGTTTGCATGGCAGTGACCGCAGGAATTCCACTCTCCATCAACATACCAAGCGTCAAGTAGAGCCTGGATAACTCATAAATCTTGATACGTTCCGCTATGCTGGGCAGCATGGAAGCCAATGCCATCCATCTGCTTTGATTGGCGTTTGTATTGCCTTTGCGCAACACTAAAACCAGTAACAAGGCCATACTGAAAAGTATCAACCCTAAGTGGCTAGAAAGGAAAACGCCCACATTCAACAGCAGTCCCGATAACCAAGGCAACTCACGACCAGAGCCTTGGTAAACGTCTGCAAACCGAGGGACGACAAATATCACCAAGAAGAAGCTGACCGCGCCACCCACTAGCATGAGTATGCTGGGATAGATGGCTGAGCTGATCAGCTTGCTGCGCACAGTATCGATTCGCATTTGGTAATCGATAAAACGTGTGATGGAGCGCGGCAGGTTGCTGCTTCCCTCGGCGGCCTTGACAATGCCAACGAACAAGGAGGGAAAAATATGGTTTTTTTCTGCCAACACATCAGAGAACCTTTTTCCCTCGCGCAAGCCATGCAACATGTGCTTGTAAAGGTCCTCTATCTGAGGATTGATTTCTTTTTCGTGCAAGGCTTCCAGCGCCTCAACGATATTTAATCCCGCTTGCAAAAGTGCCAATAATTCCTGCGAGAACAACAACAATGAAAAACCACCGCCTGAAGCGTTTAATCCAGGCAACAGGGAAGCCAGGCTCCAAGCAGCAGGTTTGACACTTGACACGTAATGCCCCAAGAGTTCAGCCTGCACTCTTGCCTGCACTTCATCCGATGCCTCAAGTTGAATTTGTTGCATTCGGTTGTCTGTGGTGATGACGCTGATGTTGTACTGCATGGATCGGTCTACTTGGGTTAATTGGTGAGATCAGCGTTATCACCCGCGCCACCCGGCTTGCCATCAGCACCCAAGGAGATCACATCAAACTCTGCATTGGTGCCTGGGTTGCGGTACATGTAGGGGTTGCCCCATGGGTCCACTGGAATCTTTTTAGACAAATAGGGACCGCGCCATTTTTCGGGATTTGCAGCAGGGGCTGTCATCAGGGCCTCGAGACCCTCCTCTGTGCTTGGATAGTGGCCCATGTCCAGCCTGTACGCGTCCAATGACTTGGCGAAGCTTTGCAACTGACTTTTTGCCACGGTCACATTGGATTTGCCAATCTGAGAGAAATACTTGGGTCCCACAAATCCTGCCAGCAAGCCAATGATGACCATCACGACCAGCAGCTCTAGCAAGGTAAAACCCTGAGCTTTTTGACGGAGAGGACGAATAGTGTGATAGATCATCGTAGTACTGCCTGTAGATGGTTGAAGGAGGGATTAATTTAGGTCATTTTTATGACACTATTACCATTCCGCCCTCTCTAGAGACTGTTTGATTGACTTGGTAAGATCATTTAATTCTTTTTGTTCTTTTTTCTTTTTTTCCTTGACCTTGGCCTGCTGCGCCTTCAATGCTGCTTTTTTGTCTTCTTCTTCCTTCGCCTTTTTCTCTTGCTCGGATTTTTCAATCGAGGCCTTGAGGGCGATGATCTTTAGCCTCTCAGACTCCAAGTCGACGATGAGATCCTTCTCTAACTGAGTACGGTATTCCTCCAGCCAATTTTCAAGCGAGGCTTGTTTTAATTTGGTCAAGGGGTCCTTCTCCAAAACAGAGCTCAGACAACTCTTTTCTTCATACTTTTTGATCAGTGTCACCCCTGTTTTAAACAGGCTTTGGTTTCTGAGTGTGCACTGCGTAATAGACTCTTGGGATGAAGTTAAGGCATTTTCAGTATTGGCCAAGGAGGTCTCGGTGGCTTTTTTCGAATCTAGGGCTTGGCTCAATTGCAGCTGAGTGGACTTGAGCTGCTGCTGCAAGTTATTGATTTTTTCGTCCCTGTCCTTGAGCCTTACTTCAATCATCAAGGCTTGGCGGGCCTGCAAGTCCAACAAAGCTTTTTTCAGTAAATCCACGTCCGCTTGAAGCACCGTCAATTTGCGTGTCGTGCTCACAAGGCTGCGGCTATTTTTCTCCACTTGGTCGTTTGCAGCAGCCAAATCGGCCTCGACTTTGGCCTTCTCAGATGCTATCTGAGACTTTTCTTGTTCCAGATTTTTAGATTTTTGTTGCAGTCGCTTTAATTGTTCTTGTGCTGCCTTGTTGGCGTCCTTGTCATCGGCTGCAAAGCTCAGCGCACAAAACACCACGCACAAAATCACCAACCCCGTGCGTGAGATCGACCCTGAAAAATTGAACGAAGACGGGTGAGGGAAATTCATAGTCCAACTCAAAAGCGGGTGTTGAGGTCAATGAAGATGGAGTCAACTGAGAATTTCGTCTTAGGGTTTGTCGAGTTAACCACTGCAGGGACCATCGAGTCAACCAAGTCCGACGACATCCACTTAAACGAAAGCCAGGTGTTTGATGCCACACCCAAGCTATAGCTCAGGGTCAGGCCCTTGTTGTTGGTGCCGCCCATGCCAAAGTCAGAGTTCGTGAACGCATCGAGCACGGCATCACTGCCAATGTGACGGTAGGCAGCGCCTAAACTCCAATCACCGCGCTGCTTGATGCTGGTGCTGCCGAGCTTGATGCTGGCCAGGTAACCAAAGGTCTTGAGGTCTAGGAAACTCATCCCTACCCCTACCCTGCTGTTGGTGGCCGCAGCGTCGTAACCGATGTTCTTCACCATGTCAAAGGTCAGGACCATGTGCACAGGATCAAACTGCGCTAAGTCCAATGAAGTCGTGATGTTCAACTCATTGAAACTCGATGCCAGGCCCCAGGTGTTTGCACATTCCGGATTGGAGGACATATTAGTGTCTATTTTTGATTTAAAAACACATGGAAAACCACTTACCCCTGAAGTCTCGGATTGAGAATTAATCTTGAACAAGGTATTGCCACGCTGACGTACCCCGGAGGGGTACTCCGAGGACAAATAGGATGAGGTCGCACTTGAGTAATCTCCTTCAGCCTGCCCCTCTATGCCGTTGTACTTATAAAGGCCCGCAGTCAACTTGAATTTATTGTCCTTGAGTCCCAAACGGCGCTCCCATCCCAGTTGACCGCCAGTCAAACTTCGCCCTGATATTTTTCCAGGCGTTCGTGTGGTCAAGGGAAACCAACCCACTGTGGCAAACACGTCTGACATGTCGTTCAACGGCCTTTTGGCGGAGGCGGAAATACCGTCGAAGCTCATGTCGTCAGCCCAGACCAGGTCTGTACCTACAAATGGGTTTTTGAAGCGTCCGGCGTTGAGCTCGACACCTGAGAACGGCTCATAACGTAAATATGCGCGGTCCCAAACCACGGGGTATTTATTGAAAAAACCTGGCGAGCTGCTGCTGCCCTGGTCCAAGGTCTGGTTGGTCGAGGTCGGGCTGGCCGTGCTTGACCCGGTTGAGATACCCAGGCCAAAGGAGAATTCATCGCTCAGGTTGCCGATCAAACCCAGACGGACACGAATTCTTTCTCTGGACGTATCCTCGGTTGGATCAAAAACTTCCCCAGTGACTGCGTTTAATTTTTCTGTAGCAGGCGAAAAGTCAGGACCGCGTGTGACGGCCCGCGTTGTATTGTTTCCTGTCAATCCACCACCGCTTGTGGAGGTGTTGTTGTTCATCATGTTTCGCTCATAGCGAACCCTGATGTCCCCCACAAACTTGATCTTCTTGCTTGGCTCACCGAGCAGCAGACTTCCCGCATTTTTGGGGTTCTGCGCGGCCAAGACCTCTGCCTTGATTTGTTCGCGCATTTCTGTCTTCACAGACTCTGGGATGTAAGGAACACGGACAACCTTCTTGCCATCGGGCGTGGTGTCAGCCGGCGGATTTGAAAGTATTCTGGTCTGCGCCCTTTTTTCTGCGTCACGCATCATGGTGTCCGCCTGCGCACGTGTCATGTTGCCGTTTTTGACCAAGGTTTCGATCAATGTGATCACGGTCATGCGCGTTTTTTCTGCGTCTTCTTTTTCTTGCGAATAGGCCGTATTACCCATTAAAAAATAGGTCACTAGAACTATAAAAAAGAATATTTTTTTCTTCGTCACCATGATCATTTTTTACAGGTTAAATTCTCAGAAATTTCTCGCAAACAGTGAAGCGATTTATATTCGGCAACTGCATCAATTACTTGAACAATAAATCTGAGAAAGTGAATAAGAATTACATTTTTATTGACATCTTTTTAATTTGTAAAAAAGAATTAATTTCCACTGGTGATAATCCTCAGCCGAATCGGCTGAGGCATCCCAGTTGGCGGTGCCTGCGTAAAACCAGGCAATTCAGTGATAGCCTTTTGTATGGACGCGTCGGTATCAGCGTCACCGGTGCTGCCGAGTAGTTCAAACTTATCTATACCGCCACCCACGCTGACCCACACACTGATGTCGATGGCATAACGTCTGCGTTTGAGCGCATTGTTTTTTGACAGGTAACGCTGCATCTCACCTTTGAGCATGTTGGCGTAATTGGCTGACGGGTTCAACATGCTGTTCTTGCTGCCAATGCCACCCCCCGGCCCTCCTGGACCGTTAGACCCAGGGCCACTCTTGCCGATCTTGCTCATGTCTTCGTTCGACACCTTGCCCGCGCTAAACGCGCTGGGGCCGTCACCCGCGGGTCCCTCCATTTTGAGCTCGGGGGTCGGTGGCGCTTGCTCTTGTTTGACAACCGGTTGGTCCACCTTCATTTCTTTTTGTTCCTTGGGTGGGTCGGGTTTTTTTTCAAACTTAGGCGGTGGCGGCGGTGGCGGTGGTGGCGGCGCTACCAGGGTGATCTTGGGTGGTTTTTTGGGCGCTTGCTTTTCGTTCTTGCCCATCAAGGACATCAAGCCCCAGGCCATCAAAGCCAACACCAACAAGCCCAGCAGCACTGCCATCCATTTACCCAGACCCGATTTTTCTGGCGACTGATCAACAGAGGACAAGCCTGGGTTTTCGTTGGGGGTCGACATCTCAGGACCCGATACGCGAAGTCACAACGCCTACATTGGTGATATTCAAACGCGCGGCCATGTCAATGATGTTGACCACCATCTCGTAATACGCTTGCGGGTCGCCTTTGATAACGATAGAGGTCTGTGGGTCCTTGGCCATGGCTGCGGCCAATCGTGACTCCAACTCTGCCATCGTAATCGCCGCCCCGTTCAGCAACAAAATGCCGTCGGGTTGAATCTGTACGACCCGTATTTCCTTTTTTTCTGTGCTCGGCTTATTGCTCGGCTTGGGCAGGTCAATCTTCAGGCCCTGGACAGAGGCTGTGGTCATGACAATAAAAATTACCAACAGTACATAGGCGAGGTCAAGCATGGGCGTGACATTGATCGTGTCATAGGGCTTGGAATCTTCTTGAACTTGCATGACAGGTTTTTATTTGGCTGTGCGTGTGGTCACCAGGCCGATGTCGGTGATGTCTGCCCGCTTCATGGCCTCTAGCACTTGCATGACCTTGACGTACTGAGTGCGGGCGTCGCCCTTGACCACCATCGCCTGCGAGGGGTTGACATTTTTAAGCGCACGCAATTTCTCTTCAAGCTGTTCTATGGGAACAGGGTATGCATCCAGAAAAACATCGCCTGCTTCAGAAATAGTCACCGCCTTCAAATGCGGCTTGGCCATGTTACCTGTCATCTGCGCCTTGGGCAGCTTGACCTTGACACCCTGAACAGAGGCTGTGGTCATGATGATGAAGATGACCAGCAGCACATAGGCGAGGTCCAACATCGGGGTGACGTTGATGTCGTCAAAGGGTTGGTTGTCGGCTTGGACTTGCATGGGCTGCTTTGTTAGGCCGAGTGCATTTCAGCTGATTTGGTGATGAACTCATCCAAAAAAACAGCGCCGTCGTTGGACGCATTTTTGATTTGACTGGCCAGCCAGTTGTAACCAAACAATGCAGGAATGGCCACCGCCAGTCCAGCGACCGTGGCCACCAATGCCGCAGCGATACCGGGCGCAATCGCGTTCACATTCACGTCACCGGCAGCGGCAATCGCAGCAAAGGTGATCATCACGCCAACGACCGTACCCAGCAGCCCTAAGAATGGTCCACCTGCAATGGCGATGGTCAGCAGCACAATGCCGCTGTTGAGTTTTTGCGTCTCTCGCATCATGGCCGCATCCAATGCCGCACGTACTGAGTTCAGACTGACCTCGGAGAGTTGAAATTTCTTACCCGACGCCACTTGCTGGTCAAAGCGTTGCTTGACCTCTTGTACGCCAATCGCATAAAGACGGTAAATGGACGATTTCTTCAATTTTTTATTGGCCGCCATTTGGTCTATCTCGCTGCTGCCAGGGGTGAGCAGCACATCCCAACTGCTCTTAAATGCATCTAAGAATAATTTGTTTGCCTTGTTGTTGGACGAAAGAATGACCGCCTTGGTGAGCATGACATAAAAACTGACCACGGCCATGACCATCAGCAAACCAATCACAATCCACCCGTCCAGGGTCACCGCACCCAACAATATGCCTATGACCGAGTCTCCTCCCGCATCTGCTGCGGCTTCAGAAAAACTCATCAGCAGGCTGTCAGCCTCTTGGCTGGCATACAAGGCCTTGATGTAATCCACCGACCTGGCGCTGCCAGACACAGTGAGTTCATCTAACTCGCCACGCAAACCCTCGCCGATGGTGGTGTTGCCTGATGTCTCAGAGGAGCTAAAGCCGCCGCCCCCAACAGGACTTCCATTCAAATAAAAGTCTGCTTTCCCCGCATCGAGCACCACTGCCAAATGCTGCCATGTTCCAGCAGAAAGCGCGGCACTGGCCTTGCTTTGCTCCTTCCCGCTAGCTATGAACATCACTCCATTGGCCAAGCCCCATGTCAGCGAAGTTTTACCCTCTCCAATTTGGATCAGGTTGGCGTTATCGTTACCCGACGGCTTGACCCAGGTGCTCAAGGTCAGGCTGGCTCCGCTAGGAAATTTCAGGGTCGCAGACTTCTCAACCGCCAACTTGGCATTGCCATCAAAGATGCCAGACTCTCCCACGGGCCCATTCGGCGCAGTCTTCACGCCACTGGACACTCCATGGTTTGAATTTGATGTCGCGTCTTTGAAGTCCTGAGAAAAATGCTGTACCAATAATTGTGTGGCGTCATAGGTGGCCTTGGCCGACACAGCGGACGGTGCCTTGGGGTTTCCCCATGCAACGATGATGGCATCCGCCTGCGAGTTGGCGCTGAGTTTGGGAACGCTGACCCAGACATTGGCTAACTCATTGTCAGGATCAAAGTTCTCTATGTGGTAGCTCAGTGCTGTCTTGCCATCTGCAGCAAAGAAACGTAAATCCGTACCGTCTGGTTTGGCCTCGCTGAAAGTGAAGTTGCCGCTGTGCAGTCGAAGTAACAGCGGCAGCTGCGACACATCGGCCTTGAGTTCACTACCACTCGCGGTGGTGTCAAACGACAGCCTCTTCTTGTGCGCCCAGTCCTCAGCGTGTGCAGGCCCGCACACCCATAGCATTACATGCAAGAAAAAAACAAGTGTCGAAGAGATAAGCCGGTGTGTGATGGAAGTCATGCTTGTTTGGTATATAAATAGGGTTGAAAACCGAGTTGATTCAGCGCTTGCCAGTTGCTTGCGGTGACATCAATTCTTTTCCTTGTCTTCTTTATCTTTGTCTTTGTCTTTATCTTTGTCTTTGCTGTTCGCCGAAGAACCTGCGTCTGTTTCTCCAAAGCCAAGTAATTCCACTGACAAGTTGGCCAGGTTATTGTTGGGATTAGCACCAGCGGCCAATGTCTTTTTAGCGTCATCAGCGGTGTTGCTTGCTGCTGGGGGGGGCGGTGGCGGTGGTGCAGCGACAGGTGATTGAGGCTGTTGAGTGGGCACAATACCATTAGGAGCTCTAAAGTTGTCTGGATTGCGAATATCTTCAGTGTTTAGGCCTATGTCTCCGTTGTCAGCTCTGAAACCAGCATCTCCAGCGTCAATATAACCGCGGGGAGCTGCTGCAAAAATGCTACTTCTAGGTTGATTGGGCTTAGTCACAAGTGCGCCAATACCAGAGCCAGCAACAGAAGCCGACACGTCAACCGACACACTGCCATCAGTTGCTACAACGAACCGCGGTGGGGGTGAAGCAGATGCTGTTTTTGACCCCTTGCCAGCCTCCAAGTCACCAAACTGGGAAATCAAAGTAATGTCACCACCGGCCAGCGTAAAAACACGGCCTAAGTTAACCAAAAATTTTTGGCTCACAAGCGCGTTGATATCACCACCTCGTACGGTGAATAAACCTTGGTTGAACGGTTTAGCAAATTGCTTACCGATAGGTAATCCAGCATAAACTGATCCGGTCGGGGTGAAGATGTCTATCGATCCGCCTTGCTCGGTTTTTATCTGGCTTGAATGGCTGGACAAATTACCAGCTGAAGCGTTCTTCAAATTAGGGAACAAACTCGCTATGTCATCATCAAAATAAGTAAAAGTAATTTTTTTTGTTGCTTTATCCTTTAAAAGACTGACCGTATACAAGCTTTGAAAAAAGAGCTTGTTTTTTTCCGTATCAGTCATACCAGAAACGGTATTAAAGAAGAGTTCGTTTTTTGCTGCATCTTTAAGGGCAACGTCTCCTATCTTTTCTATCTCGGTCATTTCATTTGGTTTAAATTTTATTAATAGTGGATTTCTAATGTCATCCTTTAATTGCTCGTAATTAAGGATATTTGATTGGTCCACTTTCTGATTCAACAGGGTTTGTAAATAAACAGTCCAACCTACGTAATCAGGCTCTAAGCCAGCGGTGGTTATTTGTATGCTGGCACCACCTTCGGGTAAGAAAGGATTGTCTGAATTCCCTCTGGTCACGATTCCCTTTTGGCTACCCAGATCAATATCTCTACCTGCCACGTACTTCAATCTTCCTGGCCCAGTCAACACATGAGCAATACAAACGGCTGAGATTTCAGTGCAATCACCTTGTTGCCTTTTATCAATAGTCTCATCGCGAATATCTCTGCCCGCTTTAACCAACGAAATATCACCTGCTTGGGTATTTTGAATGACAAACCCAAGGTTGACAATATCACGACCGGCTATGATGCTGCTCGCCTTAGGCAGGTTCAAGCTGAACGTAGCATAGCCTGCGTCACCAACGATATCTCTCAGCGAAACTATGCGAGAGTAAGAACTGCTCGACACAGGGTTTAAATTGCTAATTTCCGGTTGGAAGTGAGCACCGGGTCCTTTTGTATAGCTGTCTTTTAGAAGATCCATATCTTTCTGAGTCATTAATCGTGGGGCTTCTTGGTTAGAGAGACTACTTGGGAGCACATCCAAAATATGAATCGCACCTGCGCTACCATTGTTTAGAGTCACATCACCTTGGGCCCAAACACTCAACTGAGAGTTTGTAGACGGCATCAAAGTAAATCCATTCGAAGACTCGTACCTTCCACCCATAGCCACTGCCAGCAATTGAGCAGGAGAGGTGGTGTAGTACCTGTCAAAACCAAGTTCGTTGAACTTATCTTGACCTATTTGTAAATCGTTCAGTACCATGACACCATCAGATGCCGCCAGTAAGTTGCTTCGATTCAATTGAGTGATATTACCCAAGGACAGTAATTTGACCTGACTGGTATTTGTGTAAGTAGAAAAAGTTGAAAATTGTGAAAAATTATTTTGAAACTTTTCTAAGTTCTCAAAACCCGTTACACCTTTTTTTGAAGTATTCCATAAACCACCGACAAGGTACAGAGGAGAAAAACCTGAATAACCAAATCTAGGATAAGTGTAAGCCAACCCATTAACTTCACCACCATTGTAATTTAGTAAATTATCAAGGAATTCTTCATTATTATTTGTTCCTGTTACCTTAGTGCTGGTACGGTTGTACTTGCTTTGTTCAGCCAGCATGGGGTTATAGATAGCTTCAAGTTCTAAGTCTTTTCTGGCTGACAAATATAATTGGGCGTCACCCAAAGCGATGACTGTGTCTAAAGCTTTAAGGCCATCACTCTCCATGCTCTCTGATTTTTTGGTATGGATTTTTCTTCTGTCACTTGGGTAAATCCAGTTATCACCTGTAGTGACGGATTGCTGGGTTGATACGAACGCTTTACCCTTTTGTACGTATAGGGCAGCGCCTGCAATATCTCCTATTGCGGTCATGTACAAATCGCCGCCACCACTCTCTTGGAGCGTAGCACTTTGCGCTGAACCTGTCATGTACGCGTTGGTTGCCGTGCTTGCATAAATATTTTTGATTGCTCCGCCTGCCTTCACAGACAAATCACCGCCACCTAATGTGGCGAAACTTTGGTTGAAATAATCTGACCTGGCCCACCAAGCGGTTGTCAGGCATTTTTTATCTGCGCATGTACCATCTGGAGTTGGATTCAGTTGTGCAAACTCAGATGTACCAGTTGCAGTCGTATTGCTTCTTCCTTGCCTGAATAACCAATTGTTAACCAATGGTGAAACGGAGGTTGGTAGCCAATCTTCAGTGGCGTATCTGACAGCAGTTATTTCTATACTTCTTTTTACAAAACGGGAAGTCTCACCTGCTGCTTCTTGAGCTTGTTTTGCTGCCTTAGCGACAACTTCGGCGTACCACTTGTCTTCTTCTTTAGCATCGACAGCTTTGACAATTCTTTTATTGATCAACTCTAAATCATTTTGCCTTCTAGTTTTTGCACTTTCATCAATGTAATCTGATACGGGGAAAGAAACTCCTTTTTCATTAATAAATGCCGCTTTTTCATCTGTCGTGTAAAAAACTTCTTCACCTATCTTAAATGATGTTATGTAAGCTTCTTTAAAATCTTGATCTGCTTGGATTTCTTTCAATTTGTCATCTGCTGCTTTTTGAGCAAGCTTGAAGGCATTTTCATACCCAGCTTTAGTTTTAGATGCAGGAACATCGGGTGTAATTGGATCGGCTGTCTCAATTGATACAGAGTAATCTCCATTCTGGTAGTACCAATTATTTTCGTTGTTGCGTGGTCCCAAGATATTTCTTTTTGCTTTGATATTTAGGGACCCCCCATTTTTTGAAAATACTGCTGGTGTCATCACCACATTTTTTTTTCCTCCCATGTAGTGGGGATTGAGCACATTGATAGGGATATTCGAGGACAACAGATCGGGATCTACATTGACTTCACCAGAGGTATATATACTCCCGCCAACTACCAACGTACTCTTATAGGAATCTAGGTCAATTGAAGGTATTTGACTTGTGTACACTAACAAACTCCGATTATTTTCAATGTCCACCAACTGTTCTAGTGATATCAGTTTGAGAACGACGTTTCCGCCCGCAGTTACGTTGATTTTTCCAGTACCCGTTCTTACCAAGGCTACTGGCATATCAAAAATGTTCACGCGGGCGGGTTCGTCAGTGGCTTTTCTTTCAGCAAAACCTAAAGTAAAGTCTCCAGTGGTTTTTGATCGTTTGGTAGACAACGTATGGGCAGTATCAAAGTCAGCCCCCGCCACCAAGTTGATGTCTGCTGAGTCACCACGACCCAACGCCCAGTTGGGCATGGCCATGCCTGAGCGGTAAGCACCATTTGCATTACTTGGGTCGTAAGGGTTGTAATTTGGGTAGTCATTGGGGTTGACAAACCCGTCACTGATAGACCCGTTGATGGTCAAATTTTCTGCTGCACGCAAAGTAAGGTTAATCGGTTGATCATTGAATCGCCACTTGGATAAGTCCCAGCCACGCTGGCTTGCATCAGTTGCAAATTCGTTCACGCTGACTGTCAGGTTATCTGCTGATCGAACTTCAATGCCAGGTCTCAACTTCAACGAGGAGGGCCTGCTCAAGTTACCTGAAATTGAAGCAAAGCTATCGACATAAGCTGTGAAATCAGTGTAATTAGTTTCATCTATATTTGTATAGCCTTGAAATACCTTGAATACTTCCAAGACAGCGTTTGTGTTTGTATCAAAGCTTGTTGGATTATTTGTAAATGAAATCGCAGCGTTATCGCCGACAGCACTGGGTACTCTCATCAACACAGAGCCGTCTTTGCCTTTTTTACCAGCTACCTTTATCAGACCGCCATCAAAATTAATAGATGAACCATTTGCAGTCGGGTCGCCAGTATGCGTAGAAGTAGACAGCAAGACATACCCACCCTTGCCCAAACTTCCCGCCGCAGAGACTGTTTTTGCATCCGCAGTGCTGCTCGCATCTAAAACTGCAGTAGAACGGATGAATATATTGCCCTTGCCAGCATACGCAGTGGGCTGGGCTGCGTAAACGTAAATATTGCCACCCTTGGGCCCACTGGCGTCCAAGGTTCCCGCAATATATATGTTTCCGTTATCAGCTGTAAGGGTCACATTGTGAGCTCGTATCACATCTGTTGGTCCCATCGATAAATTGCCGTTGATTAAGCGGTATGAAACTGACTCTGTAAAACCAGCGTCTATGATCTTTTCGTTAAGGCCAGTCCCGAAAACGTCAAAGCCATTTGTACTAAGACTAAACTGCCCCTGGGCTTGGGTTTTGTCATCAGCCTGCCCCTTCAAAATAATTTTGCTGAGATTACCATTACCTTGAATACTCTCGGCTTGTATGGCTATGCTACCGGCTGCAGCACCTTTAGAGGACACGTCGAATGTGCCCCCGTTTATAGATATTGTGTTTGCGTTCAGTTCTATGCTACCCGCAGGTGCATAAGCGATCAGTCCCTTGCCATACGCATCCTTGCCAAAAGATTTGCTGGCACCAGAGACATTCAAAGTTCCTCCGTTGATTTGAATTGAACCTACATCTTCTTTAAAATCTTCTGGGTGGTTGAAGGTCAAGAGGCCTGAAGGTAAATTGATGTCAGCATCTGAAATAATTTGGGGGGAGGTAAAGGCCAATTCACCGCCAATGCTTTGGCTGACAGCGCTGACAGAGCCCCTTGTTTTGGCGAGTGTCATAGGGCCAGCACTGACAAATCGGGCTGACTTGATATTGTCAGCAGTGAACTCGTTGGCTGACATAAAAAGTGCGCCCCTAGTCACAAGCGTTCCTTTGTCACCCGCGGCTTTGATTTGTCCAGACACATTGAAAGCGGTGCTTGCAAAACCTGTCAAGGCAAACAAACCATTTCCGACCAACAATTGATTGCTGTTGATATTTAGATTGGTGGAAGGGATTAGGCTTGCCGTAAGCGGTGTTGACTCAACACCTTCAAGCTTGACTGTTTGTGCATTGAGGGCAACAGTAATGCTTTCATTATCCGCTTTAAGGCCAGCTGACTTGATGGTCAGGGAACTGATGCCTTGTGTATCGCTGGCACCGATAGTGACATCGGTTTCAAAACTAATAGGCTTGTTAAAACTGTTCAGGCTCAAGCGCTGACCAGACTTCAGCGTTTCAAGTTGACTTGCGGCGAGTTGAAGTCCATCGCTGCTTGAGGAAACAGTATTGACAAAACTGATACCAGGCGCTGCCAATCCCAATAAACCTGTATCCCCGATCACGGGAAGGTTGGAGTTGAGGTTCATCGAACCAGTGGCATCAAGATAGACGGAACCGACAGATTGAATCGATGCTCCTACACCTAAAATAAGGACACCTTTTTGAAATTTTAAATTCGGATTTAAATGCGTGACCTGGATCTCTTGTCGACCATTGTCTTGACTACCGTTGACACGAATCGAAGTTGCATCGCCATCTATATTGAAATTTGCAATATCGAACAAAGGGGAGCTCTCAGCCAACACTTTGGCACCTGACTTGATTTCGATAGTGTCGGAGGCAACCATAATAATGTCGCTGGCAGATACTTTACTATCTTCATTTAACATCACTTTGGGTGTCAAATTTATGATTTTGTAGTTTTTGTTTTTCGTGTCATAAAAGCGTTGGCCGCCAATCATCAAACTACTGAGTTGTAATTGGTTTAAGTTGTCAGTTGACAGGGTATTGGACGCAAGGTTGGTGCTGCTTGCCTGCAATGTAAGGATGGAATTTGCCTTCGTGACAGAAATATCCAATGCACCTGAGGGCATATTCAGCTTGCCATTCAGCCCAATGCTTTGGCTTGCGACAAATTGCATGTAACCTGCATTGGAAGGCATTTCGGGCAAGGACAACAAATTGATATCTGCTTGCTTGGCGAAGTAACCGTGCAAAGGCCACAAATTGATTTTTGCTTGCTCGGCATAGGCAGCGTCATCTTCTTTGCCATCTGCGTCATACAAAGTGATTTCAGAACTCTTGCGAATCACCGCGTGAGAAGACACCAGATACCCTCTTGCGTTTCCTGAGGTTTGGGAAGCCGACATGATGCTCCCAGACACCAGCGCGGTCCCATCTGGCAAGACTCTATTTGCCTGAGGGGACATGCCCAGAGTTTTCGGCTGGACTCTTACACTGAATCCGCCGGGCAACAGGGCATAGTGCGCGGGTAGCAAGGTGTAGGTGCCGGCTGGCAAGCCCCATGTACCGGACAGGTAAATCTTGTCACCTACGCCGAGATTGCTGTCAACATTGTTCGGATCGGCTGGTGCCACTTTGCCTGTAAACCCGGGGAGTATGGCAAAGGTATTGGGCGCACTCAATACATCCAATACATCCTTTGAGCCACCCTTTCCAGGGGTGAATTCGTAAGAGAGCAATTGTCCCCCAGCAGATGCATCCAAAACGGCACCAGACGTGACAGTAACCTCAGCGCCCCGCGATAAGATTTGTTTGGTTGGCAGCGAACTTCTGTACTGTTTACTGACATTGGCATCTTCCAATAAAAGCGATTTGGAAATACCCGAACTGTTGTTCGCGCTGATTGACCAAGAACTTGATGTGGCTACGGAACCATTAAGCATGTCACCGAATAACATGGCTACCTCGCCTTTGACCGAGGTAAGGCTATTGGCTTCGTAGATCAAACTCTTTGTAAGTGGGAGTTTTGGGTCATCTTGGTTGCCGAGTATGATGGTTCCAAGAGGCGCTTTGATGATGCCGGCTTGATCTAAGTAAGTCGCAACGGCAGTTATTGAACCTGCTGCAGAGTAAACACTTCCAGCTAAATTGCTATTAGATTTAAAGTTTATTTTTCCTTTGACATCGTCGTCAAGACTGTCATTGACCCTTAATAAATATTGGCTCGATGTTCCTGGGTAGAGCTGTGAATTTTTAAGTGTCAATGTACCGACCATGCTAAATTGACCGGGCAAATACTTTATCAACTCTGGATGGTTATTGATAGTTTCTTTGACGTCTGCCTGGAACTCGGAAAAGTAACTATTGCTGGAGGTTAGGCGTGTGTCATATGTACTGTTTAAATTAGCGGTGTTGAAGCCTTGCAAGGTACTTGTGCCAGACAATTCAAGCGTTTGGGCATTGACTGTGAAAATCCCTGACCCAATGCTTGGCGTAGGATTCATATAAGCATTTTGAGATTTAGGGTATGTCTTTCCTTCAGAGGATTTGGTGCCCATGATCAATGAAGCCTGTCCACCGATCAAGACATATGGGGCAGTAAACGTGACTGCGTTGCTGGTCTTGCTGTAAGAAACTTTATCGGTGTAACGGTCGGCCATGAATATGGGGCTGTCCAGCACGATGGCGTCCCTTGCAACCAAGTCCATAGGACCATTGCCTAAATCAAAACTGATGACGTCCTGAGATTTGATTTGCAAGCGACCAAAGCCGCCTGAAGCAAAGGAGTTGATGTTGATCCAAGCCTCCCCAATATTTCGGGTAGATTCGCCCCCTTTTTTGGTACCAGATAAAATCCACCCATCAGTATCTGAACCAACTACGACGGGAGATCCAGGGGAAATATTATTCGGAATGATCTTCAGCTTTGTCGCTTTGTTTAAGATATTGAAGAATCGGCTATATTCCTCATTATCCGAAGGATTGGTATAGGTTGTAGAGTTACTGTCCAACACCAAGTTCAGGCTGCCGCCTTTTGCCCCTGTGCTGGCTTTGCCTGACAAAGTAGCTTCAAGCAGCATGCCCTGACTTGAAAGAATATCAATGCTGCCACCATTACTTGAAAGAGAGGTATTGATGGCACCTAAACTACTTTGTAAATTATCGGCGCCAACGCCGTTTACGTTGATGCTGGAACCTTTCTGCGCGATGATGTAAGCATTGGCAGACGAAAAGTCTTTCAAGGTCAAGATGCCTTCTTCAGGCGTAGCTTTTACTCTGCCGATCTTAATTTCCCCGCCATCCAAAATCTCTCCCTTGCTGAAGCCAGTTGAATCAGTGAATATTCTTTGGGAACTGCCGGGGGCGCTCAAAGACGCTGCAGGGCCCAACCAGATACTTCGCGCAATGTCAAAGTCAGTGGACGTCAAAGCCAACAAAATATTTCCTGCAGGGGCTATGAGATAGCCCATCACAGTCAATTGGTTACCAGCCAGAAGATTTACTTTGGATTGAGGGTCAGCCACGATACCAGCTTTGCTATCCATGAGTAAATCGCGATCGGCATTGAGTGTCAATGTTGTGGCGGGCCTGACAATGCCGTTGCTGCTCAAGGGGTAGGTGACCAGTTGTGCGGGGCCTGAATAGCCGTCGGTGGAGAAGACTCCACTCGGGAGTGATGGTTTGTTCAAAAACCAGCTGCTCGTCACAGGCCTAACCTGTGCACCTGCCCAAATTTTTAAGTTACCGCTTTCGGATTTCGATCGATTCTCCAAGCTGCTGATTTCGAAGCTGGCAAAACCACCTGAGCTGAAAAAATCAGGGGTCAGAAGCAAGCCGCCAGTTTTTATAGTCGCAAGGTCGTCAGACTTGGCAATATTGACGAGGTTGTCGCTGAGTATTAGTTTTCCACCGGCACCAAAGCCATAGGCATACATTCTGGTTGACGGTAATCCTTGAATACCTGCAATGATATTATCGTTGTTTGCACCACCATTGAATAGGGTGACCAAGCTGATGGTTCCGGGCATACCTTGTTTGACTTTGTTGAACTCATCAATCCATGCCCCTGCAGAGGCGTTTAATGTTGAAAAGTTACCCAGATTTAGACGGTGAGCTTGTAGGGAGATGCTGCCGCCATCGACCGGTATGTTTGAAGACAGTTCGTCAGACTTTGAAAATGCATCGTTTGTCCAACGTCCTGCGGAGTTGATGGCAACAGAATTACCCAGGGTCAGCTCTCGCAAAGCGGTCAACGAAACTGTTCCACCAGGCGTCGAAATGCCCTGCATGACAGTCAAGTTACCAGTTCCCTTAGAGGCTTTTTCATACTGATTTGCAGTCAAGCTCAGCGTGGATTTGGGTAGCAATGACAAATAAGTAGTGAGTTCTATGTTGCCAGCCACATTCGCAGTCAATGATTGAAACCCCTTTGAACTTAGTGCGTTGAAGTTCAAATTCATCTGGTTGATGCTGTCCAAGTCTTTCAAATTAAATTTCAGCTCGGGCAATATATTTGAAGATGTCGTATTTCCTATTCTTAGCAAGGCGAATGAGTTCTCCCTTACCAAATCTTCACTCTGATCTAATCCTTTGACTGTCAAATTCAATGTCCCCCCTAAGGGATAGGCTGAGACCAACTTGGCTGAGGTTACAGCCGCCTGCGAAACGTTTCGCTGGTAAAGCCCTGGCTGGCTGGAGGCAGACATATCCCCTTGTAGACCTACCACCTGCGCAGATATGTTCAAAGTGCCAGCATTGCTTCCAACGTAGTAGCCCTGCTCCCAGTTACTTCGACCGTCGGGTAAGTTGACTATCTCTGAGTAAGCAACCCCTGACTTGGCCGATGAAACACTTACCAGGTTGCTGTAGTATTTGAGTAGACTGGTGTTGGCGTAGCCAGATAAGTAGTTGACCCCTCCACCGTCTAGCATCAGCTTGCTGCCGGCTCGTTGAATCACTGCACCGTCACTGCTGATGGTGACAGTACCGGCCTTGGTATTCAGTTGGTCAATTTTGTATTTCACCGAACTTAACAACCATCCATCAATGTTGGCGATCTGAGTTCCCCGACGGATGTCGACATTGATCTTCTTGCCGTATAGCGCAGAATCGCGCAACAACACGTTATCAGCCAGTTCGGCGCCGCGCATTTCTACTTCGATGATATTGTTCGACATGCTCAATTGGGCTGTGTTCATGCCCGACACATCAATCAAACTGCCCTTACCCAAATCTACCCTGACCATGTCTTTGGTTAGCAGTTTAGGAGTTTTTAATTCGAGGTTGACTGAGAGGATGTCTACAGTACCTCCTTTGGCTAAAATTCTCGCCCCAGTTTCTGATGTCGCGGTTTTTCCCAGAAGACTGATGTTACTTCCAATAATCTGAACTTCAGATTGTTTGAAATTTTTTATGTTTTCAAGGGTTAACGTATTCGAATCGTCATCAGGAACAATTTCAGTGACACTCCTTGCCCCCAAGGTAACGACGCCCGAGAAGGAATTTGATAAAGGATATTTATCTTTGTCTTTTGTT
Organism: Limnohabitans sp.; assembly: GCF_046052765.1. Taxonomy (GTDB): domain Bacteria; phylum Pseudomonadota; class Gammaproteobacteria; order Burkholderiales; family Burkholderiaceae_C; genus Limnohabitans. The sequence goes on along the minus strand of NZ_JAVLFQ010000088.1, from coordinate 14,139 downwards.
TGTGAGTATTTAACAACTTTTTCTCTATCTGTATCAGTAGTACTTATTCCCTTAAGGTAGATCGATCCGTTGAGGTACACCGAAGTCTGTGCAGATATGACACCACTTTGATTCACAGCCAAGCCAACCATGGTGGCATTGCCTCGGTCAACCCTGATAACCCCATTTTCTTCATTGCTTGCCTTTGATGGGTACTCCTTGGGTTTGATGTTTTCTACTTCTACCACCAATCCGCGCAATTTGCCTGAATCTGACACATTTGGCGCGGCAAGGTAAACCTTGTCACCTGCAGCAAGTATCACTTGCCCGTCGGACGCATGAATATATCCTTCGTTGTAAACGCCAGGCGCTGCCAGAATAATTTGTCCACCGTTATCAACGGTAATACTAGCCGGCATAGCCTCGGCTGTTTTCCCTTCAACCCAGATACTTCTTCTCGAGTTAGGGTCGGTTGAGGCCGCACTTAAAGCCGCCCCTGTACCAGGCAACAACAAGCCACCCGCTTTCAAACGCGACTCATCGAAGCGCAAGGTACTGGCTATGAGGCTGTTGAGGTTGACCTGCGCACCCGCCCCGAACACAATGCCCGCAGGATCATAGAAGTAGACACGGCCCGACGGCATGCCGTCCATGCTCTTCAATATGCCATTGATGACGGTCGGATCTTTGGTACCGTTGACTATGTTGTTGAGCAGCACCGATGAAGAACTTTGCTGGCCAATTTTGACGGTAGCATCCTTGCCTATATTGAACGACTCCCAGTTGAGAATGTTGGTGGGCGCATCGGTTTGTATGGTCATCACCGGCTTACCATTGACCAACGTAGTATCAACTTGCTGTTTTAATTTACCTGTTGTTACGTCTGGCTGTTTTAATTTACCTGTTGTTACGTCTGTATTTGGCAACGCATTTGCTCGAATATTTGTAACCCCTTTCTCTGGCTTGTCAGGCGCACGCTGACCCACCGCCCGTCCGTGTAACGCGCAGGCAAGCAGTGCCGCAGACCAAACCAGCCGAGTGCTCATACCCTAGTAGCTCCAAACAACGCGAAGGCTGAGGCGACTTTTCCCAGACTGGGTGGAGTCCCCTTTAGTGAGTGTGCGAGCTATATCGGCATCAATCACAAAACCTTGAGGGGCCTGCACACGCAGCCCCAGTCCAACGCTGCCGAGTCGGTGGCTATCTGCAAGGGATGCGCCATATTTAGTAGTTGCAGGTCTGTACAAGGTGTACAACCAGCCGCCTTCCACAAAGCCCAAGCCCCGAACGTTCCACTCCCGCATCCCGCTGCCCACTTTGACTGCAGGTGCCTGCAACTCCAACCCAGCCAGATATCCACGGTCGCCCGTGCGCTCGCCCTCCAAGTAGCCGCGAACAGTGTCAGCGCCGCCCATGCTCATCTGCTCTGATGAAAGCAAGATGCCAGAGGACAGCATGCCGTTGAGCTTGGCCACCAATGTCCATGACTTCAGTGTCTCAGTGTGCAGCAGACCCGTTTTCAGGGTGGTGAAGTTAGCCGACGCGCCCCGCCCTCTTTCGTTGAAGTTCAGTTCGGCGTCGGTAAGCGTGCCGCGAAGTCCGTTGGTCAGTGTCACATCCAAGCCCGTGGTGCGCCCCGTGCCCAGCAAGGTGGCACCGTAGTTCACCACCAGTGGTATGTATTCGGGTGGGCTTTTGTCTTCTATAGTAAAAACACGCAACTTTTTGTAGTCCAGTCCCGCCGACAGGTTGTGCGAGTAATTGTCCAAGCCCGCCAGGCCTCTTGACACTCTCAGGCCCAACGTTTTACCGTCGGTAAAAGTATTTGCAATAATGATGTTGCTTTTACTGTTGACCATGAACAAGGACAAGTTGGCCCCCCAACTGCTCAATGGCATGGAGTAGTTGGTCACCCAGACTGTCGACTCGTCAGGGGTTTTAGGCACAGTTTGTAAAGTCAGCCCCAAGCTGTGTCCCAACTGAAACAAGTTGTCGTAGCGAATGCCGGCAGTCACGTGCAGGTCGGTGGTGGAGGCGGAGTTTCGACGGTTATTCGCCTCTACGTTGCCATGAAATGAGGACTGGTCGTCCACATCGAGTTGCACGTCTATGGTCCCTGGCACCCTGCCCTGCTTCAGTATGGGCGTGACCTTCAAGTCGTTGCCACGGTTCAGGCTGGCCAGTTGCTCTTGCATGGTGTTGAAGTTGGGCGGCTTGTCACCGGTCAGCTCGGTCAGGCGTGAGCGAATAACGCTGGGTGCGGTGTACTCCGCCCCCTTGATGATGAGGCGGTCGACGTTGGCCTCGACCACCTGCAGCTCGACCATGGCGGTGTCCACGTTCTGCTCGGGGATGGTGACCAGCACAGACATGAAGCCCGCGTCGTGGTAGGTCTTCTCCAGCGCCAAGCGCGCGGCCTCTACATCTTCAATCGTTTTTTTTTCACCCGTGAAAGGGGAGACCACTTTTTCTATGGCGAGCTGGGTCAGTACGCTGTTGCCCTTGACCTGAAACTCGTAGATGGGAAAGCTGGGCTGCTGGGGGTTGGCACTTTGCGCCACGCACACACAAGCCACAGCCGCCGCAAATAAGAAAGCGAGGAGGTGTCTTCCTGCGACGCATATTTCGAGGGACGAATGTCCCTGACGATTTGTTAAATTCATCATCACTACATTTTGTATGACGACTATGACGAATTTGTTAAAAAAAAACGCCCTGCGAGCAGGGCGTTTTATCTGGCTTAATCTACCCTTGCTTGTGGCAGGGGTAGACCAAGCCGACTCAAATACTAAGATCAGTTGGTACGTGTGATCAAAGGTGAGCAGTTGTTGCCAGCAACGCGGCTGACTTTGGTCTGCTTGTATGCATGCGTGCCTGTACCATTGAAGTAACCAATCGCAGACAAGTCATGCAAAGAAGCGTCTGACAGGTCAGAAACCATTTGCTTGATCATGTTGGCTTTGAGGGCCTTCGTTCCGTAAGTACCGTCAGCGGTGCGGTAGACAGCGTAGGCAGTCATCTGCAGTGGCCAAGAGCCGTCTAACATGTTGTTACGCAAGGCTGTGCTGCTAAGCACTGAGGTACCGCCCTTGGCAAAGTTAGGGCTGGCACCGTCAAGCTTGACGAACTTGTAGCCTGTTTCAGCACCCTTGCTCAACGCGATCACGCCGATGGAGTAACCAGTGGACAATTTCAGGTCTGTCTCAACGTCGCCAGTCTGTACGTTCTCGTGCACCACCAGGCCAGGGGCGTAGGCGGTAGCATCTGCTGCACGCATCACGTTCAGGGCACCGCCTTTGTTGGCGAAGGTGGCCTTGGGATCAGCAATGTTACATACATTAGAGGCGAAGTAGATGTTAGAGGTAGCCTGTGTGCCAGACAACTGGTCACGACGGGCAAGTGTCAAAACCTCTGTTGAGCCAGGTATGAAACCAGCAGCTGACTTGATGGAGCCTTCCTTGGTCACCAAGCTGGCGTACTGGGCGCGGCTGATGCTTGGCTGGCAAGCCTCTGTGTAAAGACCTGCACAAGAAGATGCGAGTGCGCCTGATGTGATTTGAGCGTTTTGCAGTGCAGTGTAGAAGTTATTGTTCACAGCAACAGCGAAGCCTTGCATGGCCAAAGGAGTGAGTGTGGCTTTTTTGAGCTCTGTGCCGCCCTTGAGGACGTCGTACATGGCAGCCAACTCACTGACGTTGACGTCAGAGATGGCCAAGTCAGCTTGAGTAACCGCATGGGAGAAACATTGAACCTTATTTGTAGCTGCTGCTACTGTTTTTGTTGAACCCAAAATAGATAAAGCCGCAGAAACTACTCTACAGTTATTTGCAGTGTTACCTGTTGGGCCAACTGTAACAATGTCCGCCTCCGGCACACCGGCTGCCAGTGACTTGGGGTTTGCCAAGACGTTGGACACGCCAGCGGCAGAGCCCATGTAACTGTTGTAAACAACCAAAATTGGCTTAGAAGTGCCGCCGGTCAGATCAGCACGTGACATGCCGTACCAGGCCTTTACGCCGTTACCGGCATTGCCATTGTTGGTCTTGTTTCCAAATGCAATACCGTTGGGAGTGGCTGCGTCGATAATTTCGACCACAGGTGTCGAGCTGGTGTCAAAGTAGCCCACGGCACCCGTTGTGGTACTTGCGGTGATCACATTCTCTATTGCGCCGCCCAAGGCAGAAGAGCCTGCCACAAAGAATGTGGCAGCAGGTGCGCAGGTGTTGACAAATAGTTCGGGGGTAGTTTTTTTGCACTCCAATGCTGCTGTGGCAGCGAAGGAAGAACCAGCGACAAGCATCATGCCTGCAACTGCGATTTTGTTAAGTTTCATAAGAACTCCGAAGAAATCAATGATTGAAGAATTTCGGGGTACGTGTTTGACGCCATGTCCCCCTTGGCCAGCATCCCGATGCCCCAGAATGTTTGACCTTTGGGCAAATCAACACTCGTAATCAAGTGGAATTGATTTGTTGGAGATATTGTTTATTCTGATTTTGAATTTAATTTGTCAGATTTGCATTTTTATATGGGCTGCAACAATTAAATTGACTGGTCATTTCGGACTATTTTGAATGGCTAAGCCAACAACAAACTTTGAATCTTGTTAGCCGCCTGCATACGGTTGCTGACCTTGAGCTTTTTCAATATGTTGTGCACGTGGTTCTTGACCGTGAAGGGGCTGATAAACAGCAACTCAGCGATCTCTTGGTTGCTCTTGCCCTTGGCCACCAGGCGCATGATATCAAGCTCACGGCTGCTCACGGGTGCGGCCATCTTTTCTGATTGTCCAACTCTGCCCTGCTGGGCAGAAATACGGATGTAAGACAGGTGCAACTGCGCGAGCAGCAACTCCAGCAAATAAGAGGTTCTTTCAATGGTCTTGGTGGGCTGGACCTCTAAAAGTATGAATACCGTGTTGACACCCGAATCCAGATAAGAGCCGCACAACAATGCATTGCTTAAACCGAGTCTCAATAGGCGTTGAATATGACGTTGGGCCTCGGCATCATCGGAGAAACCTTCAAATTCAAGCCATTGGGGCCGAATTCCATGTGCAGCAGAGGTCTTGAGCAGTTGCAGGATGCTGCTGTCTTGTGAACTGGTTAACTCGTCCATCACTTGCTTTGGCAGATGTGGGGAGTGATAAGCATCGAGTCGGATGACCTGCGATTGGGATACTTGCATACATACCAAGGCTTTGTGTGGGATCAACCCTTGTAAGGGTCCTTGCGCCCACATGTACAGTTGCCTAGAGTCGGTGACGTTTATGCCAGCCTCTAGCACCCGCACCAGGTGCTCCTCTTCTTGGCGATCTAACAGTACCAGTCCACTCATGGCTCTACTACCCTCAAGACTGTTGAGAGGTTGAGTTGAAGACCAGCCGGTAGCCCTCGCCACGGACCGTCTCAATCAAACAAGATGTCCCGATGGCAGCCAGCTGCTTGCGAACCCGAAGTATGTGTGCGTCCACAGTTCTTTCATCGACCTGCGCCTCACGCCCCCACACCTGCTCGATGAGTTGCCACCTTGAATGAACCCACGAGGGTCGGGACAACAGTTGCCACAAGAGCTTAAATTCGGTCGAGTGAAGCGTGACGGATGTACCTGTCGATGTAATGGTCATGGTGTTTTTACATGCTTGCAGGTCACCTAGATCCAACTTTTCGGGGGTCTGTGACGGTTTTTTTCTTCGCAATAAAACCCGAGCACGCGCAATCAACTCCCTGGGGCTGAAGGGCTTGGTGAGGTAATCATCGGCACCCAAGTCCAGCGCCAGCACCTTGTCATGCTCAGAGGATCTTGCGGTCAGCATCATGATAGGTATGTCGGCCCACAAGGGCTCTGCTCTCATCTTCCTGAGCAAGTAAATACCCGTCTGGTCTGGCAGCATCCAGTCCAAAATGCACAGGTTAGGCTGGTCTGAGGCCAAAAGCTGGCTTGCTTGTCTCACATCGGACGCCTCGAGGACCAGAAATTCGGATGCCCTGAGGTTGATAGAAATCAAATCGCGTATGTCAGGCTCGTCCTCGACCACCAATATCTTGTTGTGCATACTGCTCAAATAATTTTTAACAATAAGTTAGCTTATTCACCGAATTTGACAAACTTGTGACGTCACCTCATTAAATTAATATTTTGGTAACTGCTTGATCAACTCAAGGTATGAAGACTCTAGGCTTCGTGTGAACCGTGGTGTATCGAAAAGTAAACAACTGTCTCTCATGTCAATGAGTCTGCGACGAAGTTCTTGCAAGCGCTCAGGCTGAAGGCTGAGTTCTACAGCCAGTGCTTGGTAGCCGTGAATATCCGAGGCAATCAATTCGGGTAAGCCCACGGCGTGCAACAAACTGCCAGCCATACGTGAGGCATAGCTGTGCCCAGAATAAGTGATCAGCGGTAAGCCCATCCACAAGGCATCACTGGCTGTGGTGCCAGCATTGAAAGGGAAGGTATCTAAAAAAACGTCGGCACAGCGATAACGCGCCATGTAATCTTCATAGGCTACACGTGAAGCGAACACCAGACGTTGTGGGTCGATGCCAGCCTGCGCAGCACAGCGTTGCAGATTGAGCTGTGTGGATGGCGTGTCGCCCAGCAACCACAACACCCCGTGCTCGACTTGGCGAAGGATGTTCATCCAAGCATCAAACAATATAGGAGAGATTTTGTAGGTATTGTTAAAGCAACAGTACACCATCGCAGTGTCCGAAAGTCCCAAGTCAGAGCGGGTGGGGGTATCGGCGCTGACCTTTCGCTTTCTGTCGTTGACCTGAAAGCAAGGCAATCGCATGATCTTCTCGGTGTATCCATGCGCCAGGTTATCAGGCACCACGTAATCGTCAGCGATGATGTAGTCGTGGTAATCGGTTCCTACGCTGCCTGGGAAGCCTAGGTAATTGATCTGGATTGGTGCGAGTCGCATGGCAAAAACCGACATCCTGCAACCAGCGGTAGCCCCATTCAAATCAACCGCCACAGACAGTTTGTATTGACGCGCCAAGGTCAGCAGTGATTCATCATCAATATGACGACACTCCCAAAAATGATCAACTGCTGCGGCGATACGTTCGGCGCTGGCGTCCCTTGGCGCGTGTCCCAGATAAAACACATGCACCTCAAACTTCGACCTGTCGTGCAACTCGAACAGCTCTGCGCTCAATATGGACACCGCGTGGTGATTAAAGTCCGAGGAAAAATAGCCTATCGCAATGCGCTCATTGCTGCTAATTAAATTTGTCAATGGGGTGCTGAGCTGTGAGGGATAGTTCTTGGCGGTGTACTGAGCTGCAGCTTGTTTTAAAAACGACAACTCATCGCTGATGGCCAACAAGGGCAGCAGCTCAGTGGGCTCTTTGTCTTCAAAAACGCGTAGGCGCACGGCCTGAATGGCTTGGGTCAGGTCTTGCCAGTCGCAGGTACGCATCTTTATGAACAATTGAGGACCTTCAAAATCCAAACTTTTTTCGTTCCTAAGTGAGCGAAGTTTTTTAATATGAACGATGGCTTGTTCGAACTGTTTGGTTTCTTCGTACAGGTGTAGCAAATTAAAGTGAACGTCGGCATCCTCAGGGTCTAATGAAATTGCATTTTGCAAACAGGTCAAAGCTGCTTCAAACTGGTGCAGTTCTTTGTAGGTTGCGCCCAAATTGCAGTACACCTGCACGAAGTTTGGGTCTAGGGTAAGTGCATGCTGAAATTGTTCGATGGCCTCTAAGGGACGCTTGAGCGAGTTAAGCGCATTCCCCATGTTGTAAAAGGCATTGGCGTAATCGGGCTTGAGTGCAATGGCTTCTTTGTAGCAAGAGATAGCGTCCTTGCTGCGCTTGAGATCCAGCAAAATATTGCCCTTGTTGCACAAAGCCTCGGCGTAGTCAGGCCTCAAGGCCAGGGCTCGCTCTTGGCTGAGCAGTGCATCATCAAATTGTCGCAATGACTGCAAGGCCAGGCCATGGTTCATCCACGCCTCAGGATAATCTGGCTTGAAGTGACAGGCCTGCGCATAGCTCTGAGCGGCCAACTCGTAGCGCTTGAGTTTGGTCAGCACATTGCCACGGTTAAACCAAGCCAAAGGGTAATCTGCCTTGAGATTTACTGCCTTATCCAAACTCGCCAAGGCGCTTTCCAATCGATCCAGCCCCTCCAGCGCCGCCCCGAGGTTGCAGTGCCCCTGAGGATTGTCAGAATTCAATTTGAGTGATCGGTTAATACAATTGACAGCCTTATCAAACTTACTAGCCTGGATGTAGAGCGCTCCCAAAAGCAACATGATCTGATGCTGTTTGGGTTGAATCTTAATCAGACTGAGGTATATGGCCTCAGCCTCGGCAAGGCGGCCCTGCTGATGTAGCGCAAATGCTTGTTTGAGGCTCATAAAAAAACTAGCTTCAAGAAATTAGATAAAACTGAAATCCATAAAGGAGTTCCATTATTGATGAAACGTATGACAAATTAAATGCCATTGTTCGCGCAGTATTTTTTCTCAATATACACATATTCATTAGACGCCCTTACCACCCCAGCTCAACCATAGTTCTATGTCTATTGATTTAGGTGAATGCCAGACTTTTCGCTGCGGTCGGCATTGCTGATGTAAATAGTGGTTAAAAGTAACTAGAAAAAGATAGCCAGTGACCCCATAAGGTTGGTGTCGTCAAGCGGCAAATACTGACAAGGGCTCAAACTTGCCATTGAGCAAGCTTTGGCTATTGGCACCCATCCACTCTTGCATGACCGTGGCGTACACACGGCGAAAGTCGACGGTGTGAAGCACATTGCCTTCGTTGTTCAGTGTTGTCAAGCTGGGCGCTTGGCCATAATGACCGCCATTGAGCGTGTGCCCCACCAAGTACACATGGTTGGCTGTGCCGTGATCGGTGCCCAAACTGGTGTTCTCGGCTGCCCGCCGTCCAAACTCGGAATACACCATCACCGTCACGTCTTTGTCACGACCTATGCGTTTCATGTCTTGCATGAAACCACTCACACCATCGGAGACATAGGTGAGCAAACGTTGGTGCAACTCGACTTGTTGGACATGGGTGTCAAAAGCATTGTGCCGGTAAGCAGTTTGGTAGATGCGGGTAGGTAATTTGGCATCGATCATGGCGGCTACTTTGGGTAAATCCATGGGCAAGATGCCGTAGTCGACGGGTGTTTTGTAGCTTTGCCATGCCGCACGCACTTGCTCTGAGGCTTGTCTTGCACTTTGCGCCACGTCTTCCAAAAACTTTTGAGACGCATTACTGCTAGGCGCGTTATTGCTTAAATCTTTGTCAATCAGGGGGCGGCTTTGGTAGAGCCCTTTGCGACCAAATCGTTCGGGGTCATCAAACACCACTGGCACATGGCGTGCTGCTTGCACGGACAAAGATTGGCGCTCGTCAATATTCACTAAAAAATTGGGCGTTAGTTGCGGATCGATGGCATCTGCCAAACGACCCAACCAGCCGTAGCTCTCGCCCCCATTAGGCACACCCGTGTGCCAATAGGCAGCAGAAGTGAAATGCGAATAAGAAGGGTTGTCGTAGCCGCAGCCGTGCACGACTGCCATCTGCCCCTCTTTGAATAAACGTTCAAATCCCGCCATGCCGGGATTGAAGCCGTACTGGTCATCAATCTTGCGCAGTTTATTGGCGCGAATGCCTATCTTGGGGCGCAAGCGGTAATAGGCGTCGTCTGCGTACGGCACCAAAGTATTGAAACCGTCATTCGCGCCGGTGAGTTCCACCACCACCAATATGCGTCGGTTGTCTGCGGCGAATGCGTTTTGGCCCAAGGGGAGAGCAGCGCCCATGCCAAAGCCTGCCAAGCCTTGCAAAAACTGTCTTCGGTGAAAGTTGGCGTGGTGCATGTTCATCCCAATTGGTAGGCTGGCAAAGACAAAATCACATGCAAGGTGTTGCGTAAAGCGTCTTCCATGTAACTGTCGGCGGCGGCGAGGTCTGAGGTGCCCAAGTCTTGGCTCAGCATGTCGGCTATCTGGGCTTGCACGCTTGCATCGACTTTCACCGACACAAAACGCTTGATCAAATACGCCACGGCTTCATGTGTGGTTTTACATTTGGCTTGGCGCAGCATGTCTGACAGTCTCAGCTTGGCAGGACTTCGATCAATCGGTTTAACGTTCTCTATGGCTTTACGCCATGCGTTGTAACTGGCCAATCGGGTGTTGAAATCTTCATCTCGGTCGCCTTGGTTGGACATGGACATTTCGCCCATGCTTTTGCCCACGGGCTTGGTGGCTGTGGTGATGTCTTGACCTTGTGCCAATTGGTCTGCCACTGAAGTGATTTGGTAGAGGCCGTTGGGCACTCTGTCAGGCGCTACAAAGTCTATGGGCGGATAAACAGTGTCATAAATCACATTACCCCGCGCCAACAGTAACCCGGGAGTGATCCAACTGCGTCCTTGTGCCCAGCCCGCCACATTGGGCGGGTAGAACAATTTTTGGCCCAGCATCTCCGACTGCTGGTTGAAGTCGGGCAGACCTGGTACGGTTTTGAGACCCATTTTTTTATAAGTGGAAATCAGCAATTCCACAGGCGGCTTGATGCGTGTAGCGACCGATGCCTCGCTGTAAAAGTCTTTGGACAACAACACCGTTTCCATGAAGACCGCCATATCGTAGTCCGACTCGCGAAGCAACTTACCCAATTGCTGCTGATAAAGAGGCGATAAATCTTCTCTGACAAAGTAGCGATAGAGCTTACCTGCCAAAAACTCGGCAGTGACGGGTTGGGCCAACAAAATATCAATGACCTGCTCGCCGTTGAAATTTCCTGTTTTCTGTAGGACAGTTTTCAAGCCGTCGTCGTGCTGCTCTGGGTTGATGACAAATTTCAAATCTGTGTAGTTCCAACCGGTGAATGCCCGCGCTGCTTCGCGAATATCTTGTTCGGAATAGTTACCCACGCCCATGGTGAACAGTTCCATGATTTCACGGGCAAAGTTTTCATTGGGTGCGCCTTTGAGGTTGGCGGCTGCGTCAAGGAATGCCAGCATGGCGGGGTCTTTGGCCACAGCCACCATCAAGGGACGGAATTTTCCGTTGGCGTGTTGGCGTAAAACATTATTTTGTACGTACAGCTTGCGATAGTCGCGCACTTTTTCTTCAGAGGTGGCAAAGTGGCCATGCCAAAACAAAGTCAATTTTTCTTGAAAAGGACGCGGTGAGGTGAGCATGCGGTTGGCCCACCAGTAGCTCAAGCGGTGGGTTTCCAAACGCGAGGCCCTGAGCCAATACAAATAACGGTCGGCCACTTGTTGCACTTGCCTGTTGCCAGAAGGTTTGACTTTCACACCCAATGCTTGACCGGTGGCTTTGGCCAAGTCAGTGGCTGCGGGACGCGACGCGGCAAAAGGCTCGAGGCCCGCATCATGCGAACCCGAATCATCAAAAGGTTCGAATTTATCGGCTGTGGCTTGAAAGCGCACCAAGCTTCGCACCGCTTGCGCGGGTGTCAATCGGGCCAGTTGTTCAATGTCTTGCGGCGTTGCCCCAAAACCTGCACGCTCAAGCAAATGCTGAGCGCGTTCGTAGTTCCACTCGTGTTTGGGTAAGGGCTGCAGATCGTTGAGCCAAGGGTCTGCAGCTTGGGCAGTGACTGCCGAGCTACTGAGTAACATGCAGCTCCATAAGAGCATTGCAAAGTGCAAGCGGTGTAATGTCTTCATATCGAAAATCATAACCTTTCAAGCCTTGGAAATTCTCATGAAAATCGCTAGCCGCATTTTGTTTGTGATTGCCTGCGTCATTGCAGCCTCATCGGTTTTGTTGGCTGCTTATGTGGCGCACATGGGTGAGGGTTTGAGCCCATCAGCATTGAAGTCAGTGCAGTCCGCATTACAGATGCAGCAAATCCATGTACTGGCGATGCTGGGGGTTTGTGCGATCGCCATGTTGCACAAAACCAGTCAAGTCTTGCTGTTGTCTGCAGTGTTGTTTTTGTTGGGATTGTTCATGTTCAGCCTCAACATATGCTTGATACATTTGGGCGGCATCACCGTTTTCAAAGCATTAACGCCCTATGGCGGCATGGCGTTTATTGCCGCTTGGTTGAGTCTGGCAGTGTGGGCTGTTAGAAGACAGCCAACCTAAGGGCATCACCGTGGCTAAAATTTTCACGCAAGTACTCAAGAATGTGACGATTGTTCAGCCGCTCCAATTGTTAAAGCTACTTCAGAAATATCGGCGATATGGCCTGTGATTTTGTCTCCCGGCACCACAGGCCCCACACCTTCAGGCGTGCCTGTATAAATCAAATCCCCCGGCTGTAAGTGATAAAACAAAGACAAGTCGGCGATGATTTCACGCACATTCCAAATGAGCTTGTTCACATTGGATGACTGCTTGGTCACACCGTTGACCTCAAGTGTTATCGCTCCGCTGTCGATGATTTTCTCCGGCATAGGAATAATGTCGCTACACACCGAAGAGTGCTCCACATCCTTACCCAGATCCCAGGGTCGGCCTTTATCGCGGGCAACCAATTGCAAATCGCGGCGAGTCATATCAAGACCGGCGGCATAACCATAAATCAATTCGTGTGCATTTTCTTGACTCACACGAAAACCGGTCTTACCTATAGCCACCACCATTTCCATCTCAAAATGAAAATTGCTGGTTTCAGGTGGATACGCCACCGTACTTCCACTGGCACACAATGTTTGCGGTGCTTTGGTGAAATAAAACGGACGCTCCACCGTTTTGTCAACCGGCTTGCCCATTTCAATGGCATGTGCGTGGTAATTGCGACCTACAAAAAACAAACGGTTGATTGGAAATCGAACAGATTGTCCTTTGATAGCCAATGATTGAACAGCGGGTGGAGTGAACACATAAACAGTCATAAGGATTCCATTGAAAGGTTGAAACATCAACCTCGGTTTTCGTAAACACCGAGTTTTCGGTGCAAGGGAGATTCATCTGCGATGAAAATAAATGAGGCTTTGTCGGCTTGCAAATTTCTCAACGTCACAGCTTCATAGCCAGGTGAACAACAAGTGTCAGCCTCTACCAACTTGAAATGACTTGCGACAATATCCGCTTGAACCGAACCTTCGATGACGTGAAACACTTGCGCGGGTGAGCGTGCAGGCAAACGCAAGCTTTGACCGGGACGCAACATCAGCGCATAAAAACCCAGAATATTTTCTGCATCATTACCTGTTTCAGGATTGGTATATGTGATTTGCACTTGCTCTAAATCGGGCAAATCAACGGCCAAAGTTTCCAGCGCTGCTTTGGCATCTGTCCATGCATAACGCAACATGGGATAGGCCTTGTGGCTGCGTTCAAACACTTGGCTGGGGACCAAGCCTCCGTGAGCGTATTGTTTATCGCCTCGACCAGGCCTAATTGTTTGGCGGTCACCATTCACATGGTAAGACGCCTCGATGTAATACACCAAGGGCAAGTCCAACACATCCAACCAGATGACTGGGTCTGTACCGTCGTGGCCGTGCTCGTGCCACAAACCTGTGGGCGTGAGAATCAAATCTCCCCGACTCATAGGACATTTCTCGCCGTCTACAGTGGTGTACGCACCTTCACCTTCGACAATCATGCGCACTGCATTGGGCGTATGGCGATGACTCGGCGCCCATTCGCCAGGCATGAGCAATTGCATGCCCAAATACATGGCAGCGCTGGCTTGCATTTTGTCCAAACCAAAGCCAGGGTTTGCCAACACCAACACGCGGCGTTCGGCTTTTTCAATCGGCGTGAGTTCGCCAGCTTTCAACAACAAAGGCTTCAAGGTTTTGTAAGGCCAATGCGTAGGCTTTGTTTGGCGCGTAGGAATTTTGGGCGGTAGTACGCCGCGCAAACTCGGCCATAAAGGCACGAGGTTAAGGTCGCGCAAATCCTGCACGTAGTCAGAGGGCAAGTCTTCCAATCGACCGAGTTCATTTGACATTTTGTGGTCCTTGTTAGGCGATGGCGATTCAGGCTATGTTCACGAAAACACGTTTGTTTTCTATGCGCACGGGATACACGCGTATATCCTGTGTCAAAGGCGCACACATGGCTTTGCCGGTGCACACGTCAAAACGTCCTTGGTGGAAAGGACATTCGATTTCACGTCCCTCTAAAAAACCATCGCTCAAGCGGGCCGCACCGTGTGTACACCTGACTCTTATACACATCTGACGCTGCCG
>NZ_JAVLFQ010000087.1:0-3077 GCF_046052765.1 Limnohabitans sp. | reverse complement strand
GGGAATTTGGACGAAAAATCTTTAGCTTTGGCCGCCACTTTCACGGCGAGTTGACGCGCCACCGATTTGTAGATGCCTGCGACTTCGCCATCGGGGTCTGCCACCACACTGGGCAAGCCGCTGTCGGCTTGCACACGTATGGCCATGCTGAGTGGCAGCGCACCCAAGTAAGCCATGCCTTCGGCCTGAGCCATTTTTTTTCCGCCCTCGACGCCAAAAATATGTTCGGCATGGCCGCACTGGCTGCACACATGCACAGCCATGTTTTCCACTATGCCGAGAATCGGCACGCCGACTTTTTGGAACATGCGTATGCCTTTCATCGCATCAATCAATGCAATGTCTTGCGGAGTGGTGACGATGACCGCGCCGGTCAGCGGCACACGCTGGCTCAGCGTCAATTGGATATCGCCAGTGCCAGGCGGCATGTCCACAATCAAGTAGTCGAGCGCACGCCAGTTGGTCTGGCGCAGCAACTGCTCTAAGGCCTGTGTTGCCATGGGTCCGCGCCATACCATGGCTTGGTCTTGTGCCACCAAAAAACCAATGGATATGACTTGCACACCGTGGGCCTCCAGCGGTTGCATGGTTTTGCCATCGGTGCTCTCGGGGCGGCCTGACAAACCCATCATCATCGGCTGGCTGGGGCCGTAAATGTCCGCATCCAATAAGCCCACACTGGCACCTTCAGCGGCCAGCGCCAGCGCCAAGTTTGCGGCGGTGGTGGATTTACCTACGCCGCCTTTGCCCGACGCCACTGCGATGATGTTTTTCACTTGGGGCAACAACGCCACGCCAGGCTGTGCTGCATGCGCTACTACTTGACTGCTGACACTCACCTTCACCGAGTTGACACCCGCAATTTGCGACACCACATGCTCCAGTTGTTGCTGAAACGAAGACCACAAACTTTTGGCGGGATAGCCCAGCACCAGATCAAAAGTGACAGCACCGTCTTGGATGCGGATGTTTTTGATGGCTTTGGCCGCCACAAAATCCTGACCTGTCAGCGGGTCCACCAGGGTTTGCAAGGCGAGGGTAATGTCTTGTTCGGTCACGGCCATAACTGCTCCAGCTTATTCAATGCGAAAAGCGTCTAGTCTAGCCAAGCACGCCGTCAGTTGAAACGGGCAGTGATCATGACCGCTATGGCAACACAGGTCTGTGCACAGGACAGTCGAACGAGCGACTCGCTGCGCGCCGCATAAAATCGCGGTTTCCCTCACCTAGCTATACCTACCCATGAGCCAGCGACACCTGTTTGTCACCACCGCCTTACCTTATGCCAACGGCAATTTCCACATCGGCCACATGATGGAATACATACAGGCGGACATCTGGGTGCGCTTTCAGCGCATGCAAGGGCATGCGGTCAATTTCGTTTGCGCCGATGACACGCACGGCGCACCCATCATGATTGCCGCCGAAAAGTCGGGTAAAACGCCGCAACAGTTCGTCAGCGATATTGCGGCAGGGCGGCAGCAATACCTAGACGGGTTTCACATCAGCTTTGACAACTGGCATTCCACCGATGCGCCGGAAAACCATGCACTGGCGCAACAGATTTACCGCGACCTGCGCGATTTGTCGATGGAGCAAGGCGGCACGCTGATCGAGCGCAAAACGATAGAGCAGTTTTTCGACCCTGAGAAAAACATGTTTTTACCGGATCGATTCATCAAAGGTGAATGCCCGAAATGCGGTGCGAAAGACCAGTTCGGCGACAACTGCGAAAACTGCGGCGCGGTGTATGCACCCACCGATTTGAAAAACCCTTACTCCAGTTTGAGCGGTGCCACCCCGGTGCTGAAACACGCCGAACATTTTTTCTTCAAACTCTCTGACCCGCGTTGCGTGGCGTTTTTGCAGGACTGGACGCAAAACGGCAAGCACCTGCAGTCCGAAGTGGCAAACAAAGTGAAGGAATGGTTCAGCGTTCGAAGCAACCCTGACGGTTCAACCAGCGAGGGTTTAGGCGACTGGGATATCAGCCGCGACGCGCCTTATTTCGGCATTGAAATACCCGATGCGCCAGGCAAGTATTTTTATGTGTGGCTGGATGCGCCGATTGGCTATTTGGCTTCATTGAAAAACTGGTTCGACAAAGGCGGCCCCAAAGCCAAGCATGGGGACACCCGCAGTTTTGAAGCATACATGGCCGCAGAAGACACCGAGCAATACCATTTCATCGGTAAAGATATCGTCACCTTTCACACGTTGTTTTGGCCAGCCATATTGAAGTTCAGTGGCCATAAAACGCCTGACAAAGTGTTTGTGCACGGTTTTTTGACCGTGAACAATGGCGAGAAGATGAGCAAGAGTCGGGGCACGGGACTCGACCCGTTGAAATACCTCAAGCTCGGCATGAACCCCGAGTGGCTGCGCTATTACTTGGCCGCCAAACTCAACGGGCGCAACGAAGACATCGATTTCAACGCAGATGATTTCATGGCGCGGGTCAACAGTGACTTGGTGGGCAAGTACATCAATATTGCTTCTCGTGCGGCGGGTTTTATTGCCAAACGGTTTGAGGGCAAGTTGGGTTCTGTCAGCGATGACGGGCAGGCGTTGTTGGCACAGCTGCAAAATGCATTGACAGCGATTGCAGACTTGTTTGACGAACGCGATTACGCCAAGGCTTTGCGCGACACCATGGCATTGGCTGACCGAGTGAATGCATATGTGGACGCCAACAAGCCTTGGGAGTTGGCCAAGCAAGCAGACATGGAAGCTCGCTTGCAAGATGTGTGTACCACCTGCATAGAAGCTTTCCGCTTGCTAAGCACCATGCTCAAACCGGTGCTGCCGCAATTGGCAGCGCAAGTGGAAAGTTTTCTGAAGATTGAGCCCCTGACATTCAGCCATGCGGCCAAGCCCTTGGGCGCGGGTCATGTCATCGGGAGCTATGCGCATTTGATGCAACGTGTGGACGAGAAAATGTTGGGCGCTTTGTTCGAAGTAACCGATAAATTGGGGTCGGCGGAATTTGGATCAGGGAAATTGGGGTCAGAGCCAGCGGAATTGGGGTCAGAGCCTGCGGAATTGGGGTCAGAGCCCGAATTTTCCTCCGGAAAATC
>NZ_JAVLFQ010000086.1:0-2627 GCF_046052765.1 Limnohabitans sp. | reverse complement strand
GTGAAGAAGGCATGCTGGTGGGTATTTCCAGCGGTGCCACGCTGGCAGCGATTGCCCAGAAGTTGCCTGAGTTACCCGCAGGTGCCAAAGTACTGGGATTTAATTACGACACGGGTGAGCGCTATTTATCAGTCGAAGGCTATTTGCCCATTTAATGTTTGTCTGATCGCTTGACTTTGCTCGCCACCTCGTCCGACACAACGGCACAGGTGCGCGTGCTCAGCGTCATCCCGCCGATGACGCAACTCAACACGCCCTACCCTTCCACCGCTTACCTGACGGGTTTTTTACGCAGTCGTGGCATAGAGGCGCAGCAAGTCGATTTGGCTTTGGCCTTGGTGCTGCAGTTGTTAACCCCTGCGGTGTTGGCGCAAATGCAGGACATTGCGTTGTCTTTGCCCGAAGGCGAACGCAGCGCAAGCGTGAATGCATTCCTCGACCATTTCCCGCGTTACCAGCAAAGCATTTCGCCGACGATTGCGTTTTTACAAGGCCGCGACGCCACGCTGTGCCACCGTATCGCCGGACGTGGTTTTTTGCCGGAGGGTCCACGGTTTGCGTCTCTTGATGCGTTTGACGACGAGAGCGGTGACGCCCTTGGCTGGGCTTTTGGCGCATTGGGTCAGCAAGACAGGGCGCGGCATTTGGCCACGCTTTACCTGAACGATATTGCTGATGTGTTGCGCGATGCCGTGGACCCGCGTTTTGAGTTTGTGCGCTACGGTGAATCACTGGCGGGCAGCCAAGCGAGTTTTGATGCATTGGCTGACGCATTGGCAGCACCACCCAATTTGATTGACACCTTGTTGCAACAACTCACACTGCAAGCCATGCAACAACACCAGCCCACGCTGGTGTTGTTATCGGTGCCGTTTCCGGGTGCGGTGTATGCGGCGCTGCGCATCGCACAAACCATCAAACGGCATCACCCTGAAGTGAACATATGTTTGGGTGGCGGCTACGTCAACACAGAATTGCGTTCATTGCAAGAACCTCGCTTGTTCGACTTTGTCGATGTGGTGACGCTAGACGCCGGCGAGCGCCCTGTGTTGTCGTTGATTGAACATTTGCAAGGACAGCGTTCACAGCAACGCTTGGTAAGAAGTTTTGTGCGCGTGGACGCTGCGGTTAAATACATCAACTGGGCAGAACCCGATGTGGCGTTTGACGACGTAGGCACGCCCACTTGGGACGGCTTACCGTTGCATGAATATCTGTCGCTGCTGGACATGCTCAACCCCATGCACCGACTGTGGAGCGACGGGCGCTGGAACAAGCTGACGGTGGCACATGGTTGCTATTGGAAGAAATGCAGTTTTTGCGATGTGTCGCTGGACTACATCTCTCGCTATGACGCAGCCACCGCAACCACGCTGGTCGATCGCATTGAACGCATCATCGAAGAAACCGGCCAAACTGGATTTCATTTTGTAGACGAAGCCGCGCCGCCCAAAGCGCTCAAAGCCATGGCCGAAGAAATACTGCGTCGTCAATTGCAACTGACTTGGTGGGGCAATATCCGTTTCGAGAAAACATTCACGACTGACTTGTGCGAGCTATTGGCTGAGAGCGGATGTATCGCCATGTCGGGTGGTCTGGAAGTCGCCTCTGATCGATTGCTGGCGTTGATGCAAAAAGGCGTGACCGTGGCACAAGTCGCACGCGTCACGCAAAGCTTTGCGCGTTCAGGTGTGCTGGTACACGCTTACCTGATGTACGGCTTCCCCACGCAAACCGTGCAAGACACGGTAGACGCGTTGGAGTATGTGCGTCAGTTGTTTGAAAACGGTTGCATACACAGCGGGTTTTTTCACCGCTTTGCCTGCACCGTGCATTCGCCTGTGGGCATGAACCCATCCGCCTATGGTGTGAGTTTGTTGCCATTACCAGCGGGTGGTTTTGCGCAAAACGATGTGGGATTCACAGACCCTACCGGCACCGACCATGATTTGCTAGGGCGTGGGTTGAAAAAAGCGATTTACAACTTCATGCATGGCGTGGGCTTGGAAGAGGATGTACGCAGTTGGTTTGATCTGCCCAAGTGCCCTAAACCACAGGTGAAAAAAAACGCGATCGCCCTTGCACTGGGCTGATCGCGTCTGCTGGGGTTTTAGGATTTAGCCTGCGTTTTGCAAAGCTGCAATGCGCTCTTCCAATGGTGGATGTGAAGAAAACATCTTGCCCAAACCACCGCTGATACCCATGGCTTGCAAGCTAGGCGGCAAACCTTCGGATTGCATATGTTGCAAACGGGTCAATGCATTGACCATCGGTTGTTTGCGGCCCATCAAAGCAGCAGCGCCTGCGTCCGCCCTGAACTCGCGTTGACGGCTGAACCATGCCACCACCACACTGGCGGCTATACCCAATACGATATCAAGCACGATGCTAGTGACGTAGTAGCCGATACCGGGGCCTGTGTTTTCCTCGTCGTTTTTGCGCAAGGCGCTGTCTACCGCATAACCGATGACACGGCTGAGAAACACCACAAAGGTGTTCAGAACGCCTTGCACCAGCGTGAGCGTGACCATGTCGCCGTTTTGAATGTGCGCGACTTCGTGCGCTAATACTGCCTCCACCTCTTCGCGCGTCATGCCTTGTAGCAAACCCGTTGACACTGCGACCAA
>NZ_JAVLFQ010000085.1:0-5781 GCF_046052765.1 Limnohabitans sp. | reverse complement strand
CACCGAGATCTACACGCGTAAGATCGTCGGCAGCGTCAGATGTGTATAAGAGACAGTATCAACATGGTCTGTGGAAAAAACTAATTGCATTGGAATTGCAAAGTACTCGGTTCAAATAAATTTAGCGCTCTGGACCAAGAGTGGGTGCAATAAGGTTGCGGAGGCAGTACCGGATTACTCGAATGCCTCTACATGACATCTACATAAGGAATTTTTTAGCTATGCATTAAATCAAAAAAGGGCATGTAAGCCCCGTGTTTGTTGGCTCCTCGACCTGGGCTCGAACCAGGGACCTACGGATTAACAGAAATCCAGGCTCGTCAAAAACCTATATAAATCAATGACTTACGTGTAAAAATAGCCACCGTGTAATATTTCGTGTAATTGACCAAAATTTGTAAATTACAAATTTTCCAGCGTTTTGGTCAAATTTGCACTTGTTGGTGTCATTTTGCACGCGAAATGTTTGACGCTACTACCAGGGCTCGAACCGAAATCTGCAAAAGTTCGACTCCATGCAGGGACACTGAACTTTGAAGCCCTTGCAGTAATGCAAGGGCTTTTTTATTTCAAGCTGCCAATGCTTTAGGTGCGATGCTTGGATTGTTTTTGAACTTGATTTCTGCTGTCCATAGATCCAAAGCCTCCTGCATGCGAAGCCAACTTTCTGGCGTGCCGCCCACTGCTCTTGAGATACGAATCGCCATCTCGGCTGTGACAGCTTTCTTCTCATGCAGTAGATCTGACACCGTTTGGCGACTGACCATGAGTCGTTCAGCCAATTCACTTTGCGTCCATGCCAGTTCAGGCAGCACATCTTCACGCAGAACTGCGCCAGCGTGCGTTGGTTTGCGATTGGGGTTTCGTAGAGATCTCATCAGTGAAACTCCTCCAAGTTAACGTTAACTGCATCTTCGCCAGTAAATTCGAAGGTGATTCGCTAGTTTCAAGTGACTGAAACAGCGTACTCCCCCTTTCGATCACACTTGAGTGCATGAAATTTGTAACCGGGCAAATCCATGTCTTCAGCTTCCTTTGATGCATCCAAACGGTCCAACATCCTTTCAATAAGAGACCCGTATTGAGCAACAATACCTTTGTAACTGCCTTTGGTGAAGAAAACCTACAAACCCTTGTGTTTGAAAGATGCGATCGTTGGGCATGTATTGTAAACACCTAATTTAAATTATCAACAGATAATTAACAATGCGATAGCATTAATTAAGGACTTGCAACCGAGTCTAATACCTCACCTACAAAAAGGCAGCATTGGATTAATTCAAATATCGATCCAATGCGAAGTTGAAAGAATTCAAAGACTAAACAAACACATTGCGCTTGAATGTTTCAAGTTTTAATGCTCTACGGAGATAGGTTAATATATTTTTCCAAAAATTTAAGCACTCGAAATCACGTGAGTTCCAATTTCAATCTGGCAGTTTCGGTTTATCAGAATGCCCTGAATCATCCAGATTCATTGGCGGTTGCTGACCCTAATTCCTGTCTTACCTTTAAAGAATTGGCTACGCAAGCTTCCAAAGTAGCTGGCCAACTTGAATGTTTTGAAAGGAGACCCAGGGCACGAATTGCTTTGCTTGCATCGAGAAGTGTTAACGCGTGCGTGGGTCTGCTGGGGATCAGTTGGTTGGGTGCCACCTATGTACCAATCAACCTCAAGTGGCCAACTCAAAGAATGATTGACATCATCAAGCGTTGCGATCTGTCAATCATCGTGACCGATGACCAAGGACTCGGCAAGTTGTCTCAAGAAATGCTATCTGGGCTTTCTGTCACGGTACTTCATGTTGGCAATAAAGAATCTGCACTCGACAAGTGCATTGATCTAAAAGACCTACCTCAAACAAACATCTTTGCACCCGCAATAATGCGTAAAGATGATGTGGCGTATGTGATGTTCACTTCGGGCACGACCGGAGAGCCCAAAGGTGTGGTCATCAGTTGTGGGGCTGTCAGAAACTACTGCCAACAAATGTCTAAAGTCCTCAAACTGCAAAGTGATGACAAAGCACTCGAAACGTGCGAGATGAGTTTTGATGTATCCATCCACAACATGTTTGTCACTTGGGAAGTAGGCGCGCAGGTTCATATTCTTCCCGCTACTCATGTGATGAATGCTGTGAAATTTGTTAACAATGCAAAGCTGACAGTTTGGAATTCAGTGCCCTCCCTGGCTGGAATGCTTATTCAAATCAAAGCGCTTGCCCCGGACTCACTGAAAGATCTGCGCTTGACAGTGTTTGGCGGTGAACAGTTGTCCTCTGGCGTTGTCAAGGCGTGGAGAATAGCAGCACCCAAGAGCCGTATTTTCAATTTATATGGACCAACAGAGGCGACCGTCTTTTG
This sequence comes from Limnohabitans sp., assembly GCF_046052765.1. Taxonomy (GTDB): domain Bacteria; phylum Pseudomonadota; class Gammaproteobacteria; order Burkholderiales; family Burkholderiaceae_C; genus Limnohabitans. Next base: position 3,417 of record NZ_JAVLFQ010000085.1, on the reverse strand, counting down.
TTCCTATAACGAAGTGAAGGATGCTGATATACAACCGGAAGCCAAGCAGGTTGTTTCTATTGGAAAACCGCTCTGTGGCTCAGAATTGGCTATCTTGACTGGAGGTCAACTCCAACATAAAACTAAAACCAGGGGAGAGTTACTGATTTCGGGTACACAACTGGCGGTGGAATATTTTCAGCGCCCAGATTTGACCAAAGCTGCGTTTGTGATGATTGGATCCAAACGCTGGTACCGAACAGGCGATTTGGCTGAAATAGATGACAAGGGTTTATTTCACTGCCTTGGACGCCTTGACCATCAGGTCAAGATCCTCGGCCATCGAGTAGAGCTTGAGGAAATTGATTCTCATGTGCGTTCAGTCTCAGGCATCGAATTGGTGGCTACGGTAGCTTGGCCGATCGATGAGTTTGGCAATGCAAAGGGTACCGTCTCATTTGTGCTTGGGCAGGAGATTGATGAGGCTGATTTGTTGACAAAGTTGCGCCAGCGTATTGCAAGTTACTTGATCCCAACCCAAATCATTGGCTTGTCTGAAATGCCAATGAATACCAGCGGAAAAGTGGATCGAAAGGCTTTGTTGCATCGGCTATCAAATCAGACCCAATGAAGCAAGCTGGTTTTTATTATTGGCGACAACTTTGGGTGGTAGATCAAAACCCCTATTGGCATCACTGGATCCATCGGTGGCACGGACAACTAAGCGCAGCAGTCATTGCTGGACTTGTCTTGTGGCCTCATTTTGAAACATCAGAAATTATAATCATCATCGCTGCTGCCTTACTTGCGGCCAGGTTTCAAGGTCGCCGTGCATTGATTTTGTTTGCTGGTACTTGGCTTTATGAACTATTGGGTGCTTGGTATGGTTGGACTGATTTACTCACAAACATTAAAAAGATCTCAGTTGATCAATTTGGGTTAACAGGGCAGAGTCAAACCATTGCATTGATGTGTACGGTGGCTTGCCTCTGTTTTTTGTATATCACCCTTATCTTTTCTAAACGGCTGCCCAAATCAATATTCAGTCGACACCCACTGGTGGGGATGCTGTTACTTTTAAGTTTGATGCTTTTAGTTGGAAAGACCGCAACAGGGTCAACAGCCTACATCGCTGACTTGGTGGTTTTGACCCTCGCGCCTTATGTTTGGTTCATACCTCAAGCTGTTATGGCTGCAAGGGCTGGAAAATCAGGTTCGGTATTGCTTAATCTGGCGTTGATTCGCGCCTTTTGGAATCCCACTTATTTGCCCTACGGAAAGGGCCCAGGTTACCTTGAAAAACATCATTCTTCCAATGCTAAAGATTTAGCCATTACCCAGCTAAAAGGTCTCAAGCTGTTGGTCTGGGGTTTGTGTCTTTACCTTTTCAACTTGACCCTTTCAAACGCATTGCCTAATGAATTCAAGAATCTTGATGAGACTATCGCGCAGTTCATCAGGGGTGAAGAATTTTCGATCTTCAAGCATTGGGCTGTCACCATTTTTTCAACCATCAGTTACAGCGTGAATATCGCCATGTGGGCTCATTTTTTTATTGGTATCGCGAGATTGGCTGGATATCAGTTACCCAGGGGGTCTTGGCGCCCTCTAGAGTCGAGAAGTTTGGCGGAATACTTCAACAGATTTCATTTTTATTTCAAAGAGCTTTTGGTAGAACTCTTTTTTGTGCCAACTTTTTTTCAATTTTTTAAAACTTCACCCCGTCTCAGGGTCTTCTTTGCTACCTTCATGGCTGCAGGAGTTGGCAATGCGCTGTGGCACTTTGTGCGTGATATCCATTTGGTTATACAAGAAGGATTTGTGTACTCCATCTCAACATTTACAAGTTATCTTTTTTACTGTTTTGCTTTATCTGTGGCCATTGGTATCTCTCAGATCAGATCAGAAAATCAGCCTCAACGCTCTGAAGCTTGGTTAGCCAAGTTAAAAGACTTTATTTTTGTTTGGGGTTTTGTATCGCTACTGCATATTTTTGGAAACGGCTCGCACGCGCATGGCTTTGAAGAAAGAATGTTATTCTTAAGCAGCTTATTTGGAGTTTATCGGTGAGCTTGGAAGCCAAAAATTCAATCCGTGACTTTATCAATGAAGCCATGCAAAAGACTGGCGACCATGGCATATTTGATGATCATGAAAGTCTGTTTTCCAGTGGCCGACTGGATTCTTTGACGATGATGAACTTGGTGATGTTTCTCGAATTAAATTTCGCAATCGATTTTTCAAAATTCGAATTTGATGTCGATTTGGTTGATTCAATCAACGCGATTGAATTGTTAATTAAAAAAAAATAGTTTGATCAATTTTTCAGTATTAAAGTTAAAAAAACATGCATTCTTTAAACCTGTTGGATGGTATCAAAATGATTCATCAGATCGTCAAATTGGCAGAGCTGATGGATTAAAAGAAAGTTAGGCTCTGCTTCAAAACTGAATTGGCATTATGCCGAGACTTAATCTTGCTGTCTATTGGAAATCTATGGATCGTGATAGGTGAGTACCAAATATCGTGACCCCCTTGCCATGCCTTTCAAAATGACATCCACTAGCTGTCAATAGTCGAATAAGTTCAGGCGTAAAACTTGTTCCCATTAGTTAACCGATATGGCGTGAGTAACTGAAAATTTGCGGGCTAGAACCTCATAAGAAATTTCATTTTTCTCTGGAAATCCATTTTCTGCCAGCAACTCGGGGATCATGATTTCTAATTTGAATGAAAGTAGTTCCATAGTTTGGGCTTCAGTTACTGGACCTGGTACATCGTCAGAAGTTGCTTCCCATACTTTTGCTTCTTCATCACATTCAGCTCTAACAAAGTAAATTTTTTGCTTATTGAACATTACTTTAAGGATTTGATCTAAGAATTATTGCCGAGCATGGCTGACTACAAATGTGGTCATGACTGGATGGCTGTTTATCTTCAGTGGAAACTCATCAAGATATAAAGAAGTTGCTTCTTTTAGATTTTGAATTGTTTCTTGGAAGGTTTCACCTTGGGTGGTAGTGCCAGTTTCTGGGTTCAAGGCAATGAATCCACCTTCCTCAGCCTCAGTGATAACTGCTGTGAGCAACATCGCATTTCTCCGTCGGAGTGCTTGTAAACTGATATTTTATGGCGTAACCAGCTAATTGCCAAACAATTTAATTTCGTCTATTGCCTTTACTGGAATCCGTTCAAATTGGCGGTTCATCAAGGTTAGGTTGCCCTGCAAAACATTTGAAATAACACTGTCCTTATAGTAATCAACTGGGTAGTTGTCTTGGATAAAGAGCAAGAAATGGCCGAGCTAAGGGCTCAAGAAGCTAAGCGTGTTAGAAATGAGGCTAAAAAGTGCCTACGGCATGCAAGCAACCAACTCAGTAAAGCTGCTTACGAAATCGACCAATACTTAAATGACTTCAGTACGACTCGCTTACCTAT
>NZ_JAVLFQ010000084.1:0-41185 GCF_046052765.1 Limnohabitans sp. | reverse complement strand
CAAAGGAAATTGGTATCTGACCCCAATTCCCGCATCTGACCCCAATTTCTCTGACCCCCATTCCCGCATCTGACCCCAATTTCTCGGGACCCAATTTTTTGAAAACCCATGGAAAACCCCGCCAATCAAGGCCATAATGCGGTTTTCCTTGCCCCAAACTCTGACGATTTTTTCTTTAAAGGATGTATATGACTGAATTTAAAAAGCGCACCTGGTTTCGTGCCGCTGCCATAGGCCTTGTCGCTGCTGCCGTCATGGTCGGCTGCGGTAAAAAGGAAGAACCCAAACCCGCACCTGCTGCAGAAGCTCCCAAGGCAGAGCCTTTGAAAATTGCTTTTGCCTACGTTGGACCAGTCGGCGACGGCGGTTGGACATTCGCACACGACAATGCCCGCAAAGCAGTCGAAGCCGAATTCGGCGACAAAATCAAAACTTCATTCACTGAAAACGTTTCTGAGTCTGCTGATGCCGAGCGTAATTTCCGCGACATGGTGTCTCAGGGCAATAAACTGATTTTCGGCACCACGTTTGGTTACATGGAACCCATGTTGAAAGTCGCGGCTGACAGCAAGGACGTCAAATTCGAACATGCTACCGGCTATAAACAAGCCGACAACATGCGCACCTATGACAGCCGCACCTACGAAGGCGCATACATGGCTGGCGTTATTGCTGGAAAAATGACCAAGTCCAATACTTTAGGCGTGGTGGCCTCCATTCCCATCCCTGAAGTTGTTCGCAACATCAATAGCTTCACTTTGGGTGCGCAATCGGTCAACCCCAAAGTCAAAACCAAGGTCGTTTGGGTCAATGAATGGTTCAACCCACCTAAAGAAACAGAAGCTGCCACATCGCTGATTAACAGCGGTGCTGACATTTTGTTCCAAAACACTGACTCTCCTGCCGTACTGAAAACCGCTGAAGCCAAAGGCAAACGTGCTTTTGGTTGGGACTCTGACATGACCGCTTACGGCCCCAAAGCACATTTGGCTTCAAGCGTGATTAACTGGGCGCCTTACTACATCATGGCTACCCGTGAAGCTTTAGAAGGCAAATGGGTCGGTGGCACTGGCGTGTGGTGGGGTGTGAAAGAAGGCGCAATCGACATCGTTTCTATCGCTGAAGACGTGCCTGCGGATACCAAAGCCAAAATTGATGAAATCAAGGCGGGTTTGAAAGATGGCAGTTTTGCCATTTGGAAAGGCCCCTTGGTTGATAACACCGGCAAAACATTGCTGAAAAAAGACGAAGTCGCTGACGACAAGTTTTTGAGTGGCGTGAACTTCTATGTCAAAGGTGTAGAGGGTAAAGTGCCTGGCAATAAATAATCTTTCTAAGCAATTATCAAAAAGGCTGCCTACGGGCAGCCTTTTTTGTTACATAATTTCTAAAATACTTAAAAATGAATCCCTTTGAAAAATATTCTGCTCTTGCGCCTTACTTTTGTATGGGAAATGATGGCGATTGCCTCTTGTGGCGTCTCTTATGCCCAGACAACGGCCCGTCCAGACCCTATGCTTACCCCTGGGGCAACCGACCCAAGCGTCACTCAAAATAACATTCAAGACACCGTTTGTGTTCGAGGGTATACCGATCAAGTCAGGCCGGACAAAAAATACACCAATCGACTCAAACATGAACAAATCCAACAATACAACTATGTCGATCGAGATCCGCGACATTACGAGTTAGATCATTTGATACCTCTCAATATTGGAGGCAGTCCATCTGATCCTAGAAACCTGTGGCCGCAAACTAGGCAGGGTGAATGGTCAGCAGAGAAAAAAAACGATCTGGAGTTCGTGGTCTACAAAATGGTTTGTCATGGTGAAATATCACTGCATGAAGCTCAGCAAAAAGTGGCGCATGATTGGATAGAGGCATATTTGAAGTGGGTGCCTTCTCATCAGCATCTGTTACCCCACAAAAGACGTACCCAAGATTGAAATTTGAACTCCACCTTGATGACCTGATTAACCTTATCCATGGCAAATATTGAATATTCATTTTGGCATCCTGCGTGTGACTCACGACAAGTACAGGAAGAACCTTTTGCGGCCGTGCTTTTAGAAATACCTTTGGTGTTTTGGCGTGACGAAGAAGGCATTGTCCATGGCTTGCACGATAAGTGTCCGCACCGAGGCGCACAGTTATCGCTTGGTCGCGTTTGCAATAGTCAGTTGCAATGCGCTTACCATGGTTGGAAATTCAATAACAAGGGAGACTGCACCCTGATTCCAGCCTTGCCGCAATTGACGCCCCAAAAAGCACACCAAGCAACACCTGTTGCTGTGCAAGAGCGAATGGGTTTGGTCTGGGTGTGTTTTGATACGCAGAATGCCTATAAAGCCAAATGGCCAGAGTTTGCCGCTGAGAACAATGCGAGTTTACGCAAATTCAACGCCGGTCCTTATGAAGTTGCTACCAGTGCGCCGAGAATTGTTGAAAATTTCTTAGATATGTCGCATTTCGGTTTTGTACATGACGGGTGGCTGGGAGACGCAGCGCGTTGCGAAATACCAGAGATAGAAGTCTATGAATCAGACAGCGGATTCAAAATCAGTAACGCCCAAGTGTGGCAACCCAATACAAGCGCCTTGTCGGTTGAACCAGGTATGGTGGCCTATGACTATGAAGTCATGCATCCTTTTTCTGCAGTGTTAACCAAGATACCCGATGCGCAAAGTGGTGTTCCCAAAGACTACGAGGAATCAATTATTTTATTGATTCAACCGCTGTTTCGCGGTCAATGCAGGGTCTGGTTTCGCATGGCTGTTGCTGATTTTGATGCCGAAATTGAAGATTTACTGTCATTCCAAAACAAAATATTTTCTCAAGATAAACCGGTTCTTGAGTCACAAATACCTGTTTTGCTGCCGGTGTACTCTGTAAGCGAGTCAAGTGTTGCCAGTGACAAGGCATCCGTTGCTTACCGCCGATTTTTAAAAAAAATAGCTGTCACTTTCGGAGTTTGTTGAATGAATCTAGAAGCCATTGGCGCTGAATCACTGCCGGCATTGTTATGTGCCATGCCAAAAACTGAATTGCATATTCATATTGAAGGTTCGCTGGAGCCTGAGTTGATATTTGCTTTGGCTAAAAGAAACAGCGTGCGTTTAAATTATGCGACTGTAGAAGAGTTGCGAGCTGCATATGCATTCACTGACTTGCAAAGTTTTCTGGACATTTACTATGCAGGCGCTAGCGTGCTTCAACAACCGCAAGATTTTTATGACATGGCATGGGCTTATTTCTTACGCGCTAAAGCAGACAATATTGTGCATGCAGAGATATTTTTTGATCCGCAAACACACACCGAACGCAAAGTCAGTATGCGAACTGTGATCACAGGTTTACATCAAGCCTGTGTGGATGCCAAAGAAAAATTGGGAATCTCGTCATCGTTGATACTGTGTTTTTTACGACATCTGAGTGAAGAGTCAGCATTTGAAACGCTGGAACAGGCCATACCTTTTAAAGACATGTTCATCGGTGTCGGTTTGGACTCCAGCGAACGAGGTCATCCGCCGGAAAAATTCGAACGTGTGTTCAAACTGGCACGCCAAATCGGGCTCAAGGCAGTGGCTCATGCGGGTGAGGAAGGTCCGCCAGCTTACATCTGGAGCGCTTTGGATGTGTTGCACGCCGAGCGAATTGACCATGGTATTCAAGCCATTCACGATGAAGCATTGATGAAGCGTTTGGCTGACGAGCGCATACCGCTGACGGTGTGTCCACTGTCTAACTTGAAGTTGTGCGTCTTCCCATCGTTGTCGCAGCACAACCTGGGTCAGATGCTTGAGAAAGGTTTGTGCGTCATGATCAACTCCGACGACCCCGCTTACTTCGGCGGTTACTTGAACGACAATTATCTGCAAACATTTACCGCCTTGAAATTGAATGCCACGCAGGCATACCAGTTGGCTTGCAACAGTTTCGAGGCCGCATTTGTATCTGATTCGCAGAGGACGGTATGGAGAGCTCAACTAGACGCTTGTTTTCAACAGTTCGGTGCTTCATCGACGTGAGTTTGATAGATGACAACGCTATCTGCGTTTAAGACATGTCTTCCTTAGATCCGGTGGCAGTGGCAGGCGCAGGCATAGGCGGATTGGCCGCTGCACTGGCGCTTGGCCGATCAGGCGCATCAGTGCATGTGTATGAAAAAGCCAGCGACTTTTCCGAAGCCGGCGCTGGCATAGGACTTGGGCCGAATGCTGTGCGGGTATTGCAACAATGGGGTGTCAACACGGCTTTGCAAGCGCAGGCTTGTACCCCTCAAGGATTGATCGCGAGGCGGGCAGACGATGGTCGAATTGCCGGTCAGTTACCCATGGGTCAATCGTTCATTGAAAAATACGGGGCACCCTATCTCACTGTTCTTCGCGCGGACTTGCACCGCACATTGCTAGATGCCGTCAAAAAACATGAGGCCATCACTTTGCATTTAAACCATGGTGTGTCGGGTATCAATCTGCATGCAAAAGGTTTGGAGTTAGAGTTTGATGGCATTCATCAAAGGCATCAGGCGCAGGCCTTGATAGGTGCCGATGGATTGCACAGCAATGTGCGTGCCCTCATGTTTGATCGTGATGGGCCTAGCGCCAGCGGTCATTGGGCTTACCGTGCTTTATTGCCTATGGCAGACGCACCCAAGTTCTTTCAACAAATGCATATTGGCATATGGATGGGTAAGCGCCTGCACGTGGTGCATTACCCTGTGCGAGGCGGAGATTTTTTAAATCTGGTGGTGTTGATTGAATCGAATGGTCCCGCCTCTCAGGCTGGATGGGATGTGTCCCGAAGTACAGAACAAATCACCGTAGATTTAAAGCAAGCCATGCATACCAGTTGCCATGCGTTAAACGAGTTGATTGATGCGGCGAAAGGATGGCGCGCCTGGTGTTTATTCGATCGGCCTCCCTTGTGGCATGCAGGCCAAATGGCCAAAGACAGGGTGGCATTGCTGGGGGATGCCGCACATCCTATGTTGCCTTACTTGGCGCAAGGGGCTGGTATGGCCATAGAGGATGCCGCTGCATTAGCCTCGTTTTGGCAGCGCACAGGCAAGACAGCGTCGGAAAATTTGCTTGACTATGCCAACGCTCGCTGGTCTCGCGTGTCACGTGTACAGCAACGCTCAAGGCGAAATGGCCGCATCTTTCATGCAGATGGTTTTTTACGGATGGCGCGTGACACCGCACTGAAGTGGCGTGGCGAGCAATTGATGGACTTGCCATGGTTGTATGCGGCCTGATACCCGTTGAAATCACTCAGACTCTGAGTCTGAATGATTTCATCTTATGAGGTCAGAGTTGACCCAGAAGAACAAATTCCATCAAAGCTTTTTGCACATGCAGGCGGTTTTCCGCTTCATCCCACACCACGGATTGCGGACCGTCAATCACCTCGGCCTGAACTTCCTCGCCCCTGTGAGCTGGCAGGCAATGCATGAACAAAGCATCCGGTTTAGCCGCGGACATCATGGCTGGATTGACACACCAGGCTTTGAAGGCTTTGCGTCGCGCTTCATTTTCGGCTTCATAGCCCATGCTGGTCCAGACATCGGTAGTCACCAAATCGGCCTCTTTGCAGGCTTGCATGGGGTCAGCAAAAACGTTGAAACAGTTTGGGTTGGATACCCCGGCTACTGACTGGTTGACTTCGTAACCCCCAGGGGTGCTGACATGAACCGTGAAGCCAAGCAGATCGGCAGCCTGAAGCCAAGTGTTGGCCATGTTGTTGCCGTCGCCTACCCAAGCCACTACCTTGCCTTGAAGACATGCCAAAGGATTTGACACATCACCTCGGTGTTCGATGAAGGTAAATAGATCAGCCAATATTTGGCAAGGGTGAAATTCGTTGGTCAAGCCATTGATAACGGGTACCCGAGAGTTGTTGGCAAAGCGTTCGATTTTGGTTTGTTCATAAGTGCGGATCATGACCAGATCGACCATGCGACTGATGACTTTGGCTGAATCTTCAATGGGTTCTGCTCGCCCGAGTTGGCTGTCACCGGTGGTCAGGTGAACCACAGCACCACCCATTTGGTACATGCCAGCTTCAAAGCTGATGCGTGTGCGGGTAGATGCTTTCTCAAAGATCATGGCCAAGGTTCTATCGGTCAGCGGTTGGTGTTTTTCATAGGATTTGAATTTATGTTTGATCAATGCCGAGCGGGTGAATAAATACGCATACTCGTCCGCAGTCAAATCGCTGAACTGTAAATAATGTTTCAGAGGCTGGCTCATGTCAGACCTTGGGATGGGTGTTTAAAAAGTTTTTCACCAGTGGAACCAACAGAGATACCACTTCATCGGCTTGCGCTTCATTCATGATGAGTGCAGGTAACAAGCGAATGACACTGTCGGCGGTTACGCTGAGTAACAGTCCTGCTTGCAATGCTTGTGCCATCAATGGACCGCAAGGGCGGTCTAATTCGATGCCTATCATCAAACCAATACCGCGTATTTCTTTGAAGCCAGCTACATGACCGAGTTCATTTCGCAAGGATTGCATCAGATGCGAGCCGACACGTGACGCATTTTCAAGCAAACCGTCTTCTTCCATGATGCGCAAGGTTTCCACGCCAGCACGCATCGCCAATGGGTTACCGCCAAAAGTGGTGCCGTGGTTACCGGGCTGAAAAATACCCGCTGCCTTGGGGCCGGCAACGACTGCGCCAATCGGTACGCCCGAACCCAAGCCTTTGGCCAGCGGCATCACATCTGCTTGAACGCCCGCCCATTGGTGTGCAAACCATTTTCCTGTGCGTCCGATACCGCACTGCACTTCGTCAATCATCAGCAGCCAGTCGCGTTCATCACACAATTGACGCACAGCCCGTAAATACTCTGTGCTCATGGGGTTGATGCCGCCTTCACCTTGGATGGTTTCAAAAAATACAGCTGCTACGTTGGGGTTGTTGGCTGTGGCATTTTCAATGGCAGTGATGTCGTTCATCGGCACGCGAATAAAGCCCTCGACCAGAGGACCAAATCCTTGTTGGATTTTTTCATTACCCGTGGCACTGAGCGTCGCAATACTGCGTCCGTGGAAAGCTTTTTCGTAGACAACGATGGCTGGCTTTTCTATGCCTTTGCTGTGGCCGAACTTGCGAGCCATCTTCAATGCGGCTTCGTTGGCTTCTAGCCCTGAATTACAGAAAAAAACATTGGTCATGCCTGATAACTCGACCAGTTTGTCAGCCAACTGTTGCTGCAACGGGATGTGATAGTAGTTGCAGCTGTGCATGATTTTGCTGACCTGGTCTTGCAAGGCGGGAACCAGGCGCGGGTGATTGTGTCCCAGTGTGTTGACAGCAATCCCGGCGAGCGCGTCGAGGTAACGTTTGCCTGCTGTGTCCCATACGTAGACACCTTGACCATGGGATACCGTCATTGGCAGACGGCCATAGGTATTCATCAGATGCGAAGCGGGATCGGCTGTGGACATGGGGGCCTCGGTATGTGTCAGAAAATAAATCGGCTCTGAAGCCATGAAGGCTTGGAGCCGGGATGGGCAATTCTAGGCGGCATTGGTTGTCAGAAGTTTGAAATAACTGGCACCTAGAATGTGACTGGTGCAAAGTTATATTTCAAAAGAAGTGGTGATTCTTGGTGTCACCAAGTCAGGTCAAACATTTCGCCCCAGTGACTGGGCAGAACGCTTAGCCGGAGTCATCAGCAGTATCCGCCCTGAACCCGCCATGCCCGGTGACCATTTCAGTTACTCGCCTTGGTGCGTTCCCAACATGTGCCAAGGCCAAAAATGCGTGATTGTGCATACGGATATTCGCATGGCCAACGTCATGGCTTGGGATTTTTTAATGGGTTTTGCCAGAGACAATGATTTGCAAGTTTTAGATAACCAAGAATGACCACGCATAAAAAAACCGCCCCTGGGGGCGGTTTTCCACTTTTTTTGCCAACAGCGCACCGGTTTCAAATGGCGGTCTGCTTGCGGCAGACCGGGCTGGGTGCCTGACTAATCAGGCAGCGAGTGCCAAGTGTTTCACCTTGGCGGCCAGGCGGCTCTTGTCACGAGCTGCCTTGTTTTTGTGAAAGATTCTCTTGTCAGCGATGATGTCCACCACGGATTGCATCTTGCCGAAGAGTTCAGCGGCTTTGACTTTATCGCCGGCTTGAACTGCTTTTTCAACATTCTTCACCGCTGTGCGGTATTTGGAGCGCAACGAGCTATTGGCTTCGTTGAGTTTCACGTCCTGACGGGCGCGTTTGCGGCCTGATGCCAGGCGCGGGTTTTTTTTCTTGGGTTTGGCTGAAGCCATGGTTTTTCCTTTGTGTGTCTGAGGATGTTGTTGGCAAAGCCGGACATTGTAGCAAATAGACCCGTTACGTTGTCACGAACCGAAGCTACACTGCGGCGGATGAGCTTGTTCAAGTCCGCCTCAACCGTTTCTTTATTCACTTTGGTATCCCGTGTCACCGGTTTCGCCCGGGAAACGCTGATTGCCACGGTATTTGGAGCCAGCGCGTTGACTGATGCATTCAATGTGGCTTTTCGCATCCCGAATCTGTTTCGTCGCCTGTTCGCAGAGGGCGCGTTCAGTCAGGCTTTTGTGCCGGTGCTGGCCGCCACCCGAGCAGAAAAAGGGGATGACGCCACCCGTTTATTGATAGATAAAGTGGCCACTTTACTGGCCTGGGCCGTCATGCTCACGAGTTTGCTTGGCGTTTTAGGCGCCCCTTGGCTTGTTTGGGCCATGGCCAGTGGCTTGAAGCAGTCAGCCCAAGGCTTGCAAACCGCGGTCAACCTCACTGGCATCATGTTTCCCTACATCGCCTTCATGTCCTTGGTGGCCTTGTCGGCAGGTATTTTGAATACTTGGCGGCGCTTTGCTGTCCCTGCGGCTACACCCGTCCTGTTGAATGTTTGCATGATTGCCAGCGCTTGGTTGGGTGCGCCTTGGCTGCGCTCACAGGGTATTGAGCCCATTTACAGCCTGGCTGCCGGTGTGATGCTGGGGGGCGTATTGCAACTGGCGGTGCAAATTCCCGCTTTATTGAAATTGGGCTTATTGCCTCAGATAAGCGTGTCGCCGACAAAGATCAAGGCCGCGTGGCGCGACCATAGTACCCGCCAAATCCTCACCATGATGGGACCAGCTTTGCTTGGGGTCGGTGTGGCCCAGTTGTCACTTGTGATCAACACACAAATCGCCTCTCACTTGACCCCAGGCAGTGTCAGTTGGATCAGCTATGCCGATCGCTTGATGGAGTTTCCGATTGCGCTGCTTGGCGTGGCTCTGGGTGTGGTGCTGATGCCGCAACTTGCTGCGGCCAAAGCCGAGGCGGACCGCGAACGCTACAGCGCCATGTTGGACTGGGGTTTGCGTCTTGTGTTGGTGTTGGCGCTGCCTTGTGCCGTGGCCTTGCTGGTGTTTTCCCAACCGCTGGTAGCGGTGCTCTACCACTATGGCGCATTTTCAAGCCACGATGTGCAGCAGACCAGTCTTGCGTTGACAGGTTACGGTGTGGGTTTGTGGGGACTGGTCGCTATCAAAGTGCTGGCCTCAGGGTTTTACGCTAACCAAAATACCCGTACACCGGTGCAAATTGCTGTGGTCGTCGTGGTGTTTACCCAACTGATGAATTGGTTATTGGTGCCTTACTTGGCACATGCTGCCTTGACTTTGTCCATTGCGCTGGGCGCATTGGTTAACGCCTTGAGCCTGCTGGTCGGATTACGCAGGCAGGGGCAGTTCATGCCCTTACCCGGTTGGCCACGCTTGTGTCTTCAGGTGCTGCTGGCTTGCGCTTTGATGGCTGGCGGCTTAGGGTGGGCGGCTCAGAACTGGGATTGGACTGGTTTGCAGTCATTGGCTTGGCAACGCGCAGGCTTGATGTTTTTGGTGCTGGTTGCGTCCAGTGTGGTGTATTTCGCGACGCTTAGGGTTATTGGTGTCGATCTGCGTGCACTTTTGCGTCGCTGAAGGCATGATTGACACATGGACTACAAGTTGCAACTCCCCTCAGCCTTGGATTACTTCACCTCACTGGTTCAAAGCGATGACGATTTCCCGCTGCTGGAAACCGCTGTCAGCTTGGCACAGGATGAGTTTCCAAAAATGGACATTCAACAGGTATTGGATGAGGTAGATGTGTTAGCCGCACGCCTCAAGCGTCGGGTGATGCCCAACGCGGATGCGTTAGACAAACTGCGCGAGCTAAATAGTTTCTTTTTTGATGACATGCGGTTCGCGGGCAACGTTAACCACTATGACGATCCGCACAACAGTTTTATCAATGTGGTGCTGAGTAAGCGTTTGGGTATACCCATCAGTTTGGCAGTTCTTTGGTTAGAACTGGGCCTAAGTCTGGGACTCAAAGTCCATGGCGTGAGTTTTCCGGGCCATTTTCTGGTCAAGCTGGATTTGGTATACCCGCATGAAGGCCATGTGGTGATTGACCCGTTCACCGGTGAATCGCTGAGCCGTGAAGACTTGGCAGAACGATTGATTCCGTGGTTGCCGGGTGCCAAACTGGGTAAGCCGCAAGCCATTTCTGATGACGCGTTGGCCTTTCATTTGGAACCTGCCGCGCCGCGTCAAATCATTGCACGCATGTTGCGCAACTTGCACGAGATTTACCGCCGCCAAGACGATCAGGAACGGTTAACCAAAGTCAGGGCAAGGTTGGCTGTACTCTTGCCTGAAAATTAACAGCGCTCTGTGGAGGCTACCCATAGCGCCGAACCTGATCAATCAAAGGCGGTATTTGTTGGGTATGAAAATCAATCAATAAGCACTGCGGCCTCGTTGCCCTTTTCAGCAATCACGCCAATTTTGTAAACCTGCTCTCCTGATGCAGCCAGCGTCTGCAGGCAGACATCGGCCTGTTCAGCGGCAATCACCACCACCATACCGATGCCGTTGTTGAAGGTGCGGCACATCTCGGCCTCGTCGATACCTGCGGTTTGCTGCAGCCATGTAAAGAGTTCGGTGCGCGGCCAGCTTTCACGTACCAAATGCGCGGCGCACGCATCAGGCAACACGCGGGGAATGTTTTCGGTCAAGCCACCGCCCGTGATGTGGGCCAAGGCCTTGATCGGATGGGCTTTCAAAGCCGTCAACACGCTTTTGACATACAAGCGGGTAGGGGCCATCAGGGCTTGTTTGAAGGGCTGGCCATCGAGGGTGGTGGGTAAATGTCCGGCCGCGCGTTCAATGCATTTACGCACCAAACTAAAACCATTTGAATGCACGCCGCTGGATGCCAAACCCAGCACCACATCGCCGGGGCTGACGTTTTTGCCGGTGAGTATGAGCGACTTCTCCACCACGCCTACGGCAAAACCCGCCAGATCGTATTCACCAGCGGGGTACATGCCCGGCATCTCGGCGGTTTCACCGCCAATCAAGGCACAACCCGACATTTCACAGCCTTTGGCAATGCCGCCCACCACAGCCGCTGCCGTTTCTACATCCAGCTTGCCGCAAGCGAAATAGTCAAGGAAAAACAGCGGTTCTGCGCCTTGCACCAGTACATCATTGACACTCATCGCAACCAAGTCGATGCCAACGGTGTCATGCATATGCCATTCGAACGCCAATTTGAGTTTGGTGCCCACGCCATCGGTGCCGCTGACCAGTACCGGTTCCTTGTAGTTTTTCGGTACCTCGAACAAAGCTCCGAAACCGCCTATGCCTGCCAAAACGCCATCGCGCATGGTTTTTTTGGCCAGCGGTTTGATGCGTTCAACCAGCGCGTCGCCTGCGTCGATGTCGACGCCTGCATCTTTATAAGAAAGTGGTGTGTTCATAAGCGAAGGGCGCTGCATTCTCGCCCGAGGGTAGGATCGATAGAATCAGAGCATTCTAAATGCGGGTAACGCTTGACCTGATGTCCACTTCTCCCGACTACCGTTTTTACGCTACATGGCTGTTTATCAGCAGTCTGCTGGCTGGCTTGCTGTGGTGGCTGACGCCGGTGCTCACTCCCTTTCTGATCGCAGCCGTCATCGCTTATGTGTTGTCGCCGGTGGTGCGGCGCATACAGAGTTTGGCAGGAAACAGTGTGCCCAAATTTGTGATTGTCCTGTTGAGCGAATCGGTTTTTTTATGTTTGTTGGTGGCGTTGGTAGGTTTAGTTCTTCCAGTGTTGTTCAAAGAAGCGGGAAGGCTTCAAACCCAGTTGCCCGGTTTGCTGGCGCAATTGCAAACCGCTCTCACACCGTTGTTGCAAAACTTGGGTATCGAATTACAACTCGACCCGCAGGGCATCAAAGAATTTATCTCTACTCAGGCGCAGTCCTTGTTACACAACAGCATGGACTCGGTGATGTCCTCATTGCGTATCGGTGGCAGTGTGGCGCTGGCAGTGATTGGCAATCTCATCCTGGTGCCGGTGGCGCTGTTTTATATGTTGATGGACGGGCACCATATGTTGACGCAATTGCGCGAATGGTTGCCGCGCAAAGCCGAGCCTTCTGTGATTGATTTTGTGGCTGAGGCCGATGCGGTGCTGGGCGAATATGTGCGCGGACAGTTGCTGGTGATGTTGAGCTTGTCTGTGTATTACGTTGCTGGTTTGTCGCTCTTCGGTTTGTCCGTGGCTTGGCCTATTGGTATTTTGACGGGCATGGCGGTATTCGTGCCCTATGTCGGTTTTGGCGTGGGCTTGCTGCTGGCGGCCTTGTCCGGATTCCT
The DNA here is from genome assembly GCF_046052765.1 of Limnohabitans sp. GTDB lineage: Bacteria > Pseudomonadota > Gammaproteobacteria > Burkholderiales > Burkholderiaceae_C > Limnohabitans. The sequence continues at coordinate 28,515 of NZ_JAVLFQ010000084.1, read as the reverse complement.
TGAGTTGGCGCCACTGCAAGCGACGGTGATGCTGGCTGTTGTGTTTGGGCTAGGACAGTTGCTAGAAGGTTTTGTACTGACCCCGCGGCTGGTGGGTGAACGCATCGGTTTGCACCCGCTTGCCGTGATTTTTGCGTTGCTGGCTTTTGGTCAATTGCTTGGCTTTGTCGGTGTTTTGATGGCCCTGCCAGCCAGTGCGGTGTTGTTGGTTGCTCTGCGTCGTCTGCGTCAACGTTATGTCGGCAGCCGTTTGTATGCGGACTAACGCTGAATGAAACAAATCGCATTGGACATCGGCGTGTCAGTGGGACCGAGTCTGGGAAATTTCCATCCTGGCCATAACACCGCAGCGTTAGCGCATTTGGAATTGTGGATGGCAGGTCACATTCGCTCGCCGGTACCCACGTATTTATGGGGGCACAACGGCAGCGGTAAGACCCATTTGCTCAAGGCAGTGGCCGATCACATCAGAAACCAGGGCGCATTGGTAGGGTGGATGGACAAGTCATCGGTGCAGCCCGCTGAATTCGACCCGGCTTGGGAGGTGTTGTTACTCGACGATGTGCAGTCTTACAGCGCAGTCCAACAGCACATGGCATTCAACTGGTTTGTCAACTCAGCCACCCCTGGTGCAGTTCGTCAACCTTGGGTGCTGGCAGCAGGTAACGTGCCGCCGCAGGACCTACCTCTGCGAGAAGATTTGCGCACCCGGCTCGGCTGGGGTCATGTGTTTCATTTGCAATTGCTCGATGATGCGCAGCGGCGCGAGGTATTGACCAGACATGCACAGGCGCTGGGTATGCATATTGGAGATGACTTACTGGATTATTTGCTCAGCCGTTTCAGCCGTGATTTGGGGCACTTGATCGCCTTGCTTGAACAACTCGACAACTACGCGCTGCAAACCCAGCGTCCCTTGACCATTCCTTTATTGAGAGCCATGCTGGATGAATTCTGAACCCCCATTGAAATTGGCTTTATTTGACTTAGACCAAACGTTACTGCCATTGGACTCTGACCAGTCTTGGGGCGAGTTCACCTTGGGACTGGGTTGGGTAGACGAGGCCAGTTTTCGTCAAAGAAACAATGCGTTTTATGCCGATTACAACGCCGGTTGCTTGGACATACATGCGTATGTGCGCTTTGCCACGCAAAGCATTCGCGAGCGTGGCATGGAGGAGGTCCAGGCGGCGCACCGGTTATTTATTCAACAGGTCATTCAACCCGCTATTCATCAGTCCGCACTGTCTCTGGTGGAGCAGCACCGCTCAATGGGTGAAACTTTGGTCATGGTGACTGCTACCAACGAATTTGTGACCGGACCGATCGCCAAGGCTTTTGGCATGGATGTGTTGCTGGCGGTTGAATTGGAGCGAGACGCCAGCGGTCATTTCACTGGCGAAATTGCCGGTGTGCCCACCTTGCGCGAAGGCAAAGTCACGCGCGTCACCCAGTGGTTGGCAGAACAAGGCCTGGATTGGACGCAGGTTCAAGCCACTTTCTACAGTGACTCAACCAACGATTTGCCGTTGTTGGAAAAAGTGCAAAACCCGGTGGTGACCAATCCGGGCCAAGCCTTGCGGCAGATTGCCAAAGAACGGGCATGGCGTATCCTCGACCTTTTCGAGAACCCATGATCAAAAAAATAATCCAAAACCTGTTTGGTAAATCGAGTCACGCCAGCACTGCGCGTTTCGGTAAGCGTCGGGTGATACCTGCAACTACGCACGGCATAGACCCCGAGTTGGTGGACGAGCGTGCTTGGAACGTCGTGCGCACCTTACAGGAACGTGGTTTTCAAGCATTTATTGTGGGCGGCGCGGTGCGCGATTTGTTGGTCGGATTAAAGCCAAAGGATTTTGATGTGGCCACCGATGCGACACCAGAGGAAGTCAAAGCTTGTTTTCGGCGCGCTTTCATCATCGGCAGACGTTTTCGTATCGTGCATGTGGTTTACGGTCGAGGCCGAGACCATGAGGTCATTGAAGTGTCTACTTTCCGCGCTCATTTGGACAGCAACGATGCCGAGCAAGTCAGTGGCAACGAGCGCACCAGCAAAAAAGCCTTGTCCAATATGACACATGCAGTGGACGCCAGTGGGCGAGTGTTGCGTGACAACGTTTGGGGCCCGCAAGACGAAGACGCTACACGGCGCGACTTCACCGTCAACGCCATGTATTACGACCCAAGCGTGGAAGAGGTGATTGATTACCACCATGGCTTTGAAGATGCTGCCAAACGCGTCATACGCATGATCGGCGAGCCGGCGGCTCGCTACCGCGAGGACCCAGTGCGCATTATTCGGGCGGTACGTTTTTCCGCAAAGCTCAGTGCCTTAGGTTTCAAGCTTGAACCGCGCACCGCCAAGCCTTTGAAATCGATGAAAGAGTTGCTGGTAGATGTGCCGCAAAGTCGTTTGTTCGATGAAATGCTCAAACTGCTGCAAACCGGACACGCCATCGCCAGCATCGAACAATTGAAACATCTAGGATTGGCCAAAGGTATTTACCCGCTGCTTGATGTAGTGGTAGAAAGAGCCGACTCTCCATTTGTACTTGCGGCTTTGCAAGATACCGATAGACGCGTGGGTGAAGGTAAGCCTGTGGCACCAAGCTTTCTTCTGGCCTGCGTATTGTGGGCAGATGTGCGCGAAGGCTGGCAGGCGCGTACAGGTCAAATGGCGGTGTTCCCAGCATTGCAAGAAGCCATAGAAGAAGTGTTCAATGCTCGTATCGGTGATGTATCGGGACGCGGCAAATTGGCCGGTGACATGCGCGAAATTTGGACCATGCAGCCGCGCTTTGAAAAGCGCAGCGGCAGTGCGCCTTTTGGCTTGGTGGAGCAAGCGCGTTTTCGTGCGGGTTTTGATTTCATGTGTCTGCGTGCCGAGGTTGGCGAAGTCGATGTGGAATTGGCCGACTGGTGGGAGGATTTCAGCTTGGCAGATGACGACAGCCGTTTTGCATTGCTGCAATCCGTCAAACCTGCTGCGCGTGCGGTTCGGGCAGAAGGTGAAGTTCGTAAACGACCGCGCCGCCGTCGCAAGCCTGCCGCAGCCAAACCCGATGCCGGTGGTTGCGCCGATGCATGACCCGGTCAGCGCTTATGTCGCTGTCGGTGCCAATCTGGGCGACGCTTTGGCCGCAGTCATCCAAGCGATCGAAAGCCTGAATCATCTGCCTTTGACAGAAGTTGTTGCCAGTTCCGCGTTGTACCAAAGCGAGCCTTATCAAGCGGAGGGCCCACCCTTCATCAATGCGGTTGCAAGTATTCGTACGCGGCTGACAGCGCCGGAATTGTTGAACGAATTGCAATCTATGGAGGAGCAAGCTGGGCGAGTACGCAGTCGCCAGAATGCCCCCCGACAGTTGGACTTGGATATTTTGTTTTATGGCGACGCGACTGTTTTCAGCCACCGCCTGATGCTCCCTCACCCCCGCTGGATGGATCGGGCTTTTGTGTTGTGGCCATTGCAGGAATTGGCGCCCCACAAAGTCATACCAGTCATGCTACATGCCGTTGCTGATCAGGTGATTCACAAACTGCCTTGATTGCTGGGTACCACTTGGGTTTCAAGAAGCTTTGAAGAAATGCCGACACCGTTTGGCTGGGCTATTGAGAAATTTTTTGCATCTCTTCCGCTTGGGATTCAAAATACCGTTGAAACCCATAAGCCAGACTGGAGAGCAAGGCGGTGGTGCCAAGCATCAGGGACAAGACGAGCGCACCGACAGTCAGCCAGTTTGTTCGTCCGATAGACGACTCGGTATCAGCGCCGGGGTTGTAATGGCTGTTCCAAGTGGTGATAGACATCAGTCCCCAATAAATTGTGTGCAATGCGCTGATGGCAATCGACAGTCCCAGCAGGGGAACCAGCCACCAACTCAAAGGATCATCTAAACCAAACGATTGGGCACGTTCAAAACCGTAAATACCTAGCAAAGTCAGCAACAGAAGCGCCCACCCTATGGAGTCACGCAAACCGAACATATAAAAACGCGCCAGCCCTAAGGGACCACCCAACAAGCTTAGCCAACATACCATCGATTTATTTTTCATAAGAGGGATTATCCTTTGCTGACTTGGCGGTGACTTGGGTTGACGGATAAACGCTGCGGGCCTAAGGTGTTTTTACATGGGATCGCACGCTTGCCCGGCTCCTAAAGCCTTTTGCATCATGACTACGTCTAACCAGCGCCCATGCTTCCAGCCGCTGGCTTGCAATACACCTGCATGTTTGAATCCAAGGCCAGCATGTAAGGCGATAGAGGCTACGTTGGCCGAGTCGCCGATCACCGCCAACATTTGCCGTTTGCCGACTTGCTCACAGTGCCTGATCAATTCAGCCAGCAAAGCCACACCTAAACCCTGTCCAGTGTGTGCAGGATGTATGTAGACCGAGTCTTCAACCAAGTAGTGAAAACTGGGGCGCGGCCTGAACTGGCTGGCATATGCAAATCCCAGCACATCGTTGTCTCGGCTGGCCACCAGCCAGGGCAGGCCAAGTTGAACCACATTGGCATGACGCTGTGTCATATCGGCAAGGCTTGGCGGTTCAATTTCAAAACTTCCGCTGCCGTGGGCGACGTGGTGTGTGTAGATGGCGGTTACCTCGACCAAGTCAGCGTTCTGGCAGGGACGGATCAGTAGTGTTTTTGGGCTCATATGGGTTGCAGTCTATAATTGCAGGCTTTTCAGCGAGCGCTGGCCGGGTGGTCAAGTCGCGTGTCTCATCGCTGAATCAAAGACTGCACCCAAGGATAAACCATGGTCGTCATCCGACTTTCCCGAGGCGGCGCAAAAGCCCGTCCGTTTTTCAATATTGTTGTCGCTGACAAGCGCGTTCGCCGTGATGGCCGTTTCATCGAGCGTATTGGGTTTTACAACCCGATCGCCGCCGGTGGCGAAGAAGGTTTGCGTATTGCGCAAGACCGTTTGAGCTATTGGGTAGGCGTTGGCGCACAAACGTCGCCTACGGTCGACCGTCTGATCAAACAAGCCGGCAAAAAAGCCGCCTGAACTCCACATCCTATGTTGCCTGCTTGGGAGCCTGCTGAATTGCCAGCGGACGCTATCGAAGTCGGGCGCATTTTGGATGCTTGGGGACTCAAAGGCTGGTTCAAAGTCTTGCCCCACAGCGCCTCACCCGAGGCGCTTTTTTCTTCCAAACGTTGGTTTTTGCAGCCCAATGAGCGCGGCGTTTCGCCTTTCATTGGCACTGTGCTTATGCTGATTCGGGAAGCCAAGGAGCACGGCGATTCGGTTGTCGCTTGCCCAGCCGAAAGCATAGACCGGGATATCGCCGAAAGCCTTAAAGGTGCCCGCATCTTCGTTCCGCGTTCTTCTTTTCCATCCACCCAAAAAGATGAGTTTTATTGGGTTGACCTGATTGGTTTGTCGGTGCATAACCGAGAGGGTTTGGATTTGGGTACTGTCATTGAATTGATGGCTACCGGTCCACAAACTGTGCTGGTGTTGAGCCAGACCAATCCTGAGGACCCAGCAAAGCCCGTGGAACGCATGATCCCATTCGTCAGCGCTTATGTGGACAAAGTTGACATAGAAAATCGACTCATTCTGGTTGATTGGCTGGCCGACTATTAAAGTAGCAGTCATGCGAATTGATGTCATCACACTGTTTCCCGACATGATCCAATCCTTTGTGGACCAGGGCGTGACAAGACGTGCTTATGACAGCGGTCGCATCGTTTTGAAATGCTGGAATCCGCGCGATTTTGCTGAAGGTAACTATCGCCGTGTTGACGACAGGCCGTTTGGCGGCGGCCCCGGTATGGTGATGTTGGCTGAACCCTTGGCCGCCTGTCTGTTGGCCATACGCCAAGAGCGTAAGCATGACAGGCAAAGTGCGCCCCTGATTTATTTTTGTCCGACTGGCGAGGTTCTGACCCAGTCCATGGTGCGCGAATCTTCCGCGTCTGCAAATGGAGCTATTTTGCTCTGTGGTCGCTATGAAGGCGTTGATCAGCGGTTTATTGATACCTATGTGGACTGCCAAATCAGCTTGGGTGATTTTGTGCTGTCGGGCGGTGAGTTGCCTGCCATGGCTTGGCTGGATGCGATTGCACGTCTACAACCGGGTGTGTTGAACGACAGTGACAGCCATGCACAAGACAGTTTTTCGCCGGATTTGAGTGGTTTGTTAGACAGCCCACACTACACCCGTCCAGAGGTATGGCAGGAACTGCCTGTTCCACCTCAGCTATTGTCCGGTCACCACGCCCATATCGCTGACTGGCGGCGTGAGCAAAGCTTGCTTTTAACTGCTCGTTGCAGGCCGGATTTGATAGAAAAAGCGCGTCAAACGGGACTGCTAAGTACTGAAGACGAGCGTTTGATAGACCGCGCCGGCTAATCCTTTATCGTGGTTATAATGTAGGGCTTTTCGATCCTCTGGATGGCCGCCGGGTGTTTCAGCCTTTGTGCAATCACCGGCCTTTTGTGTAGCGCATCCATGATCGTGCAGAGGACTGTATGAATCTCATCCAAATATTGGAACAAGAAGAAATTGCCCGTATGGGCAAAAAAATCCCCGTTTTCGCCCCTGGCGACACCGTGGTTGTCAGCGTGAACGTGGTTGAAGGTAGCCGCAAACGTGTGCAGGCATTTGAAGGCGTGGTCATTGCCAAGCGCAACCGCGGCATTAATAGCAACTTTATCGTGCGCAAAATCTCAAGCGGAGAAGGCGTGGAACGTACGTTTCAAACCTACAGCCCTTTGATTGCAGGGATTGAAGTCAAGCGCCGTGGTGATGTTCGACGCGCCAAGCTGTACTACTTGCGTGAGCGCAGTGGTAAATCTGCACGTATCAAGGAAAAACTCACCGCCAAGGCCACACCGGCCGCCAAAGCAGCAGCCGCTCAATAAATCCCTATCAATGACGAACTGTCAAACCGCCCCGGCGCAAGCTGCGGCGGTTTTTTGTTGACCATGACGCCGATCCCCTCTGTTTCATTGACGCAAATACCTGACTTCTTGCCCCATCAGGCTGAAATTGTTGGAACAGATTCTCATTTGCCGCGGCTAAGCCAAGAGGAGTTGACAGCAGAAAAACTGAGACGGCGCTTTGCTGAATCACGGCCTCAGACCCTGGCTACTTTTCGCGAACCCCCATTGCATGACAAACCACCCAAACCTGCGTCAGTGTTACTGGGCATTGTGATGCGGGAGGAGCCGACTGTGCTGCTGACATTGCGCACCGCGCATTTGTCCTCGCATTCCGGTCAAGTGGCGTTGCCGGGAGGTCGACAAGATGCACAGGATGCAAATGAAATAGCCACAGCCTTGCGAGAAGCACAAGAGGAGGTGGGTTTACATCCGAAATTTGTCACCATACTGGGTTGTCTGCCGATTTACATCACAGGTACGGGCTATCAAGTGACACCGGTAGTGGCTCTGCTTGACCCTTTCATGCAAGTGACAGCCAATCCGCAGGAGGTTGCAGAGGTATTTGAAGTACCGTTGGCGTTTCTGATGAACCCCGCCAACCACTATAGGCATGCGATGGAGTGGCAGGGCGTCAGACGGGAATGGTTTTCTATGCCCTATGAAAAAGAAATGCACCATCGCCTAATTTGGGGGGCTACTGCAGGTATATTGAAGCACCTTTATCAATTTTTACAGGTGAGCGAATGAAGTTTTTGAGCGCTTTCATCTTTGACACATGAGTTTCATCTCTCTTTTATTGGCTTTTTTACTTGAGCAAGTCAGACCATTGACTGCAGGACATTGGCTGGAGCGAGGTTTTTATGCATGGGCAGAATGGTTAAAAAATAACCTGGATGCTGGCGATGTCAAACATGCTTGGACAGCTTGGTTTATTGCCTTGGGTATTCCCTGCATAGTTGTTGTTGTGATGCATTGGTGGTTGATGTTGACCCTAGGCTGGGTTTTTGCCATGTTTTGGAGCCTTGCTGTTTTGTACGCCACTTTGGGTTTCAGGCGTTTCAGTCATCATTTCACTGGCATCCGAGATGCCTTAGCTACCGGTGACGATGCATTAGCCAGAGATTTATTGCGCGACTGGCAAGGCGATTCAGACTTGTTGATCACTCGAACAGAAATTGTTCGCCATGTCATCGAACATTCGGCACTGGCAGCGCACAGGCATGTGTTTGGCGTGGTTGCTTGGTTCTCAGTACTCGCCGCTTTGGGGTTAGGCCCAGCTGGTGCATTGTTCTTCAGATTATCTGCACTGCTGTTTCACACATGGGGTGAAAACTCTGCTGACCATGACTATCCTGTCAAACAAGTCAGTGAATCCTTGCGAACGGTTTCCTCGCTGGCATGGCGTCGTGTGGATTGGCTGCCAGCTCGCATGACCGGATTGACTTTTGCTGTCGTGGGAAATTTCGAAGACGCCGTGGATACATGGCGTCAAGAAGCCGATCATTTTCAAAACCCGAATGACGGCGTTGTCTTGGCTGCAACCTCAGGCGCCATCAACGTCAGATTAGGCGGGGCGTTGTCAGCGTCCCCGTATTCAGACAATCTGATGGATCAAGAAGTCAACCAACCGACTGCGGGGCGCGAACCCGAATTTTCTCACCTGCGTAGCATGGTTGGCCTGGTGTGGCGTGCGGTGGTGATGTGGATGGTATTGCTTGCTTTGTTGACACTAGCTCGCTTGGTTGGATAAACGCTGATTTCACATTTCAGTAGTTTTTGGGCGCAGACATTTCTGTAAACAATTCCACGTAAATTTTGTAGCGACCTGCATCAATTTGTCCCTTAGACAATGCGTCTCTTACACCGCAGTCGGGTTCGTGCACATGGGTGCAGTTATAAAACTTGCATTGATCACTGTATTTTTTGATGTCTGGCATGCAACTGGTCAGATCGCCTGCGGCAATATGGTTCAAACCAAACTCCTGAAAACCGGGCGAATCCAACAAGGCGGTTGTCTTGTTAGTATCAACCCAATACCAAGTGGTTGATGTGGTGGTGTGCTTGCCGCTGTGTAATGCCTTGGAGATGATATTTGTACTTGCATTCGCCAACGGAACCAGTCGGTTGATGAGTGTGCTTTTCCCCGCACCAGATGGCCCTAAAACCAGGGTAGTTCTGTTTTGCAATGACTGGCGTAATTCGGCCAAATCATCGTCCTGATTGCGCAAACCCAGTGCCAGCACCTGTGTGCCGAAGTCTCGGTATGGCTTTAGCCTGGCCCAAGCTTTGTCAAATGCCAGCGTCAAGTCTTGTTTATTTAATGCAATCAAGCTTTGAATGCCGGCTTGTTCTGCGGCTATCAGTGCGCGTGCCACCTGACTTTGGGAAAATTCAGGCTCGGCTGCTACCAACACCAGAACCTGATCGAGATTGGCTGCAAAAGATTTGGTTCTGATATCGTCCTGACGGTAAAACAGATTACGTCTTGGATCAATAGATTCAATGCTACCTTCGTCTTCGCTGGCAAGCCACTGCACAAAGTCGCCAACCACCGCTTGATTTTTTTTTCCTCGGGGATGACAAATTCGACGCTTACCCTCGTTGTCTTCAACCACCACGTGTCTGCCATGGCTGGCGACCACACGGCCAGATAAGGTCATGTAGTCAGTCTGGCCAGACGCTGGGAAGCTGGCGGATGTGAATGGTAAAAACTCACATACAGGGGATCAGGCGTGAGCGTTGACGCATTGTCCTGGTATAGCTTGATCAAAGCTTGTCGCAGGTCTGCCCCGTTTGCGTGTTCGCAAGCAAATGCATCCGCTTCAAATTCATGTTTGCGTGATCGCGCAGCACGAACAGGGGTGGCGATGAATGTCAGTAAGGGAACAAATTGCATAAATAAAAGCAGTGCCAAAGCATCGTTGGCGGACATGGCATGTGGCAGTACACCCAGGCCTTCAAAAAACCATAACTGAGTACTCAGCCATCCTAAGGCGGCCATTCCTACCAAAGTCACCACAAAGCTACGAACAAGTGATTGGGGAATATGGTTGAGTTTGGCGTGACCCAGTTCATGCGCCAATACCGCTTCCATTTCACCGGCGTTCAGGGTTTTGAGCAGGGTATCAAAAAACACCACACGCTTTTGTTTGCCAAGCCCTGTGAAGAAAGCGTTGGAATGTGCAGAACGGCGACTCCCATCCATGACAAAAAAACCATCCGATTTAAAACCGGTGCGTTGCATGAGATGGTCGACCCGATCTTTCAATTCAGCGTCTTCAAGAGGTTGAAATTTATTAAACAAAGGCATGATGTAGTTGGGTGCAATCCACATCACAAATAATTGGTAGGCCACCAATAACGCCCAGGCCAGCAACCACCACAGCGTCCCCCCCGAATTCATCAAGAACAAGACAGCCCAAATCAAAGGTAAGCCAAGGACAACGCCTACAAGCGTGCTTTTAATCAAATCACTCACCCATAGACCCACAGTCATATTGTTAAAACCGAAATGCTGTTCGATTTTGAAGGTTTGATAATAGGAAATAGGTAAGTTGATGATTCCAGAAATAAGCATGAACCCAAGCACCAGCAACAATTGTTGCAACATCCCGGTACCCACCAAGGACATCAGCGCATTGTCAAGATAGGACAGTCCGCCCATCAGGGTCCATCCCAGCAAAACGACAGCGTCCAATGCCAAGTCCCAATAGCCTAATTGCAATTTGGCCAAGGTGTAATTGGCGGCCTTTTGGTGCGTAGGCAAAGTGATGGCTGACGCAAAGTCTGCGGGTACCTCGTTGCGGTGCAAGGCGACATGATTGACTTGGCGGCTGGCAAGCCACAATTTGAGCAATAAGTTAATCAACAGCAACGCTGTGAAAACAAGAGTGAAATTCATAGCAGAAATCATATGGACAAGTGTAGATGTTTTTCGGTGACTGAAAAATGACTGGTTAGTCAAAGGTCGAGAGCGTAGCGTGCTATTTTGCGACAAATGATTATCCTTGTCGGGCTTGAGGGACAATCTCTCAATGAACTCTTCTGACCAAACTCATTCCCCTCTTGCACAAGCTGTGTTATCCAAAAATGACAATAACCTCGTATGGTTGGATTGCGAAATGTCTGGCCTTGACCCTGACAAAGAACGTTTGTTGGAAATTGCCATTGTGATTACTGGACCTGATTTGTCACCGCGAGTCGAGGGGCCAGTGTTGGTTCTTCACCAGAGTAACGAATTGCTGGCAGGTATGGATGCTTGGAACAAGGGCACGCACGGTAAAAGCGGATTGATTGAAAAGGTCAAGGCATCTACCGTTACCGAATCGCAGGCAGAGGAGGTATTGATTGATTTCATGAAAAAATATGTCAGCAAGGGGGTGGCACCCATGTGTGGCAACACCATAGGGCAAGACAGAAGATTTCTTCTTAAGTACCTGCCAAAATTTGAATCATGGTTTCACTATAGAAATCTCGATGTCAGTACGCTCAAAGAGTTATCTAAGCGCTGGAAGCCTGAGGTTTACAACGCATTCAAAAAACAGCAAAACCATACGGCCTTGGCCGATGTCAACGAGTCTATAGATGAACTTGCGCATTACCGCGAGTATTTTCTGAAACTGTAAGTAGTCTTAAAAGAACGTAACAGCATCCGCATTTCGTGCGAGAATACCCTGAGTTGCACTTGGTTGTGTGACATTGCTACATCCTCCTCACACCTTGGGTTCTATTGGAACCGCGTTGCAAAAAGTTTTGCAGCATGCTTTGTTTGAAGGTTGATGTTTTTCCAACCTTTGAACGGAGTTGCCCCGCCTTTTCAGGTGCGGGCTTTACACAATGGACGATTTGAATTTGCATACCCCGGCTGACGCTATGAACGATCACGCCCCTGTCTCCACCGAGATCCACATCAACGAAACCCCAGCCGTTGTCCCCAACGCCTTTGCCCAAATGGGACTCGCCCCAGAGTTGCTTGCTGCTGTTCGCGACTTGAATTTCACCGAACCCACGGCGGTTCAATTGCGAGCTATTCCTTTAGCTTTGCAGGACAACGCTGACAAACCGGCCAATGATTTGCTGGTTTCCAGCCAAACCGGTAGTGGCAAAACCGCCGCATTTTTATTGCCAGTTTTGAATACCATACTGATTGAGCGTCAGGCGCAAGAGCAGCAAGAAGCCAAAGAATGGGCCTTGAAAGTAGAGCAGGCAAAAGCCAACGGTGAAGAACTGCCAAAGAAGCCTCGCCGCAAAAATCCAACTGATACCCGCCATGTCAAGCCGGCTTTCCCCAGCGCTTTGGTGTTGTGTCCTACACGTGAACTCGCGCAACAAGTGGCCAAGGACGCCATTGACCTTGTGAAGCATTGCAAAGGATTGCGTGTGGCTTGCGTGGTTGGTGGTATGCCTTACCCTTTGCAAATTGCGCGTTTACACAATGCAGATTTGGTTGTTGCTACGCCTGGACGTTTGCTTGATTTACAGCGTTCCAAGCAATTGCATTTGAGCAAGGTGCAGTTTTTAGTGGTTGACGAAGCCGACCGCATGTTGGACCTTGGCTTTGCCGAAGACCTGGCTGATATCCATCAATTGACCGAATCCCGCCGTCAAACCATGATGTTCAGCGCCACCATTGCGCCGCGTATTCAGCAACTAGCTGCCCGCATCATGCGCACGCCTCAGCGCTTGCAAATCGAATCGACCAAAGAACAGAAAAGCAATATCAAGCAGATTCTGTTCTGGGCAGACAATCAGCAGCACAAGCGTAAATTGCTGGACCACTGGTTGCGCGACACGACGATAGATCAGGCCATCGTTTTTGCCAGCACGCAAATTGAATGTGACGCTTTGGCCGAAGATTTACAGCAAGTGGGTTTTTCCGCCGTGGCTTTACACGGCGCACTCAGCCAAGGTTTGCGCAATCGCCGATTGCAAGCTCTGCGTGATGGACGGGTTCAAATCCTTGTTGCAACTGACGTGGCAGCCAGAGGTATTGATGTGCCCAGTATCAGTCACGTGTTCAATTTCGGCTTGCCGATGAAACAGGAAGACTACGTGCACCGTATCGGCCGCACGGGCAGAGCTGGTCGAGATGGCTTAGCTGTGACTTTTGCAGAGTTCCGCGATCGGCGCAAAATTCTTGATATTGAACACTACACCCAGGCATCCTTGAATGCTGAAGTAATCCCAGGTCTGGAGCCCACCCAGAGACCAGCGCGTGCGCCTTCACATGAACCACGCCGTGGCAAACCGCCCGGTGGTGGCCGTTCCTTTGCTGGCGCAAAGCGCGGCGGCGCTGGATTCAAGTCCAGAGGCTCGGCCAGAACTTGATGTTGTTCAGATATTAAAACCGTGCCAAGCCCAGCTGAGTTTTAAACTTGATTGGGCTTTTTCTTCAACTGTTGCTGATTTACAAATAACTGAGTATTGATGCAGTTACACGTAAATTAATAGTTTAATGAAGATATTGGTTTTAATAACCCATGAAAAAATATTCAATTTAATTGCTAAAAGCTTGGATTTTATTTTTAGAAAAATCGGAATCAACTATTTTTTTTTCAATTAAATCAAGAGCTTCAATAAAAAAGTTAATTTACATTTGATCTTTGTTAAGATCGGTTTAAGGAGCAAGTATGGCAAATCCAGCAGATTCTTTAGAAAGTGTTGTTATCGGTGACGGTGTCGTTGTCAAAGGCGCATTCACTGTTCCCTCAAAAGCCGTCATCAACGGCGTCATTGAGGGTGATTTGACAGCAGAAGAAGTGCTGATCGGTACAACAGGCCGCATCACAGGCCGTGTATCAGCCAAGTTATTAGACGTACGTGGACAGCTTCACAACACCATCGTCAGTGAGAAAAGTTTGATTGTTCGTGCTACGGGCAAAATCGTTGGCAAAGTTCACTATGCCGAAATAGAAATTGAAAAGGGTGGGGAAATAGAGGGAGCCTTGCACCAAGGCGCTGAACCAGTTGGCTCAAATACAACTTCAGCGGGGTCAAATAACCTGCCTAAGCCTGCTGGCACTTGATGCCTATTTCACGGTGAGTTCATGCGTTTTTTTTCTTCAAACCATTTAACGTACGTTCTTCAAACACCGCATTTTATCAAGCGAGTCTGGACGCGGGACTATCAAAATGTCAAGCTGATTCTTGAACAAAGCGGCGATCTCACTTACTTCAATATCCCTGCCGGACTTCAAAAATTTTGCGCAAGAGGCTTGTTACTTACTTCGGCAGGCTTGCTCGCACTGATTATTTTTCTGACAGTGACAAGTTTGACGCTCGGCTTCAGTCGTGCGCGTCTTGAGAAATCGCACGAGAATGTTTACCGTGCTTTGATGAGTAGCTCAGTGGATGCCAACTTGCCTGGCAATTCCGAATTGAGTGAAGATCAAATGATTGCAATGGCACAGACCATTCGTGACCGGGATATGAGTATTCGGCGTTTCGTAGAAACGTCCATGGTGGCCGTCTCCGAAGAAAACGACACATTGAAAGCTCAACTCGAAACTTCGGGTTTGACTGAGAAAATTGTTCGCATCATTCAACAAAATTCTGCCAACGGCGGTTATTCACTGGATTCGGATATCCAATCCAACCCCTTGTTGCGCGGAAAAGTTGCTGACGAGCTTTCTACCAATCGGGCATTAAGAGAGGTTTTGTATGCATTACCAAGCCATTTGCCTGTAGCAAATTACAGCGTTTCTTCAGATTTCGGTATTCGAAAACACCCTTTATCTGGCAAGTCTCATTTCCACACAGGACTTGATTTAATGAGCCAGACAGGAGACGATAAAGTTTACGCGGTCAAACCCGGAATCGTGGTCATGGCAGAATACCACCCACAATATGGCAATACTGTGGTGATTCGACATTTGAACGGTGTGGAATCTTTGTATGCGCACATGGCTCAATTGATGGTTAAAGTAGGCGACAAAGTGACTACGGAAAGCCTCTTGGGTTACATTGGAAATACTGGAGAATCTTCCACGGGTAAACATCTTCATTTTGAGATTTTGGTCGGTGGTTATCCAGTCAATCCTCAAAAAGTGATTCGGACTGCACAATATGTTCAACAAATCCAAAACAGCGACAAATAGCCCAGTTTCACAACCTTCTGTGGATTTAATTAAACCCGCCTCACCGCTTGAAGCCACTCCAGACAATCAGCCAATAGCTCAACCTCCGAGAACCAATATGATGGATATGATCTCTTCCAATGCCTCAAAGCCCTCTATACTCAGTGAAGGTTTTTCATTCCGCGGTGAAATTTCCGCCAAGGGAGCCATTCACGTCGAAGGCTCTTTGAATGGACAGGTTCAAGTGGATGAGTTGACCATCGGTTCACGCGGTCAGGTTGAAGGTGTAGTCACTTGTTCAAGTCTTCACATCAAAGGTAAATTTTCCGGAACTGCTACTTGCAGCGAATTGATTGTGACTTCATCTGCATCAGTTGATGGTCACGTCGTGTATCAAACGCTGTCAGTACAAAAGGGAGCATCCATCAAGGGTGAATTGTTACTCGTCAAGTAAGCTTTTATTGAAATAAAGGTTTTGAATGTCGGACGTATCTCAGATTGACGGTCAATCAGTTCGACGCAAGCGCGAATCGTTAGGCTGGGCTGTCACAGACATGGCCACCATGGCCTGCCTATCCTCTAAACAAATTCGACAAATAGAAGAGGGCGGTTTAGCTGCTTTTTACAGCGAGAACGTGAAATTGACTGCCGCACGAAAAGTAGCTGGCTTGTTACAAATGACAGACGCTGAGTTATTTGGACAAGTTGCGCCGCAAGTTGTTGAGCAACCTACAGATTATTCAGAGCCTCAGGTACAGGAGGAAGTATTTGCTCTGCCTGTTGAGCCTGAGAATAGCAGTCAGAAGGCAGTTCAGAGCGCTGCACTTTCGCGTGGCGAGGCATTGCATTTTCTTGCTCAGCCACCGGAAGATATCAGCCAACCGGAAACTCTAACTAAAAAAGTTGAAGCTCCTGCGGAACCGGTGGCTACAGATCCAGTCCAGTTGGACTCGACCAGTGAAGAAATAAAAACCCAGGATACGGAAGCTGAGACCAACAACAGCGGATACCTTCTCAAGATATTTGCTCTTTTTTTGGTAGCTATTGCAGCAGCAGCGCTTAAGCCGCATTATGTAGATGAAAAAACTGAATCTTCCAACTCAGAAAGTCAAGCTCAGCCTGTATCTAGCTCACCAGTTCCTGCTCCTGAGCCAGAGTCGGCAAGCAATGCAAACGCACAAGCTACTGCACCGAATGCAGTTAACGCGGTTCAAGTGCCCCCGGCTTCTGATCAAAGCAAAAGCAATAATTCATTTACATTCATTACGCCAGCTATTCCTGTGCAAGCTACGACAGATATCCCCGCTTCAGCGACTGCCAAATAAAGGCAATTAAATATCAGTCGCTAGCTCCCATAGCCAATGCCGCTTGCCGGGATGTATTTCGCTCGCTGTCTGAAGCTTGGTCGATGGGCCAGCCTGACATATGGGTGTGGACAATGTTTTGTAAGGCGTCTATCCAAATCGGGCTGTCATTCAAACAGGGTATGTAATGGAACGAATAGCCGCCTTCTTCAATGAATGCTGCTTTGACTTCCATGGCGATTTCTTCCAAGGTCTCTAAGCAATCACTGACAAACCCTGGACAGACAATATCAATGGATTTACATCCAGTTTGGGCCAATGCTCTGACTGTAGGTTCGGTATAGGGTTCCAGCCATTTGGCTTTGCCGAAACGCGACTGGAAACAGACTTTGTACTGGTCTTTGTTCAATCCCAATGCTTGCGCGAGAAGTCGGGCCGTTTTATGGCATTCACAGTGATAGGGGTCACCCAGTTTCAGTGTGCGCTCTGGCACGCCATGAAAACTCATGACCAGTTGTTCGGATCTTCCATGTTCAGACCAATGCGTGCGGATTTTTTCAGCCAGTGCGTGTATGTAGCCAGCATCGTCATGGTAGTGATTGATGAATCGGAATTCCGGCATGGTGCGAGTTTGCATGCCCCAGGAAAAAACGGCATCAAATACGCTTGCAGTTGTGGTGGCTGAATATTGTGGATAGGCGGGCAAAATCAGCACCCTGTTGACGCCATGTTGTTTCAATTCATCCAAAACCGAAGCAATTGAAGGTGACCCGTATCGCATGGCATAGCGGACTTGTATCTTTTCTGGATCAAATTGTTGCTGCAAGGCCTGACTTTGTAAGTCTGTCCATACTTTTAACGGAGATCCATCGGGCGTCCAGATGCTTGCATACTTGTGGGCTGATTTGGCGGGGCGAACCCGCAAAATAATACCGTGCAAAATCATCAACCAAAGAAAGCGTGGAATTTCAACGACGCGTGGATCGCTCAAAAACTCGGCGAGATATTGGCGAAGGGCAGAAGCAGTAGGTGCTTGTGGGGTTCCCAGGTTGCAATAAATCGCAGCAGTTTTGGCTTGTTGGCCGTGGCTGTAATGGGGTTCGGCGGCAAATCGGGGAGTTAAAGTCATGTGTTATTTTCGTCGATAAGGGAATTGTTTAAAAAAGCCATGGCTTGTTCCCCCGATCTGACTGCGGCTTCTAGAGTCGAGGGGTAGGGGCCGGCAACATAATCCCCGCAAGCCCATACGCCCTCGTGAACGTACATGGATGGACGAACAAGATGGGGTGGGCATTCAAAAGCGGCTCTTTTTTCAACGATAGTCAACAAGGCTTCAACGCTTTCAAGTCCTAGTTGTTCATGAGCCTGTTGCAAAACGGCCTGAGTCAATGTTTCCTTATCGCCGTTGCAGTGACTGACCACCATGGCTATCACACCACGCATCTCGGCTTGTTGACTGATTCTGTATTTGTCAAAAGCAAATTGAGCAGGTGCATCCGCACTGTTTTTCAGTGCCATGATGGGTAGTGGCCAATTCAACGTTTTGTGAGTGCGTAAATAAACCGTCGCAATGGAAGTATGTTGCAAATCCTCAGCCAAGCTTGCCCAGTTGGGATTTAAATGCCTCACCAATCGGGCCGCCTCCCATGCAGGACAAGCGAGGACTACCGTTGAGGGTTCGTCAAAGTGAAGGTCTGTGACCCGTTGGTTGGTCACAATCTCAGAGCCGTGTCGGGTCAGCCAATCTTTTGCCTTGACTGGAAACAACATGCTTAAATCAGTGCGAGGTATCAACATATCACTGCAGCCTGCATTGCCCATCAATCCATCTTCTATCACTTTTAAAAAGATCTGTGCATTTGCTTTATTGCATGGCATATTTAATGCAGAGACGCACAATGGTTCAATCAATTGATCCATGATGCTGCGTGGTACACCCCCACAAATGTCTGAGACACTCAAATCGGGCGCACAGACGAAGTGTTGGCGTTGCCATTGCAATGCTTGGCGAAGAAAGCGCCATTTGTCCGGCCATGGCCAGCCTTTGGCCGAAAGGATGCCAGCAATCACATTCAATGGAGTCGGTAAACCAGGTTGCAATTGAAGGCCTGAGCCATCGGCATATTTCACGGCCAAAGGCATGCGCAGTAAAGAGCTTTCTATATCCACACCCACTGTTTGCATCAAAGATAAGGTGTGCGTGTATGCGCCGATCAAAATGTGTTGTCCGTTATCCAGCAACAAACCGTCGCGCACTACGCCGCGGGCTCTGCCACCAAGTTGCGACGCAGCCTCATACAGCTTGACCTTCCATCCGCTGTTTACTGCGTGCACAGCTGCAGCCAGCCCAGCCCAGCCGCCACCAACAATGGTGAGGGTTTTCAAAAACGCCCCAGCGCCTGCATTTTCCAGGCTAGCCACATTTTTCTGAGTGGTGTCAGCGCCACCCGTTGCGTCAATACAGGAAATTTCGCATCAGCAATTTCTAGGAGTAGCGTGCGATAAATACTCGCCATCATCAAACCGGGTTTTTGTGCCCGCCAATCAACGCTTGGCAAACCGGCCAAAGACTGTTCATAAATATCCAATGCTCTGTCGCATTGAAACTGCATTAAGGCTTGAAAAGCGGGTGTGTCACGGCGTTGCAACAGGTCATTGGCTGTGACATTAAATCTTTGTAGCTCGTCAATAGGCAGGTAAATGCGACCACGCAATGCATCTTCTCCTACATCCCTGATGATGTTGGTGAGCTGAAAAGCCAATCCCAATGAATGAGCATAGTCGATGGTCTTGGCTTGTGTATGTCCGAAAATACGTGCAGCCACTTCACCCACAACGCCTGCGACCAAATGACAATAGGTGGTCAACCCAGCGAAGTCGAGATAGCGTGTTTGCCGCAAATCCATGTCACAGCCGTCGATGACTTTTTGCAAATGAAGTTCAGTGATTCCGTACTCAGCCACTAAGGGGATCAATGCCTTCATCACCGGGTGTTGAGGGTTGCCTGCAAAGCTGTTGGCTACTTCAATGCGCCACCAGTGCAGAGTTTGTGCTGCCACACCCGAGTCCTCAATCTCGTCTACTACATCGTCAACTTCACGACAAAACGCATAAAAAGCTGTAATCGCAGCACGCTTGTGCGGCGGTAAAAATAAAAAGGCGTAATAAAAGCTGCTGCCAGAGCCGGCAGCTTTATCTTGCACATATTGCTGTGGTGTCATGGGCAGGATTGTGACATCCAAGAAGGTGTCAATAACCTGCGCGCATCCATAAACAGCCCCACAGCATCCCGCAAATATCAATCACATGAAGACGCGGTCTGCGAAGCCTAGTGTCTGTGCGCTCTATCTTGTCCAATACGCGCAAGCCTCCTTGTACCACCAGTCGCAACTCCCAACCGGCCCGTCCCGGCACCTGGTGAACCAGTGCTGCGCCTTGCATCATCAACTGCCGGGCAAAAGCGACCTCTTGCTTGAGTTCTGCGTTCAATGGCAGATAAAACCGCCCTCTTGGGATATCTATGCTCAGGTCCTGCCAGAAATTGATCAATTGCAAAGCAGAACATATGGCGTCGCTTTGTGCGAGGGCTTTTTCAGAATCGATCTTGTACAAGTGCATCAATAACCGGCCCACGGGATTGGCTGAGCGGCTGCAATAGTCGAGCAACTCCTCACGGTTTGCATACCTGCGTTGGTCTCGGGTGTAAACCACATCTTGTTCAAAGGCGGAAAGCAAATCCAACAATAACTTGATGGGCAGATGAAAGCGTTGGATTTGTGGATGTAGATCTTTGAATACCGTTGACCAAGGGCTATCTTCATTGCCCTTGTCATTGACAAAATGCATAAAATCACTCTTGAACTTTGAAAGCTGGCTCAAGCGCACATCTGCTGGCTCGTTTCCTTCATCTGCGAGATCGTCTGCTGTACGAGCAAATTGGTATATGGCAGTAATTGGCGCACGCAAATGCGGCGGGCAAAGTACAGAAGCGACAGGAAAATTTTCATAGTGGCCGACTGTTGACATGGTCTTTATATTGTCACTTGACATAACGGGTATTCAGAATTAAATTACTAACCAGTCAGTCATTAATTTCAAGGTTAATTTATGTTTCGCCTATTAAAAGCCCTCATTACTGTGGGTGCCGTTTTGCTTTCAGCATGTTCACCGACCCCCAGCACTCAGGCACCGATCAGAGCAGTCAAGGTTATAACAGTTAGCGAATCCCTACTTTCTGCAGAGTCAGAATTTGCTGCAGAGGTCAAAGCCAGGATTGAGTCTAGGTTGGGTTTTCGTATTCCGGGCAAACTGACAGCCAGGCATGTAGAACTGGGACAGCATGTCAAAGCGGGTCAGTTATTGGCTGAAATTGATGCACAGGATTACCGCTTGTCAGTGGACAGTGCCCGCGCTCAAGTCAACGCAGCGCAAACCAACAGGGATTTGGCCGCTGCAGATTACAAGCGTTACAAAGAATTAAGGGATAAAGAGTTCATCAGCGGCGCCGAGCTTGAGCGTCGCGAAACCGCTTACAAAGCAGCTCAATCGCAATTAGAACAAGCACAAGCTCAATTTTCTACACAAACCAATCAATTGAATTACAGCAAGTTGTATGCGGACAAACCCGGGGTGGTAACGGGCCTGGAAGTTGAAGTTGGTCAAGTGATCAATGCGGGAACGCCTATTGTGCGAATTGCACAAGATGGACTTCGCGATGTGGTGTTTGCCGTTCCTGAGGACAGGGTAGCTGATATCAAACAGGGTCAAGTGGTACGCATCAAGCTATGGAGCAGGGATCAAATATTTACTGGCAAAGTTCAAGAAATTGCTGCGAGTGCGGACCCAGTAACACGCACCTTTACTGTCAAATCTGAGCTCCATGAAGCGAAAATTCCCCTTGGCAGCACAGCCACTGTCTTCTTGAAAAATGAAGTCGGAAACAGTCAAACGCTGACTTTGCCAACCACAGCTGTGCGGCAAGAAGCGGGTAAATCCAGCATATGGATTGTCGACCCTGCCACCATGACGGTGCAATCGCATGAAATACAAATCGCAGGAATGAATGAAAACTCTGTGGTAGTCAGCGGTGGCCTATCGCCTGGGCAGCAAGTAGTGACTGCGGGTATTCATGTGCTTTCACCTGGACAAAAAGTGACTTATTTCAAATCTGCAGGTGAAAAGCCATGATGCCTCAACCAGGCGATCAGGCCAGATTTAATTTGTCTGAGTGGGCGCTCAATCACCGCGCATTCACCCGTTACCTGATGGTTGTACTTTTGATCTTAGGTGTGGCCGCTTATTTTCAACTGGGGCAGGATGAAGACCCGCCTTTTACATTTCGCGCCATGGTCGTCAGAACGTATTGGCCAGGTGCGACAGCACAACAAGTGGCCGAGCAAATTACCGACAAGCTAGAGCGCACGCTGCAGGAAGCTCCCTACGCTGACAAGATCCGCAGTTACTCCAAACCCGGTGAATCGCAAATCATTTTCCAACTCAAGGACTATTCCAAACCCAACGAAGTAGCCGATGTTTGGTATGCCGTGAGAAAAAAAATCGGCGATATGCGAAGTACCCTGCCCAATGGCGTGCAAGGTCCGTTTTTTAATGATGATTTTGGTGATGTATACGGGGTGATTTACGCCTTGCAGGCCGAAGGCTTTAGTCAGGCTGATCTCAAAGACATTGCAGATGATGTCAGACAAAAATTATTGCGGGTCAAAGACGTCGCCAAGGTTGAATTATTTGGCGTTCAGAACGAAAAAATATTCATAGAGATTCCGCAAAAAAAATTGGTGCAACTGGGACTTGACCTCAATGCAGTGTTGTCTCAATTGAGTCAGCAAAATGCTGTCGAAAGTGCTGGCAACTTACAGACTCCTCAGGAAGTGGTGCAAATTCGCATTGCAGGTCAATTTGAGGCGGTGTCGCAACTCAAAGAATTGCGTATTCGTGGAACTTCAGGTCAGCATATTCGTTTAGCCGATATCGCCAATATCACCCGAGGGTATCAAGACCCGCCCGATGTAAAAGTTCGTTTTCAAGGCCAGCAAGTCCTTGCGATTGGGGTCTCCATGACCAAAGGTGGCGACATCATTAATCTGGGTAAGTCTCTTGAGAAAACTGTTGTCAAGTTGCAGTCTGAACTCCCAGTTGGCGTCAAACTCAGTAATTTACAAAATCAGCCTAAAGCTGTGAGCCGATCTGTGGGGGAATTCATTGGCGTTCTTATTGAGGCTGTGGTCATTGTGTTGCTGGTGAGTTTTGTTTCATTGGGCTGGCACAAAGGCGGTCGGTTTGGTTGGTACGTAGACATGCGCCCAGGCCTGGTGGTTGGCATCACCATTCCGCTAGTGCTTGCTATGACTTTCTTGGCCATGTATTACTGGGGTATTGGACTTCACAAAATATCCTTGGGCTCACTCATTATTTCGCTTGGATTGCTGGTCGATGACGCCATCATTGCTGTTGAAATGATGGTGCGCAAAATGGAGGAAGGGTTTGACAAAGTTCGAGCCGCGACCTTTGCATATGAAGTCACTGCCATGCCGATGTTGACCGGCACACTGATCACTGCGGCGGGTTTTTTACCCATAGGTTTGGCCAAATCTGCGACCGGCGAATACACTTTTGCTATTTTTGCAGTAACGGTCCTTGCCTTGCTTCTGAGTTGGTGGGTGTCAGTGTTTTTTGTCCCCTTGCTTGGTATTTGGTTATTGAAGGTCAAGCCGCATCGCAGTGGCGATGCCCCGCAGGAATTATTTGATTCAACTTTTTATAACGGCTTTAGAAAAACTGTTGATTGGTGTGTCACTCATCGCTGGCTCACCATAGGAGCGATGTTGCTGACATTTGGCTTGGGTATTTTTGGCATGGGAAAGGTGCAGCAGCAATTTTTTCCAGACTCCAGTCGACCAGAAATCATGATGGATGTTTGGTTTCCTGAAGGTACTTCTATGCAAGCCAATGAAGCACTGAGCCAACTCATTGAAAAACGAATGCTGTCATTGAATGGCGTTGATTCCGTCAGCTTGTGGGTGGGTTCTGGCGTGCCGCGTTTTTACTTGCCGCTGGATCAAATTTTCCCTCAAAGCAATGTGTCCCAATTTATTGTCATGCCCAAAGATTTGGCAACGCGTGAAACCCTGCGGGTGGCCTTGCCAGCGCTAATGGCTGCTGAATTTCCAGAGGTGCGTGCAAGAATAAAGTTATTACCCAATGGCCCACCAGTGCCATTTCCTGTGCAGTTCCGTGTGGCTGGACCAGACCCTTTGGTATTGAGGTTGCGTGCAGATGAGGTCAAGGCCTTGATGCGTGAAAACAGCAATACCCGTGGCGTGAACGACAACTGGAATGAGGCCGTCAAGGTAGTTCGGTTCAATGTCGATCAAGACAAAGCCCGTGCATTGGGTGTCAGCAGTCAATCCATCGCGCAATCTTTGCGGGTGTTACTCAGCGGCAATACAGTAGGTCAATACCGAGAAGGCGACAAGTTGGTCGACATTGTGTTGCGTCAACCCAAGAGCGAACGTCAAACCATGTCGGATTTGGCAAATGCATATGTGCCTACAACCAGCGGCCGTGCAGTTCCTTTGCTTCAAGTGGCCAAACCTGTGTTTGACTGGGAGCCGGGCGTCATGTGGCGAGAAAACCGTGAATACGCCATCACCGCTCAATGCGACATTACAGAGGGTTTACAAGGTGCCACGGTCACCAAACAGCTTTTACCAGCGCTCAATGCCTTGCAGGCACAGTGGGCTGAAAAAGGATATTCACAATACACCATCAGCGTCGCCGGTGCGGTCGAAGAGAGTTCCAAGGGCTCCTCTTCCATTGCAGCTGGCTTGCCTTTGATGTTGTTTGTCACCTTCACGCTGCTGATGATTCAATTGCAAAGTTTCAGCCGTGCCATGCTGGTGTTTCTGACCGGTCCCATGGGTATAGCTGGGGTTGCCATGTCGCTGCTTGTTCTGAATAGACCATTTGGTTTTGTGGCGTTGTTGGGAGTCATCGCATTGATGGGAATGATTCAGCGTAACTCGGTGATTTTGATTGACCAGATCGAGCAAGACCGAGCCAAAGGCGTTCCTGCCTGGGACGCTATTGTCGAGTCAGCTGTGCGCCGCTTGCGGCCGATTGTGCTCACGGCTGCTGCCGCTGTACTGGCCATGATTCCTTTGTCCCGCAGTGTTTTCTGGGGTCCTATGGCTGTTGCCATCATGGGCGGTTTGATTGTGGCCACTGTGCTCACGTTGCTGGCACTACCAGCCATGTACGCAGCCTGGTTCAGGGTAAAGCGTTGAATTCAAAATTTCGCGGGGAAGGCGGTTAGAATTTAACTTTGACCGATTTTGAACGGGCGGTCTGTTTACGCAGACCGCCTTTTGCTTTTTTTGGACTCGCGCGGGTGGCGAAATTGGTAGACGCACCAGGTTTAGGTCCTGACGCCAGCAATGGTGTGGGGGTTCGAGTCCCCCCCCGCGCACCAAAACGTTCATTTTCAAACGCCTATTGATTCATATTGGAGAAGCCTCATGGCCGTTAATGTAGAAACCCTCGAAAAGCTGGAGCGCAAAATCACGTTGACCTTGCCTACCTCAGTTATTCAAAACGAAGTGAATGCACGGCTTAAGCGCTTGGCTCGTCAGGTCAAAGTAGATGGTTTTCGCCCTGGCAAAGTTCCCATGAACATCGTCGCTCAGCGATATGGCTATTCGGTTCATTACGAAGTCATGAATGACAAGGTGGGGGAAGCTTTCAGCGTCGCTGCTAACGAAGCCAAACTCAGAGTTGCAGGTCAACCACGCATCAGCGAAAAAGAAAACACCACAGATACTGAAATGGCATTTGATGCTATTTTTGAGGTTTACCCTGAAGTGGTAATCAAAGACCTAAGTCAGGTTGAAGTTGAAGCCCTTAAGGCTGAGGTCACCGAGGCCGCAATAGACAAAACCGTTGAAATCCTGCTTAAGCAAAAAAGAACTTTTGCTCAGCGCTCAATGGATACGGCTGCGGCAGTTGATGACCGTGTGACGGTGGACTTTATTGGCAAGATTGATGGAGAGCCTTTTGATGGTGGCCGTGCAGAAGATTTTCAGTTTGTCGTCGGTGAAGGCCAGATGCTCAAGGAATTTGAAGAAGCGGTAGTTGGTATGAAATTGGGCGAAAGCAAAACTTTTCCACTGCATTTCCCCGAGGATTACCAAGGTCGCGAAGTGGCCGGTAAAACCGCTGACTTTATGGTCACATTGAAAAAACTGGAGGCCACGCATTTGCCTGAGGTCACCGATGAACTTGCGAAGTCCATGGGCGTGGTTGAAGCCACGGTCGAGGCATTGCGTGCTGATATTCGTAAAAATCTGGAACGTGAAGTTAAATTCCGTTTACTGGGAAAAAACAAACAAGCCGCACTGGATGCCTTGGTCGCCCATGCGGAATTAGATTTGCCCAACTCCATTGTTCAATCCGAACTCGACCGTATGGTTCAAGGTGCCCGTGAGGAGTTGAAGCAGCGCGGTATCAAAGATGCTGACCAAGCACCTATTCCAGACGATGTGTTTCGCCCGCAAGCCGAGCGTCGTGTACGTATGGGATTGGTGGTTTCAGAAGTGGTGCGTATGCACAACCTGCAAGCCACACCCGATCAAATCAAGGCACACGTTGAAGATTTGGCAGCGAGCTACGAAAAACCTGCGGAAGTAATTCGTTGGTACTATAGTGATAGCCGTCGGATGGCTGAGGTGGAAGCTATTGTGATTGAGAACAACGTCACCAATTATGTGTTGTCTTTGGTGAAGGCCAAGACCAAAGAAGTGAGCTTCGACGAATTAATGAGCCAACAAGCTTGAACTGGAGATTTTCATGAGTGCATTGGATATTCAAGCATTGGGCATGGTCCCTGTTGTCATCGAACAAAGCGGTCGGGGTGAGCGTGCCTATGACATTTATTCCCGCTTACTGCGAGAGCGAGTCATATTCTTGGTGGGGCCTGTGAATGACCATACGGCCAATTTGGTAGTCGCTCAGTTGTTGTTTTTGGAAAGCGAAAATCCAGACAAAGATATTTCCTTGTATATCAATTCACCCGGCGGTTCGGTCAGTGCAGGCATGGCAATTTTCGACACCATGAACTTCATCAAGCCAGAAGTGTCAACGCTTTGTACGGGTATGGCCGCCAGCATGGGAGCTTTTTTGCTGGCAGCTGGCGCCAAAGGCAAACGCTTCAGTCTGCCTAATTCGAAAGTCATGATCCATCAACCATTAGGCGGAACCCAAGGGCAGGCCACAGAAATTGAGATTGCCGCACGTGAAATCCTCAAAACACGCGAGCGCTTGAACCAGATGCTGGCTGAAGCCACGGGACAACCCCTGTCACGGATTGAGCAAGACACCGAACGTGATTACTACTTGACCGCAGAAGAAGCCAAGGCTTACGGTCTGGTTGACGATGTCATCGCCAAGCGCCCTTGATCCAAGACAGTCAATCCCCCGTTCAAACCGCCTGCGCCGAAAGCGCTGCGGATTTGAGTATCATTCGACCATCTCCCACAGGTAACTACTGAATGGCCGAAAAAAAAGGACCCTCTAGCGAAAAGACCCTTTATTGCTCTTTTTGCGGTAAAAGTCAGCACGAAGTAAAAAAACTTATTGCAGGCCCTTCTGTATTCATTTGCGATGAATGCATCGATTTATGTAACGACATCATTCGAGATGAATTGCCTGCTAGCACTGTGCGCGAAGGTCGAGGCGATCTGCCCACCCCGGTAGAAATCAAAACCAATCTAGACAATTACGTCATTGGACAAGAGCCTGCGAAGCGTGCTTTGTCTGTGGCTGTCTACAACCATTACAAGCGTTTGCAGCACAAGCTTGATGCTAAAAAGGATGATGTAGAACTGTCCAAGAGCAATATATTACTCATTGGCCCAACAGGTTCTGGCAAAACGCTTTTGGCGCAAACCTTGGCGCGTATGTTGAACGTGCCTTTCGTCATGGCGGACGCCACTACATTGACCGAAGCAGGCTATGTGGGCGAGGACGTTGAAAACATCATTCAGAAGTTGCTGCAAAACTGCAATTACGATGTGGAACGCGCACAGCGCGGCATTGTGTACATCGATGAAATTGACAAGATTTCCCGCAAATCAGACAACCCGTCCATCACCCGCGATGTCTCCGGAGAAGGCGTGCAACAGGCTTTGCTCAAATTGATCGAAGGAACCATGGCCAGCGTGCCACCGCAAGGCGGTCGCAAGCACCCGAACCAGGACTTTTTGCAGGTCGACACCACCAATATTCTGTTCATTTGCGGCGGCGCTTTTGCGGGCTTAGAGAAAGTCATCGAAAACCGCACAGAGCGCTCAGGTATTGGTTTCAGCGCTGTGGTCAAAACCAAAAAAGAGCGCAGCTTGACGGAAATGTTCGGCCAGGTTGAGCCTGAAGATTTGATCAAGTTCGGTTTGATTCCTGAGTTGGTCGGTCGCTTGCCGGTGGTCACCACGCTCAGCGAATTGACAGAAGATGCCTTGGTGCAAATCTTGACGGAACCTAAAAATGCCTTGGTCAAGCAATATGGCAAACTGTTCGCTATGGAGGGTGTCGAGCTTGAAATTCGGCCTTTAGCGCTGAAAGCCATCGCCAAAAAAGCCTTGGATCGCAAAACAGGAGCACGTGGATTGCGCTCCATCATTGAACAATCGCTGATCGACACCATGTTCGATTTGCCAAACAGCAGTAATGTGGAAAAAGTGGTGGTGGAGGAATCCACTGTCGACGAAAACAAACCCCCGTTGCTGGTGTACCGAGAAGCCGCCAAAAAGGCTTGATTTCCCTAACGGGCTGGTCAGTATCCAGCCCATTTTTTTGATTGGAAGTTTGACCATGTCCGGACAAACCCCGTTGCCCTCAGAGCCGATTGACCTGCCCATGCTGCCTTTGCGTGACGTGGTGGTGTTCCCGCACATGGTCATTCCCTTGTTTGTCGGCAGACCAAAAAGCATCAAAGCGCTGGAAACCGCCATGGGCGCAGACCGCAGCATCATGCTCGTCGCGCAAAAAACAGCCGCCAAGGATGAGCCTGCTGTCGGCGATATGTTCCAGGTCGGTTGCGTCTCGACCATTTTGCAAATGCTCAAGCTGCCTGACGGCACTGTCAAGGTGCTGGTTGAAGGCCAGCAGCGCGCCACGGTCAACCAGATTGAAGACGGTCCTTTGCACTTTGTGTGTAACCT
>NZ_JAVLFQ010000083.1:0-62372 GCF_046052765.1 Limnohabitans sp. | reverse complement strand
CTTGATGTAGTCCCACAGCTTTTTCATCACTTCGGTGCGAGCTACAGCATCGGGTCCGATGACCGCTGCCAAAGCCGCGCTAGGTGCTTTGCCTGCCGCCGTTTTGCGCGGGGCTTTGGGCTTGGCGTCTTTGACCGCTTTGGCCGCTGCTTTCTTGGCGGCAGGCGTTTTCTTGCCGGGCAGGGTTTTGCCAGCGGCTTTGGCCAAGGCCCGGGTGGTGGGAGCGCCGCCTTTTTTCGGGTACTTGCTGGGCTCGAAGGCAAAGCTCACCTTGCCGGCTTCGGCGTCGTAGCTGAGGTAGGCTTTGAACGCACGGCGGGTGCGCATGGAGACAAACTTCTCCAGCAAATCGGTTTTGCCCTCGGCGAGCAGCTTTTTGATTTGGTCGTGCTCGATCACCTGTTGCAAGATGACGCGCCCGCTCTTGAAGTCGCAGCTCGGCGTAGGCTGTGCGTTGGTAGGTACGGATTTGCTACATACATAGTTGGCGCCGTGCTCATGAACAGCAGAGCCGCACTTGGGGCAGGCACCCAAGTTTTCGGCGTCGCCGAACTCGACAATTTCGCCGCTTTCGGCGTTTTTGTCGTCACCGAAATCGAACTCCAGTTTCCAGTTTTTCTCTTCGTCGCTGTATTTCAGCGCGATCTCGGCTGAGAACGGCCATCCCGCTTTGGATCGGAAACCATCCAACGGACCGATTTTTTTATCGTGTAAAAACTGCTCCACTTCAGCCGGCTCGAAGGTGCGTCCTGCTGGCGTTTTACCAAACGAAAAACCACAACCTGGGCCTTCAATCTCTCCCTCTGCATTGGTGGTGGCCACCGCACCCGCTTTGCCAATGCAGGTGTAGCGGCGGTAGTTTTCTTTCACCACGCCGCTACAGGTGGGGCAGGGCGTGGACAGCGTGGCGTAGTCGCCTGGAATGGTGTCGCGGTCGTATTCTTTGGCCTTTTTCACCATGCGACCGGTCATGTCGGCGATGTCTTGCATAAACGCTTCGCGCGACAGCTTGCCTTTTTCCATTTGAGACAGCTTGAATTCCCAGTCACCGGTGAGGTCAGCGCGTGAGAGTTCTTCCACACCCAAGCCGCGCAGCAAAGTCATCAACTGAAACGCTTTGGCGGTGGGTATCAACTCGCGGCCTTCGCGCAACATGTATTTTTCGTTGAGTAAACCCTCGATGATGGATGAGCGCGTCGCTGGGGTGCCCAAGCCTTTTTCTTGCATGGCTTCGCGCAGTTCATCGTCTTCGACGGTTTTGCCTGCACCTTCCATGGCGCCCAGCAAGGTGGCTTCGCTGTAGCGTGCAGGCGGGCGGGTTTTCAGGCCTTTAGGTTCGGCGTCTTGGACGCGCGGTTGTTCACCCGCAGCCAGCTTCACCAAAATCTTGCCGGACTCTTTGTCTTCTTCCTCGTCGACTTCTTTGCCGTAAATCGCTTGCCAGCCCGGGTCTATCAACACACGACCGGTGGTTTTGAAGTGATGGGTTTTGCCGGCGGCAGCCACTTGGCTGATGCGGGTGGTGTCCATGAATTGCGCTGCGGGATAAAACACAGCGATAAAGCGGCGCACCACGAAATCGTAGAGTTTTTGTTCGGCGTCAGACAAACCGCTGGGCGCTTCTAGCGTGGGAATGATGGCAAAGTGATCGCTGACCTTGGTGTTGTCGAATACTTTTTTGCTTGGCTTGATATAGCCCTCGGCGATGGCGGTTTTGGCAAACGGTGCCAAGTGACCCATGCTGCTCTTGGCCAGCATTTGCATGGTGTCTTTGACGGTCGGCAAATAGTCTTCCGGCAAATGGCGTGAATCGGTACGCGGGTAGGTCAAGGCCTTGTGGCGCTCGTACAGGCTTTGCGCCAAGGAGAGCGTGGTTTTGGCAGAAAAACCAAAGCGGCCATTGGCCTCGCGCTGCAAGCTGGTCAGATCGAACAGACCCGGGCTGCCTTTGCTGCTGGGCTTGCTTTCTTCGGTGACGGTCGCGGTTTGGTTTCGCACCGCCTCAGCGATGGCGTTCGCTTCTGCCAGCGTCCACACACGGTCTTCTTTGATTTCTTTGTCGTCGGCGTTGGTCTTGTGCGCCGGGTTGAACCATTTGCCAGCATATAAGCCGGCAGCTGCGCCAAACTGCGCGTGGATTTCCCAGTAATCGCGGCTGATGAACTTGCGGATCAACTCTTCGCGCTCGACCACCACGGAGAGGGTTGGCGTTTGTACCCGACCGACGGTGGTCAAGAAAAAACCGCCGTCGCGGGAGTTGAAGGCGGTGAAGGCGCGGGTGCCGTTGATGCCCACCAGCCAATCGGCTTCAGAGCGGCTGCGTGCCGCATCGGCCAGACCTTGCATTTGCGCGGCGCTGCGCAAACTGCCGAAACCGTCGCGTATGGCTTGCGGTGTCATGGATTGCAGCCACAGGCGCTTGACCGGCTTGTCCAACGTCTTTTTGCCGCCCGCGTATTGCTCGATCAGGCGAAAGATCAGCTCACCTTCGCGGCCCGCGTCACACGCGTTGATGATGGCGCTGACGTCTTTGCGCTTGGCTTGCTTGACCACAGCGGCCAAACGCGACTTGGTTTTCTCCACTGGTTTCAAATCGAAATACGGCGGGATCACCGGCAAATGCGCAAAGCTCCATTTGCCGCGCTTGACGTCGAATTCTTCTGGGGCTTGGATTTCCACCAGGTGGCCGACCGCGCTGGTGACCACATACGTGTCATTTTCGAAATGATCGTCGTGTTTTTCAAATTTACCCGCGCTCGGTGTGAGTGCCTTGACGATATCTTGTGCGACTGAAGGCTTTTCAGCGATGACCAGTGTTTTACTCATGAACAATTTCCTTGCTTACAATCGGCTTCCTCGCGTGCGCGCGCACGCGCACACGTACGTATCCAACTTACCAGAGTTTTCAACTTGACCTCCCCCATCATCGCACCCGCCCATGGCAAGCGTATCGAAGTCCGCCACTCAGGTGTACATGGCAAGGGTGTGTTCGCCCTGGTGCCTATCGCCAAAGGCGAAATCATCATTGAATACATCGGCGAGGTGATAAGCTGGAAAAAAGCGCAAAAACGCCACCCGCACGACCCTAAGGACCCCAACCATACGTTTTACTTCCATGTCAACAACAAAAATGTGATTGATGCACTGCATGGCGGCAACGATGCGCGATGGATCAACCATGCGTGCGAACCCAATTGTGAGGCCGATGAAGCTGGCGGGCGCATTTTTATCCGTACCTTGCGCAAAATCAAAGCAGGCGAAGAGCTTAATTACGACTATGGCTTGGTGATTGACGAAAAATACACGCCTGAATTGCTGGCCGATTACCCCTGCCGCTGCGGTTCTGCGATGTGCCGCGGCACCTTGCTCGCCCCCAAGGACTGAGGGCATCGCCACGGCTGCCGGCCCATCCCTATGTCAGCACTCGCCAGTTCTTATGACGGTTTTCAGCAGGTGGCTTCTTTACTGCGTGCATGGGATGGCCAAGCCCATGCTGAACACCTGCCTCTGATTGATTCAACCAACACAGAATTGATGCGCCGAGCCCGCAACGGCGACAATCGCACATGTTTGTTGCTGGCCGATGAACAAACCGCAGGCCGTGGCAGACTGGGCCGACAGTGGCAAGGCCAGCCGGGCGATGCGCTCACTTTTTCGCTGGGCTTGTCCATGTCGCCGACCGATTGGTCCGGGTTGTCGTTGGCCGTGGGTTGTTGTCTGGCCGATGCCTTAGACCCGTTACATGACAAAAACATCGGTTTGAAATGGCCTAACGATTTGATGCTTGGCAATTTAGACAAGCTGCGCAAGCTCGGTGGTATTTTGATTGAAACCGTGGTCAAACAAGGGACGCCAGAGCCTAGCCGTTATGTGGTGATCGGCGTCGGCCTCAACCTGACTGCGCCGCCTGCGGGAGATTACCGCAGCACACCGGCCGGACTGCGCGAAGTCAGCGGCGAACAATTAACGACACTCGATGTGCTGCAAACCGTGTTGCCCGGTTTGCTGAAAGGTTTGAAGCAATTTGAACGTGCTGGTTTTGCCGTGTTTCAACAGGCGTTCGAGCAGCGCGATGTGTTGCTCGGTCAGACATTGCAGCTCTCAAACGGTGAACACGGCCAAGCAGCTGGGGTGGACGCGCTGGGCGTGTTGCTCTTAGATGGCGAACACGGCCGCATCAAAGTTAACAGCGATGAAGTCAGCGTGTTGCCGATGGGGCGTGCATGAAAAAAGTTCTGTGGCTGTGCTGTGCCTTGTTGCTGCTCATCAACCTGGTCTTTGCCGCTTGGTCTAACGGGTATTTGAAGATGTTCGGCTGGCAGCCAAACGATCCGCGCGAGCCTCAGCGCTGGGAACAACAAGTGCAACCGGATGCGATGCAATTGTTGCCTTCAAATCAGCGTCAGTGAGGGTGTATAAAAACGCCAAGACATCGTCAATGTCTTGCTCGCTCAAGCGAGGATTACCTCCCGGTTTTTGACCATAAGGCACTTCGTCACGGTTGACGTTGGCTCTGAGTGCCAACGGCACGCCACCCAAAGGTGTTGCGGTGCCATACCAGCGCCGAGGGTCGGTGTCACGTGTGGCATAAAAGGCGATAACTTCGCGCAAATCGGTCAACACACCATTGTGAAAAAACGCCCGACGTACCGCGACATTGCGCAGGCTTGGTACTTTGAAAGCGCCGCACAAGCTCTGCGCATCCGAGCGATTGCGAACCAATGGATGCGTGCACACACCTTTGTCTAAGGCTTGGTGTTTAAGCCTCTTTGTTGACACTGGTACGCCCAGGTTGTCGTAGCTGTTGTCGGTGAACAAAGGCGGCGTACCGTCTTTGCCCACTTCTGCGGTGTGACAGGCGGCGCAATTGCCTTTTTCTGGGTCCTTGAATACTTCCCAACCACGCTGTTGCTGGGCGTTGAATCTGACTTTGCCTTGCATCACCTGATCAAACACAGCGTCAAACGGGTGAAAGTCGGTGTCTTCGGTTTCATAAGCGGCCAGCGCCTGGCCGATAGCTTGGAATGCGTCGTCAGGGCGTTGCCATACCTGCCCACCAAACTGCTTGGCAAATTTGTCGGCATAGCGTGACTGAGAGAGTTTGTTCACCACCGTTTTGGCATCCAGATTGGCCATTTCATGCGAATCTAAAAACGGCTCTAATGCTTGCGTTTGTAGACTGTTTGCACGGCCATCCCAAAAGAAGCCACCGCTGGCTTTGCCAGCTTCATCCAACGATAAACCCACACCTGATTGCAAATAGCGAATCGAGGGGACGTTACGCGTTCCGGTGTGCCGCATGTCCGTACCACCTTTTTCTATGCCGCGGCTGGATGCGTGTCCGTATTCGGCTACATGGCAGGTAGCGCAGGATTGTTCACCTGACGCAGACAAACCCGGGTCATGGAAGATTTCCCTGCCAATCTCAGCCAAAGGGGACAACTTTTGCGCAGATGTGCTGACCTGCCACTCAACGGCAAAAGCACACAGAACGAGAAATACTGCCAGCAACCCAAAGGACTGGATGTGGGTGTAAAAAGTGTTGATTGAGCGATTGAAAAATGACATGGATTTGTTTGAAAGCAAACATGACTATATCAAATGAGAATTATTCGCATCTAAAATTTGCTCCAAAAAGCAATGATTCAGCATTTAACGCTCACCAAACCACAAGCGGTGTGAAATATTGACAGGTTGGATGCCTTTTGTTGTCAGTGTTTCGCCATCAGGCGTTTGAACAGAGCCAGTGAGCTTAGGTGGAGAAAACCACACTGAATTTCGCACCGGGCTGGGCCTGTCCTGGCCGGGTATCGGTTAAAAACACTTTGGCTTGGTGTTTTTCAGCGATTTCCAGCACGATGGCCAATCCCAAGCCTGAGCCATCGGCTTCGTTACCAAGGGTGCGGTAAAAAGGCTCAAATACACGTTCTCTCTCGGACTCTGGGATACCGTAGCCGGAATCTTCGATCTCCATGCGCCAGCCCGTGAGCGCTGATCCGCACACGCGGGCCGTCACCACGCCGGGGTTGCTTGGGGTCGAAGGCGTGTAGTTCAAGGCGTTGTCAATCAAATTGCGCACCAACTCCTTGAGCAAGGTGGTGTTACCGCGGACGATGGCAGTGCCGGTGTCCAGCCCCTCAAAGCCCAGATCGATTTTCAAATCCATGGCGCGTGGCAAAGAATCTTTCACCACCTCCATGGTCAACACCGACAAATCACAGTTTTGCTTGACCATGCTCGCGCCACTGCTTTCGGCGCGCGCCAAGGCCAGCAATTGGTTGACAGTATGCGTAGCACGCATGCTGGCGCGACCAATTTGTTTGAGAGATTGTTTTAAATCATCAGCGTTTGCGTCGCTGCGTTGCGCCAAATCGGCTTGCATGCGCAAACCCGCCAACGGTGTTTTCAACTGGTGCGCAGCGTCTGCCAAAAAACGTTTTTGGGTAGCGATAGAGCCTTGTAAGCGCAACAATAAATCGTTGATAGAAGACACCAAGGGCACGACTTCAGAGGGGACGGTCTGTTCGTCCAAAGGACTCATGTCTTCCGGTTTGCGCTGACGGATGCGGTCTTCCAATTCGCTGAGTGGTTTGATGCCGCGTGACAACGCCAGCCAGACCAACAACACCGACAAGGGCAAGATCACCAACAAAGGAAGCATCACGCCTTTGATAATTTCATGCGCCAGCACCTTGCGTTTTTCCAACGTCTCTGCCACCTGAACCAATGCCGGCCTGGCTTGGGAGGGTTCAACCCGCACCCACACATAAGCGACCCTAACGGGTAGGCCGTCCACGATGTCATCGCGCAATCGCAACTCTTCGGTGACCAGTTTTTCATCATCCAAAGGCAGGGGTAAATGCGCATCTCCGCCCAGCAATTCACTGCTGCCGCCCAGCACTTGGAAATACACTTTGTCCGTATCGTCTGCATGCAAAAAAAGCGATCCGTTTGACGGTAATTGAAAGCTCACAGCGCTGGCGTCGCTTTTGACCAGCTGTGCCAATACCACGGCGTTTTGCTTCAAGCCCCGATCGAAGGGCACCTTCGCGATGCCTTCAGCGATCAACCACGTCAAGCCGAATGTGATGGGCCATAAAAGCAAAAAAGGGGTGAGCATCCAATCGAGAATCTCACCAAACAGCGAGCGCTGTCGGCTTTGAAAAAGCTTCACCATGGCTGTGGCACGATCAAGTGGGAGGTGGCAGAATTTTTTCCAGGCAATAGCCAAGACCGCGCACTGTAGCGATACGGATGGGGCCCTTTTCAATTTTTTTGCGCAAGCGGTGTATGTAGACCTCGATAGCGTTGTTGCTCACTTCTTCGCCCCATTCGCACAAGCGTTCAACCAGTTGGTCTTTGCTGACCAGGCGACCGACACGTTGCAACAACACTTCCAATAAACCCAATTCGCGGGCAGACAACTCGACCATGCGACCGTCGATGGTGGCCATGCGACCGGCTTGATCGTAAACGAGCGGCCCGTGTTTGATAGTGACCGTGGTGCTACCCATGCCGCGTCTTGTGAGCGCACGCACGCGTGCTTCGAGTTCATGCAGTGAGAACGGCTTGGCCATGTAATCGTCAGCGCCGTAATCCAAGCCCTTCACACGCTCTTCCACACTGTCTGCGGCTGTGAGTATCAGTACGGGCATGCTGTTGCCGCGCGCACGCAAACGTTTCAAAACTTCCAAGCCGTGCATCTTGGGTAAACCCAGATCGAGAATGAACAAATCGAATTCGCTCGAAGTCATCAACGCAGCATCTGCTTCACTGCCGCTGGCGACATGGTCAACGGCAGCGCCAGAGGCTCGCAATGTGCGTAACAAACCGTCGGCCAGGACTTGGTCATCTTCAGCAATCAGTATGCGCATGAACCGTCTCCCGGAATGTAGCAATGCCGCTTAATTGATTCTAGGTGCATGCATTGTTTATGGGTATAGCAAGTGGTAAGTATCAAGGGTTAACGATAGGCATTGCCGTAGGCTTCCAAGCCTAGGCTCACCACCGTTGCTACCTCATGTCCTACCTCTTGGCGGAACTCCTCTTGCGCCTGTGCCACGGCTTGTTCAAACGCATGCAACCAATCAAGACCCGTGGCAGTGAACAGAATGCGTTTGGCGCGAGTGTCCAGCGGATCAGGCACGCGTTGCACCAAATCCCAAGCCTCGCATTGCGTGACCAAGTCCCCCATCGCCTGCTTGCTCATACCCGCCATTTGGCACAACTCGCTCAACCTGGCACCGTTGAGAGGCAGATGCCGTGTGATGTGAATATGCGCAGCGCTGATCTTGTCTCGTGCGGCCAAGTTGGAAAGCGCCAGAGGTACATCGATGTGCTGCGCCATCAATTCGAGTACGCGTTGGTCGAAGCGGCGCAAGGCGTGGCCTACCAATCGCCCTAGGTGGGTTTGCCGCCAGTCTAAGGCAGAGGCTAACAGGTTGAAATCCATGTCTAT
This sequence comes from Limnohabitans sp., assembly GCF_046052765.1. Lineage (GTDB taxonomy): Bacteria > Pseudomonadota > Gammaproteobacteria > Burkholderiales > Burkholderiaceae_C > Limnohabitans. Next base: position 53,914 of record NZ_JAVLFQ010000083.1, on the reverse strand, counting down.
ATGGTAAGGCAAACTGACAAAAAAATCTATTTACAGAATTTAACAAGACAGATAAAGTACTGTTCAAGTATCCAGCCTGTGTTTCAACACAGTCTTCGATAAATTCACTAAACCACTGACATCAAAGGAGTTTTCCATGGACAACGTCAAAAGCATCGCCGCCGCCGGTGAAAAAGCCAAAGCACTGCAAGCCGCATTGGCGCAGATTGAAAAACAATTCGGCAAGGGCACCATCATGCGCTTGGGTGAAGGCGAGGTGATTGAAGACATACAAGTGGTGTCTACCGGTTCGCTGGGTTTGGATGTGGCTTTGGGTGTGGGCGGCCTGCCGCGCGGACGGGTCATCGAAATTTACGGACCAGAATCTTCCGGTAAAACCACGCTGACATTGCAAGTCATTGCTGAAATGCAAAAAATGGCTGGTACTTGCGCGTTTGTCGATGCCGAGCACGCGCTTGATGTGCAGTATGCGCAAAAGCTAGGCGTCAACTTACAGGAACTGCTCATCAGCCAGCCTGATACCGGCGAGCAGGCGCTGGAAATTGTCGACAGTCTGGTGCGCTCTGGCGCGGTTGATTTGATCGTCATCGACTCGGTAGCGGCGCTCACGCCCAAGGCCGAGTTGGAGGGTGAAATGGGTGACTCCTTGCCTGGCTTGCAGGCCCGCCTCATGAGCCAGGCCTTGCGCAAACTCACCGCGCACATCAAGAAAACCAATTGCACCGTCATCTTTATCAACCAAATACGCATGAAGATCGGCGTCATGTTCGGTTCGCCCGAAACCACCACGGGCGGCAACGCGCTCAAGTTCTACGCGTCTGTGCGTTTGGACATCCGCCGCACCGGCACCATCAAAAAAGGCGAGGAATCGATTGGTAACGAAACCAAGGTCAAGGTGGTTAAAAACAAAGTCGCGCCTCCATTTAAAACAGCCGAGTTCGATATTCTGTTCGGCGAAGGTATCAGTCGCCACGGTGAAATCATAGACATGGGCGTAGCCGCCAAAATCGTTGACAAGTCTGGCGCCTGGTACGCCTACCAAGGTGAAAAAATCGGCCAAGGGCGTGACAATGCACGCGAGTTTTTGCGCGAGAACCCAGTGCTGGCATTCGAGATTGAAAACAAAGTGCGGGAGTCGCTCAACATTCCTTTGCTAACCGCTGAGGTGGAAGAAACCAAGTTGCAAGCTGTCAAGTGAGCCAGGTGTTTCAGTTGATACGAGGTGGCACCCACACGCAGTCGTCGGCCGCGCCAGAGCTGACGACGCAACCACCAGCCTCAGCAAAGGCGCGTGCCGTCAGTCTGTTGGCCCAGCGTGAATACTCGCGCCAGGCATTGCAAGAAAAATTGACGGCAGAAGGGCAAAGCCCAGAAGCGTTGGCGCTGGCCTTAGACCAATTAGAGGCAAGAGGCTTGGTAGACGATAGCCGTGTGGCCGAATCCTTGGTCAATCGGCGTTCTGGCAAATTGGGCGGTATGCGTATCAAGCAAGAGTTGCAGGCTAAGGGCTTATCCCCTGAGGTCGTGGCGACAACCATGGCCAGTTTGAAAGAAACGGAATTGGCACGGGCACAAGCTATTTGGCTCAAAAAGTTCGGACGGGTTGCTGCGGACGCAGCCAACCGCAACAGGCAGGCCCGGTTTTTAGCCACGCGCGGATTCTCCAGCGATGTCGTGCGTCAAGTGGTGTCGGGTTTAGGTGAAGAAGACACCTGAAGCGGCGGGGTGTGCCTGAGGACGAAAAAGCACAGTTGCACAAGTTAAGCAACGAAGGCCGCTTACCCCAACTTATGCACCAAGACCCAAAACAGACAACATAAAAAAATGGATGGGGATTTATGTTGTGTTGGTCAGCATCAAGCGGATGTTTTGTACAGCCGCGCCACTCGCACCTTTGCCGAGGTTATCCAAACGTGCCATCAACACTGCATGACCATGGTTTGTATTGGAAAAAACACGTAACTCCATCAGGTTGGTGTCATTCAATGCAGTGGCGTCTAACTTCAAATCATCAGTCGGTGGCATCACCCGCACACACGGGTCAGTTGCATCATTGGTTAGTGCGTAATGCGCTAGCAGCGCATCATACAAATCATGTGCAGTCACACCACCCGGCAGTAAAGAAAGATGCAACGGTATTTGAACAATCATGCCTTGTTTGAAATTGCCAACGCTGGGCACAAACAGGGGGCGGGTAGTCAATCCCGTGCAATGCATGATTTCAGGAATATGCTTGTGGGATAAACCCAGCGCATAGGACTCAAACAAAGCCGCTGTGCCAGCTTGATAAGCTTCAATCATGGCCCGACCGCCGCCAGAATAGCCGCTGACAGAGGGCAAGCTCAATGGAAAATCGACTGGAATCAATCCTGCATCAATCAAAGGACGGAGCAAGGCTATCGCACCGGTTGCGTAGCAGCCCGGATTAGCCACCCGAGATGCTTGCGCAATCGACTTTGCTTGTCCTTCACACAACTCGGCAAAGCCGTATACCCAATCGGGATCGGTACGGTGAGCAGTTGACGCATCCACTATTTTGGGGCGCTTGCCGGGGAGACTGTTAACCATGGCGACAGACTCCTTGGCGGCATCGTCATGCAAACACAAGACCACCAGATCCACCTCTGCCATCAAAGCCAATTTGGCCGCCGCTTGTTTGCGCTCACTCGCCGCAATGCTGACCACTGTCAAGTCAGGCAGTTGATCCAATGTGTCGCGGATGAGCAATCCCGTGGTTCCCGCTTCGCCGTCAATAAAAATCGAGTGCATCTCAGAATTACTTTCGAAAAAAAGAAAAAGACTGTACCCAAATCGCGTCAAAGTCTATTGACATGCAACTGACAAGCTAAGTTCAGTCACTTTCATGTCATTTTCCTGACAGAAAACTGGCAAGATGATGCAATGCAGCATGATACATTTCCACACCATTCAGCCCATTAAGGGCTTTAACACGGGCCTATCGCAGATGGCCGTACAGGATTGAAAGCGAGTTCTCATGAAAATTCACGAATACCAAGGCAAGGAGATCTTGCGCCAGTTTGCCGTGCCGGTGCCGCGAGGCATCGCAGCCTTTACCGTACAAGAGGCGGTGGAAGCTGCGCAAAAGCTGGGTGGTCCGGTTTGGGTGGTCAAGGCGCAGATACATGCTGGCGGTCGTGGCAAAGGTGGCGGTGTCAAGGTGGCCAAAAGCATTGAGGATGTCAAACGCTTGGCCACTGAGATTTTGGGTATGCAACTGGTGACCCATCAAACCGGTGCATTAGGACAAAAAGTCAGGCGCTTATACATAGAGGATGGCGCAGACATTCAAAAAGAATATTACGTGTCCGTGGTCACCGACCGCGCTTCACAAAAAATCGCATTTATCGCCTCCAGCGAAGGCGGCATGGACATCGAGCAGGTCGCGCATGACACGCCGGACAAAATCATCACAGAATTGATCGACCCGATCAACGGCTTGGGCGACGCCCAAGCTCAAAAAATAGCTGATGCCGTGGGCATTCCTGCAGACTCGACCGCTCAAGCCGTTGATGTGTTTAAAAAGCTATACAACTGTTACATGGAAACGGACGCTTCTTTGGTTGAAATCAATCCGTTGAACCGAGACAGCAAAGGCCATATCGTGGCCTTAGATGCGAAGTTCAACTTTGACGCCAACGCCTTATTCCGACACCCCGACATCGTCGCCTACAGAGACTTGGACGAAGAAGATCCGGCAGAAGTTGAAGCCTCAAAATTTGATCTGGCCTACATCAGTCTGGATGGCAATATCGGCTGCTTGGTCAACGGCGCCGGTTTGGCCATGGCCACCATGGACACCATCAAACTCTTTGGTGCAGAACCCGCCAATTTTCTGGATGTCGGTGGAGGCGCCACACCCGAGAAAGTCACGGAAGCTTTCAAAATCATGTTGAAGAACCCGAAAGTCCAAGCTATTTTGGTCAATATCTTTGGCGGCATCATGAAATGCGACACCATTGCACATGGGGTCATAACAGCGTGTAAAGCCGTGAATTTAAAAGTACCTTTGGTGGTTCGCATGAAGGGCACCAACGAGGACTTAGGCAAAAAAATGCTGGCCGACTCAGGGCTGCCCATCATCAGTGCCGACACCATGGCCGATGCCGCGCAAAAAGTGGTTGCCGCCTTGCATTAGCCACTGCGAGTCACACCCTCTCACCACATGTCTCACTGACTATCGGGAAATTTCAACGGGGATGTCCCCAAAGCCAAAGCCCGCAGCTTGAACTATCAAAAGGATTCGGAAAATGTCCATCTTCATCAATAAAGATACCAAGGTAATTACCCAGGGTATCACCGGTAAAACCGGTCAGTTTCATACCGAAAAATGCCAAGAATATGCCAATGGCAAACAGTGTTTTGTGGCTGGTGTGAACCCTAAAAAAGCCGGCGAATCGATTTTCAACATCCCGATTTACGCATCGGTCAAGCAAGCGGCACAGGAAACCGGCGCGACTGTCTCTGTCATTTATGTACCGCCTGCAGGCGCGGCTGACGCCATTTGGGAAGCAGTTGAAGCGGATCTGGATTTGGCAATTTGTATCACCGAAGGTATTCCGGTGCGCGACATGTTGATGGTGCGTAACCGCATGAAAGCCAAGGAGGCGGCGGGCGGTAAACGCACGTTGCTGCTTGGGCCCAACTGCCCGGGACTGATCACCCCAGATGAAATCAAAATTGGCATCATGCCTGGCCATATTCATCGCAAAGGTCGCATTGGTGTGGTGTCGCGTTCGGGTACCTTGACTTATGAGGCGGTCGCGCAACTCACCGAAATCGGTCTGGGTCAATCCAGTGCGGTAGGCATTGGCGGCGATCCGATCAACGGTTTGAAACACATTGATGTGATGCGCGCATTCAACGAAGACCCAGACACCGACGCCGTCATCATGATCGGAGAAATCGGCGGGCCTGATGAGGCTGAAGCCGCACGCTGGTGCAAAGCCCACATGAAAAAACCCATTGTTGGGTTCATCGCTGGTGTGACTGCGCCCGCAGGTAAGCGCATGGGTCACGCTGGTGCGTTGATCAGTGGCGGCGCTGACACGGCCGAAGCCAAGCTCGCCGTCATGGAAGAGTGCGGCTTCAAGGTCACGCGCAACCCGTCTGAAATGGGCAAGCTTCTCAAAGCCATGCTGTAAATGATGGATATGGTCGTCGGTCCTGACTTCTGGATCGGTTTGCTGAAGATCATCTGGATCAATATCGTGCTGTCAGGTGACAACGCCGTGGTGATCGCCATGGCTGCTCGCTCTTTGCGGCCTGAAGAACAGCGCAAAGCCATTGCCTGGGGGTCGGGTTTTGCGGTGGTATTGCGTATCGCCCTCACGGTGGTGGCGGTTCAGCTCCTGGCCTTGCCGTTTTTACAAATCATTGGTGGCGTGTTGTTGCTGTGGATTGGCATGCAATTGCTGAGCGAAGAAGAAGAAAGCGAAGAGGACGCCAAAACGCACCATAACTTGTATGCAGCCATTCGCACCATTTTGATCGCCGACTTGGTCATGAGTTTGGACAATGTGATCGGCGTAGCAGCTGCCGCCAAAGGCAATTTATTATTGTTGACCATAGGTTTGGGTTTGAGTATTCCGCTGGTCATTTTTGGCAGCTCACTGATGATTGGTTTGATGACGCGGTTTCCCGTCATCATCCAATGGGGTGCTGCGCTCATAGGATGGGTGGCCGGTGAAACCTTGATCAGCGATGTGGTGTTGGCACACCTGATCAGTGAATTGACTTGGTTACATGAGTTGGTACCTGCCGTGTGTGCCATGATGGTGCTGACTTCACAGCGCTGGATACCATGGTTGCGAAAGCAGCCCGCACAAAGCCTAGATAGCGAACCCTGATTAAGTCTTACAAAACGCTTCAGTTGTACTTGCATCGGGTGTTGGTCGGGACCCGGACAATGGTCAATCCCTCACCTAAAGGAGCATCCATGCAAAAGCACAAACAAAACGGGTTCACATTGATTGAGTTGATGGTGGTGGTCGCCATCATCGGCATATTGGCTTCGTTGGCAGTTCCCGCCTACCAAGATTACAGCGTGCGCGCGCGTGTCAGCGAAGGCTTGAGTCTGGCTGGCGCCGCTAAGTTGCAGGTTCAAGATGTTTTCAACAGTGCCAGTTTTTCTACTTCGGGTTATGCCGCAGGCTTCAAACCCCCGGCAGCAACTGCCAATATCAAAAGCGTGGAAATTGAAGCCAGCACAGGCATCATCACTGTGACCACACAAAAAAATGCAGGAAATGGCATTTTGTTGTTGGTGCCGTACACAGGCGCAGCCTCGGCCGCCTCCGCATTGCCAGATGCAACCGCTGAATTCAGTGCACCAGATCAGGCGGCAGTGGCCTGGCGATGTTTGGCCAAGGGTGCCAGCGTACCTGCGGGTTTGACGTTGACAAAAAGTCCTACGCTTGAATCGAAATATGTGCCGTCTGAGTGCCGCTGATAAGAGACCCTTGGACCCCTGTTTCATCAAATATTCATTGTCGACTTAATCAGTCAGCCACAAAACTCCCGCTCTTACCGCCATGCTTTTCCATCAACTTCACACCGTTGATGGTCATGCCTCTGTCCACCGCCTTGCACATGTCATAAATTGTCAGCAAGGCCACTTGCACCGCAGTTAACGCTTCCATTTCCACGCCGGTCTGGCCGTGGGTTTCGACTGTGGCGGTGCAATTCACGCGCGCCGGGTCATGGTGGGTGGAAAAATCCACGGCAACCCGCGTCAGTGCCAAGGGGTGACACAGTGGTATCAAATCAGAGGTTTTCTTGGCGGCTTGGATACCTGCGATACGCGCGATACCAATCACATCGCCTTTTTTGGCAGTGCCTGCTTCGATCAGCGCCAATGTGGCCGGCAACATGGTGATCTCCCCCGCTGCAATGGCCACACGATGGGTGCTGGTTTTGGGGCCGACATCGACCATGTGGGCTTGGCCTTGGTCATCGAAATGTGTAAGTGACATGATAAAAACCTGTTGCGACAGTCTGCTTGATGCCCCGGCTTTCGCCGCGGGCTCGTTCGAGGGGTAACATCTCCCTCCGATCATACGATTTACCTACCTGTCACCTTTGAAAACCATGTTCAAGCGCTCACAACAATTGGCTGCTGCATTGGCAATAGCCTGCTTGGCTGTAGGAGTGAATGCACAAACCGCAAGCAGACTGCCCAATATCGGTGACGGCAGCAGCATGAGCGTGCAACAGGAAAGACGCTTGGGTGAGTCCATCATGCGGCAATTGATGCGTGACCCGGATTACATGGACGACCCTGTGCTGCTTTTTTATTTGCAAAGTATTTGGCAGCCATTGCGCGAATCTTCAAAATTACTTGGGTATTTACAGCCTGAGCTTGATGAGTCCTATGCATGGGATGTGTTGTTAGTCAAAGACCGCACAGTCAATGCATTCGCGCTGCCCGGGGGATTCATGGGCGTGCATTTGGGTTTGATCGCCGTGGTGTCAAACAAAGATGAATTGGCTGCGGTATTGGGCCATGAGCTCAGCCATGTGACGCAACGCCATATCGCGCGTTCGCAAGACAGCCAGATGAAACAAACGCCATGGTTGATTGGCAGTGTGTTGCTGGGCGTGCTGGCTGCCAGCAGAAGCCCTGATGCTGCCAACGCATTGATCATGGGCAGCACCGCCAGTGTGGCCCAAGGGCAGTTGAATTTTTCCAGGGACATGGAGCGTGAGGCGGATCGACTGGGTTACGCCGTCATGACCAACGCTGGTTTTGAACCACAAGGTGTCGTCAGTATGTTTCAAAAACTGGCACTGGCGTCGCGCTTGAATGACAGCGGCGGCTTTCCCTATTTACGCAGCCATCCCCTGACCACTGAACGTATAGGTGATATGCAGGCTCGCATGGGCGCGAATGCCACCAGCACGCAAAGCAATGTAGGCAGTTTGGAGCATGTGCTGATGTCTGCCCGTGCCAGAGCGCTGATGAGCACGCGCGCTGAAGAAGTACAAATGCTGATCAAAACCTATGAAAATCTCACGCCCGCAGACAACCAGCTCTTGCGCACAGCAGGCGTGATGTATGCCGCTGCCATGGCCTACACACAGCAACGCCAAAAAGACAAGGCCAGAGAAGTCATTCGTAAGTTGCTCACCTTCAGCGCATCAGACGCCACAGCCTTGCGAGCGGTCCAGTGGCTGTCCGCAGACACCGAACTTCAACTAGGAAATCCTCAGGCTTGTATAAAGCTCATCAGCGAAATAGCGACAGACAGGCCTGATCATTTGCTCTTGATGCAATGCAAGCTAGCCAGCAAAGACAAAGCGCAGACACAACAAGTGATTGAAAAAATGCAGTTATGGCTGGCGCAATTTCCCAGAGATCCGTTGGCCTGGGACATAGAAGCCCAAGCCTATTTACAAAACGGTTTGTCTTTGCAAGCCATACGAGCAGATGCCGAGTCGCGCGCGGTGCGATGGGACGAAGTTGCTGCGATTGACAGATTGCGTGCCGGTCAAGAGTTGGCTCGCAAACTCAGCCAACAAGGGCAACTTGATTTGGCCGCTCAGCAAGAAGCCTCGATCATCGATACCCGTTTGCGAGCACTGGAAAAGATTCGCATTGAGTTGTTGCGACCGCAAAACCAATGAGTACGCGCGATACCATTCATATCACCGACATAGAGGCGGCCATCAACTATTGGCGCAAACTGAAACCCTCGCCTGATGGCGTGACCCTCGCGCCAGAATTGCGCGCACTCGCCGAAGTCTATGCGTTGATGGTGTTTCATCATGAAGAAGAGGCTGCTGAAAAAGGTTTTCCGCACAAAGCCTTTGCCGCATGGCGCACATGGTATGACACCACGCCAGACACGCCGTGCATTGCCATTTGCTCAACCAGTCAAGGCGATCCTTTGTGCAAAGGTTGCGGTCGTACGTTTGAAGAAGTGCAACACTGGACAGAGATGGGCCCAGGTGCCAAGCGGCAGGTCTGGCGACGCATCACATTGAACCGATCCTCGTGGCGCTTCAACCGCTATGCAGAGCGGGCAGCAGAAGGCTTGAATGCTGTTTCAACAGGCGAATAAAAAGCTGCGTACAGCCAATGCTTGTGATGTGCGCCAGCTTTGTTTTAAAGTGTGTTGAATCACGCGCAACTGGCTCATACACGACGCGCCAAAGCAGCAGCCATTCCGGTATAAGTCGCTGGTGTGAGTGTCAGCAGACGCTGTTTTTCTGTATCGGGAATCGCCAGTTGTTGGATGAGACCGTGCAAGTCTTCGCGGGTGACGCGTTGTCCGCGCGTGACTTCTTTCAATTGTTCGTAGGCACCGCTGACGCCAAAGCGGCGCATCACGGTTTGAATCGGCTCTGCCAATACTTCCCAAGCATTGTCCAAATCTGCATGCAAAGCCTCAGCATTCAATTCAAGTTTGTTCAACCCTTGCAGCAGCGACTGATGCGCCAGTACCGCATAGCCCAGCGCCACGCCCATATTGCGCAACACCGTGCTGTCGGTCAAGTCGCGTTGCCAGCGGCTGATGGGTAGTTTCTCGCTCAAGTGGCGCAACAAAGCATTGGACAAACCCAGGTTGCCTTCGGCATTTTCAAAGTCGATGGGGTTGACTTTATGCGGCATGGTGGAAGAACCGATTTCACCGGCTTTTAAACGCTGCTTGAAATAACCCAGCGAGACATAGCCCCAGATATCGCGCGATAAATCGATGAGTATGGTGTTGGCCCGCGCCACGGCGTCAAACAACTCGGCCATGTAATCATGCGGCTCGATTTGAATGCTGTAAGGCTGAAAAGTCAGGCCAAGGCCCATGGCCACAGAGGCGTCGGTAGGTGTGTCTGTGGTTTCAATCACGCGTCTTGCAAAAGCCTCCCAGTCGTAGTCTGCACGCGCAGAAACATGGGCATTGAAATTGCCGACCGCACCGTTCATTTTGGCCAGCAACGGGACTTGCGCAATCCGTGACATGGCGGACTCCAAGCGCACCAGAACATTGGCCATTTCTTTGCCTACGGTGGTTGGACTGGCGGTTTGACCGTGGGTGCGGCTAAGCATGGGCTGATCGGCATAAGCGTGCGCCATCTCACGCAGTTTGAAGGCCACTGCTTGCAACCCAGGCAACAGCACAAGCGCGCGTGCTGATTTGAGTTGCAACGCATGGCTGGTGTTGTTGATGTCTTCGCTGGTGCATGCGAAATGGATAAATTCAAGTGAAGCAGCCAGTTCAGATTTCAACGCATCTGCTAAATCAGCGCTCTGACATTGCGCCTTGAGCCAGTACTCCACGGCTTTGACATCATGGTTGGTGGTTTTTTCAATCTCTTTGATGGCCAACGCATCCTCAGCAGAAAAGCTGTCAATCAGTCCGCGTAAAAACACACGCGCCGCAGTTGAAAAAGGCTTGAATTCGGGTATGCCGCTGTCGGACAAAGCCAGCAGCCAAGTGACTTCTACCTGTACCCGCCGGTGCATGAATCCTTGCTCGCTCATCAAAGGCCTGAGCAGGGACAGTTTGTTGGCGTATCTGCCATCGAGTGGCGACAAGGCGCTGACGGGTTGTAAGTTCATTGCTTGATTTTAGGCCTTGTCACCATTGAAAGAAAAGATCAGCTTTGTATCTATAAAATGGCCAATCGATAACAAACCCCATACCTTATGAAACTGTTAGGCGCCGTGACCAGCCCGTATGTGCGAAAAGTACGCATCGTGATGGCTGAAAAAAAATTGGAATACCAATTTCTTCTTGAAGATGTCTGGGCTGCTGATTCCCGCATTGTTGAATACAACCCTTTAGGCAAAGTACCTTGTTTGCTGATGGAAGCGGGTGAAGCCTTGTTCGATTCACGTGTCATCGTGGAGTACCTTGACACGATGTCGCCGGTCGGCAAATTGATTCCCCCTAGCGGCCGAGAGCGTACCGAGGTCAAAGTCTGGGAGGCCTTGGCAGATGGCTTGTTAGATGCAGCGATTGCTGCTCGGTTGGAAGCGCATTGGGCAGGCCGCACGGATGCGCAACGCAGTCAAGTCTGGATAGACCGTCAACTCGGCAAAGTGCAAGACAGCTTGAAGGCCATGTCACTCGGCTTGGGGGAAAACAGTTGGTGTTGTGGCAACCACCTCACGCTCGCCGATATAGCGGTGGGCTGTGCGCTCGGTTATCTCGATTTCCGTTTTCCACAAACGAACTGGCGCAAGGACCATCCCCGTTTAGACAAACTGCAAGACAAACTCATGCAGCGTCCCAGTTTTCAAGAAACACTGCCGGTTTAATCCAAACCGTCATGACGCATGGCAACGGCCACACAGTGTCGCAGGGTGTTTAACTGTTGACGCGTTGTTTCAGCCAGCGCATCAAGCCACCCACCCAAGGCAGTTTTTCATAGAGTTCTTCTGCTGCATCCCAATAGTCTCGGTGCATCACAATGCGCCATTCATCTTGCGCGTTGCGTTCAAATACCAAGTGAGAGCCGCCGCGTATGCATTGATCGACTTGGCGCTGCATGGTTTGAAAGCGAAACAGAAAATCCCACACTAAAAAGCACTGGGTACCTTGCACAATGCGAGAAGTCACGACAAAACGTGGTCGCTGCAAGCTCTCAAACATATGTTCAAAAATCAACTGTATTTGCGCTAGGCCTTGCACCTCTTTGAACGGGTCTTTGAAACTCGCATTCGGCGCGTACCAGTCTCCCATGCGGGCAATGTCTTGCGGTTGAAGTTGCTCAAATGACTGAATCAATACATCAATCAAGGCCTCTGGTACAGCGTGTGTTGCTTGCATGATCACAATCCAGTGAATTGACGCACCAGCGGAAAATACCAGCGGTAAGGCAACAGGCGCAGCAATTTTAAAAACAAGGTGAAACGCTTGGGGAAATGGATATCAAATTCACCTTCGCGCCAGCCTTGCAACATGGCATGCGCGGCTTCATCAGGTGAAATGAGTGCGGGCATATGAAAATTGTTTTGTGCTGTCAGCGGGGTGGCCACAAAACCCGGGTGAACCACGCTCACACCAATGCCTCGTTGATGCAAATCCAAATACAAAACTTCAGCCAAATGGGTCAGTGCTGCCTTGGTGGGGCCGTAGGCCAGACTGTTTGGCAGCCCGGTGAAACCGGCGACGCTAGAGACCAAGCTGATGTGTCCACGCCCTTGCGCCAGCAAGCGCGGCAATACTGCATCCAGCATCAACAAAGCACCGCTGTAATTCACAGACAAATGGGTTTGCATGCTTTGTAAATCGTAAGCAGTGGCGGTTTGCGCTGTGTAATAACCCGCACAATACACCACCATATCGAGTCCGCCATCAGCCCATAATGTGGCGGCAGCCTGGCTCAGTGCGAGTGCATCGGTGACATCTAAGGGTAGAGCGACAGCACCAAGGTGCGTGTTGACAAAATCTTGCAACAAATTGACCTGACGTGCGGATACGCATACCTGTGCACCAGCAGCGTGTAAGGCCTGTGCACATGCCAACCCAATACCGCTGGAGGCGCCGACCAACCAGACGCGTTGGCCTTGCCAATCCGTTAGCGGATGATTGAGAGGTTTGAGCCAGCGCATAGCCATCAAATGCGTTTGGTGAACGACAAAGTGACTTCGCCAAGGAACACCCCCCATTTCGACATGGACGCTTTATTCAGCATGACCTGGTCATTCATCAGGTACATCCAGTCGTCAAACTGCACATGCAACACTTGGTCGCTGACCGGCAAGGCCAGCGTGTAACGCCAGTTGAACGCGTTGCCACGGGTTTGACCGTCGGCTGTACCGATCACATCGCCGGCTTGTCCTGTGTAATGTCCGTCACCCAAGTGCCTGAGTTTCCAAATGCGTTTTTGTTGGGTGCCGTCACTGTAAACAAAGTCCTCGTCCAGCACGCCTTCGTCGCCATTCCATTGGCAGTGCATGACCACGGTAAAGCGTTTGACCACCTTGCCAGATCGGTCGGTAAATATGCCCCAGGCGTCGACAACGCCATTGAAATACTGGCGCAGATCCAGCGGCGGTTGTTCGCTGGCGTAGTCGTTCACAGAAGGACCTGCGCAGCCGCTGGCGGCAAGCGCAGTGGCCGCCGCAGCGGAAAGCATCAAACGTCTTTGCATCATCACTCCTTGTGTTGCAGATGTGGGGCTGAAAAGAACAATACCAAGCCTGCCCATAATTTCAACAGACAGGGCAGTAGCGCATAGGCCCAACTGAGCGCCAGCAATGCCGGTGCATCACGTGAACCGCTTGCATATCCCAGCCATTGCAACAACGGTAAGCTGATGCCGGCGGCCAGTGCCAAATTGAGTTTGGTGGCGACTTGCCACCAACCGAAATAGGCGCCGCTGTGTTGGCTGTCATTCGGTGATTGTTGTAACAAGCCATTGAGCAATGCGCCTGGTGCAATCAAATCAGCACCCAGCGCCAAACCCGAGAGCAGGCACACCAAGGTATAGGCTATCTCGTCACCGGCGCCCAGACCCAAGGTCCAGACAAACACCGCCACCGCCAGCAACATGCCTGCAAGCCAACTGCGGCGTAAACCAAAACGCGTGATGCATGCCAGCCACAATGGCATGGAAATGGCAGCAGATAAAAAATAAGCGCCCAAAAACTGGCTTTGAAGCGCAGACGGTAATTGCAGTCGGTCCTGAACAAAGAACAGCATCAATGTCGCGGGGATGGCGGATGCAATACCGTTCAACATGAACACCCACAGCAAACGGCGAAACCCCGCGTGACCCCATGGCTTGAGCAAAACGCGCCATTGGGGCTCATAGGTCATGGGTTGAATTTCTGCAGGCAGAGGCCGAGGTGCGTACCACCAGGCCCCTAACGACAGCGCCAATAACAGCACAAAAAAACTGACCAATGCAGGCATACCGCCCCAACCTGGCGTCAATGAAGCCAGGATCACGCCGCATAAACCCAGCCCTTCGCGCCAACCCACCAAGCGACTTTGCATAACCACATCACCCCCTAGCCTGGCGCCCCAAGATTGCAAGGCAATATTGAGAAAACTGTAGCAAAGATAGCTGAGAAGTAACGCCCCCAAGACCAGCAACATCAGCAGTTCGATGGTGACAGTGGGACCGGTCAACCAATGGGGAAAAAACAGCAACAAGAACCCGACAGACAACAATGCGCCTGCCAGCCAAGTGCGGCGCAGCAAGGTTTGGCTGTGCCGCCGCATCAAACTGTCTACCCACAAGCCAAGTGCAGGGTCTAGCAGCGCATCGGTCAGACGCGCCAACAGTAACACCGCCCCGATCAAGCCCAGCGACACGCCAAATTGGTTGGCAAAGTAATGCGGCCAAATGACGTACAACGGCAAAGCCACAAAGGCCAGTGGCATGGCAGGTAAACCCAGAAGGGCCAAGGAGCGGTGACCGAAGGAGTTCATGCGGGTTGACGCAAAGTGAACTGAACCACGTCGGTGTTGTGTTCTAAAAATGCAGCTTCGCAATACGCCAGGTAAAACAACCAAGTGCGTTCGAAGCGCAAGTCAAAACCCAGCGCAGGCATCTGCGCTTGCACTTGCAAAAAGGATTCGCGCCAACGTTTCAGCGTTTCAGCGTAGTCCAAGCCAAAGGCCAATTGGTCCACCACCTCTAACCCTGCTGCTTGCGCCTGGGCGATGAAGGTGCTTTGACTGGGCAAAAAGCCGCCTGGAAAAATGTATTGCTGGATAAAGTCTGTGCCCAAGGCATAACGCTCGAACAAGGCATCGTCAATCACAATACTTTGTACGCAAGCGCGGCCACCGGGTTTGAGTAACTTGGCAATGGTTTGGAAATAGGTTGGCCAATAATCACGTCCGACGGCCTCGATCATTTCAATGGAACAAATGGCATCAAAGGGGCCGTCGTTGGTGTCGCGGTAATCCTGCAAGCGCAAATCAGCCGATAGCGCCAACGCGTCTAAGCGCTGTTTGGCAAACGCCAATTGTGAGGGACTCAAAGTGATGCCAGTCATGTGGGCGCCGAATTCAGCCGCACCTAATTCGGCCAAACCACCCCAGCCACAACCAATTTCCAGCACGCGCGCGCCGGGCTGCACACCGGCCATGCGCAAAGCACGCCTGAGCTTGGCGTGCTGTGCCGATTGCAAGTCTTGTTGCCGGTTGTCATCAAACCACGCCGAGGAATACGTCATGCTGGGGTCTAGCCACAAACTGTAAAACGCATTGCCCAGGTCATAGTGGGCATGGATATTTTTGCTGCTGTTTTTCTTGGTGTTACGTCGCATCCAATGGCGTAACTGGTAGGCCAATCGGCCCCACCAAGTACCGAAAATCATATCGTCCATAGGGCGGCGATTGATCACCAGCAATTGCAGTAAGGCGGTGAGATCGGGTGTGTCCCAGTCGCCTGCCATGAAGCTCTCTGCGAAACCGATATCACCCGAGCGTAATGCAGCACCAAACACATGCCAGTTGTGCAATTGGATATGCGCCTGAATGGCATCATCTTTGCCAAAACGCAAGCGTTGCCCGTCTGGCAAAGTCAGGTGCAGACAACCTTTTTGGATGGACTGCAACATGTGCAGACCGCGTTTGGCTGCGGCGGGTACGGTTTTGCCAAGTTTTGGCAAATGAAAGTCTGGCGTTTGGAAAGTGGTCATGGTTTTGAATGAATCAATGGTTGCCACGCGTGGCAAATTTCTCAGGCGGAGCCGGTTTGTTGACCAAAGGCACATGCTTGAGCCAGAGCAACAATGCTTGCCAATGGATGCGAGCGATCACGCCCAAGCTGTGCATGGGATGCGCCCACAGCGCCTTGTTCAAGCGGTGAGACGTCAGCGGTTGCAAGTGTCCACTGACGCTGGTGCTGATCAGCATACCTTGCTCGTCGCTGTGGTCAATACGAACCACGGTGCGTTCGCCGGTCTGTGTGTGTGTCCGCATGAAACGAAATGCATACTGACCATGAACTTCACAAAAAGGTGACACGTAAAACACTTTGTCTGCTGTCATGCTGACACCATAACGAGGCGCGGGCAGCACATAACAATGGCGCTCACCAAAGGTATTGTTGACTTCAGCCACGATGGCCGCCAACGAGTTATCGCGGCGGTGGCAATACCAAAAACTGACTGGTTTGAAAACATAACCGAATACGCGTGCATAGGTGTGCAACCAGACCTCGCCTTGTGCGTCATGGATGCCTTGGGCTTGCAGCAATTCGTCCAGCCAGGCCAAGGCGCCGCCTTGTGCCGCTGTGCGCCCGTCACCGTGGTCGGCGTCATGAAAAGACACCCAAGCGCGGCGATTCACCGCCAGTGCGCCGCTACCCATTCGCGCCATGCTGCGCATGGGCAGCAGCAAAAACCAAGTGCGGTAGGCAAAGGCGTGAAACCGTGGACGTTGTCGGGTATGACGCACTTGTCCTGTGCCAATCAGCGGGAGGTGCGCCGGTGCAGTGCTCACGCCGGTTCTTCCTGCATCAATTCCTGCAATATGCCTTGTGCGGCGGCACGCCCGGACTTGAAGCCGTCTTCGTGAAATCCATAACCCGTCCAGGCCCCGGCAAACCAAGTGTGTTGCATGCCTTGCAGACTGCCGATGCGTCGCTGTGCCTGAATGGCGGCCAGATCAAACACCGGATGCGCGTAATCAAAGCGTCCGATGACATGGTGTGCGGCGATGGGCTTGGCGGGATTGAGTGACACAAATACATTCTGTGAGAACGGCAGCGGTTGTAATTTGTTCAACCAGTAATGCAAACAGACATGGGCGTTTTCCTGTGCATCAGCGGTTCGCTGGTAGTTCCAAGCCGCCCAGGCCAGACGCTGTTGTGGCATCACACTGGCGTCTGTGTGAAGCACAGCCAGGTTGTGCTGAAAGTTGATGTGAGACAGCACGGCGTGTTCTTGTGAGCTCGGTGTAGACAGCATGCGCATGGCTTGATCTGCATGGGTGGCAATCACCACATGGTCAAAGTGTTCGGCGCCTCTCGCGGTGTGCAACACGACGCCAGTTTCGTCTCGATCGATGGATTGCACTGCGGTGTTCAGGTATTTGTTGGCTACGCGCGAGGTGATGGCTTGCACATAGTGTTTGGCGCCGCCTCTCACAGTCCACCAGCGCGGTCGATCGTTGACTTGTAACAGTCCGTGGTTATCGCAAAAACGCACCATGGTGGCGGCCGGGAATTGCAGCATTTGCGAGGTCGGGCAACTCCAAATACAGCCGAGCATGGGCAGCAAATAGGTATCGCGAAAGGTGGCACCAAAACCATGCTGGTCGAGAAAATCTTGCAGCGGTTGCATCAACGAACCATCGTCGTAAGACTGCGCCAGTTGTGTGCAGCGTTTGTTAAAGCGCAGAATTTCTCTTAATAACCACCAAAACCTGGGCCGCAGCAAATTGCTACGCTGGGCAAACACACTATTGAGGTCGGCGCCGTTCCACTCTATCGTGCGGCCCGAGTTACCCCAAGGCGCTTGCACAGAAAACGACATGTCAGAGGGAGCCGTAGCCACGCCAAGTTGCTGAAAAAGATCGATCAGTCCGGGGTATGTGCGTTCGTTGTAGACCAGAAAGCCGGTGTCTACGCCGAAGCTGCAATCCCCTTTGTCACCTGGCAAGGTGATATCCACAGTGTGTGTATGCCCGCCAAAATAATCTGCCGCTTCATACAAACTGATGTCTGCGTGACCGTGAAGGTGGTGGACTGCCGACAGGCCGGCAATGCCAGAGCCGACGATAGCTACCCTCGCGATCATGTCAGGGAAGTTTGGCGCTGAGTTGTTTGTCGACCTCGGCCAGAAAACCGGCTTCTAGCGGATCGGTGGAGCTGTTGTAACTTTTCACCTGACGGCCGTCACGGCTGATCAGGTATTTGTAAAAGTTCCATTTAGGTGCGGTATCGGTCAATTGGGTGAGCTGTTTGAACAACGGCGACGCATCAGCACCGCGCACCGTGGTTTTGCTGAACATCGGAAATTTCACACCATAGGTGTTTTCACAAAAATCGGCGATCTTCTGGTTGTTTGCAGGCTCTTGGGAAAAGTCGTTAGAGGGAAAGCCCAGCACCACCAGACCTTTGTCTTTGTAACGGGCGTAGAGTTCTTCCAAGCTTTTGTATTGCGGGGTAAAGCCGCAAAAGCTGGCGGTGTTGACAACCAACACCACTTGCCCAGCGTATTGACACAGGTTTTGTGGTTTTTCGTCTTGCAGTCTATCTACCGTGTATTGCAGTACCGCCGGACACTTGCCATTGGTCGTCGGCGCA
This sequence comes from Limnohabitans sp., assembly GCF_046052765.1. Taxonomy (GTDB): domain Bacteria; phylum Pseudomonadota; class Gammaproteobacteria; order Burkholderiales; family Burkholderiaceae_C; genus Limnohabitans. The sequence goes on along the minus strand of NZ_JAVLFQ010000083.1, from coordinate 35,680 downwards.
GGCTTGCTGTTTTGAGCCAATGCGGGTTGTGACAGTGCTAGACACGCCCACAGCCAAATCAGGTTCAGAGGTTTCAAGCATTGTGAAGTATTCATGTAATCAATCATGCGTTAAGTTGTATGTATTGTCTACGACTGCGCCTAAAGCCCCTAGACCTGCCGAAAAAACTTGCATGACATGTGCCTATTGCTCGGGCACCTTGGTCTTTGGCAATGGAATGACGCCAGCAACCCCTGCAGTTGCCATGGTGCGTGTTGAATGCTCAGGGTGGGGCATGGCTTGAAAAAACGCAATCCCACAATGTTTGTATGGCAACGCGCTGGCTGCTGAGTTGGCCGAATGTGACCCTGCCCATGTGCTCATCCAAGCGGGCCTGATGTTGCCAATGGCGCAATTCACGGTAGGCGTCGGCAGCATCCGTACCGACGCCGGGCGGCAACAAGCCAGCAGATTGGGCTTGCAGCATCAAACCGATATTGCCTATGTTGTCTTGCAAGCCTGGATGGCGTGCGGCAAATGCGAGCACCAAAAACTGCACTGCGAACTCGGCATCTATCATGCCGCCCGGGCTGTGCTTGAAGTCAAACTGGCCGGCAGGCACCGGGTAGGCAGCCCGCAATTTATGGCGCATTGCGATGATTTCAGTGGCCAATGCCCGTGGCTCGCGCGTTGCGCACAACACTTGTCGACGTATAGCTTCAAACGGGGCGCGCAAAGCCGGCTCGCCAACGCAAAAACGCGCCCGTGTCATGGCTTGGTGTTCCCATAGCCATGCGGTGTTGCTGCCTCGTTGGCTTTGGTAATCGGCAAAGGCTTCTATGCTGCTGACCAGCAACCCTGAGTTGCCGTTGGGTCTGAGGGCGGTGTCTATTTCATACATATCGCCTTCGCCGGTTTGGGTGGTCAGCCATTGGATCAATTTGCGGGCAAACGCCGCATACACCTCGGCAGCTTGCGGGTGGTCGTCTTGGTAAATGAACACAATGTCTAAATCGCTGCCATAGCCCAGTTCTTTTCCGCCCCATTTGCCGTAGCCGATGATGCCAAAACAAGGCGTCTCACGGTGCCGTTGCTTCAAGCGTTGCCACACCCATTGCGCGGTGATGTGCACCATGGTGTCAGCCAAGGCGCTCAAATCGTCCGCCACTTGTTCGACTGTCAAGCGCCCTTGCACATCGCGTGCAAGCGTTAAAAACAATTCGTTATGGTGGGCGCGGCGCAGCACATTGAGCAGGCTTTCTTCGTCATCACCCGCATGCGCTTGCAAAGCGGCATATCGCGTTTGGATATTGCGCGTTAAGTTTGCCGCGTCCAATCGCTCATCGAGCATGGCCGGATCAGCCAACTCGTCGATGACGCCAGGATATTTCATCAAATACGCCGTGGTCCAGCGCCCAGCATCTAGCAATTTGAGCAATTGCGCATGAACTTGTGGACGTTCGAGCAGCAATGACACATAGGTTTCTCGCCGCAGCAGCGGCTCCATCCAGTCGCACCAACGCAGCGCCGAGGTTTCGCTGATGCGGCCTTCGTCCAGCCAGTGCTGTGTGCGTTGCAACAATTGCAGTAATCGCTGCTTGGCGTCCTCACGCAAAGCCCTGACACGTGGAGAATCTGACCATGAGGCCGCGCGCGCGCGCAATGCCGGGCTCAGCTGGGCCTGTAGGGTTTCAAAATCCTGCGTGGACGCCATCGTGGTTGGCATGCCTGTGCTTTGCGATACCGGGCGCAACAAACGCTCAAACTCCAGTGCCACAAGGTCGCGCCAATAGCGCAGTTCGGATTTCAATGTCTGACTGTCCGCCAACCGCAGGCTGTGTGCAATCCATTGCAAATCGTCTTCATCTTCCGGCAACACGTGGGTTTGTTTGTCGTCCAAGTACTGCACCCGGTGCTCTACCCGTCTTAAAAATACATAGGCTTTGGCCAATTCGCTGGCGGTGTCCGCAGGCATCAGTCGTGCTTGAACCAAAGCGGGTAATGCTGCCAGCGTCGCGCGCATACGCAGCTCCGCAAACTGACCGCCTCGCACCACTTGCAGCAATTGCACCGTGAATTCGATTTCACGAATACCGCCTCGCCCCAGCTTGATGTCATCGGCGCGTTCAGGCCGCCCGGCGCTCAGCCGCAAAGCGTGCGCACGTATTTGAGAGTGCAAGTTACGCAAGGCGTCAATCACGTTGTAGTCCAGGTAACGGCGAAACACAAACGGTGTGACGATGTCGCGCAAATCAGGCACGTTGTCTATGCATGCCGCGGGCGCCACCACCCGCGCTTTGAGCCACGCCAGCCGTTCCCATTCACGCCCTTGCACTTGGAAATAGGTTTCTAATGCGGACAAAGAAACCACGCTGGCGCCAGAATCGCCATTGGGACGCAGTGCCAGGTCCATGCGAAAGACTTGACCGTGTTCAGTGATGTCGCCAATCAACTGAAACACTTGCTTGACCACCTTGTCGAAAAACGCATGGTTATCGATGCTCGCCCGACCTTGCGAATCTCCTTGCGTCAGCCCGTCTTCGTCGTACACATACACCAGGTCAATATCGCTGGATACGTTCAATTCGGCCGCGCCGAGCTTGCCCATGCCGACCACCCAGAGTTGGGCCGGCGTGCCATCGGCGCGAAGCGGCATGCCGTGTCGCGCCGCGACCCGCGACAAGGCGTCGGTGAGCGCGACATCCAGACTGAACTCGGCCAGCCAGGTCATGCTGGCAGTCACAACTGACAAATCTGCTTGCTGTTCACTATCGAGCACGACCAAGCGCTCCATCAGCAACTGGCGCAACACGCGCAACGCATCTGCTGTCTGCGGGTATTGCGTCAACAACTGTGCATAACAGTCTTGTAGTGACGCCGGGGACGGGTTGCCTGCTGCCAGCCAGTGCAATTGTTCGGCGTAGCGACGCCGCAGTCTTTGCACCAGACGCGAACCATTCGCAGAAAATCCCGGGCTATTCATGTCAGTATTGACTCAGCAAGCTGCTTGGCGGTGATAATTTCAATGAAGCCTCCCCTTTTCCTTGATACTACTTCTGCATGTCTGATCAACCCACACCATCTTTAGCTGCCGTCAACGGCTTGCGTTGGTATGTCAGATTGACCCGTTGGTTGTGGTGGCTGGTGATGGGTTTTTGGTCACTGATGTTGTTGTCTACGGTGACATTGCATTGGTTGATTGTGCCGCGTATCTTGGATTGGCAACCCCAAATTGAAGCCATGGCTTCGCAGGCTTGGGGGGTGAAAGTCAGCATCGGGGAATTGCAATCCGAATCGGACGGCTGGGTGCCGTCGTTTATCTTGACCGATTTCGTGTTGCGAGACCAGCAAGATCAGGAGGTGTTGCGCTTGCCGCGCGTTCGCATCAGCTTGTCGCCAGCGTCGTTGCTGAGTTTGACGCTCGACAGCATTGATCTGCAAGCACCGCAATTGGAAATCATGCGTGACCAGCAAGGCCATTGGCAGATAGCCGGTATGCCAATAGGTGGTGCAGACGATTCGTCAATGGCCGATTGGTTGTTACGCCAACCGAATATATCCATTCACGACGGACGTTTGCGTTGGGTAGACCGCATGCTGCAGCAACCTGAAGTCGATTTAACCGCCGTCAACGTCACTTTGCGTAATGGTCTGCGTAGCCATGCGTGGCGTTTTGATGCACTGCCACCGCCTGAATGGGGCCAGGCCATCAGTATCCAAGGCCGTTTCAATCAGGCCTTACTCAATGGCCGTGCCAGCGATATAACGACGTGGAAGGGCAGTTTTTATGCACAGATGCCGCATGTGGATATCCCTCGCTTAGCGGCATATGCCAAGGCCTACCTGAACATAGAAATACAGTCCGGCGAAGGTTGGCTGCGTGCCTGGGCTGATATTGACAACGGCGTATGGAACAACCAGACGGTGGACGTCGGCCTTCGTGATGTCAAAGTCAAATTGGCGCAGCAACTCGATGACATTCACTTTCAGCAGATCGAGGGCCGACTGCGCTTGCAATCCTGGATGGGCAGCTTGGGGCAGGAGTTGGTCACAGAACACATCAAGGTCACACCCGCACAAGGCCCGAGCTGGTCCAGCGGCAAAACACGGTTTGCCTGGAGACATGCCAGCCATGCGCAAGAGCCTTGGGCCAGCACCGGTGAGATTCAAATAGAGGACATGCCGCTGGAGGTCATTAGCCGCATTGCACAACGCATACCCATGGATGAAAACATGCATGCGCTGATGGCGCAAACGCAGCCGCGCGGTCAGTTGCATGCGCTAAAGATGCAATGGTTTGACGCCCATACACCCGGTTTTCATTTCAAGGCAAGCGGCCAGGTCAAGGGTTTGGAAGTCAATGCCAGTCCTGCACACAAAACCCCTCGACCTGAAGACGACTGGTGGCCGGGGGTGACAGGTGCCACAGTCGAATTTGAACTTGATGAATCAAGCGGCAAGGCGCAGGTGTCGGTACAAGATGGCAGTGTCACCTTGGTGGATTGGTTGGAAGAACCCGTCGTGCCATTGAAAACTTTTTCAACAACGCTGAGTTGGACCAAGGTAAATCAGTTGTTGAAACTGCAATTGCAAAATGCCCGTCTTGCCAATGCGGATACCCAAGGCAGTTTCGATTTGACTTGGTCAGAGCGCGACAGCAAGCTACCGCAAGGACATTTGGAACTGGACGCGCAAATCCAACGTATGCAAGCTTCCAGGCTTTACCGCTACCTGCCGCTGGAGATGCAAGCAGAGGCAAGACAGTATGTGAAAGAGGCGACCGGAGCGGGTTGGTTTGAAAAAGTGTCCGTACAGATCAAAGGGCACATGGATCACTTTCCCTTCAATAAAACCAATGACGGTGTGTTCATGGTTCGTGCGCCGTTTCAGCAATTGGGTTTTCAATACTCGCCCGCGCCTGCGCCTGCGCCCAGCGTCTTGGGTAAACGCGCTGCGCCGCGTTGGCCTGCGCTGCAGCAACTCACCGGTGAGTTGTCGATCAACCGTAACCAAATGCAACTCAAGTCCACATCTGCTCGAATCGGCCAGCCGGTTGCCTTGCAGCTCACGCGACTGGAGGTGCAAATTCCTGATTTGAATGACATCGTGGTGGATGTGTCGGCGCAACTCAAGGGCAGCCTCAACGATGCCTTGGTCATCATTAACAATTCGCCGCTGGCCGAGTCGGTGGGCAGTTTGTTCAACCCGGCGGGCGTCAGTGGTCTGGCAGAACATCAATTTCATTTGATCGTCCCTGTATCCAACTTGGACAACACCAAGTTACAAGGGTCGGTGAATTTGCTGGGCAATGACATACAACTTCAACCCCCTGTGCCCAAGATTTACAAAGCCAAGGGGGTTGTTAACTACACGCAGTCGAGCATGAGTGTGCAAAACGCCAAACTGAGCTTGTTGGGCGGTGAAGCGCGACTGGATGGTGGCTTGCGGTTTGCAGACGGTGCGCCCGAAGCTCAGACGCGCTTGGTATTACAAGGCAGTGTTTCAGCGGATGCCATCAAGCAAGCGCCAGAATTGGTCAGCATGTCTGGGGTATGGGCCAAGCTCAAAGGCAGCACCAGTTACATTGCCACCATGGGGCTGAGCCAAGGGGTGCCTGAATTGACCATTCTCAGTAACCTGCAAGGCATGGCGATTGATTTGCCCGAGCCTTTGGACAAGCGTGCGTCTGCCTTGTTACCAATGCGTTATGAGACAACGGTACTGGGTTCCAGCGCTGGGCGCTCGCACCCCTCGCTGGAGCAAATGCGTTTCACGCTCGGACAGTTGCTATCGCTGAACTATGTCAGGGACATCAGCGGCGCTGTCCCCACTGTCTTGCGTGGCAACTTACAGCTAGGCAATCTGCCAGCGCCCAAAGAGGCATCGGATCAAAGCGTGGTGTTACAAATCAAACAGCCTTATTTGAATATGGATGAGTGGCAACCCGTTTTAGCCAGTTGGATGGAGGATGAGCCGCCAGCCAAGGGCAATGCACCAACGAAAAATTCAGCCGTTGCATACATGCCGACCAAAATAGACATCCAAGCGCAAGACCTGGTGTGGTCTGGTCGCACCTTCAGCCAGTTTCAGGCCAGCGCTGAAAAGCAGCCCAAACAATGGCGAATCCAAGCGCGCGCCAATGAGTTTCAAGGAAGCATGGACTACCGTCCTGCCTTGGACGGCGCCAGTGCTCGCATCACCGCGCGCTTGTCGCATCTCACCATCCCTCCCTCGGTGCTGGAAGAAGTGGAATCCACCTTGTCCGAATCCCCCAAGGACATGCCTGCGCTTGATATTGTGATCGACAACTTGGAGTTGCGCGGCGTTGCCATGGGACGCGCTGAGATCGAAGGTTTTGCCCGCACCAACACCGCAGGCTCACGCGAATGGGTGCTGAGCAAACTCAATCTCACCTTGCCAGAAGCCAGTTTTCAAAGCAAAGGCCAATGGGGGGGTGCTGCCAAAGCGGTCGCCAAACGTTCGCAACTCGAGTTCACTTTACAAATTCAGGACTCAGGCGAATTGCTTGATCGGCTCGGTTACAAAGGCGCGATTCGCAATGGCAAGGGCCGCATGGTGGGGCAAGTCAGTTGGCAGGGCTCGCCCTTTTCGCCTGACTACAACAGCATGAATGGGCAATTCAATGTCAACATGGAGCGCGGCCAGTTTTTGAAAACCGAGCCGGGTGTGGCACGCTTGCTTGGGGTATTGAGTTTGCAGTCCTTGCCCAGGCGCTTGATGCTGGACTTCAGCGATCTGTTCAGTGAAGGTTTTTTATTTGATTTTGTGCGTGGCGATGTGACGATTCAACAAGGTATAGCCAGCACCAACAATTTGCAAATGAAGGGCGTCAGTGCGGCGGTATTGATGGAAGGCAAAGCAGACATCAAAAATGAAACCCAAGACCTCAAGGTAGTGATCGTGCCGGAGTTGAATGCAGGCACTGCCTCACTGGTTTACAGTGCGATCAATCCCTTGGTTGGACTCACCACGTTTCTGGCCCAGTATGTGTTGCGTAAACCGTTGATCAAATCGAACACCGAGGAGTTTCACGTGCAAGGCACCTGGAAAGAACCCAAGGTCACCAAAGTGGAAGACGCGCAGCCCGACGCCAAGACGCCGGCACCAGCTAAACCAGGAGCAGTCAAACCATGAAAGCCGCATTGCTGCAAATGGTGTCGTCCTGTTCGGTTCAGGTCAACATGGACATGGCAGAACAACTGTCAGCACAAGCGGCTGCGCAGGGTGCCGAGCTTGCTGTCTTGCCAGAGTATTTTTGTCTCATGGGCAAACACGACAGCGACAAATTGCATATTGCCGAAACCTTTGGCGATGGGCCGATGCAACACGCTTTGTCAGCCATGGCCAAACGCCATGGCCTCTGGCTAGCAGCAGGCAGTTTGCCAATCGCAGTGCCTGGCGACAGCAGCCGTGTACGCAACACCTGCCTGGTCTTCAACCCGTCCGGTGAATGCGTGACCCGTTACGACAAAATTCATTTGTTTCATTTCGACAATGGCGTTGAAAGCTATGACGAGGCGCGGGTACTGCAGGCTGGCGATACGCCGGTGTGTTTCGATATACCCTCGCGCGATGGTCACAATTGGCGCATTGGTTTGAGTATTTGTTTTGACATGCGGTTTCCAGCGCATTACCAACAGCTTGCCGCCATGGGCGCTCACCTGATGCTGATGCCCAGTGCATTCACCTACACCACAGGTTCGGCGCATTGGGAGGTGTTGTTGCGAGCCCGTGCGTTAGACAGCTTGGTTTGGGTGGGTGCAGCAGCGCAAGCGGGTACGCATGAAAACGGTCGCCGCACTTGGGGCCATTCGATGTGGGTGGATCCCTGGGGACAGGTGGTGGCTTGTCAGCCGCAGGAGGCGGCTTGCGTGGTGGCCGAGTTGGACATGCAGGTGCTGCGTGAAAGGCGAAAACAATTACCTGCTGTCAATACTGGTGCGGCTTGAATCATTCTTCGTCACGGGGCTCGCCATGCTGACGACCTGAAAACATGGTCCACCAAACGATAAACACCAGTATGCCCCCAGCGAGCAAAGCTTCAAGCAAAATCAGCCACATGTTTTTTCTTCCAAGTTCAACCCCCACTGTAATCTGTTTGCGCCGTGTGGGTTTGACAGCGGGTCAATTCATGGCGCGGTGGATGCTGCCGGTGTTGCTGTCTGCCTGCGCCAGCAAAATGCCGCCCTTGCCGACCTCGCCGCAGACCACACCTGCTGCCAAGTCGGCCCCTGCGCCGATGACCGCACCAACGACTGTGCCTACCGTGACGGCGACAACCCCTGAGGCAGTGCCATTGACTGACAGGCGAAGTCAACGGGTACCCGTGCCATGGTCTGATTTGCCGGGCTGGGACAACGAGTCCATGCCGCAAGTCTGGGCGGTGTTGCTGTCCAATTGTGAGCGCCCTGGTCCACTGATGGCTGCGGTGTGTCCGGATGTGCGACGACTGACGCTGGCGACTGACACCGAGCAAAAACAGTGGTTGATGCAACGTTTGCAACCACATCGGATTGAAAACGGCCAGGGCGAGTCGTCTGGTTTGTTGACCGGTTATTTTGAGCCGGTATTGGAAGCCCGTCGTGTACCGAGCAGCGGGTTTTCGATTCCTTTGTATCAACCACCAGCTGGATTGAAATCAGGTCAGCCTTGGTTCACCCGACAAGAAATCGACACGCTTGCATCGGCGCAAGCCGCATTGCACGGCAGAGAAATCGCTTGGATCAGCGACCCTGTCGATGCCATGGTGTTGCACATACAGGGGTCGGGGCGTTTGAGAATCACCGAGGGCGATGGGCGGGTGCGCGTGGTACGTGTGGGCTTTGCAGCCTCCAATGAACAGCCTTACCAAAGCATAGGACGCTGGTTGCTTGATAAAAATGAAATAAAAGATGCGTCATGGCCGGGCATCAAGGCTTGGATTCAGCGCAATCCACCAAAGGCGCAAGCATTGTTGTGGGTCAATCCGCGTTATGTGTTTTTCAAAGAAGAAGCCATCACTGACGCCAGCATCGGACCGCGTGGCGCACAAGGACTGCCATTGACGCCAGGCCGCTCTATCGCGGTTGATCCGCAAAGCGTGGAATACGGAACGCCGGTATGGATGGTGTCGCCCGGGCCCACGCAGGCATTGCAACGCTTGGTGGTGGCGCAAGATACCGGCAGCGCCATCGTCGGCGCGGTGCGTGCCGATTTGTACATGGGCACCGGCGCAGCAGCGGGCGAGCTGGCCGGACGCATGAAACAGCCATTGCGCTTGTGGGCATTGTTGCCTAGAGTGCAGTGAGAATTGACACTGAGTGAAACATTGAAAGGACAACCATGGGCTTCATCATCGTGTTGGCGGCACCGGTTTTTTTTCTGGCGATAGCGTTCGAATGGTGGTGGGGTTGGCGTTTGTCTCGCCAAGGGCATACAGCGGCACAAAGCTACCGATGGGACGACGCGATCAATAGCATCAGCCTCGGGGTCATCAGTCAGTTGAGCGCGGTATTCACCCGTTTGCTGCGCATCACCATCTACACCTTGGTGTTCGAGCATGTAGCGCTGTTTCCTCAACCGGAGTTTTGGAACAGCTGGTATGGCGCTCTGATCGCGTTGGTGTTGTACGACTTTTGCTATTACTGCTACCACCGTGCCAGTCACGAAGTGGCGCTGTTTTGGGGCGGTCATGTGGTGCATCACCAGAGCAACCATTACAACTTGTCGACTGCTTTGCGACAGACCACCTCTGGCGCAGCGGTGGGCTGGATTTTTTATGTGCCCATGGCCGCGATCGGTGTCACGCCTTTTATCTTCGGCATCGTGGCGTTGATCGATTTGCTCTACCAGTTCTGGGTGCATACCGAACACGTAGGCAAACTCGGCTGGTTTGACCGTTGGTTTTGTTCTCCCTCCAATCACCGTGTGCACCATGCGGTGAACGACGCGTATGTGGACCGTAACTATGGCGGTATCTGGGTGGTGTGGGACCGCATGTTTGGCAGCTTCAAGGAAGAAGACGCACAAACACCTTGTGTGTATGGCACGCGCGCACCGCTCAACAGTTGGGACCCGTTGTGGGCCAACTGGCAGGTCTACAGCGGTTTATTTCACGACAGTTGGCACGCCTCAAATGGGCTTGACAAACTGCGCGTCTGGTTTCGCCATCCCGGTTGGCGACCTGCAGATGTGGCAGAACGTTTTCCCAAGCCCGCGTTTGCCATCGAACAGCATCTGTCATTTGAGCCGGTACAAAGCCGTCGCACATTGCAATGGGCCACAGGATGGTTTGTGTTGTTGCTGGCAGCCGCCATGGATGTGTTGTGGCACATGGACAGCATGGTTTGGGGTGATGCTGCGGTGTGTGTGCTGGCAGTGACCGCTGGATTGTGGGGCGTCAACGCCTTGCTGCAAAACCGTGTCACACCCTTGCTGTGTGCGTTTGTGCAAATGGCGGCGTTGTCTACGGCCGCATCTGCTTGTGGTTGGGAGGATGTGTATTTCTTGGCCAAACCTATGGCTTTGATGTTGTTGATGTTTGTCGCGTGGCTGCCCAATGGGCTGGCGGACAAACCGCAAACTTGGTTGGTGCGTGCGCTTGGTTTGAGTTGGGTTGGCGATGTGCTGTTGCTTTACCCGGGTATGTTTTTGCCAGGGCTGGTGGCGTTTTTAAGCGCGCACATCTGCTATTTCAAGTTGTTGACCATGGATGCGCAGGTGTTGCCGAGCCGAACCGCCATGTTGCGCTGTTTACTCGCAGGTGCGCTCATGTATGCGGTGTTGTTCTTTAACGGATTACCCGCAGACATGCGATGGCCGGTAGCGGTGTATGTGGCGGTGATTGCACTGATGGCGTCACAAGCATGGGGCCGAAGTTTTCAATTCAAAGACATACCGAGCTTAAAGACGGCCGCCGGTGCAACCGTGTTCATGCTGTCGGACAGTGTGCTGGCGATGGATACGTTCATCAGTCCTTTGCCGTATGCAGGGCTGTGGGTGTTGGGCACATACTATGTGGCGCAAGGGCTGATGGTCGATGGCGTGTTGGCTTCGTTGCGCCAGCAGGCTGAGTCAGCCAAAAAACCTTCGCCTCAGTTGAGCCAATTTAGAAGCGCCTGAGCCACGGCCACCGGTTCTTCCATGCTCAGCATATGACCGGCGTTTGCAATCACAGTCACCTCGGTTTTCAAAGGCAGCTCATCTGCCATGGCTTGGTGCTGCGCCACGTTCGCCCAGCCGTCATGTTCACCTGTCATGACCAGGCATGGGACATGGATGCGTTTGAGCACATCGCTGGCGTCCGGGCGGTTGAGCAAGGCGTGTTGTTGGCGCTCAAACACGGTGGCTGATTTACGCTCGAACATGTCGATGATGGCGTTGATCAATACGGCGTCATGCAGCCGTGCTGGCGCCACCATGTGTTGCACCCATTGCGCAGCCATGGTGCGTACGCCTAGGGTGTGAGCGATAGCCAGCAACTGCATGCGACCAGCACGTTCTTTTTCCCCAGCTTCACCGGCTGCCAATGGCAAATAGCCGGTGTTCATGAGTGCGATACGGCGCACGCGTTCGGGTGCGAGCCGAAACACTTCCAACGCGACCCGTCCGCCCATGGAATGCCCAGCCATATCGAACAGCGGCGGCGCCTTGTTCAAAAGGCGCTGCGCCATGTCGGTGAGCGAGTTGCTGTCGCTGTGATCTGCTGTGTGCGTGGGCAGGTCTTTGGGCAGCAAAGGCAACAGCGGTGACCACACACTGTGGTCACACATCAGGCCGGGAATGAGGAGGAGAGGGGTGGGCATAGGGTTGACTGTAGCGGGCGGGTGGTTTGTATGCATGACCTTTTCAAGGCTGAAAATGGGGACGCTGTGACCATCCAGAAACGGCTGGGCCTGTTGCTCAAGATAGCTCTTGGGCCAGTGCCCAGGCAATAGCACCTTTGTCCTGGATATTCAGCTTGGCATAAACCTGACGCAGGTGGTGGCGCACGGTGGATGGCGCCATACCCTGCGTGCGTGCCACTTCCTTGTAGCTGTTGCCTTGTGCAAACTGCAGTGCGACCGCTCGTTCGCGGGGCGTGAGGTTGTCACTGCGCGGTTTTCTGCGTGCAGTGACGATAAGCAAGTCTCCACGGGTCTGACCAACTACCGAGTTGCGCGTGCCGTTGAAATGCGCCGTGTCGCTCGCCAATGCCTGCAGCAGCGGTGTAGGCAACAGGGCGCCCGGCCAGTCGGGCCACTCATTGAGCATGAAGTCGCCAAAGGCAGCATCTGCGTATTGAACCAAGCCCTTGTTGCTCACTATGGCCACACCTGTGCGCGGCGCTGTGCTGCCCGCGTGCACGCGCTCTACTTCTCGCATGCGGTTCATGGCAATCGCACTGGCGAGATTGGGCATGGCAGCGGCCATCAATGCTCGTTCGGATTGCGTAAAAGCGGGTTGCGCTGCATGGCGGTACAGCGACAGGTGCACACAGGTCTGCAAGGTCGGGTCGAGATTGGTCGTGCAAAGCACTTTCCCGATACCAAACTGTTGCAAGAAGGCGCGAAATTCGGGGTGCAAATGGACGTCGTCTACGGTCAGCAAGGTGGGCATCCCCGGCTGGCCAATGGCCTCGTGCACCAGCGGATCGTGTGCCTGCACCGCCTCCCAACAGGCTGCGTAATCGGGTGTGAGTTGGTGCAACACGTTGCTGTGCATCACTGGCCCTGCGGGCGTGAGGGTACTGTGTCCAATCCATGCCGAATCAAAAGCGAGGGCATCCTGCAAGAGCTTAAAAAGCAGTGCATCAAAGCTGCGTATGCCTTCGGTATGCGCGTAGCGATACAGGTTGTGGGTCAGAACGCCCAGGCGTTGGAGCAGTGGCGCGTCAAGCTCGGTAGGCGCCGTATGCGGCGCAGGCGCAGGAGCAGGAGCAGGGGCAGGGGCAGGGGCAGGGTTGGCGGCGTGGATCATGGCATCGCATATTTCAGCATGGAGGTGCAGCCGTGCCAATAGGGAAAGACGCGCCATCGTTCAATTGAACGACTGTTGCAAAGCGCATGCGCTTCGTATTCTTCGGGCCTCGCACCACAACAAACCGGAGACAACACCATGAACAAGACTGCTTTCTTTCACGATGAAAAGTGTCTGTGGCACTGCACCGCAGGGGGCTTCGCGCTCATTGCCCATGTAGGCGGCTGGGTGCAGCCACCCGCCGGCATGGGACTGGCCGAGTCGCCCGATTCCAAGCGCCGTATCGTGTCGCTGCTGCAAGTGTCTGGTCTGGTCTCCAAGTTGGATTTTCGCAGCGCACCCATGGCCACCGAGGAAGACTTGCTGCGCGTGCACCCGCAGTCGTACCTAGAGAAGTTCAAGGCCGCATCCGATGCGGGCGGCGGCGAGTTGGGGCCATATGCGCCCTTTGGCCAAGGCAGCTACGAGATTGCCAAGCTGTCTGCAGGCTTGGCCCTGCATGCGGTAGATGGTGTGCTCAGTGGCAGCTACCGCAATGCCTACGCCATGTCGCGCCCACCGGGCCACCATTGCCTGGCCGACACCCCCATGGGTTTTTGCTTGCTGGCCAATATTCCGGTTGCTATTGAAGCGGCCAAGAAGAAGCACGGCGTGCAGCGCGTGGTGGTGCTGGACTGGGACGTGCACCACGGCAACGGCACGCAAAGTATCTTTTACGGGCGCGACGATGTGCTCACGATCTCGCTTCATCAGGAGGGCTGCTTCCCGCCCGGCTACAGCGGTGCCGAAGACCGGGGTGAGTCCAAAGGGCTGGGCTACAACATCAACGTGCCGCTGCTTCCTGGCGGTGGGGACGACGCTTACCAATACGCCATGGAGCGCATCGTCACTCCCGCCATCAACCAGTACAAGCCCGACATGATCATCGTGGCCAGTGGCTTCGACGCCAATCTGGTGGACCCGCTAGCACGCATGCTGCTGCACAGCGATTCGTTTCGCATGATGACGCGCCAGGTGATGGCCTTGGCCGACCAGCATTGCAACGGCCGCTTGGTCATCGTGCACGAAGGCGGCTACGCCGAATCTGCCGTTCCCTTTTGCGGCCACGCCGTTGTCGAGACGCTGGTGGGTGTCGACATGGGTGTGGAAGACCCTTATCTGGAGCTGGGTCAGGCTTGGCAAGTCAATGCCCGCCAAGCCGTTTTTCAGCGCGGGCTGATTGACGAAATGGCTGTGGGATTGGGGTACTGACAATAAAAACGGCGCGTGCTGGTGGATATGGTTGGGGCGGTGCATCAGCAAGCGCAGTATTTTTCTCAGTTGGGGTATGTGCTGAATGAGGAAAGTGCGATCAATAAGCGGGCTGCCAAGCTATCGCACGCTATAAAAGTTGGTCATGTGGTCACCGATTTTCAGGGTGACCCACAAACTCAACCCAGCTTTTTCACTAACAGTGCATTGACTTGCGCCGGATTCGCCTTGCCTTTGCTGGCTTTCATGATGGGGCCGACCAAACCATTTAAAGCTTTGGTGTTGCCGGCCTTGAACTCTTCGACGTTTTTCGGGTTGGCGGCCAGCACCTCGTCGATGATTTTCTCCAGCTCGCCGGTGTCGTTCATTTGCTTGAGACCTTTGGCTTCGATGATGTTGTCAATCACTGAAGCGGCTTGAGTCACATCATGCGAGATGTCGCCAACGGTGGCAACTGCGCCGACACCTGTAAGAGGAACATTTGTACCGTGAGGTGACGCTGACCACAACGCCTCAAAAACCTGCCGCGCTGAATTGTGGTTGATGGTGTTGTCGTTGATGCGTGAGATCAAGGTGGCCAGATGCACAGCGCTGATGCGTTGTTGTACTTGCGAAAAGTCCAGGTTGTCCGCATTCATGCGCCTAGACAACTCACCCATGATCCAGTTGCTCGCTAACTTGGCTTGGCCACAAGCCTTGGCGGCTTCCTCAAAATAAGCCGCCATTGATTTGCTTTGCGTGAGTTGCGTAGCGTCGTATTCAGGCAAACCGTATTGCGTGACAAAGCGCTCGGCCATCACGCGCGGCAACTCGGCCATGTCATGTCTCACCTGCGCCACCCATTCACGCGAAATCACCAACGGGGGCAAATCCGGGTCGGGGAAATAGCGGTAATCGGCGGCATCTTCTTTGGTGCGCATGGCGCGGGTTTCACCCGTGTCAGGGTTGAACAAAACGGTGGCTTGCTGGATGGCGTGGCCGTCTTCAATTTGTTCGATCTGCCAGCGCACTTCGTAGTCGATGGCTTGCTGCATGAACTTGAAGCTGTTGAGGTTTTTGATTTCACGCCGTGTGCCCAGTGGTGCGCCGGGTTTGCGCACCGACACATTGGCGTCACAGCGAAAACTGCCCTCTTGCATATTGCCGTCGCAAATGCCTATCCAGGTGACGATTTTGTGTAGCTCCTTGGCGTAGGCCACAGCCTCAGCGCTTGAGCGCATATCGGGCTCGGTGACGATTTCCAAGAGTGGCGTACCCGCACGGTTCAGGTCGATACCTGATTGACCAATGAAATCCTCGTGCAATGACTTGCCCGCATCTTCCTCCAAATGTGCACGCACCAAGCGCACGGTTTTTTTCTCGTCGCCCAAAAAGAAAGACACCGCGCCGCCTTGCACCACGGGTATTTCAAACTGGCTGATTTGGTAGCCCTTGGGCAGGTCAGGGTAGAAATAATTTTTACGCGCAAACACGCTGCGCTCGGCGATGTGTGAACCCAGCGCCAGCCCGAGTTCGATGGCGCGTTCGACCGCGCCTTTGTTCATCACCGGCAGCGTGCCGGGCAAGGCCAAATCTACGGCGCAGGCTTGCGTATTCGGTTCGGCACCAAACGCGATGGACGCGCGGCTGAAAATTTTGCTTTGTGTAGAGAGTTGGGCGTGGGTTTCAAAGCCGATAACGACTTCGTAACCATGGACTAAAAGGGAGGTGCTCATTTACACGCCCTCCGGCTTGGCATGTTGAAAGGAGGTCACTTGCTGAAAACGGTGCGCCACATTCAACAACGATGCTTCTTGTAAATAGTTGCCAATCAACTGCATGCCCACGGGCATACCGATGTCGTCCAAGCCCACGGGAATACTCATACAAGGCAAACCCGCAAGAGACGCTGGCAAGGTGAATATGTCGGCCAAGTAGTTGGCGAGTGGGTCGGCGGCTTTGTCGCCAAGTTGCCATGCGGTCGTCGGCGCAACAGGCCCGGCAATCACATCGCATTGCGCGAATGCTGTTTGAAAATCATTGGCGATCATGCGGCGGATTTTTTGCGCTTGCAAATAATAAGCATCGTAATAGCCGTGCGACAACACATAACTGCCGATCATGATGCGGCGTTTTACCTCGTCGCCGAAACCTTCGGAGCGGCTGCGTTGGTACATATCTGCCAAGTCTGAAAATACTTTGGCGCGGTGGCCGAACTTCACGCCATCAAAGCGCGACAGGTTGCTGGACGCTTCTGCTGCACACACGATGTAATAAACGGGGATGCACAAATGGGCTTGCGGCAAGCTCACTTGCACGATGTCAGCGCCCAGAGATTGGTAAAGCGTGAGCGTCTCTTCCATTCGACGCTGTATTTCTTTGTCAGTACCTTCGCTGCGTCGTGCTGGCGCATGGCCATCGAATTCAACTTGCGAACCACTGCCTAGCCACTCACGCGGCACACCAATTTTTAAAGCCCCGCCCTCTTTCCCCGCTGTCGCTAAAGGCTTGTCGCCCGCAGGCACAGCCAGCAGCCTAGAAAAATCTTCGTTGGCCACATTCAAGGAGGTCGAATCTCTGTCCAAATCCGGCCCGCACATGGCGGACAACAACATCGCGCAATCTTCGGCGCTGCGTGCCATGGGTCCTGCCTGGTCCAAGCTGGACGCAAACGCCACCATGCCATAGCGCGAGGCGCGGCCATACGTGGGTTTGATGCCAGTGATGCCGCAAAACGCCGCTGGTTGGCGAATCGAGCCACCGGTGTCGGTGCCGGTGGCCGCCGGTGTCAAGCGTGCTGCCACAGCGGCCGCGCTGCCGCCAGACGAGCCGCCGGGTATGCGTGTGGTGTCCCACGGGTTGGTGACTGCACCGTAGGCCGAGTTTTCATTGGCCGAGCCCATGGCGAATTCATCGCAATTGAGCTTGCCCAAATTCACCATGCCAGCTTCGCGTAACTTGGTTACCACCGTGGCGTCAAACGGCGAGCGGTAGTCTTTCAACATCTTCGATCCCGCTGTGGTGACGAAATCTTTGGTGACAAAAATGTCTTTGTGCGCGATAGGCACGCCTTCTAAAGGTCCTGCGGTGCCATTCGCGATTTTCTCGTCAGAGGCAAGGGCTTGCGCCAGCGTCACTTCGCTGTGGATGTCTAAAAACGCGTGATGCGGATTACCGCCCATGCGTGCCAGAAAACGCGTGGCCACTTCTACCGCGCTGAAATCTTTCTTTTTCAAACCTGCCGACAATTCGGCAACCGTCATATGGTGTAAATCAGCCATGGCTTATTCGATCACTTTCGGCACCAAAAACAAACCGCGCTCAACCGCTGGTGCACTGCGTTGGTTGGCTTCGCGCTGGTTGGCTTCGCTCACCACGTCTTCGCGCAAACGCAGCGTGATGCCGTGTTCGTCGGTGTCAGCTATCACTTGGCTTAAACCGTGCATGGCGTCGACCGGGTGCGCCATGGGAACCACGCTTGTGGTGTCGACCGCGCGCATTTGTTCGACGATGTCAAAAAAGCCGTTGAGCTGGCCCAGCAGACGATCCGCCGCCTCAGGTTCGAATTGCAAGCGGGACAACTGCGCCAAACGCTGTATATCTTGGGGAGTCAGGGACATAGGCTAAAACTGAAAAACGGCATTGGCCGTCTGATGGAGTAAGGGTGATCAGGTATTATCTCGCCTTTACTGGAATTACCCAGAGAGGATTGTGATGTTTGGAGCATTTCGTCGGTATTTCTCCACCGACTTGGCCATTGACTTGGGCACCGCCAATACCCTGATTTACGTGAGAGACCGCGGTATTGTGCTTGACGAACCATCGGTGGTATCCATACGCCACGAAGGCGGACCACAGGGCAAAAAAAGTATTCAGGCTGTCGGCCATGAAGCCAAAGCCATGTTGGGCAAGGTGCCTGGCAACATCGAAGCCATTCGCCCCATGAAAGACGGCGTGATTGCCGATTTCACTGTCACCGAGCAAATGCTCAAGCAATTCATCAAGATGGTGCACCCGCGTTCGCTGCTCAAGCCCAGCCCGCGCATCATCATTTGTGTGCCTTGCGGTTCCACCCAGGTGGAGCGTCGCGCTATTCGCGAATCTGCACTCGGCGCTGGTGCTTCCGAGGTGTATTTGATTGAAGAACCTATGGCCGCGGCCATCGGTGCCGGTTTGCCCGTCAGTGACGCCAGCGGCTCCATGGTGGTCGATATCGGCGGCGGTACCACCGAAGTCGGCGTTATTTCGCTCGGCGGCATGGTCTACAAGGGCAGTGTGCGTGTGGGCGGCGACAAATTTGACGAAGCCATCATCAACTACATCCGCCGCAACTACGGCATGCTGATCGGCGAGCCAACGGCAGAAGCCATCAAAAAGCAAATCGGGTCGGCTTTCCCTGGCAGCGAAGTCCGCGAAATGGAAGTCAAGGGCCGCAATCTATCAGAAGGTGTGCCGCGTTCTTTCACCATCTCTTCCAATGAAATTCTGGAAGCCTTGACAGACCCGCTCAACAACATTGTGTCTGCCGTGAAAAACGCGTTGGAACAAACCCCGCCCGAGTTGGGCGCTGACATTGCTGAACGCGGCATGATGTTGACTGGCGGCGGCGCATTACTGCGCGACCTTGACCGATTGATGGCCGAGGAAACCGGTTTGCCAGTGTTGGTGGCTGAAGATCCACTGACCTGTGTGGTGCGCGGTTGCGGACTTGCGCTCGAGCGCATGGAGCGTCTGGGTTCAATCTTTACCAGCGAATAAATGCCACTCGGCTCGCTGGATCGAACGCCACCGCCTTTTTTCAAACAAGGCACTTCAGCATTGACCAAATTGGTTTTTTTCAGCGCCCTCTCCAGTGGCCTGATGTTTGCTGATCAACACTACAACATTGTTCAACCCGCACGCTGGGCCCTCTCACTCATCGTCTACCCGGTGCAATGGATGGCGCTCAGACCCAAGGTCTTGTGGGACCATGTAGATGATGTGCTCGAGAGCAAACAAGAATCATTGAACGCGGCGGAACAAGCGCGGGCCAAACTGCTGACTCAGGCGGTCAGCGCCAGCCAGGTGGAGCAACTCAAGCTTGAAAACGACCATCTGCGACGCCTGTTGGAATTGAAACAGCGCAACCCAACGTTGGCTATGGCAGCAGAAGTGATTTATGAGGCGGCCGATCCCTTCACCCGAAAAATGATTTTGGACAAAGGTGCCGCACAGGGTATCCAAAACAGTTCGCCAGTGATGGACGACCAAGGCATTTTGGGTCAAGTGACGCGGGTGCACCCACTGGTCAGTGAAATCACTTTGGTGACCGATCGCGAACACTCTATCCCCGTGCTCAATACCCGCACTGGCGCGCGCGGCGTGGCCTTTGGCGAGTCCGGTGGCGCACCCTTGCTCGAGTTGCGTTACATGGCCACCAATGCCGATATTGAAGAAGGTGATGTTTTGACCACCAGTGGGGTCGATGGCGTGTATCCACCCGGTATACCGGTGGCCAAAGTGGTCAAGATAGAAAGACGCGCTGACTCTGTATTTGCACGCATTTTGTGCGAATCCTTGGCCCGTGTACAAGGCGCCCGTCATGTGATGGTGCTCGAACCGGTCAAGCTGTCGCTACCTGGCTTTAAAGAGCTTCCGCCCCCACCGCAACCCAACGCCAAAGGAAGCAGATGATGATCATGCCTCGCGGCCACCAACTGCTGTTACCGGTGAGTCCGCTGTTCATGCTGATCACCATGGTGATTGCTTTGTTGCTGGACATGTTGCAAAGCATGGCATGGCTGGGCAACGCAGCATGGGCACCGGACTGGTTGGCGTTGGTGCTGGTGTTTTGGGCGATACACCAACCGCTGAAAGTAGGCGTAGGCGTGGCGTTCATGCTGGGATTGCTGACTGATGTACATCAAACATCTTTGCTTGGACAGCATGCACTCACCTACACCGTGCAAGGCTATTTGGCCACCATGATTCACCGCCGTATTCTGTGGTTTGATGTACCTTCGCAGGCTTTGCAGGTGTTGCCAGTGTTCATGGCTGCACAGTTACTGGAGTTGTCAGTCAGGATTGCGGCTGGAGGCCTGTTTCCCGGTTGGTTTTTCTTGGTGCCGCCGTTGTTGCAAGCCTTGGCTTGGCCTGTGGTTACTGTGATGCTGCTCGCACCTCAGCGCCGCGCTCCAGACCCTGACAAACACCGGCCTTTATGAGTCTGCTGAGAAACGTCGAATACGATCTTCGACGCTTTCGGGCGCGTTTGATGGTGGCTTCTTTCGCAGTGCTGGTGGCATTTGGTCTGCTTTGCTTGCGCTTGGTGTATTTGCAATTGTGGCGTTACCAAGATTTCAAAGCCCAGGCCGAAAGTAACCGCACGGCCATCGTCCCCATCGTGCCTAACCGCGGCGTCATCATGGATCGCAACGGCATTGTGTTGGCGACCAATTACTCAGCTTATACGCTGGAGATTACCCCGTCTAAAGTGGTTGAACCTTTGGATGAGGTGATTGAAAAATTGGCCGAACTGATTGATATCCAAGGCCGTGACAAACGCCGTTTTCGCAAACTGCGCGAAGAGTCAAAAAGTTTTGAATCTGTGCCCATCCGTACCCGACTCAGTGATGAAGAGGTGGCACGCTTTGCGGCGCAGCGTTACCGGTTTCCCGGGGTCGAAATCCGTGCGCGTTTGTTTCGTAACTACCCCTACAGCGAACTGGCGAGTCACGTCATCGGCTACATAGGCCGTATCAATCAATCAGAAAAAGAAAAACTCGAAGAACAGGAAAACGTCGGTAATTACCGTGGCACGGATTACATCGGCAAACTCGGCGTTGAGCAAAGCTATGAGCGACAACTGCACGGCCAGACCGGTGTGCATCAAATGGAAACATCCGCTGGCGGGCGAGCGGTACGTCGCCTGAGCAGCAGTCCTGCGACGCCAGGCAATACGGTGGCGTTGTCTATTGATATCAAATTGCAGCAAATGGTTGAGGAGATGTACGGAGCCAGACGCGGCGCATTGGTGGCGATTGACCCGTCTAACGGCGAGGTGTTGGCTTTTGTCAGCAAGCCGACCTTTGACCCCAACTTGTTTGTCGAGGGCATTGATGTGGACAACTGGCAAAAACTCAATGAATCCCCTGATAAACCTTTGCTCAACCGAGCCTTGCGCGGTACATACCCGCCTGGTTCGACCTACAAACCATTCATGTCCTTGGCTGCTTTAAACACCGGCAAGCGCAATGCTTCACAAATTATTTTTGATCCCGGCTTTTTCATGTTCGGTAACCACCGGTTTCGTGACGACAAAGAAGGCGGTCATGGGTCGGTTGACATGTACAAATCTATCGTTCAATCTTGTGACACCTACTACTACCTGTTGGCGCGGGACATGGGCGTGGACCTGATCCATGAACAAATGAAGCACTTGGGGTTTGGGCAATTGACCGGGATAGATATTCAAGGCGAATCCAGAGGTATTTTGCCGTCTACCGAGTGGAAGCAAAACACCTACAAACGGGCAGAACAACAGCGCTGGTATTCTGGAGAAACCATCTCCTTGGGCATCGGTCAAGGCTACAACAGTTTCACCATGCTTCAATTGGCACAAGCGGTGTCTGTCATTGCCAGCAATGGTTACCGCAACAAACCGCATTTGGTGCGCGAAGTCATTGATATTGAAACCAAGGAAAAGCAGGTCACGGTCAAAGACCCGCCGCAGTCACTCGGCTTCAAACCCGAGGACCTTGACGTGATTCGCAAAGCCATGGTGGGGGTCAATCTGGAAGGAACCTCGTCAGGCAGTTTTGTGGGTGCCGAATACACCAGTGCTGGTAAAACCGGCACGGCGCAGGTGTTCACCATCAAACAAAACGAAAAATACGTGGCAGGCAAAGTCGATGAGCGTTTGCGTGACCATGCACTGTTCATTGCATTTGCGCCTGCAGAAGACCCCAAAGTGGCGTTGGCCATGGTGGTGGAGAACGCTGGTTTTGGTGCGCAAAGTGCAGCCCCTATTGCCCGCCGTGTGTTTGATTATGTATTGCTGGGGCTATACCCGTCACAGGAAGACTTGGACGCGGTTCGCATAGGACAGGCCACGCGACCCATAGGCAAGCGCAGACCCATAGCCACGGTGGCTTGGCCGCCCAAAGCCATCAACACACCCGCAGAGCCTACGCTGGACGATGAGCCCTGAGATCACCACCAAGCGTCATGCGCTGTTTTGATTGCTAGCGCAGACACCACCAGCATAAACAACCACCGCACAAACCCCGTGCCATGGCGCAATGCCATGCGACTGCCCAATAAACTGCCAGCCACATTGGCCAGTGCCAACGGAATGCCAACCTCCCACCAGACATGGCCTTGAGACGCGAGCAACACCACAGCGGCGAGGTTGCTGAACAAATTCATGACTTTGCTGTGGGCAGAAGCTTGTAAAAAATCAAAACCCAGCAACTTCACCAATAAAAAAACCAAAAAACTGCCTGTGCCGGGACCGAAAAAACCATCGTAAAAGCCAATCACGCCGCCAATGCCCGCCATGAAAAAAGCTTGTTTGCGCGAAGAAAACTTGGGCTCATGGTGTTGACCGAGTTGCTTGTTCCACAAGGTGTATGCCAATAAGCCGACCAACAGCGCGGGCAAGGCTTGGCGCAAATAGTGAGGAGACACCATGGTTAGCAAATACGCACCCGCCCAGGACCCGAGAAACGCCAACAGGCTGGCTGCCAACAAGGCCCGCCATGCGAGTTGCACGCGTTGGTTGTATTGCCAAGCGGCAAACAAAGTGCCCCAGACCGAGGCGGATTTGTTGGTGCCGAGCAAAGTGGCGGGGTGTGCGGTGGGATAAGTGGCGAACAACGCAGGTACCAGAATGAGGCCGCCGCCGCCGACCACTGCGTCCACAAAGCCGGCCAGCGCCGACATCAGGCTGACCAGCACTATGTCCATTGCACCCTTTGTTCAGTCGAAAAAAAAGCACCGTTGTGCAGTGCTTTTCTCATGCGACGCTTGCCACCTTGTGGAGGTTGCGTTTGTTTTGTCTCCTCAGACCCTCGTTGGCCAGACTGTTTCCAGCCCGACATTGAGTGGGTGAACTGTAGGCCAAAGTCGCAGCCAATCGGCCTAGGTATTACCCGCATCAAGCGTGAAAGTGCGCCAGCGCCAGTAACTCCGCCGCACGTTCAGCAATCATCAATACGGGGCTGTTGGTGTTGCCACTGGTGATCACAGGCATGACAGAGGCGTCTGCGATGCGCAGGCCTTGGATGAAACCGCCCCGCGCGTCGCGTACCCGCAATTCGCTGTCGACCACCGCCAACGGGTCGTCCGAGCGTCCCATGCGTGCGGTGCCCACCGGGTGAAAAATAGTGGTGCCTATGTCGCCAGCCAGACGGGCGAGTTCATCGTCAGTTTGAAACTGTGTGCCTGGTTTCCATTCCGCGGGTTGGTATTTGGCCAGTGCCGGTTGCGCTGCAATACGCCGGGTCACGCGCAAAGAGTCGGCAGCGACACGCCGGTCTTCTTCGGTGGATAAATAGTTGGGCGCGATCAGCGGTGCTTGCGTGAAATCTGCGCTTTGTAGGTGGACCGAACCGCGACTGCTGGGCTTGAGGTTGCACACACTGGCGGTGAAGGCAGGAAAACGGTGCAAGGGTTCGCCAAAAGCATCCAAGCTCAAGGGCTGCACGTGGTATTCGATGTTCGGCCAGGCTTGTGAGGGGTCGCTGCGGGTAAACGCCCCCAGTTGTGAAGGCGCCATGCTCATCGGGCCACTGCGGTGCAGCAGGTACTCGAGTCCGATGGCGGCTTTGCCCCACCAGCTGTTGGCCATGGTGTTTAAGGTTTTGACACCGCTTACTTTGAACACCGCACGGATTTGCAAATGGTCTTGCAGATTCGCGCCTACGCCAGGCAGATCCACCCGTGGCGTGATGCCATGGTGTTGCAATAGCGCGGCCGCACCGATACCTGAGAGTTGTAACAACTGCGGCGTGCCGATGGCGCCGGCACACAGTACGACAGATTGGCGGGCCACAGCTTGCACACGTTCTTTGCCGTTCCACACATCCACACCGCTGCAACGCAGACTGCCGTCGGGCTGTGTGTCGAGTCTCAGTTGCGAGACTTGCGCCGAAGTCCACATTTCAAAGTTAGGTCGTGCATAACAGGTCGGGCGTAAAAACGCTTTGGCCGTGTTCCAGCGCCAACCGCTTTTCTGGTTCACTTCAAAGTAGCTGACGCCCTCATTGCTGCCGCCGTTGAAGTCATCGGTGGCGGGAATGCCGGCTTGCACCGCGGCTTGCGCAAACGCATCCAGCACATCCCAGCGCAAGCGCTGTTTTTCGATACGCCATTCACCGCCTGCGTTGCGGTGGCGCAAAGTCTGGTGGTACACGCTTTGGCCTTGTTGCACCACTTCAGCGGGCGTGCCTTTGGCGCCGTGCAATGCATTCGCGCCCAGATAGTGGTCTTCGTGTAGTTTGAAATACGGCAAGCTCTGTTCCCAGCTCCAACGCGCGTCGCCGGTGATGGCCGCCCATTGGTCGTAATCGCGCGATTGGCCGCGCATGTAAATCATGCCGTTGATGCTCGAGCAACCGCCCAGCACCTTGCCGCGCGGGTAACGCAAGCGGCGTCCGTTCAAGCCATCGGCGGGCTCGGTCTGGTACAGCCAGTCGGTGCGCGGGTTGCCAATGCAATACAAATAGCCCACTGGAATATGCACCCAGTGGTAATCGTCTTTGCGCCCGGCTTCGATCAGCAACACGCGTTTTGACGCGTCGGCGCTCAAGCGGTTGGCCAGCAGGCAACCGGCGGTGCCCGCGCCGATGATGATGTAGTCGAATGTGGTGTCGTTCATGTCATTGGGAGGTCGGCATGACGAACTCCGCGCCCTTGGGCGTGCTCTCGGGCCAGCGTTGCATGATGGATTTTTGCTTGGTGTAAAAACGCACGCCTTCTTCGCCGTAGGCATGCATGTCGCCGAACAAGGAACGTTTCCAGCCGCCGAAACCATGCCAAGCCATGGGCACGGGAATCGGCACGTTGATGCCGACCATGCCGACTTGTATGCGGCGTGAAAACTCACGCGCCACATGGCCGTCGCGGGTGAAGCAAGACACACCGTTGCCGAACTCGTGGTCGTTGATGATTTGTACTGCAGTGGCAAAGTCGGGCACGCGCACACAGGCCAGCACCGGGCCGAAGATTTCTTCTTTGTAAATCCGCATGCTGGTGGTCACATGGTCAAACAATGAACCGCCCATCCAAAAACCGTTTTCGCAACCTGCCCCGGCTTGTGCGGCTTTGAAGTCGCGACCGTCAACCAGCAACTTCGCACCTTCTTCCAGGCCCAATGCGATGTAGCCGCTGATGCGATCGTGCGCAAGTTGCGTGACGATGGGACCCATTTCTGCGGCCAGGTTTTCGCCGTTCAGCACTTTCAAGGCTTGGGTGCGCTCAATAAGTTTGGGCATGATTTTCTCTGCCACATCGCCGACCAGCACCGCCACGCTGATGGCCATACAGCGTTCACCGGCCGAGCCGTAGGCGGCCCCGATCAAAGCATCGATGGCTTGTTCAAGGTCAGCGTCGGGCATGACGACCATATGGTTTTTCGCGCCGCCTAAGGCTTGCACACGTTTGCCGTGGTGGGCGCCGGTTTCGTATATGTAATTGGCAATAGGGGTCGAGCCGACGAAGCTGACGGCTTTGACATCGGGATGTTCCAGCAAAGCGTCGACGGCTTCTTTATCGCCTTGCACCACGTTGAACACACCGTCAGGCAAACCGGCTTGTTTGAGTAAATCGGCCATCATCAACGACGGTGTCGGGTCGGTCGGGCTGGGTTTGAGGATGAAGGTGTTGCCCGCTGCAATCGCCACCGGGAACATCCACATAGGCACCATGACAGGGAAATTGAAAGGCGTGATACCGGCCACCACGCCTAGCGGTTGGCGCAGCGTCCAGTTGTCTATGCCGGTTGCGACTTGTTCGGTGTAATCGCCTTTGAGCAATTGCGGTATGCCCGTGGCAAATTCGACGATGTCTATGCCGCGCGCGACTTCGCCTTGGGCATCGGTAAATACTTTGCCGTGTTCGGCGGTGATGGCATGGGCCAGCGCATCTTTGTGCTGGTGCAGCAGTTCCAGAAATTTGAACATGACGCGGGCACGGCGCAAAGGCGGTGCGTCTGCCCAAGCAGGGAAAGCGGCAACGGCTGCGGCAACGGCAGTGTTCATCTCTTGCTTATCGGCCAATGCGACGTTACCGGTCACTTTGCCAGAAGCGGGATTGGTCACGGCTTGAGTGCGCTGACCTTGACCTGCAACAGCCTTGCCGTTGATGTGGTGACCGATGTGTGTGGTGCTCATGGCGTTGTCTCGTTCTTTAAAAACGCATTATCTGTGCAGAATTAATTGGGGTAATTGGGGTCAGATTCCAATTAATTTACTCACGCCACGGCGGCTCGGTCGCCGCTCACCGCCGCTGCGCGGCAACGTTCGCGTCGGCCCGCCCGCCATGTCGTTTGTCCGCTCGTTGATTTTTCTCCGACTGCATTTCTGCAGTGCGACATTTCAGAATGACTCATTTAACGAAACAGCTAGCACTCCATAAAAGGTGCTGAAGGCCGCACAGGCGGGGGCGTTTTTTTCGAGCGAAAGCGGAGAAAAAAAGCGCACCGGACGGGTCGGCCTAAGCGTGCCTTCAATTGCAGTACCGTTCGAGAGCAGAAATGCCAACCCCTAACGGATGGGTCGGCCATAGCGCTCCATTAAAAAGCACTAGCAGTCAAGGCCGCCGCCGAAACATACCCCAGCCTTCCATGTGCAGCACCTGCTCGCCATGTTGGTTAAACATCGCCCAGACATTGCGTACAAGTCCCACATCAGGCCGTTTGCTGATGGGCCGTACATCGGTGGTGGTCGATTGCAGTCGCAGTGTGTCGCCGGCAAATACCGGCTTCATCCATTTGATGTTTTCCAACCCAGGTGAACCCAAGCTGGACGTACCGTTCAGAAAATGAAGCACCATCAAACGCATCGCCATCGCGCAGGTATGCCAGCCGCTGGCACATAACGCGCCAAACACCGAGGCTTGGGCCGCCTCGTCGTCGAGGTGGAATGGCTGCGGGTCGAATTGCGTGGCAAATGCGATGATTTCTTCTCGTGTTGGCGTGATGCTGCCAAGGTCTCGCACTTGACCGGGCAGCATGTCCTCCCAATAGAGTTTGTCGGCTGTCATGCTCTGCCACCGCTGACGCTGATGTTGCTGGCTGTGGCATAGGAAGCCGCATCGCTCAACAGCCAGACAACGGCTTGTGCCACTTCATCCGCTGTGCCGGGGCGTTGCATCGGCACTTGGTGGGCCAGTTGATGGGCGCGGTCAGGTTGGCCGCCACTGGCATGGATGTCTGTCAATATCAAGCCTGGCCGCACGCCATTGACGCGTATGCCTTCATTGGCAACTTCCTTGGCCAATCCCAAGGTGAACGTGTCAATAGCGCCCTTGCTGGCCGCGTAATCCACATATTGATTGGGGGCACCCAACACGGCCGCTGCACTGCTGAGATTGACAATGCTGCCACCCGAGCCGCCGTGTCGCGTGCTCATGCGCTTAACAGCTTGCGCAGCGCATACAAAACTGCCGATCACATTGATGCGCATCATGCGCTCTAGGCGATCCCATGACATGTCTTCGACACGGCAAGCCACATCGACCACGCCCGCGTTGTTGACCAGTCCTTGGATACGGCCCATGGCATGGTCAACCTCTGAAAATAATCTATGAATGTCAGACTCAATGCCCACATCTGCTTGAAAAGCCTGAGCCTTGCCACCCATGGCATGAATTTGACTGACCACATCAGCCGCAGCTTGTGCGTCGCGTGTGTAGTTGACGGCCACTGCCCAGCCTTGTTGGGCAGCCAGCAATGCACTGGCCGCGCCAATGCCACGGCTGCCGCCGGTGATCAATACGAGGGGGGGTGTAGAAGAAGGTGTCGACACTTGCACTCCAGTACAGGGTTGAAGGTGAAATGAAATAGTAGGATGTGGCTTGAGATCCAAGCCCAACGATTGCCCAAAAAGATAACACGATTGAAAGCTCTTATGCCATTGACGATTGATTACTTTCTAGTACCGCAAAGCCCGTGGACCTATTTGGGTCATGCACGGTTCACCGCCATGGCTGCACAAGCCGGTGCCACTGTGCGCATCAAGCCGATGGACTTGGGTCAGATTTTCCCGGTGACGGGCGGGCTGCCTCTGGGGCAGCGTTCAGCTCAGCGTCAAGCCTATCGCTTGGTGGAATTGCGCCGATTTGCCGACTATTTGGCGTTGCCGTTGAACCTGAACCCCCTATTTTTCCCGGTCGCTGGGGACGATGCAGCGCGGCTCATCATCACTGTGGATCAATACGACGGCGCTGAAGCCGCCCAGCGTATCTGCGCTGCCTTGTTGTCAGCAGTATGGGTTCAACAGCGCAATATCGCAGACCATGCCGTATTGACAGAGTTGCTTCGCGAGCAAGACTTGAACGAGTCGCGGTTAGAGCAAAGCACACAGCCCGGGGCTCAAACCACTTACCAAGCCCACACCGATGAAGCGCTAAAGCTGGGCGTGTTCGGCGCCCCCACTTATGTGTTGGACGGCGAATTGTTTTGGGGCCAGGACCGGTTGGATTTTTTAGAGCGACGGTTGCAGGCAGTGGCTGCAGCCTAAAAGGAGCAACACATGGGACATTCGATTGAATTGAAATCAACCGATGGTTTTGTTTTTGATGCCTACGTGGCACAACCGAAAAAAACACCGCGCGCCGCCATCGTGGTGCTGCAAGAAATCTTTGGCGTCAATGCACATATCCGCGCCGTCGCCGATGGTTTTGCTTTGGCAGGATTTTTGGTCATCGCACCTGCGACGTTTTCACGTCTGCAAAAACATGTCAATTTGGGCTACAGCGCTGAAGAGGTGACGCTGGGGCGCGACTTGAAAAGCCGCGCCGAAAGTTTGCCGCCCCCAGGCGTGATGGCCGATGTGCAGGCCGCTGTCACCCATGCCTCAATGGCGAGCAAAGGCAAAGTGGGCGTCGTCGGTTATTGCTGGGGCGGCTTGCTCAGTTGGCGGGCTGCGACACAGTTGAGCGGCATCAAAGCAGCGGTGACGTATTACGGTGGCGGAATGACTTTGGCGCCTGAACTCACGGCACAAGCGCTGTGTCCCGTGTTGTCGCACTTTGGCGCTTTGGATGCCCTCATACCCATGCAAACAGTCGACGCATTCAAACTGGCACAACCCAAGGTGGATGTGCAGGTGTATGACGCAGACCATGGCTTCAATTGCGACCACCGCGGCAGTTACAACGCGGCAGCGGCAGAGTTGGCGTTAGAACGCACACTGGGTTTTTTCATTGACCAGTTAGGCGTCTGAAACAAAAGCAGCGGTTTATGCTTGCCGCAATTTCTCTGCGGCTTGGATAGCGAAATACGTCAAGATGCCATCGGCACCGGCGCGTTTGAACGCCAGCAAACTCTCCATCATCACGCCGTCGTGGTCAAGCCAGCCGTTTTGTGCTGCAGCTTTGAGCATGGCGTACTCGCCCGATACTTGGTAGACAAAAGTGGGCATGCTGAACTCGTCTTTGACCCGTCTCACAATGTCCAAATAAGGCATGCCGGGCTTGACCATCACCATGTCAGCGCCTTCAGCTATGTCCATGGCCACTTCGCGCAAGGCTTCGTCGGAGTTACCCGCGTCCATTTGGTAGACCTTTTTATTGCTCTTGCCCAAGTTGGCTGCTGAGCCAACCGCGTCACGAAACGGCCCGTAAAACGAACTCGCGTATTTGGCGCTGTAAGCCATGATGCGGGTATGTATCTGCCCCTGTGCTTCCAGTGCTTGACGGATGGCACCGATACGTCCGTCCATCATGTCGCTGGGTGCCACAATGTCCACCCCTGCATCGGCTTGTGTGAGCGCCTGTTGCACCAGCACTTCTACTGTCGGGTCGTTCAAGATATAGCCTTCGTCATCCAGCAAACCATCTTGGCCATGGCTGGTGAAAGGGTCGAGCGCCACATCGGTCATCACGCCCAAATCCGGAAAATGTTGTTTGAGACTTTTCACCACGCGGGGCACCAAACCTTTGGCGTTGGTGGCTTCGCGTCCGTCGGGTGTTTTGAGCGACGCATCAATCACTGGAAACAAAGCCATCACAGGGATGCCTAACTTCACGCATTGCTCAGCCACAGGCAGCAACAAGTCAAGGCTCAAGCGTTCAACGCCGGGCATAGAGGCGACTGCTTCGCGTTTTTTCTCGCCGTCCAGCACGAATACCGGGTAAATCAGGTCGTTAACGCTTAAGGCGTTTTCGCGTACCAAGCGGCGGGTGAAATCATCGCGGCGCAGTCGGCGCAAGCGGGTGTGGGGAAATGACGTAGGAATGTTCATAGGGAAATTGTGCCGCATCTGCACGCGGTGTTTTTGGGGTGAAACCCGAGTGCCTGTTTGGGGGCACTTTCAACGAACAGGGTATGTATGGAACTTGGCACTAAACTTCAGCCATGCTATGGGTCAAAGCCTTTCATATTGTTTTCGTGGCCAGTTGGTTCGCGGGTTTGTTTTATCTGCCGCGTATTTTTGTGAACTTGGCCATGGTGCCGTCGGATTCCCAAGCAGAGCGTGAACGATTGTTGTTGATGGCGCGTAAGCTGATGCGCTTTATGACTTTGCTGATGTGGCCAGCGCTGGCCTTGGGACTGTGCTTATGGCTGGTCTACGACATCGGTGGATTACCACCTGCCAACTGGATGATGCTCAAACTGCTGGCGGTGCTATTGGCTATCGGTTATCACCATCTTTGTGCCCAACATTTGCGTTATTTTGAATCAGGCGAGGCAACCCATTCGCATGTCTGGTACCGCTGGTTCAATGAAGCACCCGTGCTGTTGATGGTCGCTGCGGTGGTGTTCGTGGTGGTCAAGCCTTTTTGAGGATCTATGGCGGCTAAACGTCGAACCACCGCTTGGCTATTGACATGGATTTGTGTGCTGGTGATTGTGTATGCCAGCATCTACCCGTTTGAAGATTGGCGTAATCAAGAGATTGCGCCTTGGTCTTTTGTGCTCGCTCCCTGGCCTCACTACAACACTTGGTTCGATATCAACAGCAATGTGCTGGGTTATTCCCCATTGGGATTTTGGTTTTGTCTGGCCTGTATGCGCAGCGGATACCTGCGCCAATGGTCGTGGGTGTTTGCGCTTGTCGCCTCTTGTGCGTTGTCATTTGCCATGGAATGCATGCAGACTTTTTTGCCCATGCGCGTGCCATCACAACTGGATTGGACGCTCAATACCTTAGGCGGCATGGTGGGCGCTTTACTCGCTGTGGTACTTGAGAGAAGAGGCTGGCTGTATCGCTGGACGCAATTCAGACGCCAATGGCTCACACACGATGCCAGTGGCAGCTTGGTTTTATTGGCGCTGTGGCCACTGGCCTTGTTGTTTCCCGTGACAGTGCCCTTGGGTTTAGGGCATGTGGCAGAGGGAATGCGGCGTTTGGGGTTAGAGGTGTTTCCACAGATGGATGTTCGGTTGTTGGGGCAACTGGTCGACGATTTTTCACAACCTATGACACCTTTTTTTGAAATGCTGTGCGTGTTTCTGGGCTTGTTCGTACCTGGCATATTGGCCATGCTGGTGTGTCAGCGCTTGGGCCAGCGCTTAGCTGCCTTGGTACTGTTGACAGTGTTGGCCATGATGGCCACCGGTTTGTCTGCCGCACTGACTTACGGCCCAGAACATGCATGGCATTGGCTCACGCCGCCGTCTGGCAGCGGGCTGGCGCTGGGGGTGTGTGGCTTGACTTTGATGCTCAATCGGTCTGAGCGTTTTTTATTGCTGTTTTTGTTCGTCGCTCAACTGGCCTTGCTCTTACTGCTGAACATTTCCCCGGTCAGCACGTATTACGAACAAACCACGCAAACATGGGAGCAGGGTCGTTTTATTCGTTTTCACGGACTGACGCCTTGGTTGAACTGGTTATGGCCGTGGGCGTTGTTGATATGGACGGGCTGGCGTTTGAAGCACCAAGCGCTGGCTGGCGAGGGTTCTAAAATCAGTCCATGACATCACAAAGTTATTTCAAACACCATGTGTTTTTTTGCCTGAATCAGCGAGAAAACAATGAAGCTTGTTGTTCAGACCATCAGGCGCAATCAGCTTGGAAACATTGCAAAACCCGGGTCAAGGCTTTGGGTTTGAACGCCGTCGATGGCGTGCGAGTCAACCAAGCCGGTTGTTTGGACCGGTGTGCGGGCGGGCCGGTGCTGGTGGTTTATCCCGAGGCGGTTTGGTACACGTATGTGGACAACCAAGATATCGATGAAATCATAGAGTCGCATTTGCAAAATGGCCAAGTAGTTGAGCGCTTGCTGTTACCCGATCACATCGGTCGCTGACACAGTGTCATCTATTTCACAGCCGCTGAAATTAACTGTAGAGGACCGTCAGGTTCAGGCGGTACTTGACAAGCCAGCAGGCGTGGCGCGTGGCTTGGCGGTGGTGGCGCACCCGCACCCCTTGTTTGGCGGCACGATGGACAACAAAGTGGTGCAGACACTGGCGCGTGCTTGTGTGGCGACAGGGTGGAACTGTTTGCGTTTCAATTTCCGTGGCGTTGGCAGTTCTGAAGGTATGTATGCCCAAGGCCGTGGCGAAACCGAGGATTTACTCGCCTTGGTCGCGCAACTCGCGCCCGACGAACCTGTGGTCTTGGCTGGTTTTTCTTTTGGCGCTTTTGTGGCGTGTCAGGCGGTGCAGGCGTTATGGCCTGGCGGTAGATTGAAAAAAATCCTATTGGTGGGCACGGCAGTCAGCCATTTTTCTGTCAGTCCTTTGCCCACCGATGCGCATGATCACAGTTTGGTGATCCATGGCGAGAGCGATGACACCGTCGCACTGAGTGCCGTGATGGACTGGGCCAGACCACAGCAATTGCCTGTGACGGTCTGTCCTGGCAGCGGACATTTCTTTCATGGACAATTGCCCTTGTTGAAATCTTTGGCCATGCGCCACTTAAGGGCTTGAAACCCCTTTGACTGCTAACTGCCACCCCATGAATCATCCTGTTGTATTTGCCTTTTTAGGCATGTTTTTGTGTGTTTGCGCCCATGCTCAAACACCGCAGCCTCCTGAAGTTGCCGCGCGTGCCTATTTGTTGATGGACGTCACCGCATCACAAGTGCTGGCGCAAAAAGAGGCCGACACGCCGGTTGAGCCGGCATCATTGACCAAACTGATGACCGCCTATTTGGTCTTCGATGCGTTGCGACAGAAAAAAATCACCTTACAACAAACCTTCTCCGTCAGCCCCAAGGCTTGGAAGATGGAAGGTTCGCGCATGTTCATCGACCCCAAGATGCAAGTGCCGGTCGAGGACTTGCTCAAAGGCATGATTGTTCAGTCAGGCAACGATGCAACCATGGCATTGGCCGAAGGCGTTGGCGGCACCAGCGAACATTTTGTCGAAATGATGAACGCTCAAGCCAAGGCACTTGGCATGAACAGCACGGGCTATAAAAACCCTGAGGGCTTGACCGAACCCGGGCACACCACCACCGCTCGCGACTTGTCGATTCTGGCGACCCGTTTGATGCAGGACTTCCCCGCCTATGTCGGCTTCTACGCCATCAAAAAATACCGGTATCCCGGCACCCCTGCCGCCAACGACAGCAACCGCAATTTGCTGTTGTTCAGAGACCCCACGGTGGACGGTTTGAAAACCGGACATACCGATGCCGCCGGGTTTTGTCTGGTAGCCACTGCCAAGCGAGACTTCCCCAATTTACTGGGGCGTCGTTTGTTGGCCATTGTGTTGGGTGCGGCAAGCGAAAACGCCCGCGCCGAGGAAGCACAAAAATTGTTGAACTGGGGCTATACCGCGTATGACGGCATCAAGTTATTTGATGCCGGGCAGGCCGTGGTTACACCCAAAGTATTCAAAGGCCGTCAAGCGCAGGTGAGTTTAGGCAGGAACCAACCGATTGTGGTGGCAGTACCACAGGGCCAGGCCGCGAAAATCAAAACCATGGTTACCCGCCCCGATCCCTTGCTTGCACCTCTGCAGTTGAACCAATCGGTGGCGGTACTCAAAGTGTTGCTGGACCAGACGCCATTGGCAGAAATACCCTTGGTGGCACTGGCCTCGGTGGAGGAGGCTGGCTTTTTCGGCCGCACATGGGACACGTTGACTTTGTGGTTGAAGTAGCCATTCTGTGCGTGTTTCTTGCGGAAATTTAATCTCAAAGCCAGTTTGCGAGGCTTACTGCTATACTGTCAGGCTTTTCGGAAATTCCCGGAACCATTCTTTTTTTAGTTCAAACGTTGAAGGACGTTTTCAATGCCAACCATTAACCAACTGGTGCGTCACGGACGCGAGGTCGAAAAGACCAAGTCCAAGAGCCCTGCGATGCAAAATTCGCCCCAGCGCCGTGGCGTTTGCACGCGTGTTTACACCACCACACCCAAAAAACCAAACTCTGCCTTGCGCAAGGTTGCCAAAGTCCGTTTGACCAATGGTTTCGAGGTGATTTCCTACATCGGCGGTGAAGGCCACAACCTGCAAGAACACTCTGTGGTGTTGGTGCGTGGCGGCCGCGTCAAGGATTTGCCTGGTGTGCGTTACCACATCGTGCGCGGTTCACTCGATTTGCAAGGCGTGAAAGACCGCAAGCAGTCACGTTCTAAATACGGCGCTAAGCGCCCCAAGAAAGCCTGATTTTTTTCAGGTGGTTGGGTTTGCCCCGGCAAGGGCAAGCCGGACCAAGACCTCACAGTGCGGACGCGGTGTCTGCACGGGTCAAGTAAGTGAGGGCTTGTATGGCCCTCAAGGTTGAGCCAAGGCTCGACCAACTGAAGCAACAAAGGAAGTCACATGCCACGTCGTCGCGAAGTCCCGAAACGGGAAATATTGCCTGATCCTAAATACGGCAATATCGAACTCTCTAAATTCATGAACGTAGTGATGGAAAGCGGCAAAAAAGCTGTCGCCGAACGCATCATTTACGGCGCACTCGAGCAAATCCAGTCTAAATCCGGTAAAGACCCGCTTGAGCTGTTCAGCAATGCCATCAACAACGTCAAGCCCATGGTCGAGGTGAAGTCCCGCCGTGTCGGTGGCGCCAATTACCAAGTGCCTGTAGAGGTGCGTCCTGTTCGTCGCTTGGCATTGTCCATGCGTTGGATCAAAGAAGCTGCTCGCAAGCGTGGTGAAAAATCCATGGCGCTTCGCTTGGCCAACGAATTGCTCGAAGCGGCTGAAGGCCGTGGCGGTGCCATGAAAAAGCGTGACGAAGTTCACCGCATGGCCGAAGCCAACAAGGCGTTCTCTCACTTCCGCTTCTGATCGAAGCTGCTGCTTGCAGTTGACGGGTTCGCATGTCTTCAGATGTGCGCTGTTGAAATACCCGGGCTGCAGCAGTGCAATTTGCTGTCACAAATGACGCAGACAATTTCCTGTTT
>NZ_JAVLFQ010000082.1:0-1680 GCF_046052765.1 Limnohabitans sp. | reverse complement strand
TGGCATTGCGCCCATCATGTCGATTCTGCGAGGTGCCATGGCCGTTGGTATGAATAACCCGATACATGTGTATTTCGGCGTGCGCAGCGCGCAAGATTGTTTTGATGTGGACCGCTTGCAGCAACTCGCGCGTGAACACGGTGATATGCAATTGCATGTGGTGCTAGCCACAGGCCCAGTGAATGAGGGTCAACGCAGCGGCTTGGTGACCGACGCCATACGCGCTGATTTACCGGATTTGCAAAATTGGGTGGGTTATTTTTGCGGTGCACCGGCCATGGTGGAGGCATTGAGCAGCGTTGCCAAAGCCCAGGGCATGCCTTCCGAAAAAATCCATGCAGATGCTTTTTACCCCTCGGGTATTTAACTTTGATTGAAGGATATTGGCCATGACACAAACCACTGTATTTCCAGCCGACCCCAAGTGGGAAGGTGAGGGCACGAGTCGCATTCCGTTTTGGGCTTACACCCGGGAAGACTTGTACAAAAAAGAGTTGGACCATTTTTTCTACAACAACCACTGGTGTTATGTCGGTCTGGAAGCGGAGATTCCGAACGCAGGTGACTACCGACGCACTGTGGTGGGTGAGCGTTCAGTCATCATGGTGCGAGACCCGGACGGCGGCATCAACGTGATTGAAAACGTGTGCGCCCACCGTGGCATGCGCTTTTGCCGCGAACGCAATGGCAACGCCAAAGATTTTTTCTGCCCTTATCACCAGTGGAATTACAGCGTCAAAGGCGATTTGCAAGGTGTGCCATTCCGCCGTGGCGTCAAGCAAGACGGCAAGATCAACGGCGGCATGCCCAAAGATTTCAAAGTGGAAGAACATGGCTTGACCAAGTTGAAAGTAGCCACCCGCGGTGGCGTGGTGTTTGCCTCTTTCGACCATGACATCGAGTCATTGGAAGATTTTTTAGGTCCGGTCATTCTGGGTTACTTTGACCGCACGTTCAACGGACGGAAGCTGAAAATTTTGGGTTATCGCCGTCAACGTATTCCGGGCAACTGGAAACTGATGCAAGAGAACATCAAAGACCCTTACCACCCTGGTTTGTTGCACACCTGGTTTTCCACCTTCGGGCTTTGGCGTGCTGACAATAAATCCGAATTGAAGATGGATGCGCAGTTCCGCCACGCCGCCATGATTTCCACGCGTGGACAAGGCGGCAAAAACGAAGAAGTGGTCGGCGGTGTTGACAGCTTCAAAGACACCATGACTTTGAATGACAAGCGCTTGCTGGACATCGTGCCTGAGAGCTGGTGGAACGGTCCTACTGCAGTAATGACCACAGTGTTTCCCAGTCTCATCATTCAGCAGCAAGTCAACAGTGTGTCGACCCGGCATATTCAACCCAACGGCCACGGCTCGTTCGATTTTGTCTGGACACATTTCGGTTTTGAAGACGATACACCTGAGATGGAGCAACGCCGTTTGATACAAGCTAACTTGTTTGGCCCCGCCGGTTTTGTATCGGCTGACGATGGTGAAGTGATTGAATGGTCGCAAGAAGGCTTCGAGCAAAAACCCGCACACCGTACCGTGGTGGAGATGGGTGGCTACGAGGTGGAAGACACAGACCACATGGTCACAGAAACATTGATTCGCGGTATGTACAAGTACTGGCGCAAAGTGATGGGGGAATGAGCATGATGGACTTCAACACGTATTTCGAGCT
>NZ_JAVLFQ010000081.1:0-29555 GCF_046052765.1 Limnohabitans sp. | reverse complement strand
GTGCTTGATTTCATTGGCTTTTTATGGCTCCTCGACCTGGGCTCGAACCAGGGACCTACGGATTAACAGTCCGGCGCTCTACCGACTGAGCTATCGAGGAATGTATTCGGTTTTTTCTAGCAAGAAACGTGAATGAATGATGTGGGCGTTTGGTGTGAACTGCACATCTCATTACAGAAAAATTATTGTATCAAACATTTTATACTGCCTTGAATTGATTCGAGTTTTGTGTGTAGCCAACACAAAAAAATTAGAGATGCAGGCTAAAGTTGCGGGTTTTTACTGTGAATTGAAGCAAAACACACAGTGAATTTAATTTATGATAACAAGAAAAATACCTTACCACTTCGCTTACCCAGCGTTGTCAAATCACTCTCTATTTTTTAACAACGGTGTATCTTCATGAAAAAATTATTGTTGATTGGCCTCATGTTCTTCAGCTTCTCGTCTTTTGCCGAATGGATATCGGTCAACACAGACAGCGGTAAAGATAATTATTTTTATGATCCCTTATCCATAGGCATTTACGGATCTACCCGTAAGGTGTGGCTTCTTATAAATCTTGCGAAACCAACGAGTACCGCTGAGGGGCAAGCGCAGTCTCTCAACGTTTACTACAAGTTCGATTGTGAAAATACCCGTTATTCGAACATAACCACTTTCTCCTTTAGTGAGCAGGGCGGTTTGGGGAAGGTACTTGAAAGAGTTTCAGATGCCGATGAGAAATGGAAAGATATTGCAAAGCAAGACACTCTAGAAAAAACACGACTGGCAGTTTGCAAGAGATAATTTTTTTCTGCATCAAATAACATATTGGATGATGAGTATTCTTTAATTTTTCTAATTAAAAAAATGGGTGATTTGTTAAACCAAGGGAGCTAAAAAGGGTGCAAGCCGCGCACTACGTAGATCTCATAGACTCAGCGAACATCTATTTTTAAGGTGAAAAATTCGAAGCGCTTGTGTTCATATTTCCAATAGGGCTTTTGAGTGTGGTGTTCGGTATTTGGTTGTCAACCGATTGGTTGCTGAAACCATCAGAACGATGGAGGCTGATTCCCTTGCAGCTGTTCAGGCTGAATTAGAGCGAATGAATAAGCTGAATAATGCTTGGCCGATGTATGTAGCTGTTTGGCTCGTGTTTGGAATAGGGGGGCTACTGCGTTTTGCTTTGAATGATGATTTTTATCAAGGCTTGGGCATTGTTTTGTCTTTTTTGCAGGGATAGGTTTAATGATTGATGGTTTTGGAGAGAGACGTACGCACCCTTATCTTGATGCATTGAAGCTGCATACATTTGTCGAAGCTGATTCTGCTCGCTTCAATCAATAGTACTTTGCTATCGGTTTCTTGCGAAATTCATTCTTTTAATAATTTATTAAAGTTTTGTTAATCTGTGCCGATTATGTCGATGAGCAAAATGGTTGATACATCTCATATGGAGTGCAGTTGTGCCGCAGATACTTGGTAATCCTCATTTATACCCCGCATCAGCTAAGCCTGATGCTGGTGAGGCTTTGCCTAAGGCAAATCAAAAAAACACCAAACCCGAAAAAATAACCCCAGTCAAAAGCCCTGAAGCTCCTAAGCTCATTGTTCCTGATACATCTGATTTGCATTACTCGGTGGATTCAACTGCTGGTTCGCTGGTTGTCAAAATTACGAGTAAATCTTCTGGCGAGGTCATACGAACATTAGATTTCAAAGGTTTTTCTCCAGATGTTCATTTGATGTCAAAATTGGCAGGGCATTTGGTAGATCGAAAAACCTGATTCCATTTTGAAAAAGGCAAAAGTTCAACATGAATTATGGATTTTTCATAATCAATAAATTATTTCAGCACTGCATTAATAACCAAGGCCTTAACCCTGAAGCAGCTTGATCACTGACTTTTGGCTAATGGTGTTGGCTTGCGCCAGCACCGCAGTTGCGGCTTGCTGCTTGATTTGAAATTTAGCCATGTCAGTTGAAGCGGCGGCATAGTCTGCGTCTGCAATCTGACTGCGCGATGCAGACAGGTTCATCGAAAAATTGGTTAAATTGTTGATCACATGATCAAGTCTGTTCATCACAGCACCCAGGCTGGCGCGTGTTTGATTGATTTTGTCTGCAACCAAATCCAACTTTTTCAACACCTCTTGGGCCGCAGACCTTGAGCCAATGAAATTGCGTGTTAAGGGCTTGCCTTGTATTTGGGGCCCACCAGGCTGTGCTGAGGGAATTTCCGCACCTGAGGCTAACGGGTCCATGTCTGCGTCCCAAGTGATATCTCCGGTAATAGGACCCGCTTTGCCAAAGTCAGCCAAATCAATGGTAATTTTGTTTCCTTCATTGGCACCTATTTGGAAGGTCATGCGACCTGTGCGTGGAGGAGAAATTTTACTGGTGGCTTCGTTGACCAAACCACCGAAGGTGCCTTCATAGAATCCTAAATGACTGAAGTTGCTTTTGGCGTTGAGATTATCTGTGGACGAAGTGGCAACTTGATTGCCTGTGATCTCACTAGCGGATATGGTGTTGGCTGTATTACTGGTGCTTACGGATGTCAATTGAAATGGTGTTCCAGCAACAGTTGAATTGATACTCAGCTTACTGCCTTGTCTGACAACTTCAACATTTTTTAGTGCGCCTGAATTGATTTGGTCATTGATTGCCGTTTCTAAAGCTGTCGCTAACAATGTTGCATTTCTATCAGTCGGCGCTGAGGTAATGTTGAGTCCATTGATAGTGACTGAGGCAGTGTCAGCTATAGCCGAGTTACTGTAAGTGACTTTATTTTTAAAGTTTTGTATATCTGTAGCGGATATGGATAAATCTAAATTTCCTCCAAACCCTGTTCCGCCATACTCCACGACATATTTATACATCGTACCGGTTGTCGGTGCATCAACCCAATATTGGGTGCTTGCGATATAAGCGTAATCTTCATTGCCGCCGGAGTTATTTGGTTCACCAGTCTGCCAGTTGTTGTATTGAGAATTGATTGCAACGCCGGTTGTACCTTGCCCTTGAAAAAACATCGTTCCCGCTTCTGGACCTGTCATCCAGGCCCAGTTACCTTCGCCTAGTCCACCCATAGATACATCTTGATCACTCGCGCCGATCCATCCCCTGATGCCGCCTAATTTTTGACTGATTAAACTTTGTTCACTCGCACTTGTGACTGTTGCCAGGTAGCCAGATAAGCCAAACATCGTTCGACTTTGAGCCAATGTTTTGGCTTGTGCCCATGTAATAAGAGAGGAGGACGTGATTACCTCGTAATAATGATTGTTAACAGGGTTGTAGTTTTGTGTGTCGGGGTTGATAAAGTTAAATCGCAAGGGAGACCCGTTAAGGCCATTGAACGTTGTATCCACGTAGCCTAAGACATCGGCGGTAGTTCCATTACCTTTGTAAAGAATACCGTTCACATAGGACAAGGCGTCTTGAGTGGTTGAAGGCGTCGAGTCCGTTGACATGACCAAGCTTTCGGTGCTGGTCCCTCCATCGGCTATTTGTATATAAGTGGAAGTCTGTGTGACTGTCAGTTCCTGGGGGGTACTTGCAATATCGATTTGTGCAATCTGTGCAACCGCTCCAGTAAGTTGGGTGCTTGAATTGACCTTGCCCACCACGTTGGATGCAGATTCTATGTTGATAGCTTTTTCTGACTGCAAAGATACTGACGCGTAGACTGTGGCTGCGCCAGTGGAATTGATACTGCCATCAGCCATGGCAGTGATGCCGTCGGGCGTATGAGAGGCTGTGCCACTGCCCAAACCGAAACTGCCTGCATTTACCTTGTTGCTGTCAAACCAAATGGATACGTTGCGTCCGTCCAAGGCTTTGAGCGTGACACCGTCATTGTCATTATCCACTGCATCCACACCTGTCAAACCTGCATAGGTCTGTATCGCTTCCACCACCGCTTTGCGACGATCGGATTCGGTTTGGTTTGATGACATACGAATAGAAATATTCTTGCCATTGATATAGAGCGACTGCATGCTGTTTGGCGCAGCAGCCAAGGTTTTTGCGTTTGGCAGGGACACATCGGTGACGTTGCCTTTGATTTGCACTGGTACAGGCACCGCTGTCACTCCAGTCTTGGCGGTGCTGGCGTTGATGGCGGCTGCTGTAGCGATGGCACTGGCTTGTGCTTTGCTGGTGAAGCTCTGTGTCACTGACAAGGTGTCATCTGTGGGTAAAGCGGCGCGAATGGTCACACCGTTGATTAGCAATTCATTGCTGCCCAAGCTGACCACGTCATCCGCGGTGTTGGCTTGCGCACGAGCTTGGGTAGTGATGGTACTCAGCGTTTTGCTGTTATAGCTGACTACCTCCAATCCTGCGCGGTGTATGTCACCGTTGGGAGATGTGGTGATATTGATGGGTGTCTCTGTTGCACTCTCTAAAGAGAAGGTGCCTGTTTGCACACCTTGCTTTAATCCTGTGAGGCGAGAGAAGTCTGTGTTGGTGCTTGTCGTATTGAAGATCACTTCAATATTACGACCATCATTGGCCACCAGTGTGATGCCTTTGTTGTTGTTGAAAGAATCTATAGCGTGCACACCGGTTTGTGCTCAGATGAAATTAATCGCTTGGACAGCTACGATTCGTGATTCTTGTGGGTTATTCAGTACCGTTTTGATCATTGGCGTCGTAAAGCCGTTGATATTCAAGCTACCTTTGGCCACGCCGCTACCACCCATGGCCGCGCCAGTCATGACGCAGGGGTTGACGGTGGCATGCACGCCTGTGGCAAAGGTTTGCTCGTTGATGGCGGCTGCTTTGGCTATGGCACTTGCTATTTGGTTGCCGCTTTGTGGTGAAACAGTATCCGCAAGCAGCGAAGCGGCACCGATGGGAATGCCGTTGATGATCACATCGTTGGCGTACATCGGATCCAAGCCAGACAAGCCGCGCGATACCTTCAAGCCCACTACATCGCCCGAGGCAAACGCGGCGGTGGAGCCATCGCTGGCGAATTGACTTAGCAATACATTGCCACCTGACAAAATATCGACTCCAGCACCAACCAACGCGGTTTTGTCGATGGTGACCGCTCCATCTGTAATCTGAACAGCGTTGTTGGTATTCAAATTTATTATTTGCCCGTCATCTAATGTGAAGGTAGCAGTGGTCACGGTAGAGGGCCCACCTGCCACAATGTTCAAAGTCCCCGACTTTGTAAAAGAACCTGTGCCGTCAAAGACAATGCCACCACCTGCAGCACCTTGCTTGTTGTCGGGTGTGTATACAGCGGGTACGACAGCACTTTGGCCACCCGTGACTGTGGTGCCAGCTGAGACAGTGATGTCAGTAACATTTGCGAAAGTCGTAGTGCTGGTAAAAGTCACACTGTTACCAGCAACCTTGCCCGCACTAAAGGATTGCAAAAAACCGCTGTAGGTTCCTTTGGTGCTTGCACCGTCAGCCGAACCATCAGCAATATGGGCAAATGCAGCAGCCACTTCTGAGCTGCTGTTGGAAACCGTAGCGGTGTAAGTCAATCCAGCCACTGTGATGGTTTGACCTTTGCTCATTGCCGGAAAAGTCAACACTGATTCTTCTGTGACACCGGTCACCAAGCCTGAAGCCCCGCCGGTTCGGATGGAGGAAGAAGATGAACTTGGCTTGGCTGCAGTGAACTGAATGGAATTCCCCAAGGAAGGCTCTGAGGTCGTTTTGTAAACCGGCTTGATCCCCACGCGCTCACCTGTTTTGCCGTTTAACACTGGAAAACCATTCCACTCTGTGGTGTCAGCAATTTGAACAATTTGTTTTTTAAGTTGTTGGAATTCAAGGTCCAAGTAACCGCGTTGCTCATTGCTATGGGTGTCGTTAGCGGCTTGTACAGCTAACTCCCGCATGCGATGAAGCATGTCGGAGATTTCATTGGTCGCGCCCTCAGCGGTTTGAATCACGTTGATGGCGTCCCCAGCGTTGCGCACTGCCTGATTCACGCTGTGAATTTGGGGTGTCATGCGAGAAGTAATTGACAAGCCAGCGGCATCATCGCGAGACGAGTTGATGCGCGTGCCGCTTGACAATTGCTGCATAGACACTTGCTGACTGCGCTCAGTCGATTTGAGCGCAGTTTGCGAGAACAATGCATGAACGTTGGTATTGATGGATGCCATGTCAAAAAAATGGTGAACTGGCCCATCAATGCAAATATTGTTCCAGCTTAATGGTTGTTATTGTGTAATAAGTTATTCAAATAACATATATTTTAAAAAAGAAATGATTGGTATATGGCTTTGACGCCAATGTGTGTTCAGCAGCTAATTTCTCTTAGGAAGTCTTTTTGGTGGGTTGTTCAGCATAGATTTCTCCACCAATTTTTAATGCACTGTTCACACGCTTTGAATGGATCAAGGGGTAAAACATTTGGCAGTACCACTTCTCTTGACCAAAAAGTTTGTCGTCGATGAGACCGACTTGTTTGGGGTATTGGCGAGTGATCTTTGCCGTAGAGAAAATCATGTCCCAAATAAAAAACATATTTCCAAAATTTCCTTTGTAGTGTCCAATACCGTCATCGTTGGTAATGGCATGGTGTGCCCAGTGGGTCGCTGGTGTTGATATCAGGCGTTCAAGTACCCACATCAGTGGCCGCAGCGCTCGGATGCGATAAAGCGGTTCATCCCAACGCCAGGCACAATGCGCGCCCACGATGATCAACAGTTTTGTCACGATGTACAGTGCGTAGACAATGCCGCCCACACCAAGGTATAGCAACGCACCAGCAAACCATAAGCCGGGCATCATCAGGTAATAAAAAAAATTATTTCTAAATGTCATGCGAATACTCATGTACTCTGCCGAGTGATGTGCTCTGTGTAGTGGCCAAAACCATGGGGTATGAGAAAGACGATGCCAAACATATTGAGTGAAATCATCAGCCAAAATCAATATGCCAACCATGGCCCACCAAGGCCAGTCAGCCAGTAAATTTTTATACTCGGGCGCCAACCAGTTTCCCAATTTATTCGTAGACAGTATGGCCAATGGTTGAGTGATGGCTAATAAACTGATGAACATGAATAGCTCAAGTTTTGTATCGTTGGAGCTTGCGTTGACTGTTTGCTTGTATCGCTTTGTGATGAACTCCATCATGGCAAAGCCTAAAATTAAGCAAATAACCAATATGTTTTGAATTTGATTGGGAT
The DNA here is from genome assembly GCF_046052765.1 of Limnohabitans sp. Lineage (GTDB taxonomy): Bacteria > Pseudomonadota > Gammaproteobacteria > Burkholderiales > Burkholderiaceae_C > Limnohabitans. The sequence continues at coordinate 22,398 of NZ_JAVLFQ010000081.1, read as the reverse complement.
TCATGATTCTTGATCCTTCTTTATTGAAAATTTATTATTAAGTATCATTTTATTATATTAAAATAAACTATAAATACAAATTATTTATTTGTTTCAAAAAGTCGTCAGTCTTTCTTGAGTCATCATTTGAGGCATGTTTTTCAGATTTAGGGTGCCCCTTTAAAACCAAGACATTCCAATTATTTTTGGATAACTTATCTGGGTCAGCACGTAGACTCAGGGTCAATCCAAGTTTAAAGTGCGTTCTGTAACAGGGAGAAATCTATGCATAAATATTTTGCCAGTGCCATGCGTTCATTCTTGACCAGTTTGGTATGGGTGACTTGTGCTTCTACGCATGCATTTGAGATTTCCACTGGTGAGAATGTGCAATGCGCTGTCAATTTGAATGGCAAGTCTGGGTTCGCCACAGAAATTTGGAACAGGTATACCGATATTAACAACCGCCATCCCGAGTTAGGCAGAGCCGTGGCTGTGATGCGTTTAGACGACGATGGTTGGCCAACCATCATCTTTGATGGTCAGGCACATGAAAAATCCATCAAAGGATCACAATCTATTTGGGATTTTGTTTACTTCCACGAATGTGCGCACGCACAAAATCCCGCATTGAGTGAAGTGGGGGCTAATTGCTCAGCTTATCTAGAGATGGGAAAGCGCGGCTTAATGAATTACAACCGCATGAAGCAACTGGAGACCATGCATTTCAACATGATGGGAATCTTGCCTATTGAATACGCTGGTTCAGGTGCGCAGTTTTGGCATCAAACACTGCAGTGCGTGAAAGAATCTCGTTGATCCCCTGTTTAGTTGCCCCAGCGATACAACTTGTTATAACTTTTCAATCAAAAAAACCTATGTCACAAGCTTTGACATAGGTTTTGTTACACCATTACAGGCGCTTAGCAAAGTCAGCCAAGATCAGAACATTGGCTGCCGTTTGCAAAAATTACTTGTTTGTTACACCAGAAGCGTCTGCAACTGACAAATTACACAATTTGTTCATCATGGATTGTTCAGGTGTACCTGAGGTCACAGGAACCCATTTACCCATGGTTTGTTCGATGCTAACGCCTTGGTCATTCCAAGTTTTGTAGCCAATCGCTTTGACCAATTGGTATGCATTCTTTTTGCAGCTGTACTGCGCAATATTTTCTACGTAGAGGAATCCATTGGCGTCTGGTTGGTTGGTGCTGACCATTTGTGAAGCAAAGCGCAAATCATCGTCCGCTGTGAATGAACTGCTGGCTGCGAGCAACTGCGTATTACCTTGAGTGATGCTGAAGTCCCAAGTGGCATGTGCCAAGGAAGCGAACAGGGTGATGGAAGAGGCCGCGATCAGTTTGACGATGGAATGTTGCATTTGAATAACTCCGGTTAGGTGAATGTTGTTTGACTGTTTGTTGAATAGGTTTTGTTCTCCAACAAATCACTCAACGAAACGAATATTAGCATTAACCCCGATATGAATTTGTGTGATATTCGATTTATTTACATATTATCTGGTCAAAACCTATTCATCTTGGTGATATGTATGCTTTTAAATTAATATGCATCAGCTTTTGACCCTGATTCGTCGTTATCTTCGCCTGGTTTTAAAACCCACACACCAAGTGTTCACTGCGACCAATCACTTTAATGACTAAATGAGACTGTGTGCCAGTCTGGGTAAACACAAAGAATAGATCCGCGAGAGCGTGTGATACTGCCTACAAGGTTCACGGCTGATGCTTAATTGGAAGGCTGCCTATCGCCATGTAAAGTCAGGTTACCAAGGAAAAAAACATGCAGAACGAGTCTGATCGCAGTTTGAGTGGTTTTTACAAGACGATGAACCCTAGAGAAAAGAAAACCTTTTGGGGTTGCTTCATGGGCTGGGCGTTGGATGGCATGGATTTTATGATTTACCCCCTAGTGATAGGTACCATCATCTCCTTATGGCAAGTAGATCGGGGGCTTGCAGGGCTCGCAGTCACCGGCAATCTGCTGGCATCTGCTTTGGGTGGTTGGTTAGCGGGTTACATGGCTGACCTTATCGGTCGCGTTCGTACGCTTCAAATCACTATTCTCTGGTTTTCCTCCTTTAGTCTGATCAGTGCATTTGCCCAGGATTTCAACCAACTGATGGTGTCACGCGCCATGTTGGGTTTTGGCTTCGGAGGCGAGTGGGCGGCTGGGGCAGTGCTGATGGGAGAGACCATCCGTGCCGAATACCGTGGTCGCGCAGTCGGCTCGGTTCAATCTGCATGGGCTGTAGGTTGGGGTGCAGCTGTCGTACTGCAGGCGGTCACCTTCACTTTATTGCCAGAAGAACTGGCTTGGCGTGCCATGTTTGCCTTGGGTTTCTTGCCCGCGTTGTTATTGATTTATGTGAGAAGACACATTGAGGAGCCGGCGGTTGCAGTTGCAACAAGAACGAAGTTGGCTGAAACTGCAAATACGCCTTCCATTTTGGAAATCTTCAAACCTGAAATGTTGAAAACCACGGTGTTGGCATCTTTACTCACCATGGGTGCGCAGGGAGGGTATTACGCCATTACAACTTGGGTTCCTACTTTTTTGAAATCCGAGCGTAAATTGACTGTCATCGGATCTACCGGCTATTTGGCTTTTTTGATAGTGGGTAGTTTGGTGGGTTTTTTATGTGGTGCTTGGATGGCAGATCGCTATGGGCGGCGCAAATTGTTTATTACTTTCTCTATCGGCGCGATTTGCTTGGTGCTTGCCTACACGCAATGGGAAATCACCAATGAAATGATGATGTGGTTGGGTTTTCCTCTGGGGTTTTTTGCCAGTGGCTATTTTTCTGGCTTGGGTGCTTTTTTGACTGAGCTTTTTCCCACACGCCTTCGGGGATCAGGTCAAGGTTTTTGCTACAACTTTGGCCGTGGCATGGGTGCTGTGTTTCCTGCCTTGGTGGGATATTTTTCTACTCAATACGGTCTCGCTGCCGCCATCGCTGTTTTTGCTGTTGTCGCGTATGGCGTATTTTTATGGGCTGCATGGCTGTTGCCGGAAACACGCGGACAGGAACTGTATGCTGATTAGCCATCAAGATGGCATTGATGAAGATTGGACAAAGCTGACGATGGCATAGCCAATTTCATCCAAGGAGCGACTATGGAGCGGTTCGTCGTGGTGTAAAAAGTAAGTCATGGGAATACCAACCTTAGCTGATGGCATGCGCCATACGAGCGACAGGCATGATTTTGGTTGAGGGTATGTAGCGCACTCAATGCATCGCTTGTGAATGGTCGAAGCCGCCAGTGCCTTCAAGTTCGGCACATAGTCCTAAAAAGTTCCTATACCTACACCAGCAACTGAGGCTACTTCGCGGATGGTCATTTTCTCGTATCCCCTTTCAAGCAAAACCCGAACAAAGGCCGCTTGTAATGAAGCCAGCGTCATTTGAGACTGGCTCTGAACAGGTTTTTTAAGAGCAGAAACAGAGGCTTTGCTGGCAGTAGAGATCAATTTTCTTGAAAACCGAACATCATTCATTGGCTGGAAGGATTTGATGGTGCAAAGCGGGGCAGATCATATGGAATTACAAGCTGCCTTTGCTAAATTCAAAGGCATGACGCCCATGACTTGGATCAGAAAGCGCAGACTAGAGGTGGGTATCAAGCCAAGAGACTTGGACTCTATTTCTTCGTTACATCGTTTTTTAACGAAGTAAATAGACTGCTTATTGAATATTTCCCAAGCCGTGGTTTTCAGATTAATTCAGCGAATTTGGCCTCTTGCGCGAAGGCCATCACCCAACTTTGTGATGTTTGATTCACCTAGTGCTAGCGCCTCTTCACTGGTGTGCACTGAGTAGTAACCCAGTACCAAATCATGCGGGTGTTTTTTGGCAGAGCCTAATAAAAAACCACAATCCCCTTGTGCCTTGAAATGGATGGCTTCTTCGCCTTCGGAAAAAACAACCATTTCGCGCTGCAAGCGGTGATCGCTAACCAGTAGTTGGCCGGTTTGGGAAAACGCCCATGCCAGCATGTGTCCCTCAGGCGGCTGGTAATCAAAGGATTCACCATCCTTGAGTTCTATCCAGAGGTAGTTGGCATCAAAAGGTGTGTGTATGCGGCTGCGCAATTCTCCATAACTTCCCAAAATCAGGGTCACAGGACCCTCTTGCGGCACGTCTTGAGGGTCCATAAACATGGTGGAGGAGGGACCGTTTTCATGGGAGGCGGGTAAGGCAAACCATATTTGAAAACCTTGCATGATGTCTTTGGCTGCTGCAGTCAACGGGTTGGCTTTGTGCCAAATACCACCGCCTGCAATCAGCCATTCAATGCCCTTGGGGGACACTTCGTCAACTTGACCGGTTGAGACTTCGTGGCGAATGCCGAATGTCAGCGGAAAGGTCAGGGTGGCAATGCCGGAATGTGGATGAAAACCAAACTCAGGCCCGCCTCCGGCTGGCGCCTCTATGTAATCCAGAAACACAAAAGGTTTCAATAATTGACCCAGATCCCCGGGGCTCATCAAGCGGGTGATGGGACCGTGTGCACGACCACGGGTGGAGTGAATGACAGTTCTGCTGCTTGTCATGTGAGACGCTTTCTGCACTGGATAGATAGCGAGGGTGTCATGCCATGCTTTGGCGCAATTGTGCAACGGCTTGCGCCACATTGTCAGATCCTGTGATGGCCCTTACACATGCAGCCGAGCCCACACCGGTTTTCATGACGGCAGGCAATGAATTTAAATCTATGCCGCCAATGGCTACCAACGATTTACCCTGCATAAGGCGTGCATACATCGCAAGCCGCCCCAACCCTTGTGGCGCTGTGGCCATGCGTTTCAAGGTGGTGGGAAATACCGCTCCCATAGCCAAGTAGCTGGGTTGTACTTGGTTTGCCCTGAGCATTTCTGCATAGCCGTGTGAACTTAATCCAAGTCGCAAGCCGCAGGCGCGAATAGTTTGTAAGGGTGCTTCTGACATATCCTCCTGACCCAGGTGCACGCCATAAGCACCTGTGTCTATCGCTTGTCGCCAATGGTCATTAATGAACAGCAGTGTGTGACTTCCTTGAACCGCTTGAACCGCTGACTTGACTTGTTGTTCGATGGCCTTGCTATCGTCAGATTTGAAGCGTAACTGCACGGTCGGTACCTCGAGTTGCACCATGCGCGCCACCCAATCCGCATCAGGCAACACCGCATACAAGCCTAGTTTAGGCGGACAGGGAGCAAATGCAGTCGTTGCATCAGGCGCAGGCACTGCATAGTCCTGCGGGTCACAGGGCCAGTGAGATACATCAAAGGCTCCCTCTCTTTGCGTTTGTAATTGCCACGCAGCAGCAATGCATTGCGCGTCATGCGGTACAAATCCCAATAGCCGCGCGCCCAGCCAGGCAGCAGCGAATGTGGGCGGCGCTTGAGCAGGTATTTCACGCATCAGTATGTCAAGCGGGGCTGAATCGCCAGCCAGCAGTTGGCTGTGTAATCGGGCAATGTCAGTGGCAACAGCTTTGATATCCATGTGCTTGTCTTTCAGTTGTGATGCCAAAAGGGAGTGCCTATCAATGGTGTGCTGGCTTGCGCTGCTTCCTGTGGTTGCATAACGCCGCCTAAGAAAGCGTCCCTACCGGCTTGAACCGCCAGAGCAAATGCACGCGCCATGTCGATTGGATGGCGTGCAAGCGCTACCGCCGTGTTCAGTAATACCGCGTCATAGCCCCATTCCATGACTTGGCAGGCATGTGATGGCAGTCCAAGACCTGCATCAACTATCAAAGGCACACTCAAACGTTCACGCAACATACGCATGGCATAAGGATTGATCGGCCCTTTACCTGTGCCAATGGGCGCGGCCCACGGCATGACGGCTTGACACCCTACATCCACCAGCCGCTGGCACAACACCAAGTCTTCGGTGCAATAAGGCAGCACTTTGAAACCTGCTTTGATAAGTTGTTGCGCCGCTGACGGTAGGTTCACCGTGTCCGGTTGCAAGCTGTAATCGTCGCCTATCAATTCCAGTTTCAGCCAATCGGTTTCAAACAACTCGCGTGCCATTTCCGCGGTAGTGATGACCTCTTGAATACTGTGGCAACCAGCGGTGTTAGGCAACACCGGCACTTTCATATCCCGCAATAAATTCCAAAAAGCAGGGGAAGTGTCTGCGTGTGCAGTTTGACGCCGCAGCGATGCGGTCAACATGGCGGGCTGAGCCAATGCAACCGCATCAGCCAGTACTTGGGGTGACGGATAGCGCGAGGTTCCTAATAATAGGCGGCTATGGAATGAAGCGCCGTACAAAATCAGCGGGTCTGTGTGTGTACTCAATTCATCCTCCTGTGACCGGCACGATCAATTCAATCTTGTCACCCGCCTGCAATGCGTAGCTGGTGTAGTTTTTTTTCGGCACAAAATGCAAATTGACAGCAGCTGCAAAAGGCGGCTTGATGTCAACGGCATCAATAGCATCAGATAAATAAGCTGGCATTGTCAATTCTGTAGCAACTTGGTTCACCCAAATTTGAATGCGATGGTTGGTCATCTCAGTGGTCATTTGTCAATTCGAATCGATCAGCCAACGATGCATCGCCTTGTATCAAACCTATGACGGCATCTAACATGGCTGGCGCAATCAAAAAACCGTGGCGGTATAAGCCGTTGATTTGCAAGCAGCGGTCCGCGATGCGACGAATACTTGGCAGGTTATTTTTCAGCGCAGGGCGAAGTTGTGTGTTGATTTCCAGAATGCGGGCTTCGGCAAAACCGCTGTGCAGACTGTAAGCCGCACTCAAGAGTTCCAAGGTGGAGCGTACGCTGGCTTCAGATGTATCGTCACTTTCAATCTCAGTGGCACCGATCACATACACCTGATCCTGCTTAGGTGCGATGTAAAGCGGATACCGTGGATGTACCAAACGTACAGGTCTCGTGATATGAACATCTGGCGCGTGCAGGCGTATGACTTCGCCGCGTACACCGCGTAGACCATGCCAATCGTTTCTTGCGCCTGTCCCACGACAATCAAACACCCAGTCTGCGCCCTGGCGATGTAAAGCATCTACGTCATCCAATGTCTTGGCGCTGTGCCAATGGATATCAACCTTTTTTGCTTGCAGGGCTTTCATCAGCGCGTGGAGCAACTGGCGGTTATCCAATTGTCCTTCGCCAGGTAAAAATAATCCTTGTTGAAATTTGCTTGACAGTTCAGGCTCCAAGGCTTGCAGAGTGTCTGATTGAAAGTTCTGCGGTTTGCATTCCGAGGGTAGTCTGTTGCTGTTGAATTCCAATTTATCAACCAGCATCCGAGCCTGTAATGCATCTTGCTTGTGCCACAGTATCAAGGTACCGAGTTGCTGGAAAAATACCTGGTCGGGTAACTGTTTAATCAATACAGGCCAACGCTGCAAGCTGTATTGACCCATATCGACCACCGGCCATTCGGTGATGGCTGATTCGGCCAATGGTGCCAGCATCGAGGCAGCCACGCGGGCGGCCGCGCCTAAGCCATCCTCGCCAGAGGCCTCGTATATGCTGACCCGATGTCCCGCCATGGCCAATCCATGCGCTAGCAAACGACCCATCAATCCGGCACCCAGCACCGCGCAGTTGAGGTGTTTACTCACTGGTTTGTCCTTTGATGTCAGCAAGCACAGCGCGGCTTTGTTGATAATGCAGTCCATGCAACACATTTCTCCGACTGGTCAATACGCGCGTGTCTTGAGTATCGCTGGATCCGACAGTGGCGGCGGCGCCGGTATTCAGGCCGATTTGAAAACTTTTTCCGCTTTGGGTTGTTACGGTATGACAGCGATTACCGCATTGACCGCGCAAAACACCTTGGGCGTGCAAGCAATTCACGGCGTACCTGCGGCATTTTTGAAAGTCCAAATGCAGTCGGTGCTGGACGATATCTGCGTGGATGCGGTCAAGATTGGCATGTTGCATTCGCCCGAAGTGGTTGCAGTCGTTGCCTGGGCTATTGATCATTACGGATTGACTAATGTGATTCTCGATCCGGTGATGGTGGCCACCAGTGGTGACCGTTTGATCGCCGAAGAAACTGTTTCTGTGTTGGTGAAAGAATTGTTTCCACGCGTGCAATTGGTCACGCCCAACTTGGATGAGGCCGGTTTGTTGTTGAACCATGCATTGACCGCGGTTGACGAACTGCCTAGTGCGGCGCAAGCTTTGCTTGACTTGGGTGCCAAGGCCGTTTTGCTCAAAGGCGGGCATTTGTCTGGCGATGTGTTGTGCGATGTATTGCAAATGTCTGGCGGTGATGCTGTGGTGTTTGATGCGACCCGCATTCACAGCAGCAACGTACACGGCACCGGCTGCACCTTGTCCTCTGCGATTGCCGCGTATCTGGCGTTGGGCAAAAATATGGCTGAAGCGGTGGCTGCGGCGCGCGCCTTCATTCGTCACGCAATCGCCGAAGGAGCCAGCGTCAAAACAGGCGAAGGTCACGGGCCTTTGAACCATGGTTTTGCGCCGCAAGTTATGCATGTGAAACCGCTGCCAAAGCCGGTCGAGTGATCCATCCCAGCAACAGAGTAACAACCAGACTCGGCAGCGCAGAACCCCACTCAGGCGCAAACTGCACACACAAATGAAACACGGCCACGCCTGCCAGCCAAGCAGCTGCAGCTGATTTGTCCACGCGTTGCAAGTTGCTGCTTGTCATCCCAAATCCGAGTCTGCCCAAGATGACGCCAAAGAGCGGCACGAACACCGAACTCAGCATCAACAAAAACGGTTCCAAGCTGTGCATGGGCAAAAACAAGGCCAGCACGGTGCACAGCACAGCTAGACCCAATCCCCATTGACGCGAGCTGAGACCTGACCACAGACTGTGGCTGTTGACCGCTGCTGAGTACACATCGCCATACGCGTTATCGATTTCATCCAGCAAAATCAAACCCAGCGCCAGCAGCCCTCCTTGCGCCAGCAACAAGGTATTGACCAAGTTGGCGTCTGGCGCAGACACGCTGACCACCATCACACCTAAGGCATAACACCAGATATTAGCGATGGTGTAACCGAGCCAACTGCCGCTGAAAGCCGAGCGACTGTTTTTACCGTGACGGGCATAGTCAGCGATCAAAGGCAACCAAGATACGGGCATGGCTATCACCAAATCCATGGCAGATAAAAAACCCATCTCACCCGTGCCGGGTTTGTTCCAGAAAGCTTGCAGGCCTTGGGCTTGCAACAAACCCAGAAATTGCCAACTCAGCCACACCAGCGAGAGCACCACCAGCGGCAAACCGAAGCGGCTGACAAAACTGCGCACCAAGCCCAGCATAGAACTTGTCATTAAGAGCGTGAGCACGCCGCCCCACAGCAGTGTGGTGAGCAATGGCGAAGACCATGTGCTGCCCTCTGTCATGGCCAGCGTGCCGTCGCGCATGACCACCAGTTCAAACGTGGTCCAGCCTACCAGTTGAACAATATTGAGCAACACAGGCAGGCGAGCAAACGCGCTGCCAAAGACTTCATGCATCAAGCCTGCGCTGGACAAACCGGTGTCGCAACCGATTTTGGCTACCCAGGCCAACAGACCAGCACCAAGAAGCGAACCCAGCACGATAGCGAGCAACGCTTGTTGCGTGCCCATGGCTGGCACCAAGTAGGCACCAATCTGTATCACCAGCAAGCCAACGCCCAGGCTGAACCAAAGCGACGCATGGGCGTACCAGCCAAAAACCCGTTGCTCGTCGCTCACGGGGGTTAAAGATTCATTGGTGTGTGCCATCTGTTTTCCAAAAGAATGGCAGTTCGGCGAGGCCCGCATCAGCGAGAGGTGTGACAGCGGGCCGTGCTTCCCTGCGCGAGGATTACCTCAATCAGGTTCAAAGGGACTTTCTCAGCCTTGGTTTGTGAAAACCTCAGCACCCCCAGCGGACTTGTCGTCAAACAAGCATTTGCATTATGCCTTTAATGTCAACCTGCTTTAGTCAAACACCTAATAAACGGTGCAAGCGCGGTGAAGCTGTGGTGTATTCCAGCGGGATTTTCTGGCCGGGGCGCAGATAAGCGGCTGCACCGTATGCAGCCAGTGTGGCTTCGTGGAATCCGCTGACGATGAGCTTTCGCTTACCTGGATAAGTGTTGATGTCACCCACCGCAAAAATGCCTGATGCGCTGGTGCTGAAGTCTTCAGTGTTGACGTTCAATTGTTTGCGAGCCATGTCTAAGCCCCAATCGGCCAGCGGGCCGAGTTGAGGCGATAGGCCGAGTTGAACCAGTATGTGATCGCAAGGAATTTGCCGGATGTTGCCGTCAATCCCTTGAAGTTGCAAACCCGTGAGTTGATGTTCTGCGGTCAGGGCGTGCGTGATTTGTGCGGTGATGAATTCGATTTTTTCAACAGCCACAGCCTCGTGAAAAGCCTTTAGCAACACTTCCTCCGCATCCAATGTGCCGCGTCTGTGAACAAGCGTCACACTGCTAGCTTGCAAACTTACTGCTTTAAGCGAAGATTGCAATGCTTCATCATTCCCGCCGACCACCACCACATGCTTACCTTGCATGTCCGGCAGTTCTCGTGGTGTGTAGAACACTTGCTTGCCTTCAAAAACATCTAACTCGGGCAAAGCCAATTTGCGTGGGGTGAATGCACCGACCCCGGCTGCGATAAACACGGTTTTAGCCAGAAAAGCGGTTCCATCAGTAGTGCCTACCAACCATCGCTTGTCGGCTCGTTGCTGCATACTCTTGATGAGCTGCTTTAAATGAAACACCGGTTTGAAAGGCGAGGCTTGTTGTTCAAGTCGCGTTATCAGTTCACGACCGGTGCAGTGCGGGAGTCCGGGAATATCGTAGATGGGCTTGTCTGCATACAGCGCCATGCATTGACCGCCAACATAGGGCAGTGTGTCAACCATATGGGCATGAATTTCTTGTAGGCCAAGCTCAAACACCTGAAACAATCCGACAGGGCCAGCACCGATCACCAAGGCATCGGTTTCAATTGGCGAGGGCGTTGAGCTCATGGCGTTTAGTCAGAGCCCGTGTCGATCAGCGGGTCAGCTCTGCCAGCTTGCCCGTCTTGTCTTTCCAGTCGTCAGCGTCGGCCAGCGGTGTCTTACGCTTGGTGATGCTGGGCCAGCCGATGCGGGCGAGTTCCACATTCAAAGCCACCATATGCTGCTGGTCGGCGGGAACGTCTTCTTCGGCGTAAATGGCGTTGACCGGGCACTCGGGGATACAAACGGCACAATCGATGCACTCATCGGGGTCGATGGTGAGGAAATTCGGGCCTTCGCGGAAACAGTCCACAGGGCAAACATCCACGCAGTCGGTGTATTTGCATCGGATACAGGCTTCGGTAACAACGTGGGTCATGGTGAGATTTACGGTTGATCAAAGGAGCAGCTTGGCCGCGGAATTGGGCATTTTAGGGGAATGTGTGATTCAGTTTCGAACCATGACTGCGGCAGAGGTTTTGTGTGAGGCCGTATCAACCAAGACCAGCGAACCTAAGCTGCGGGAGAAAGCGAATGGCATGGTGATCAGCGGTTGTTGCAAATTCAGTTGTACGTGACCGATGGCGTTGGGCGGTAATTCGTTGGCGTCCATTTCCTGCAAGGTATTCACATCCAAGCGATGGACAATGCGAACTACTTTGGCTTTGACCCATCGGTGTCCGTGCAAGGCCCAGTACACACGGCCAGCCACCAGCGGTTCATCGTCCAGCCAGGCCAGCGTGACCTCCAGCTGGTTTTGCGTCTGGGCTTCATGCGTTTGCGCCAGCACCCAGTCGCCGCGCGACACATCTACTTCGCGGTCCAGCACCAAACCTGCGCTGTGACCGGCGGCAATATGGGAGGGCTGGCGCACGCTGCTTAGCACTTCTTTGATGATGGCTGTCTGGCCGCTTGGGAACACACGGATGCTGTCACCTGCGCGCGCCACACCTGTGCCGACACGTCCCCAATACACGCGTCTGCCTTTGGAGGTGTCTGCGCTGTCATGGAATTTTTCTACCCATTGCACGGCAAAAGCCAATGCCGCATCTTCTTCAAATGCAGTCACGGGCAGGCTTTCAAGTATTTGCAACAAACCAGGACCGGTGTAATTGCACCAGTCAGGTTGAGGATTGACCACGTTCCAACCTTTGAGTGCTGACACCGGCACGATGGCGGTGATGTCGATACCCGCCTCGTCGGCAAAACTTTGCAAGGCTTGGGCAATGTTCACAAATGCAGTTGAAGCGTCTTCAATCGCATCGAGTTTGTTGATCGCAAACACGATCGAAGGTACACGCAAGAGTTTGAGCAACAAACTGTGTCTGCGGGTTTGTGGCAACAGGTTGAATTCCTTGACAGACCAATCGAGTTTGGTGGCGTCTACCAACACCACCGCAGCATCAGCGCTGGAGGCCGCTGTGACCATATTGCGCGTGTATTGCTCGTGGCCGGGCGAGTCGCCAATGATGAATTTTCGTGACTCGGTGCTGAAGTAGCGGTAAGCCACGTCAATGGTGATGCCTTGTTCGCGTTCGGCGGACAAACCATCGGTGAGCAATGCGAGGTCGGTTTCACCTTGGCGTTGCACACCAGCCAAATGGTCTTGCAGCACCGATTTGGAGTCCACCAGCAAACGGCCAATAAGGGTTGATTTGCCGTCGTCCACAGAGCCGCAGGTAATGAATTTCAGGGCAGGGCGGGTAGAGGTTTGAGTGTTCATCAGAAATAGCCCTCTTTTTTGCGTTTTTCCATCGAGGCGTCCGATGTTTGATCGTCCATGCGCGTGGCACCGCGTTCACTGACATCAGCGGCCAGCGTTTCGATGACGATGTCGTCCGGTGTGGCGGCGGTACTCTCCACCGGGCAAGTGCAAGTGATATCGCCCACAGTGCGAAAGCGCACTTGGCGTGGTTGCACAGTCTCGCCATCGCGCGGAGGCGTCATGTGGGTCACAGGCACCAGCAAACCCTTGCGCTCAATCACGTCTCTTGTGTGTGTGTAGTAAAGCGAAGGCAGCGCAATGTTTTCGCGGGCGATGTATTGCCATACATCGAGCTCGGTCCAGTTGGAGATCGGGAACACACGGAAATGCTCGCCTGGATGAAGACGCGTGTTGAACAAATTCCAGAGCTCAGGCCGTTGAGATTTGGGTTGCCACTGACCGAAGCTGTCGCGGTGGCTGAAGATACGTTCTTTGGCGCGGGCCTTTTCTTCGTCGCGTCGTGCGCCGCCTATCAATGCATCAAAGCGGAATTCGTCAATCGCTTCCAGCAAGGTGACCGATTGGTGCACATTGCGTGACTCGTCTGGACGGGACAGGCGCACCGTGCCGCGTTTCATGGAATCTTCGACACTGCGAACAATCAACTCAGCGCCCAACTCTTTGGCGCGCAGGTCGCGAAAGTCAGTCACCTCGGGGAAGTTGTGGCCAGTGTCAATCATCAACAGCGGGTAAGGGATGCGGCCTATACCAAAGGCTTTCTCGGCGCATTTCAACATAACCAAAGAATCTTTGCCGCCCGAAAAAAGCAGGGTGGGGCGTTCAAACGCAGCAGCGACTTCGCGCAGGATAAAGATGGTTTCTTCTTCCAGTGCGTCTAGGTGGGCGTTGCTTAACTGGTGCAACTCTGTGGGTATTCTGGCGTTCATGTTCTTCTCGTTTGATTTTTGTGAAGATTCGATTCAGTGCGGCGTGGGTTGCGACGGGTGAGGATTTGTGGCGCGAAGCGGCTCATGAGGAACCTGTTGCAGCACACACCTCACATCAAGCCTTGACATGCAAACCGCATTCCTTGGCGGTTTCATCTTCCCACCACCAGCGGCCAGCGCGGAAATCTTCACCGAGGCTGATCGCACGGGTGCAAGGGGCACAACCAATGCTTGGGAAAAACTGGTCATGCAAAGGGTTGTAGTCCACTTGGTTCGAAGCGATGTAATGCCACACGTCACCCCAAGTCCAATCGACCAGAGGGTTGAGCTTAATGATGGGCACACCGTTGGTCATGTCGGCTTCTTGTGCAGACACTTCGGCACGCGCTTGCGATTGTTCGCGTCTGAGACCAGTGATCCAAGCTTTTTGGTCTTTCAATGCCCGGCCAAGGGGTTCCAGTTTGCGTATGCCGCAACAGGCTTTGCGCTTGGCCATGCTTTCATAAATAGCTTGCTGTCCAGGTTGTTTCACAAATGCGATGACGGCTTCGTGTTGCGGGCGGTACACCTGCACAGGTGCGCGAGAATGGGCTTGCAGTCTTTCTAGCAATGCAAGCGTGTCACTGTGTAAGGCGCCGGTTTCCAGCACAAACACGGGAATATCGAGCTGTAAGCTATTGATGATGTGGGTGATGACCACATCTTCAGCACCTAAGCTGGAGGCTTGCTTCAACGGTTGCAACTCGGTCGCTGCAGTCAGGAGTTGAACCTTGGTGGCAGCCAATTTGGCAACAAAGCTGTCGCTGGCCTTGGCGTGTAGTTCGGTGGCTTTGGGTAAGGGTTTCATCGTGCAAACAAGGGTTGGGGTTGTGTCACGTCGCCTTGGTAGAAGGCGCTGAAGTGAGAGAGTAAATCTCGCCCTTTGGCGATGTCCTGGTCTGCGCGTAGCACGGCACTGGAAAAACCGCAGCGTTGCATTTGGCTGAGTTGATCAATCAACACATCGCCAGTGGCGCGAATGTCGCCCGAAAAACCGCAACGACGCCGCAACATCAACGCCTGACTAAAGGCACGGCCATCGGTGAATTTTGGGAAATGCAGTTCAATGGTTTGCACATCTTGCAGTGACTGTTGCATGGGGTCTGCGTCATTGGGCAATTTCAGCAGTTGATCTTGCGACAGCGATGCTTGTTCTGTGATCGGTATCAGTTGCATGTTCAGCTTTCAGGCGATGGTGCTCAGAGCTTCGTCGTCAGACGGATGACGTGCAGCATTAGCGGCTTGTTTGAAAGCTTCGATGCCTAGGCGGTTGACCGCATCGATAAAGCTTTCGCCATGGTGGCGGTGGTCTGTGTAAACCTGTAAAACCGCTTCGATCACGTCAACCACTTCAGCCGAAGAAAAAGAAGGGCCGACCACTTTGCCTGCCTTTGGCGCACCGCTGAGCGCAGAGCCATCAGAGCCACCCAGCGTGATTTGATACCACTCCTTACCGTCTTTGTCGACGCCCAAAATGCCGATATGACCGCTGTGGTGGTGTCCACAAGAGTTGATGCAACCGCTGATGTGTAAGTCGATTTCGCCTAAGTCAAACAATTCGTCTAGGTCTTGGAAGCGTTCGCTGATAGCAGCAGATACAGGAAGCGACCGTGCGTTCGCTAACGCACAATAGTCACCGCCAGGGCAGGCAATCATGTCGGTCAACATGCGGATGTTGGGCTTGGCCAGTCCCAGTGCTTGGGCCTGTTCGTAAAGCGCGGGCAGGTCTTGTGCCGCTACCCACGGCAAGACCAGGTTTTGGTCATGGCTAACGCGAGCTTCACCGGCAGAAAAGCGGTCTGCCAAAACTGCTGCTGCATCCAATTGATCTGCGGTGGCGTCGCCGGGTGCTTGACCGAGTCGTTTGAATGAAAGGGTTACAACGCGCAAATGTGGGTCACGGTGTGCGGCCACGTTTTGTTGCAACCAACGTGCAAAGTCTTTGCTGTCGTCTGCGGCTGTGGCGAGCTGAGTGTGTATGGCTTCAGCTGACAAACCGGTGGGCGTAGCCAGCACAGCCGGCGCAAAGCAAGCTTGCACCCTGTCAAACTCGGCTTGCGTGATGGTGTGCGGTGCACCGTCTTGTGTGAGGATGCGCTGGTATTCGGCTTCGACCTCTTCGATGTAGCGCGGACCCTCGGCTTTCACCAAAATTTTGATACGTGCTTTGTAAATGTTGTCGCGGCGGCCCCAACGGTTGTAGACACGCACCACGGCTTCCAAGTAGTTGAGTATCTGGTTCCAAGGTAGGAAATCGCAAATCACCGTACCGGTGATGGGTGTGCGTCCCATGCCGCCGCCAACCATGACGCGAAACCCGACTGCACCTGCTGCATTGCGTTGCATATGCAAACCCACATCGTGCCAAGCCGTGGCAGCGCGGTCTTCCAAAGCGCCGCTGATGGCGATTTTGAATTTGCGCGGCAGAAAAGCAAACTCGGGATGCAGCGTGCTCCATTGGCGCAAGATTTCTGCAAACGGGCGCGGATCGACGATTTCATCTACTGCCACACCGGCGCGTTCGTCGCTGGTGATATTGCGTATGCAGTTGCCGCTGGTTTGAATGCCGTGCATGTTCACGCTGGCCAGCAAGTCCATCACATCCGCGCTTTTATGTAGCGGAATCCAGTTGTATTGCAGGTTTTGTCGCGTCGTGAAATGCGCGTAATTTTTCGTCAACGCAGGAGCGGGAATGCCGCCGATGGCGTCTTGCGTGGTTTGTGCGCGTTCAAACAAACCGGGTTCGGGAGTGTCGTAGTCGCGCGCGATGGTGGCCAACACACGCAACTGTGCGCTGTTGAGTTCACCGTAAGGCACGGCTACGCGCAACATAGGCGCATAGCGTTGCACATACCAGCCGTTTTGCAGGCGAAGGGGACGGAACTCTTCGTCGCTCAAATGACCGCTTAAATGCCTGTGTAACTGGTCGCGGTATTGCGCGGCGCGTTCTTTGACAAATCGTTTATCGAAATCGGTGTATTGGTACATGGTGTGTCAGATCAAAATCAATTTGGTACCGGCCCAAGCCAGCAATACAGACAGTGCAGAGCGGATGAAACGCTCGGGTACTTTGGTGACCAGGTGAGAGCCCAACCAAATGCCAGGTAAAGAACCGCAGAGCAACACGGCAAGCAGGTTCCAGTCGACCGTACCGATAGAAGCATGGCCCAAACCGGCGACCAGCGTGAGTGGCACGGCGTAGGCAATATCGGCGGCAACAATGCGCGGCAGCGGGAGTTGCGGGTAAAGCAACATCAACACGGTGACACCAATGGCACCGGCACCCACCGATGTGAGTGTGACCAGCACGCCTATGACTGCACCGAACACCACAGGCATCCAGGGGTATGCGGTTGTGTCTGCGGGAATCTGTTCAATCTCTTCTTCTACCGCTTGGTTTCGCAACGGTCCGCGGATTGCTTTGTAAAGTGTGGCCGCCGCAGTAAGCAACAAGGCAATGCCAAGAGTGAACGTGATGGCGTGTTGAACTGTGGGATTGGATGTGCCGAAATGGTGAAGCACCGCCAACGTGATGGCTGCAGCCGGGATGCTACCCAGGCTGAGGCTGAAAACCACACGCCAAGGAATGATGCGTTGGCGTGCGAAATTGAGCAAGCCACCAAACTTGGTGCCAGCTGCAAAAAGCAAATCGGTACCGACTGCGAGCGCGGGCTTGATGCCGAAACCGAAGATAAGCAAAGGCGTCATCAGCGAGCCGCCGCCGACCCCAGTGAGGCCTACGATCAGGCCGACAACAAAACCGGCGAGCACAAATGCGAATGAGAAATTTTCCATAAGGGCGGGACTATAAGGGTCGACCCTAGCCATACCAACTATTTTTTAGTTTGAGCCATATACCGATTAGCTATAAGCAGATTCGCATTCCGTCAGTGCACTAAAAAATGTTGAAAAACCAGAAGGCATGGGTGTTCTTCATAAAAAGGCATAAGCAAACAACGAATGAATCGTTTGAATTTGAAAAACGCATGGTGACCATGAACACCGCATCTGATATTGAATTTTTAGCTAACAACGCAGTTGTGGCCAAGGACTGGCGTAAAAGATTCCCCAATAATGCCGCTCCTACTACCTCCACCACCACCAATGACGAAAAGGTGATTTCGATTCGCACCCAAGTCAATTTCTAATTAAAACCAAACTTCTGATGGAACATTGGATAACGCAGTGCTAAAGGGCTGCGTTTTTTATGCTTGAGGCAATTCACACTGCATGGCTTTGAGCAATGCTTTTGACAAAGCAGGCGGTTTACCTTCGATGCGATCTGCCATGACATGCGCAGACAACAATGCCAGCGTGAGGCCACGCGAACCCAGTGCAGACAAGATATGCAAACCTGGAAAACGTTGTTCATCTAACGGTCCGACTTTGGGTATGCGGTTGATGGAGGCACAGCGCACACCGCTCCAAGCTTTGATATGCGAAGTGTCATCCCACTGAGGTGCCAACTTATCCGCGACGGCGGGTAAAAGCTCGATGAGTCGTTGACGGTTGTGCATATGCGCCTCGTTGGATGCCATCACATGCGTTTGGTGTCTGTGAAACGTCGAGCCTGTGTACCAAGCCAGTCCATCTGCCGAGGGTATATGCGCTACAAAGCTACCGTGCCCGTTCACTGCAAAACGCGGTAAGTGTGAACTTACGCAAGCATCTTGAAGTCCCCACGACACTTGACCAGCGATAGGGTGTAAGCCCATATCAAGTTCAAACAAAACATGCTTTAAAAAATCTGGCGTTTGCGCGCCGGTTGCAATCACCACATGCGGTGCGGTTGCGGTGGCATAAGTGTGTGAACTGCCCATGTTAGAAATGGGACTATGGTTTTTTAAACGCAACTGCCATTCACCGGCAGTCGGGCTTTTGTGCATAGTCTCGACTTCACGCAAACCCATGAACAAAATATTGTCATGGCTTAAAAGCGCACGAACCAAAGCAATCGGTTTGATCCAAGCGGCTTGCGGATGCCACAATTCATCAGAACCGATTGCATCCAATCCGGCTTCTATCAGATGTGAGGGCTTGGCTCTATGCACATGCGAAAACCACACACTATCTTTAGTGGGTTCCTGCCAAGGTTTTTTGACTCGTTCAGGATTGAAAAACCGTCTTTCAAGAACGCCGACGGCAGACCAGTCCTCTCCCGCTGTCAAATGTGCTTTGGCAAACGCGACCGTGGCTTGTAAACCCGCTCGTGTGAGTTGCGATAAAGGGTTGTTGTCAAACGATGTGTGACAGGACACCACGGCCACTGGAACCCCGGATGCTGCCGAGCATGGATCTTTGGCCTTGTCCAGCAGTTTGACTTGCCAACCCCTGTTTGCCAATTCCCAAGCGCAAGCCGCACCGGCCACACCTGCACCAATGACAATGCAGCGCTTGTCCAGATTCACTCAATGCTCAGGCAGATGGCGGGGGCACGTAGCCTTGTGCAGCGTCAGCGCCATCACCAAAAAAATGGTTTTCCATTTGGCGTGCTAAATATTGTCGGGCGCGTAGATCGGCCAGGTTCAAGCGGTTTTCATTGACCAACATGGTCTGGTGTTTCAACCAAGCGGCCCAAGCGTCTTTGCTGACGCTTTCCCAAATGCGTTTACCAAGGTCGCCAGGGTAGGGCGGGAAGTCCAAGCCTTCGGCCTCTTTTTCCAGTTTGATGCAGTGAACGGTGCGTGCCATGAAAAATCCTTGCGTATGTCATACAAAGCTGTGACTGTAGCAAGCTTTACATGCCTTGTTCTTGCAAAGTGATCGAATGCAAGGGTCATGCAGTCAGGCGGATAATGATTGAGTTTGTATCTGACGATTGTGATGGACATGCGCTTAAAACTCTGGAATTTACTGAACTTGCGTTTGGCTTGGGCATTGTTGGCCATGGGTTGCGCCAGTTTGCTCGGGTTTGGTTTGTATTTGCAACATGTGGTTGGCTTAGAGCCATGCCCCATGTGCATCGTTCAACGCTATGCCATGACAGTCATTGGTTTGTTGGCTGTGCTGGCTTTGGTGATTCGCCATGTGCGTGCGCAACAGTTGCTGGTGTTACTAGGCATATTGACAGCTGGTTTCGGCGCGTTTGTCGCTGCCCGCCAATCCTGGTTGCAGTGGTATCCACCGAATATCGTCAGTTGTGGCCGCGATTTTTACGGCATGATCGAATCGTTTCCCTTGCAACGCGCCATTCCGTTGATTTTCAGAGGCAGTGGTGACTGCACCAAGGTGGACTGGACATTTTTAGGTGGATCTATAGCCAACTGGTCTTTCGTGGCTTTTGTCGCTATGGGTATGTGGCTGGTGCTGGTGGTGTGGCGAAAGATTCAATCACGTTTCCAAGCGGCCAATGATGCGCATTTTGATGCTCAACCCTGAGGCAGTTTTTTCACCAACACCACACTTTTGCGATCTGGGCTGTATTTGCGTAATCGCGCTTGCGGCAGCCAATCAATAGGCACTTGCACAAAGCCCCGTTTTAAAAACCAATGCATGGTGCGAGTAGTCAGCACAAAGATACTTTCAAGTCCGATGTGCCGTGCACGCTGCTCAATACGGCGCAGGATTTTTTCACCATCACCCTGACCTTGCGAATGAGGCGATACGGTCAGCGCTGCCATCTCAGCGGTTTTATTTTCTGGGAATGGGTAGAGCGCTGCACATCCGAAGATGACACCATCGTGTTCAATGACGGTGTAGTTGCTGATATCGCGCTCTATCTCAGTACGTTCACGGCGCACCAAAGTGCCATCGTTTTCAAATGGCTCAATCAGTTGCAACACACCGCCCAAATCATCGGGTGTGGCTTCGCGCAAACTCTCTAAGCGCTCGTCCACCACCATGGTGCCAATACCGTCGTGGACATATATTTCTAGCAGCAACACGCCATCTACCGCAAACGGCAATATATGACTTCGCTCGACACCGTGCTTGCAGGCTTTCACACAATGCTGCAAATAAAAAGCAATATCTGTGGGGTGGTTAGCGGGCGGTGCATCGGCCAGCAAGGCTTCCGCTGTATCAAGCGGCATTTCAGTATCAATCGGGTTGTCTTCTCCAGCTGGTTCCAGCGGTTTGACACGAATGCCCGGCACTTCGGTCACGAAGATAAGTTTGTCTGCCTGCAAAGCAATAGCTACCGACGTTGCAACCTCTTCCATGGTCAGGTTAAAGGCTTCTCCCGTCGGCGAAAAACCAAACGGAGACAGCAAGACCATCGCACCCAAACTAAGGGTTTTGCTGATGCCGGTGACATCGACTTTACGCACTAGGCCTGAATGCTGAAAATCCACGCCATCGACAATACCCACAGGCCGCGCTGTGATGAAGTTGCCAGAGATCATCCTAACCGTGGCGCCCGCCATCGGCGTGTTAGGCAAACCTTGGCTGAATGCCGCTTCTATTTCGTAGCGCAGTTGTCCGGCGGCCTCTTGCGCACAGTCAAGTGCGACGCTGTCGGTGATGCGAATGCCATGCGAATATTTAGGGGCGTGACCCTTGGCCTTGAGTTGCTCGTTTACCTGTGGGCGAAAGCCGTGTACCAGCACCACTTTGACGCCCATGCTTTGGATCATGGCCAAGTCTTGCACCAGACTGGG
This sequence comes from Limnohabitans sp., assembly GCF_046052765.1. GTDB lineage: Bacteria > Pseudomonadota > Gammaproteobacteria > Burkholderiales > Burkholderiaceae_C > Limnohabitans. The sequence goes on along the minus strand of NZ_JAVLFQ010000081.1, from coordinate 1,172 downwards.
TAATTTGCCAGCCTCGATGGCCTCACCCGCAATGGCCACCACAAAAGTTTTGCCACGGTGCATATGTATGTAGGGCGCAACCGAGCGGAACCAGGGGACGAATGTGAAGTTGAAAACGGTGGACATGGGTTTGAGTCTTTAAGGCTTGAGCAGAATCAATTGGTGAGAGGGCAGCAAGCGGGTGAAGTCGCGATCAAATGTGCAGAGTGTCTCACCAGATTGCATGACGGTTGCCGCAATCCAAGCATCGCTGACCAGATTGCCTCGGACTTGTCGTGTCAGGCACAGCTCTTTAAAGTATGGCCACACTGAACCTTGTGCTTGAAATTGCACGCCTGCACTGCTCAGCAGACTGTCTAAGAAGTCGGTCACATCTTGCATGGGGTCAATTTCGAGGAATATTTTGGGGTGGGTGGTGATGCGGACAAAACCTGTCACCACCATGCCTAAGAGTTGCAAACTCGCACGACCATTGGCTGCCTGACGCACGGTTTCGTCCAGCCAATGGCGTGCGGGTAAGTGGTGCGGATGATCCGGACGGTATGCCGACACCAACACGTTAACGTCAGGTGTCATTTGATACTGTTGATGTCTATTTCGGCTTCCATGGCTTCATAAAAGGAACGGTTGCTGCTGGGATCGATACCTGGCATCAGGCCGCCAGTGGCCTTAGAGACGGGCAGTTGGGGAATGGCTGCCGGCGCTGCGGGTACGTCTTGCCGCACATAAGCCGCCAGCATTTCACGCACTTTGGCACTGAGCGAGGTGCCTTCTTGAATAGCTTTGATACGCGCTTGTTTGACGAGGTTTTCGTCCAAGGAAATGGTGAGATTGGCCATGTAATTTCTCCGATCACAGATTCATGTGAATGAGTGTAGCACGTGAATAAGTGAGCCTGTGTCATGGGATAATTGTCGATGTGACAACTTCCAACGCGCCTCATACCATCCATTTCCCCGAAGATCTGCCGGTCAGTGCCCGCCGTGCCGACATCATGTCGGCGATTCAAGCCCACCAGGTGGTTATTGTGTGTGGTGAAACCGGTTCGGGCAAAACCACACAATTGCCCAAAATGGCCCTGGCTTTGGGGCGGGGTGGTTGGGCGGTAGAGGAATTGGGGTCAGATACCGATTTTGTTTGCCTGTCTCTTATACACATCTGACGCTGCCGAC
>NZ_JAVLFQ010000080.1:0-31409 GCF_046052765.1 Limnohabitans sp. | reverse complement strand
TGACCCCAATTCCGCAGGCTCTGACCCCAATTCCGCTGGCTCTGAAAATTCGGTCTCTGACCCCAATTTACCTATCCCCGGCGGCGAGGACTTCGCTCCCACTATCTCTATCGACGACTTTGCCAAAGTAGATTTGCGCATTGCGCTGATCGTCAACTGCGAGCCAGTACAAGGCAGTACCAAGCTGCTGCGCTTGACGCTGGATGTGGGCGAAGGCCACATGCGCAATGTGTTCAGCGGCATTGCCAGTGTCTACAAGCCCGAGGACTTGATCGGCAAACACACGGTCATGGTGGCCAACCTCGCACCGCGCAAAATGAAGTTCGGTGTGTCTGAGGGCATGGTGTTGGCTGCCTCTCATGCAGACGAAAAAACACATCCCGGCATCTACGTGCTCGCGCCTTGGCCGGGTGCGACGCCCGGCATGCGCATCCATTGAATCGCATCGCATGAACACACCTGTGCACTACGCGGCAGTGTTGCTGGCCGCTGGTTCGGGTTCGCGCATGGGGCTCAAGCCTAAATCGCTGTTAGAACTGAACGGTGAACCGCTGATTCGGCGCAACGCACGCCAACTGCTGGAGGCCGGCGTGACGCAACTGGTGGTGGTTCTTGGTCACTATGCAGCTGACATCGAAGCAGCACTGCAAGAACTGCCATTGCAAACAATTTACAACCCCAACCCCGACTTGGGGCTGGTGTCCTCACAGCGCCTAGGTTTACAGGCCGTGAACGCCCACATGGATACGGTGGTGATGTCTCTGGCCGATCAACCGCTGGTCACCACCCAAGACATACAACTGCTGATGCAAGCATTCGCTGAGCGATCATCCAACACGCAAATGCTTTTCCCTTGGGTGAACGGCCAACCCGGCAACCCGGTACTGCTCAGTGCGCACGCCCGAGCGGATATTTTGGCCAATGACAGCTCCTATGGTTGCAAAGAATGGCGGCAAAACCATGCGGCTCAAACCCATCAACTTGTGAGCGACAACCTGCACTTTGTCACCGATTTGGACCACCCGCAAGACATCGCAGAACTCGAAAAAAGGCATGGCAAAAAACTGCAATGGCCGCCGGCTTGGACTGACTGATGCGAATAGGCTTGCTGGCACGGCTCTGGGCCGCGCATGAAGTGTCGCACTGACAAACCGTTGCCCCGTTTGCCACTGGGTAGAATCTTGCTATTACTTGGAATCCATCGCTTATGTCATTGTTCAGCCGCCCTGCTTACACTTCTGAAACCACCGATTTTTTGCAGCAACTCAAAGCCGCTAAACCCACGTTGGAGGCAGAGCAACGACAAGGTCGCGCCCTGTTGTGGGATCAACAGGTGAGCCGACAAGATCAAACCGAATTCAAGGCCGGTCGCGTCGCCCAAAAGCCCTATGTTTACCTGACTGACACACCCAAGTGAACACGCCCACCATGGCGAACTGGCCCTCTGGGCCGAATGCCGATCTGCCACATATGCCCTCGGTCATAGACCATGTAGCGGTCGCACGTTTGTATGGCGAACCACTGTTTGCCATGCCTCAGGATTTATACATTCCACCTGATGCGCTACAAATTTTTCTGGAAGCCTTTGAAGGCCCGCTGGATTTGCTTTTGTACCTGATTCGCAAACAAAACTTCAATATCCTTGATATTCCAATGGCTGGCTTGACCCGCCAATACCTAAGCTATGTAGAGGAAATCCGAAAAACCAATTTGGAACTCGCCGCCGAATATTTGCTGATGGCGGCCATGCTGATCGAAATCAAATCACGCATGCTGCTGCCACCCAAAAAAGTGGCCGAAGGCGCAGAGCCAGAAGACCCGCGAGCCGAACTGGTGCGCCGATTACTCGAATACGAACAACTGAAATTGGCTGCTGCACGCCTACATGAAGTGCCTCAATATGGGCGAGACTTTTTGCGAGCTCAGGTCTATATCGAACAATCCTTGCAGCCGCGTTTTCCTCATGTGGACGTGCCTGATCTGCAAGCCGCATGGGCAGATATACTGCGGCGCGCCAAGTTGATTCAGCACCACAAAATCAGCCGCCAAGAGTTGTCAGTGCGCGAGCACATGAGCCTGGTGTTAAAAAAATTACAAGGTCAGCGTTTTGTTGAATTTGAACAATTGTTCGACCCTGAACAAGGTGTGCCTGTGTTGCTTGTGACCTTCATTGCCCTGCTTGAGTTAGCCAAGGAAATGCTGGTCGACATCACCCAAGCCGAAGCCTACGCGCCCATCTATGTCCGACTGGCGTACGCGCCAGCCCAATGAAACACTGAAGGAACTTTGCCATGAGCGTTCAACCCTCTGCCCCTGCAGCCAGCAAACGTCCAGCCATGACCATGCACAGCCTGATGAAAATGCTGGCTGAGGGCGAAAAAATCACCATGCTCACCGCTTATGACGCCACTTTTGCGGCCGTGGCAGATTTGGCAGGTGTAGAAATCATTTTGGTGGGAGATTCACTGGGCATGGTGTGCCAAGGGCATAACAGCACCTTGCCTGTGACGCTGGAAGCCATGCGTTACCACACGGAATGCGTGTCGCGCGGTTTGCAAAAACAAAATGGCCGACCGATCGTGTTGGGCGACATGCCTTTTGGCAGTTACGCCACACCCGAACAAGCGTTCAAAAGCGCGGCGGTGTTGATGCAAGCAGGTGCACACATGGTCAAGTTAGAAGGCGGTACTTGGCTGGCACCCACAGTGGAATTTTTGGTCACACGCGGCATTCCTGTATGCGGCCATTTGGGTCTGACCCCACAAAGTGTCAATACGCTCGGCGGCTACAGGGTGCAAGGTCGCAGCGACGCCGCAGCCCAACAATTGATGAACGATTCGTTGCTGTTGCAAAACGCAGGCGCACAAGCCTTGGTGCTGGAAATGGTGCCGGCCGTGCTCTCGGGTGAAATCACCCGCGCACTGACAACTTGCGCGACTGTGGGCATCGGTGCGGGCGTTGACACTGCCGGACAAATTCTGGTGTTGCATGACATGCTGGGCGTGACCCAAGGCAAGGTGCCCAAGTTTGCCCATAATTTCATGACCGATAACGGCAGCATATTGGGCGCCATTCAAGCTTTTGTAGAAGCTGTCAAAAACAAAAAATTTCCAGTGAATGAACTTCACGCCTGGTAATTTTTCATGTTGATTGCGCGTACGCTGACCGAGTTGCGTCAGCATTTGTCAAACTTCAAACAACCCGCTTTCGTGCCCACCATGGGCAATTTACACGACGGGCATTTGGATTTAATCCGCACGGCCAAAACCCTGGGTGACGTGACCGTCGCCAGCATTTTCGTCAACCGTTTACAGTTTTTACCGCACGAGGACTTTGCCAGTTACCCGCGCACGTTTGACAGCGATTGCAAGCAATTGCGCAGTATCGGTTGCGATCTGTTGTTCGCCCCTGACGAAGAGGTGTTGTACCCGCAAGCACAAACCTTCAAAGTGCAGCCTGACCCGACATTGGCAGAGATACTCGAGGGCCAATTCAGACCGGGCTTTTTCACCGGCGTGTGCACCGTGGTCTTGAAACTGTTTCACTGTGTGTTTACACACAGCGGTGGTTTTGCTGTGTTTGGGCAAAAAGACTACCAACAACTGATGATCATCAAGCACATGGTGGCGCAACTGGCTTTGCCGGTGCGTGTCGTGGGCGTTGCCACCACCCGCGCTGCTGATGGACTGGCGCTGAGTTCTCGTAACGGCTATTTGAGTGCCGCTGAAAGAGTGGAAGCGGTGCAACTGTCTATGGCCTTGAAACAGTTGGCGCAAGCCGCACGCACTGGGTTTACGAATGGAATATTGGATGTGGCGGCTGCACAGGCCTCGGCCATGGCACTCTTGCGCGACAGAGGTTGGCAGCCCGACTACATCAGTTTGCGCCATCAATCAGATTTATCACCCGTGACAACTGTCAGCGCACAGCCGTTGGTGGTACTGGGTGCTGCTAAATTGGGCAAGACCCGCTTGATTGACAACCTAGAACTCACCCTTGGAACCACGCCCCATTAAGACAGCCACCGCATCCTTGGCTGCCACCTGACCGTCCAAAACGGACACCACGGTATGGGCAATCGGCATGTCTACGCCGAGCAATAAGGCGCGTTGAACCACTGTTCTGGCGCTGTAAACCCCTTCGGCCACATGACCCAGCGACTGCAATACTTGGGGCAATGTCTTGCCCTGAGCCAGCGCCATGCCGACTTGGCGATTGCGCGACAAATCTCCGGTCGCAGTCAGCACCAGATCGCCAAGACCGCTCAATCCCATGAAGGTTTCTGCTCTGGCGCCCAAAGCCACACCCAAGCGTGTCATCTCGGCCAAACCACGGGTGATCAAGGCAGCGCGTGCGTTCATACCCAACTGCAATCCATCACACAAACCAGTGGCTATGGCCATCACATTTTTCACAGCACCGCCTGTTTCAACACCGACTACATCGTCGTTTGCGTAGACACGCAACTTGTCTGCATGAAAGGTCTGCACCAGCATGTCTCTGACATGTGCATGACGGCTGGCGGCCACCAAGGCGGCTGGCAAACCACGGGCGACTTCCTGTGCAAAACTCGGTCCGCTCAACACTCCGGCCTGCAAACCAGGCGCCACTTGTTGCTGTACTTCGTGCGCCATCAGGCCGTAAGCGGCGGATTCCTCTATCGTCACAGCCTCAAACCCTTTACACAACCATGCCACGGGCAACGACGGCGCCACATCTTTGATGTCTGTCAGTAGTTGACGCAAGCCGGCCATGGGAACTGCCAGCAACAGTAAATCGTGATCCGAAATCAGTTCGGACAAAGGGAGATGACTTAAGTGCAGTTGCTCCGGCAGCGGGCACCCGGGCAAATAACGCTGGTTGACACGGTGACTGAGCAAGTCTTGGATATGTTCGGCCTGCCTGCCCCATAAAGTGACTTGATGCCGGTGGCAGGCCTGCACAGCCAATGCCGTGCCCCATGCGCCTGCCCCCAGTATCAGCAGTTTCACTGGAGTTTTTGCTCGGCTTTCATGCGCTCTTGCTGGTCATACATGGCTTGGAAATTGATTTCCGCCATGTGCACCGGCGGAAAGCCTGCGCGTTGAATCACATCGGCCACGTTGCTACGCAAATACGGGTAAATGATTTGCGGACAAGCTATGCCTGTGATGGGCTGAAGTTGTCCTTCGGGCATATGGCGGATTTCGAAAATACCTGCTTGCTTGGCTTCCACCAGAAACAAAGTTTGTTCGGCGATTTTTGCAGTGATGGTTGCTGTGACGGTGATTTCATACACGCCTTCACCGATTTGTTCATTGCCAAGCCCAATTTGTATATCCACTGCAGGCGGATCCTGGGACAACAAAATACTGGGGGAGTTGGGTTGCTCAAGCGATAAATCCTTGAGGTAAACGCGTTGGATAAGAAACACCGGTTCTAAGTTATCTGCCATGTCGGCTTCCTGAAACAAAAAAAATGCCGCTGTGCCTTCAAGCCAAAGCGGGTGAAATTACACGGAGTGAATTATGTCAGTTTGGCTGAAGCAATGGCTGCAAACCGCCTTTGCTGTCGAGAGCCATCAAGTCATCGCATCCGCCTACATGTGTATCGCCGATGAAAATTTGCGGAACCGTGCGCCGGCCTGTGAGCGCCATCATGCGATCTCGCTCATCATCAGACAAATCAATGCGCACTTCTTCAATGTGTTGCACGCCACGCGACTTGAGAATTTGCTTGGCGCGAATGCAATAAGGACAAACGGCAGTGGTGTACATCTTGACAGGGGTCATGGTGGTTCAGTCTAGAAATGTATTCAGGCTTTTTTTTCCAATGGCAGATTGGCTTCCTGCCAGTTTTTCAATCCACCGCCCAAACTGTGGACTTGTTCATAACCGAGTTGGCTGGCGATACGCTGGGCTTTTTGCGAACGCATGCCACTGGCACAGACCAAAATCAGAGGCCGTTTTTTGTCGGTCACGGCTTTGGCCAGATCGCTGTTGATATTTTCCATGGCCACATGGCGCGAACCAATCAGGTGTCCGCTGGCAAATTCTTCGGCGCTTCGCACATCCACTACATTGGCCTTTTCACGGTTGATCATCAATACAGCCTGTGTCGGGGATAAACCCGGGGCGCCCATGGCTTGCAGATTCGGGATTAACAAAGCCACACCTGAAGTCAGGGCCACCAACACCAGTAACCAGTTTTCAATCAGAAAATTCACGCGCAAGGCCTTTATGACAAAGTTGACACATTCTAGAATCCTTTTGCACAAACTCTCTCCATAAGGTTTTTTTATGTATAAGCTCGTTTTAATCCGCCACGGTGAATCTCTTTGGAATCTAGAAAACCGTTTCACCGGATGGGCGGATGTGGCGTTAACACCTACCGGCGTAGCGCAAGCCAAACAAGCTGGCTTCAAACTCAAAGCCGAAGGCTATGACTTTGACTTGGGCTACACCAGCTTACTCAAGCGCGCGATTCACACCATGTGGCATACCTTGGACAGCATGGACAGGTCTTACCTACCCGTTGCTCATCACTGGCGTTTGAATGAAAGACATTACGGCGCATTACAAGGTTTGAATAAAGCTGAAACCGCACAAAAATATGGCGACGAGCAAGTGTTGGCCTGGCGACGCAGCTATGACGTGCCGCCGCCATCTCTCACGCCTGACGATGCACGTTGCGAACGGCACGACCCGCGCTATGCCAAATTACAACCCGATCAAGTGCCATTGACCGAATGCCTCAAAGACACGGTGCAACGGGTCATGCCCTTTTGGAACGAGGCGCTGGCGCCAGCCATACGCAGCGGTAAACGTGTGTTGGTCAGTGCACACGGCAACTCCATCCGGGCCATGGTGAAGTACCTTGACGGCATCTCTGAGCAAGACATTGTGGGTCTGAATATTCCAAATGGAGAACCTTTGGTTTATGAACTGAACGAGCAACTGCAGCCCATCCGGCATTACTACCTATGACACTGATGCTAAGCATGCGATTCAAGCCCCATGGGGTTATGTCGATTCCAAGAGACTTTGTCATGCGTATAGGCAGTAAACTATCTTCCTAAATTGCAACAACAGCAATCACTTATATAACAGGGTAGCTATGGGCCAGAATCTCAAAATTGCAGGTTGGTTAACGGTAGGCGCACTCACCGGTGCACTGACCACAGTTTCACTACAAACCGTGGCTCGCGCCAACATGACGCCATTGCCATTGGAAGAGTTACAGCAACTCGCGGCAGTATTTAGCATGGTGAAATCCGATTACGTTGAACCAGTGGATGAGAAGAAACTCATCAACGATGCCATCTCAGGCATGGTCTCGAGCCTGGATCCTCACTCCCAATATTTCGACAAAAAATCCTACAAAGAATTCCGCGAGGGCACCACTGGCAAATTCGTCGGGGTAGGCATTGAAATTTCTCAGGAAGAAGGACTGGTCAAAGTTGTCTCTCCTATTGAAGGCTCCCCTGCTGACCGCGCTGGCTTAAAGCCGGGAGACTTGATCACCAAGATCGATGACGCCATGGTCAAAGGCATGACCTTGAATGATGCGGTCAAACGCATGCGCGGCGAACCCAGAACCAAAGTCGTTCTGACCATTTTCCGCAAAGACGAAAACCGTACCTTCCCTGTCACCATCGTTCGCGAAGAAATCAAAACCGTCAGTGTCAAGAGCAAGATGATTGAAAACGGTTACGGCTGGATACGCGTGAGTCAATTCCAAGAACGCACGGTCGATGACTTGACGCGCAAACTTGAAGAACTGTACAAACAAGACCCGAAAATGAAGGGGCTGGTACTTGATCTTCGCAATGACCCAGGCGGTTTATTGGATGCGGCCGTTGCCATCTCTGCAGTGTTCTTGCCTGACAACGTGACCGTGGTGTCTACCAACGGGCAGTTGGAAGAAAGCAAATTCGTTTTCAAGGCTGCACCAGACTTTTACCTGCGCCGCGGCGGTTCAGACACGGTGGGCACATTGGCCAGCAAAACCCAAAACTTTTACAAGAAAGTTCCGATGATTGTGCTGGTCAATGAAGGTTCGGCCTCAGCCAGTGAGATCGTTGCCGGTGCACTGCAAGACCACAAGCGAGCGATTTTGTTGGGCAGCCAAACATTTGGTAAAGGCTCGGTACAAACCATCCGTCAACTCGGTGCAGACACGGCCTTGAAAATCACCACGGCCCGCTACTACACCCCCAGCGGACGCTCCATCCAAGCCAAAGGCATCATGCCTGAGCTATTGGTAGATGACACACCTGAAGGCAGCCCTTACGCGGCATTGCGTACCCGCGAAGCCGATTTGGAAAAGCACCTCAACAGTGGACAAGGCGTGGAAGTGAAAGACCCTACGCGTGAAAAAGCGCGCGAAGAAGCGCTCAAGCGTTTGGAAGAAGAATCCAAAAAACCTGTGGCTGATCGCAAAACGCCTGAATTTGGCAGTCCTGAAGACTTCCAGTTGCAGCAAGCGCTCAACCATTTGAAACACCAACCGGTCAAAATCAGCAAAACACTGAGCGAGCGTCCTGCTGAAAAAAAGGAACAGTAAAGGGTGAATGACGCCCAACTGCTCAGATACTCTCGCCATATTCTTCTCGATGAACTCGGCGACACCGGGCAGGATTGTTTGCTGCAAAGCCATGCGCTGGTGCTCGGTGCAGGCGGCTTGGGCAGTGCGGCTGCCATGTACTTGGCGGCGTCTGGTGTCGGGCGTATCACCCTTATAGACCACGACACGGTTGATTTAACCAATCTGCAAAGACAAATTGCCCACACCACGGCGCGCATAGGTCAACTCAAGGTCGAATCCGCTCGGGTGAGCATGCTGGCACTCAATCCTGACATCGATGTGCGCATCATCTCGCAACGCGCCGATGCCGTCTTACTGCATCAACTGATGGCTGACACAGATGTGGCGCTGGATTGCACCGACAATTTTCAAACCCGCCAAGCATTCAATGCGGCTTGTGTGGCGCATCAGGTACCTTTGGTGAGCGGTGCCATCATTCGTCTTGACGGGCAACTCACCACCTACGATGTGCGCGATGCCACCTCACCCTGCTATGCCTGCGTGTTTCCCCCTGAGGATATTCCCGAAGAGGTCAGTTGTGCCACGATGGGTGTGTTGGCACCCTTGGTCGGTGTGATTGGCAGCCTGCAAGCGGCTGAAGCATTGAAGTTGTTAACCCATCTGGGGCCATCGTTGGCCGGGCGATTACAAATGCTTGACGGTCGTGACCTGAGTTGGACAGAGATGCGACTGCAACGTCAATCCGACTGCCCGGTCTGCCAATCACGCCCCAGCACATGATGCTGTACCAGATACCGTGAACCGCTGTCTGACACCAAGTCCTCTTCTTTCTCGCAACGAAATCCTGCTTTTTTCACCACACGCAAGCTGGCGAGATTGCGTTTATCAATTCGGCACAGCATAAGCACCTGTGGCCAATGCAAGACCACATAAGCAGTCAATACAGAAACAGCCTCACTCATGCGTCCTTGCCCCTGAAAAGACAGGCAGCACCAATAGCCCAACTCCAAAGTATGCGTGTCATGGTCGATCTGATGAAAACCGATGTTGCCCGCTAGCTGCCCCGTCGCTTTGTCCCACATCAGCAGCGGCCAGCGCAATCCCATCACCCAGGCGGCATAACACGTCTGGCAATAGTCTTCCGAGATGTCGGGCGATTGTGGTTGTTGCGCCCAAGGCAAGGAGTCCGGCCATGTCTGCAATTGCGCCAACGTTTGTTGCACGCCCAAGTAAAGCGCCTCCCCGTTACCTGGCATGGGACAGCGCAACCACATGCGCGGCGTTTCCAGAACTTGCGTGAACATGACTTCATTCATGCATTGACAATCCAGCCCTCAAGGGGGTCCATATCGGGCGGTAAACCATACATGGGGTCGCCTTGTTCGAACTGCTGCTGCGACCACGCGGCTTGCATCATGCAAATCACGGCATCCATGCTGTCACCACTGGCGTCTTCCACCAAAGCATCGGCCATGGCCGAGCTCAATTTCAAACGCATGGGCAAGTCATCGTGTCCCCAAACCAAGGCGTGTAACAAATTTTTACGTGCTACCCAGCGTTCGCCGGTTTGTTTGGCCGCGGCATCATTTTTATAACTTTGTCGCTGTAGCACCCGCCGCGCCCACATACCGGGGTATGCCTCTAAGGCCACGCGCTGCTTATCGCCATCGTGCAAGCCCGGGAAATGCACACCGGCTTGGCTCAACAAAGGCACACCCGCGTGCAACATGAATGCCACAGGAGGATTGACCCATTTCATCGAGGGGCTGGAGCCAGCCGGCAAGTCAGTGGCGCGGTGTGCAAACTTGGCACCGGCTGGTCTGCTGTTGCAAAACTGGGCGAACTGCGTACGTATGTCCTCGCGGCTGAGTTGCGCAAAATGTTGCATACAAGCCAACCACTGCATCGGCCAACCTAGAGTGGCCACCAATTCACGCGGCAATCCAAAGGGCAGATCGAAACCGCCCACCCACGGGCCGGGCGTGTGCAGACTTTGGCTGAAAGTCTCCAGCGTAGGGAGAAATTGCAACTGCTTTAACACCACACGCTCGCCTGAGGCTTCACCCCAGGCCAAGACGATGTGTTTGCGTTTGGAGGGACTGCTGCTGAAATCGCAGCCTAATAAACGTGTCATCGGGCACAGTCAGAGGCTGACAAGGCCGCCATGGGTTAATTTTTTTGCGGTATCAGCGCCAAAAATTCGCGCCGCAAAATCGGGTCTTTGAGAAATGCGCCGCGCATGACAGAGTTGATCATGCGGCTGTCCATGTCTTTGACACCGCGCCAGGCCATACAAAAGTGTGTGGCTTCCATCACCAACGCCAGACCATCGGGTCGGGTTTTATGTTGAATCAAATCGGCGAGTTGCACCACAGCCTCTTCCTGAATTTGCGGCCTGCCCATCACCCATTCGGCCAGTCTCGCGTACTTGGACAAACCAATGACGTTGGTATTTTTATTCGGCAGCACACCAATCCAAATTTTGCCGATGACAGGACAAAAGTGGTGGCTGCAGGCGCTGCGCACGGTAATCGGGCCGACGATCATCAACTCATTCAAACGCTCAGCGTTGGGAAACTCGGTGATTTCGGGTGACTTGACATAGCGCCCGTTAAACACTTCTTTGACGTACATCTTGGCCAAGCGTTTGGCGGTGTCGGTGGTGTTGTGGTCGTTGGCGGTGTCAATCACCAGACTTTCAAGCACGGCTTTCATTTTGTCTTCGACTTCTTGCAACATGGCTTCCAGTTCACCCGGTTCTATGAACTCGGCAATGTTGTCGTTCGCATGAAAGCGTTGTTTAGAGGCCAGCACACGCTCGCGGATTTTGACCGAGATGGGAACGCCTTGATCTGCTGTGGATTTGCTCATGGTGTCAAGCCACTTTGGCGTCGAGGTTGCGCAAGCGAATATGCAGTTCGCGCAATTGTTTCTCGTCCACCAGAGACGGCGCTTGCGTCAGCAAGCACTGGGCACGCTGGGTTTTGGGGAAAGCGATCACATCGCGGATCGATTCGGCACCAGTCATCAAGGTCACTATGCGGTCTAGGCCAAATGCCAGTCCACCGTGAGGCGGCGCGCCGTATTGCAACGCATCAAGCAAAAAGCCAAACTTGATTTGCGCTTCCTCGGGCGTGATTTTGAGGGCATCAAACACTTTTTGTTGCACATCGGCGCGGTGAATACGCACCGAACCGCCACCAATTTCCCAGCCATTCAACACCATGTCATAGCCCTTGGCCACGCATTTTTCCGGCGCCGTGACCATCCAGTCTTCGTGGCCGTCTTTGGGTGCGGTGAACGGATGGTGTACCGCGTTGTAACGCTGTGCCTCTTCGTCGTACTCAAACATGGGAAAGTCGACCACCCACAAAGGAGCCCAACGGTTTTCCAGCAAGCCTTGCTTTTTGCCAAACTCGCTGTGTCCGACTTTCAAGCGCAAAGCGCCGATAGCATCGTTCACCACCTTGGCTTTGTCGGCACCGAAGAACAACAGGTCGCCGTTGTGTGCGCCGCTGCGTTTCAAGATTTCGGCAATGGCTGCATCATGAATATTTTTCACGATGGGTGACTGTAAACCCTCGCGCCCAGCACTCACATCATTGACTTTGATCCAAGCCAAACCCTTGGCACCGTAAATTTTCACAAACTCGGTGTAACTGTCGATTTCGCCACGACTCATCTCGCCGCCGTTAGGAACACGCAAGGCGACCACGCGACCACCGGGTGTGGTCGCCGGTGCGCTGAATACTTTGAAGTCAACATCGGCCATCACATCGGTCAACTCGGTGAATTCCAACTTGACCCGCATATCTGGCTTGTCTGAACCAAAACGATGCATGGCTTCGTTGTAGGCCATGACGGGGAAATCACCAAGTTCAATGCCCAGGGCTTCCACAAACACACCTTTGATCATGTCTTGGAACAAAGCGCGGATTTCCTCCTCGTCCATGAATGAGGTTTCAATATCGATTTGGGTGAATTCAGGCTGGCGGTCAGCCCGCAAGTCTTCGTCGCGAAAACATTTGGTGATTTGGTAGTAACGGTCAAATCCAGACACCATCAACAGTTGCTTGAACAGTTGAGGGGATTGGGGCAAAGCGAAAAAATGGCCGTCATGCACACGACTGGGTACCAGATAGTCGCGCGCACCTTCAGGCGTGCTTTTGGTCAACATAGGCGTTTCAATATCGACAAACCCATTGGAATCTAAAAACTTACGCACTGCCATGGCGACTTTGTAGCGCAGCATCAGATTTTTTTGCATATAAGGTCTGCGCAAATCTAACACCCTATGGGTCAATCGCGTGGTCTCCGACAGGTTGTCGTCATCCAACTGAAAGGGCGGCGTGACCGACGGGTTCAACACCACCAGTTCGTGACACAGAACTTCGATCTTGCCGCTTTTCAGGCTTTCGTTGGTCGTGCCCTCGGGGCGCAAGCGCACCAGACCTTTGATTTGTATGCAAAACTCGTTGCGTAATTCTTCGGCTTGTTGGAACATGGCAGCGCGGTCTGGGTCGCAAACCACTTGCACATAACCCTCGCGGTCGCGCAGGTCGACAAAAATGACACCGCCGTGGTCACGTCTGCGATTGACCCAACCGCACAATGTGACGGTTTGACCTTGAATGGCTTCGGTCACCAAGCCGCAGTAATGAGATCGCATAGCCATGTTAAAAATTCTTTCGTGACAGGTTTTTGAAGTTCAGTCGGCCATAGCCGGCCAGATTCAGGAAATGGTTTTCATCGCAGGTAAATCTGGCGAGACAGCACCCATGGAAATCACATAGGTCAAGGCTTCGTCCACGCTCATGTTCAATTCAATCACATCGGCCGCCGGTACCAGCAGGAAAAAACCGCTGGTGGGGTTGGGCGTGGTCGGCACATACACACTGATGTGACCGGCGCCGACATGCGCGGCGACTTCGCCGGTAGGCGTACCGGTTTGAAATGCAATCGTCCAAGCACCTTGACGCGGGTATGGAATCAGCACGGCTTTGCGAAACGCATTGCCATTGCTGGAAAACAATGTATCGGATACTTTTTTGACACTGGTGTATATGGATTTGACAATCGGTATGTGGGTAAACAATTTGTCCCACTGCGTGACCAACCAACGACCGGCGACGTTGGAGGCGAATGCGCCAGTGATCACCAACACCAAAAATACAAGTATCACGCCCAGCCCACGAATTTGCAGCAGATGCTGGAAAGAATCCCCGATTGACTGAGGCAACACACTGCTGAAGCCAAACAGCACATTGGCAAAAATACCGTCCATGACTCCGACCAACCAGCTGAGCACCCACAAGGTAATCGCCAACGGTAACCAGACCAGAAGTCCAGCAAATATGTATTTTTTAATATTCATGGATGACAAGCGGTTCAATGGCAAGCACAAGACGGCGCACACGCGCTCGCCGAAGCTGCAGGCGTATCCGTTTTAGCAGGTGCATCAGCCACCGCGGTTGACGGTGCATCAGAGTTTGCAGTAGGCGCGGCCGCGCTGCCGCCACTTTTGAAATCGGTTGCATACCAACCCGAACCCTTGAGCTGAAACCCAGGCGCAGACAACTGCTTAGAAAATGTGGGTTTGCCGCATTGGGGGCATGCGGTCAAAGCGGGGTCTGAAATTTTTTGTAAATGGTCTTTGGCGAAACCGCAAGATCCGCATTTATAAGCATAAATTGGCATGGTGTTACCGCTGGGTGAGGGAGAATTGACAAAGCCACAGATTGTAAGCTTTTATCTTCAGCAGAACGATTTTTGCCTATGAAGGCGTATTTCATTACTTATACTAAGCTTCCTGACGATTATTTCAGGTTCAACCCCGACCATTCACCCCTCT
Source organism: Limnohabitans sp. (assembly GCF_046052765.1). GTDB lineage: Bacteria > Pseudomonadota > Gammaproteobacteria > Burkholderiales > Burkholderiaceae_C > Limnohabitans. The sequence goes on along the minus strand of NZ_JAVLFQ010000080.1, from coordinate 17,032 downwards.
CATTGGAGTCATAGTCATCATGTCATACCGTTTTTCTTTGGTACTCCTGGCCGTTTTGGCTGTAGCCGCTTGCGGCAAGAAAGAAGAGCCCAAGGCCACAGCCCCTGCAGTAGCTGTGAATGCCGAGGAAAAAGTTCTGAATATTTATAACTGGCCTGACTATGTCGCCAAAGACTTGATTGCCAATTTTGAAACCGAAACCGGCATCAAGGTCAATTACCAGACATTTGAAAACAACGAAGGCTTGCAAGCCAAATTGGTCGCTGGCAACACGGGCTATGACATCGTCGTGCCAGGTTCGGTGTTTGTCAAAGCCCAAATTGATGCCGGTTTGCTCAAGAAACTCGACAAGACTCAAATTCCCAACTACAAAAATTTGGACAGTGGATTGATGGGCAAGCTCGTGGGCGTTGACCCGGACAATCAGTATGTGGTTCCTTGGGCTTGGAGTTTCACCACGGTAGCCATCAACAAGGCCAAAGTGGCCAAAGCGCTGGGCAATACCCCCATGCCTGACAACGCTTGGGATTTGGTGTTTAACCCCACCTACACCAGCAAATTGAAATCCTGTGGCATTGCTTACTTGGATTCACCAACAGAAATTCTTCCGCCTGCACTGCACTACATCGGCAAAAAAGCCTATTCCGAAGACGCGGCAGACCACAAGGCCGCTGGTGAAATGCTAGCCAAAGTCCGCAAAGACATCCGTTTGTTCTCTAGCACCATGATCGATGACATCGCGGGTGGTAAAGCTTGTGTGGCACTCGGCTGGGCTGGCGACTTCAACCAAGCAGCCGCACGTGCAGAAGAAAATAAAAGCGGTATTCAAATTGAAGTCTTGTTGCCCAAAACCGGTGGCTTGATTTTCTTTGACAACTTGGCAGTGCCGGCCGATGCCAAGCACCCCAACAACGCCATGGCTTTCATCAACTATTACCTCAAGGCTGAAGTGTCCGCCTCTCAGACCAATGAGCTGGGCTACCCCACAGCCAACAAAGCCAGCGTTGCACTTGTCACCCCCGAAGTGGCTCAAAACAAAGCCGTTTTTCCTGACGAAACCAATCTAGCCTTGATGGTGCCACCAGAGGCCTTGGGAAATGCCACCCGCGAGTCTATGACTGCTGTATTCACCAGCTTCAAAAAAGGCAAGTAATCGCATGACACAGGGCGAGTCAATGTCTATGAACCCGCCTCGCTCTGTGTTTTTACTGTCACTGACGGCCAGTCTGTGAAGCTATTCTCTGCTTGGAATCAACTCAGCTTACGCCACGGTCGCAGTGTGGTGCTGAGCTTGCCTTGGTTCTGGTTACTGCTGTTTTTTGCGGTGCCGTTTTTCATTTTGCTTCGCATCAGCGTGACCGACATGGGCGAAGGATTGGATCCATTCGCGCCGTTGATCCAATCAAGCAACGGGCAAGTCATGTTGCATCTCAAGCTTGCCAATTATTTATCTCTGCTCAAGGACACGGATACCGGTTGGCTCCAAACGCTGTACACCGAGTCCTATGTGTTGTCGCTTAAATATGCGTTGTGGACCACCTTGATGTGTTTATTGGTGGGGTATCCGTTTGCCTATTTTCTGGCGCGTAGCCACCCTGCTGTTCGACCTATGTTGTTATTGATGGTGATGCTGCCCTTTTGGACTTCGTTTTTATTGCGCGTGTACGCATGGAAAGGCTTATTGACAGAACAAGGCATCATCAACCATTTGTTGATTGCGCTTGGCTTGGTCAATGAACCTATGCAATTGCTTTACAACGATGTGTCCATGCTGATTGGCATGACCTATGTCTATTTGCCTTTCATGGTGCTGCCCTTGTACGCGAATCTGGTCAAGCTCGATGGTCGCTTGCTTGAAGCCTCGCAAGATTTGGGGGCTACGCCGTGGCAAACATTTTGGCTGGTCACGGTACCGCTCAGTCGCTCGGGTGTGGTGGCAGGTTCGATGTTGGTATTCATTCCCTGTCTGGGTGAATTCGTCATCCCTTCGCTGCTGGGGGGAGCCGAAAACCTGATGATTGGTCGCGTGGTGTGGGATGAAATGTTCAGCAGCAACAACTGGCCGCGCGCGAGTGCGCTGTCCATTGTGATGATTGTTGGTGTGATCATGCCCTTGGCTTGGTACAACCAGCGCGTGATGCGCAAAGCCGAGTTGGAGTCGCCCGCATGAGCCTGCTGTGGTGGCGTGAGCATGTTGGCAAATTCTGGCTGGCCGCGGTCTATGCGTTTTTTTATTTACCGCTGGCTTTTTTGGTTCTGTTCTCATTCAACAGCACCCGCCAAGACAGTGTGTTCACCGGGTTTTCATTGCGCTGGTATGAAGCCTTGCTCAAAGACAACCGGCTGGTAGAGGGGTTTTTACTCTCATTCAAAGTGGCTTTGATGAGCGCCACACTGGGCACGGTACTGGCCACTATGGCTGCATTTGCGCTCGTTCGGTTCGGCAAGTTTCGTGGTCGCACCTTGTTCAACGCCATGTTGTCCTCCCCGCTGGTCATGCCCGAGGTGATCATCGGTATGTCACTGCTATTGCTGTTTGTCGGCATGGAGCGTTTGCTCGGTTGGCCCGAACGCGGCACGCTCACCATCGTGCTCGGTCATGCACTGCTGGGCATGGCCTATGCCAGCGTAGTGATTCAATCTCGCCTCAAAGAAATGGACAAATCGATTGAAGAGGCCGCATTAGATTTAGGCTGCCGACCTTTTCAGGTGTTTTTTCTGGTCACTCTGCCCAATATGTCTCAGGCATTGCTTGCAGGCTGGCTGCTGACGTTCACCTTGTCTTTTGATGATGTGGTGATATCCGAATTTCTGGCCGGTCCCGGTGTTACCACCCTGCCCCAAGTCATCTTCAATTACGCCCGCCGAGGCGTCAACCCAACTATTTATGCAGCCGCCAGTCTGTTGATGTTGGTAGTGACTTTGGCTGTCGCCATTTATGGCGTACAGCTGGCCAGACAGTCTCGTCAAAGCCAGATACCGCGCGGGGAATAATCAACCGGCCAAGCTCCAAACGCCGACCAAAGCGGTGATAACCATGCCTGCAAAAAATCCCAACGCCAACAGCAATAAGGCCTGCAATGTGCGGTTGGTGCGTTGTTGCATACGTATCAATTCATGCAGTTGCTTGCGCTCTTGTTCATGGTCACGCTGTAAAAACGCATGTACCAGACGCGGGATTTCAGGCAGCATTTTGGCCAGGCGAGGGGCCTCTTCTTTGAGTTGCTGCCACAAACGCTGCGGCCCGATTTGCTCGAGCATCCACTTTTCCAAGAATGGTTTGGCCGTGCTCCACAAGTCCAACTCGGGGTCGAGTTGACGACCCAGTCCTTCGATGTTGAGCAAGGTTTTTTGCAGCAATACCAATTGCGGTTGAATCTCTACTTGAAAGCGGCGCGAGGTCTGAAACAAACGCATCAACACCATACCCAAGGAAATTTCTTTCAGCGGTCTGTCAAAGTAAGGCTCACACACAGCGCGAATCGCCGACTCGAGTTCGTCGACACGCGTTTGCGCTGGCACCCAGCCTGATTCAATGTGCAACTCAGCCACACGTTGATAGTCCCGCCGGAAAAAAGCGGTGAAATTCTGTGCCAGATACTCTTTGTCAAACTCGGTCAAGGTTCCGACGATGCCGAAATCCAAGGACACATAACGCCCAAAAGTCGCCGGCGCCAAACTGACTTGGATATTGCCAGGGTGCATATCGGCATGAAAAAAACCATCTCGAAACACCTGGGTAAAAAATATAGTGACACCATCTCTGGCCAGTTTGGGAATATCCACACCAGCTTGTCGCAAAGCATCGACATGGCTGATCGGTATACCGTGCATGCGCTCCATGACGATGACATCGCGGGTGCAATATTCCCAAATCATTTCTGGAATCAGCACCAAATCCAAACCCTCCATGTTGCGACGCAATTGCGTGGCATTGGAGGCTTCGCGCACCAGATCGAGCTCATCATGGAGGTATTTGTCAAACTCGGCCACCACTTCGCGCGGCTTGAGCCGCTTGCCGTCATGAGATAAACGCTCTAACCACACAGCCATGGTGCGCATCAAATCGACGTCTTTATTGATGACCGAAAGCATGCCCGGTCGCAATACTTTGACTGCCACTTCGCGCTCTTGTCCATTGCTATTGCGCAGACTGGCGAAATGCACTTGCGCAATCGATGCGCTGGCCACCGGTACCCTGTCAAAGCGACTGAAGATATCTTCCACGCGGCGACCCAAAGCGCGTTCAATCGATGCCACAGCCAAATCCGATGCAAATGGTGGCACTTGGTCTTGCAATTTAGCCAATTCGTCGGCGATGTCGCTGGGCAATAAATCGCGTCTGGTGGAGAGCACCTGACCGAGTTTGACAAACACTGGTCCGAGGTGTTCAAGCGCCTGTCGCAATCGCTGGCCACGCGGTGCACTCAAATTGCGGCCAATGGTCAGTACCCGAGATACACGAACCAGCCAAGCTTGTTTGAAGCCAGACAGCAATAATTCATCCAGACCGAACCTAAGCACGATCCAGAGAATGAAAATGCCGCGGTAGATGCGGGTCATTTGGCGGCGAACTCACGCAATAAGCTGGCTGCCCGCTTCAAAATCAGCACCACTTGGTGAGCCACTGCATCCCCGAATACACGGGATACATCTTCTTCAATATCCCAGCGCACATGGTCGACCAACCAGTTGATGTCAGCCGCCAACATGACATCTCCGTCTATTCGCATGGCCGGTTTTTCGCCTTTGACCAAACCCTGTACCAGCGAGAATGGCGACGCTTGATTGATATGCAAATGCAAATCTGCGGGTGCATCCGCGTCAGCCCGCTCCAACATACCAGCGGGCGTGATCATCCATTGAAGCCGGAAGTCGCGCCAACTCAGTTGCACGCGTTGGCCTTGTTGACGCTTGAGACGTTCGAGCGCGGCGGGTTCTTGGCCCAGCACATGGTTGATCAGCACCACACATTTGTCTTGCAATTCAAACACCAGCCAGTCGGGCAGCTTGAAAGCAAACAGGAAAGCGGACAATCGGGCAGACATGTCTGCTAGCGGGGACGCAATGGCCATGTGATGTGTCCGCTGAGCGGATTGAAAAAATAACTGCCCTGATTATTGCAAGGCTTGGACGCCCGCCACCAACCAACCGGCGGAGCCGGATTTGGGCTTGGTCATGTTCCAGACTTCGCGGAACGGACTGGGCGACGTATTGGGCTCTTCGCGGATCATGCCGGAGAACTCAATACTGGCCATGTAGCCCTCACCAAGATCCTCAATACCGAGCAACTGCGCTTCGATCATGACCACTTCTGTGTGGTTGGGTCCTTGCACCAACTGACCACGTTCGGCCAATTGGGTCTGTATTTCGTGCAACATGCTGTCAGTCATCATGACCCGCAGTGCCGGAATATCTGCACGGTCCCATGCCGCTTGCAAACTGATGAAGTTTTGTTTGGCATTGGCCACAAAACTTGTCACATCAAAGTCTGAAGGAATAAACCAGTTTTGGTTACCCCCTGACAACGAGGATCCGATGCGTACACCCGAGCGGGCTGGCACCGAACTGTCAAAAGTGGCACCCGCCTGCTCCCAAGGCCTGGCTGAAGCATCATTGCCAATTTTGGCTGGGTTGTACTGGGGCACATCCGATGGATTGGTGGAAGAACCGGCACCACCATAGGCATAAGGGTCTGCAGGCGCTTGTGGCATGCGTCTGCGCATGAAAAAGCCGATCACGACGACCACGGCCATGGCGATCAATGCAAACATGAGCAATTGGCCGAATTCAGCCCCAAAACCCAGCGAATGCGCCAGCCAAGCCAGACCTAAACCAGCGGCCAGACCACCGAGCATGGCACCCCAAGGGCGACGTGGTGCAGCCGCAGGTGGCGCGACGGGCGCAGGGCCAGGTGCTGCGTTTGGCGCGGCATTGGGGGCGGCAGGTCGACCGGCTTCACGTTGTGTCACATTGCCTGATTGCTGGCCAAAAGATTTACCGCCACCCAGTCGCTTGGCAGCGTCGGCATGCAAGCTGGCAAACACCATGAACAGCGCAAGAACAACACTGAAAATTTTCATATCAATCCAACCCTTCAATCACACAAATTGCAATTTCAACAACTTATTCCAACATGAAGCGCGACCACACCCAAGCTCATGTTGTGTATATCCACATGGGCAAAGCCACTTTCCTTCATAAGGACTTTCAAGCTTTGCTGGTCTGGATGCATGCGGATCGACTCTGCCAAATAGCGGTAACTGGATTCGTCACCCGCCACCATTTTCCCTAATCGTGGCAAAACTTCAAATGAATACCAGTCATACGCCTTTGCCAGAGGTGGGGCAACTTTGGAAAATTCCAACACCAACAGTTTGCCGCCAGGCTTGAGCACCCTTGCCATTTCACGCAACGCTAGGTCTTTATGGGTCATGTTGCGCAAACCGAAAGCCACGCAAACCAAGTCGAAATACCGGTCTTGAAACGGTAATTGCTCAGCGTCACAGACCAGCGTCGGCAACAGCACACCCTTGTCTATCAAGCGCTCACGCCCCTGTCGCAACATGGCCAGATTGATATCGGTGTGAACCACCTGACCGCTGGCACCTACCTTGTCGGCAAATGCCAGCGCCATGTCACCGGTGCCGCCTGCAATATCCAATACCTTATCGCCCTGTTTCAGATTGGCCACCAACAAGGTGTAAGCCTTCCAAGCGCGATGCAAGCCCATGGACATCAAATCGTTCATGAGGTCGTATTTGGATGCGACAGAATCGAACACGCCACGCACACGACGAGCCTTTTCGTTTTCGTCTACGGTTTTGAATCCGAAATCTGTGCCGACCATGTCTGCGCCCTTATGAATGACAGGATGAACCGCCACGTGCCGACATGGGCACATCGCGCTGAGTGCCAGCCTGTTGCAGTCGCTGTTCGTACTGCAACCACAAATGATCTTGGTTCACACCGAGGAAGTGCAAATAGTCCCAAGAATATATGCCACTGTTGTGACCGTCGCTGAATGACGGTTGCACGCCATAGTTACCGACTGGTTCAAGACTGAGTATGCCTACATGGCGCTTGCCGGTTTGCAAAACCTCTTGCCCAGGGCCGTGGCCTTGCACTTCTGCTGACGGGCTGTAAACCCTCAACAACTCAAAAGGAAGTCGAAAAGACTGGCCGTTATCGAATGACACTTCCAACATTTTGGAGGCGCCATGCAACACGATGTCGGTAGGCTGAGGGGTGGTGGATTGCAGGCCTGCCATGTTCTATACCAATACGCGCTCTATCCCGCCGGTGTTGGCGAGATTGACATACTCGGACATCCAGTTGTCCCCCAGAATTTTGTGGGCCATTTCAACCACGATGTAATCGGCTTCAAGCAAACCATTTTGTAAATCGTCTTGGAAACGGTTCAAGCCAATCAGGCAACTCGGGCACGAAGTCAGCACTTTCACATTGTCCTTGGCAGCCACCCAGCCCTTGTCTCGCAATGCTGCCTCGCCTGCGAGAATTTCCTGTTCTTTGCGAAAGCGGATTTGTGTCGACACATCGGGTCGTGAATACGCCAGACCGCCGCTTTCGCCGCAGCATCGTTTGCTTTCGATCACCTGTTCACCTAACAGCGCTTTGACTGTTTTCATCGGTGCTTGTTGTTTCATCGGACTGTGACAAGGATCGTGATACAGGTAAGCCTCGCCACCAGGCAATGTGATGCCTTTGCCAAGCAAGTATTCGTGAATGTCAACAATGCGGCAACCGGGGAAAATTTTGTCGAATTCATAGCCTTGTAACTGATCAAAACAAGTGCCGCAACTCACAACCACGGTTTTGATGTCCAAGTAGTTCAAAGTGTTGGCAACGCGGTGAAAAAGCACACGGTTGTCTGTGATGATTTTCTCTGCTTTGTCTTGCTGGCCCGAGCCGCGCTGCGGGTAGCCGCAACACAAATAACCGGGCGGCAACACGGTTTGCACACCCGTGTGCCAAAGCATGGCTTGGGTCGCCAAACCGACTTGACTGAACAAGCGCTCAGAGCCGCAACCGGGGAAATAAAACACCGCCTCGGCATCCGCACTCGTGGTTTTCGGATTGCGGATGATGGGCACATAGTCGCGGTCTTCTATATCTAGCAAAGCGCGCGCAGTCTTGTTGGGCAAACCAGCAGGCATTTTTTTATTCACAAAATGAATCACTTGCGCCTTGATGCCAGCCGCACCTATGGATGCTGGCGGTTGACGGGTTTGCTTGCGTGCCAGCGTTCCGAACACGCCGTTGGCCAAGCGTTGCGCTTGCATGCCCATGCGCGTGAGTTGATGTCCGATTTGAATGGCTTGCGGATTCACGGTGCCTACCAACCAGGACTGGAAAGCCGACGCAGGCCGGAAACTTTGCTGGCCCATTTTGCGCAACAAGTTGCGCATGTTCATGCTGACTTCGCCAAAATCGATGTCCACCGGGCACGGCGTGGCGCACTTATGGCACAGCGTGCAATGGTCGGCCACATCTTCAAATTCTTCCCAATGCTTGATGGAGATGCCGCGCCGGGTTTGTTCTTCGTACAAGAAAGCTTCAATCAGCAAAGACGTGGCCAAAATTTTGTCGCGCGGGCTGTAAAGCAAGTTGGCACGCGGCACATGGGTGGCGCACACCGGTTTGCACTTACCGCAGCGCAAGCAGTCTTTGATGGAGTCGGAAATCGCGCCAATGTCTGACTGCTGCATGATCAACGACTCGTGCCCCATCAACCCAAAACTGGGGGTATAGGCTTGGCTCAAATCTGCTTTGCGCATGTCTGGCGCATGCGCAGTGGCGTGACGCAGCAACTTGCCTTTGTTGAAATGCCCGTTCGGGTCAATGCGCGTCTTGTAGTCTGCAAACGGTTGCAACTCAGCGTCCGTTAGGTATTCCAGCTTGGTGATACCGATACCGTGTTCACCCGAAATAACACCATCGAGCGAACGCGCCAACGCCATGATGCGGGCCACGGCTTCATGCGCTGTGTGCAGCATGTCGTAGTCATCGCTGTTGACGGGTAAATTGGTGTGCACATTGCCATCACCAGCGTGCATGTGCAGCGCCGCCCAGACCCTGCCTTTGAGCACCTGTTGGTGCACTTTGTCAAACTCTCGGCGCAATGGCGCAAACGCGGCACCACTGAACAAATGGTGCAATTCGGCCCTTAACTGGGTTTTCCAACTGGCGCGTAATTCGTGGGTTTGGAGTTGCAACAGGTAATGGTCAATGCCTACCAACCAGCTGTCCCACAACGCCCGCACTTGTGCCAACAAGACCTTGGCTTGTGCCGTGCGTTCTTGCAGCAATTCGGGCGAAGGACGGTCCAGTTCATCGTCCACCGCCGCCATGGGTAACTGACCGCTGGAGAGCAAGTCGAGCAAGGCATCACACAGGGCAATTTTGTTGCGCAGTGACAGTTCGATGTTGATGCGCTCAATGCCGTCGGTGTACTCGGCCATGCGTGGCAAAGGAATGACCACGTCTTCGTTGATTTTGAAGGCGTTGGTATGCCGACTGATGGCCGCCGTGCGCTTGCGGTCGAGCCAGAATTTTTTACGTGCCTCAGGGCTGATGGCGATGAAGCCTTCGCCACTGCGGGCATTGGCCAGGCGCACCACTTCAGAGGTGACGCGTGCCACATCGTCTGCATCATCACCGGCGATATCGCCGAACAACACCATTTTGGGTAAGCCGCCGCGTTTCGATTTGGTGGTGTAGCCCACCGCCTTCAAATAGCGGTTGTCCAAATGCTCGAGTCCCGCGAGCAAGGTGCCGGTTTGTTTGGCGACCTGGAACATGTAGTCCTTGATCTCGACAATGCTTGGCACGGCCAAATGGGCAGGGCCGAAAAACTCCAAACACACAGTGCGGGTATGGGCTGGCATGCGGTGCAAAATCCAACGCGCACTGGTGATCAGGCCGTCGCAACCTTCTTTTTGCACGCCGGGCAAACCGCTTAGAAATTTATCGGTGACGTCTTTGCCCAAGCCAGCCTTGCGAAAACTGCTGCCCGGGATATCCAGACGTTCGGTGCGCAAGGGCGTGATGCCGTCGGCTTGAAAGTAACGCAATTCGAAACTGGCGACATCTGCATCATGGATCTTGCCCAGGTTGTGATTGAGGCGCACCACCTCCAACCACAAAGCGTCCGGTGTCACCATGCGCCAACTTGCGAGATTGTCCAATGCCGTGCCCCACAACACCGCTTTTTTTCCGCCTGCATTCATAGCGATGTTGCCGCCAATACAAGAGGCCTCAGCTGAAGTCGGGTCTACCGCAAACACCAGACCGGCGGCTTCGGCGGCGTCCGCTACCCGTTGTGTCACCACCCCGGCTTCGGTCCACAAGGTGGGCGTGGCTTGCGACAAGCCCGGCAACACCACCGTTTCCACGGCGTGCATGGCGGTGAGTTTTTCAGTGTTGATGACCACGCTTTGCCAGGTCAAGGGGATAGCGCCACCTGTGTATCCAGTGCCGCCACCACGCGGCACGATGGTCAATCCCAACTCGATACAGGCTTTGACCAATCGCGCCATCTCGGCTTCACTGTCTGGGGTCAAGACCACGAACGGGTACTCAACCCGCCAGTCGGTGGCATCGGTCACATGCGTCACCCGGCTCATGGCATCAAACTTGATGTTGTCCGCGGCGGTGCATTTACGCAACACTTTGTGGGCTTTTTTTCGCAGAGCTTGAATCTGGTCAAACTGCGCAGCAAATTGCGCGACAGCCGTGTGTGCAAAAGCCAGCAAGCTGCCAACGGTGGCATCGCGCTGCGCGTCGGACAAGCCGTGTTGCTGTCGGCGGGTTTGCACATCAGACAAGCGGTGGCGCAAAGCCTCAATCAGCAGGCCACGGCGTCTGGGGTTGTCCAACAAATCGTCTTGTAGGTAGGGGTTGCGTTGAACCACCCATATGTCGCCCAGCACTTCAAACAGCATGCGAGCAGATCGCCCAGTTCGCCGCTCAAACCGCAAACTCTCGAGCATGGTCCAAGCCTGCTCGCCGAGCAAACGGATCACGATCTCGCGGTCAGAAAACGAGGTGTAGTTGTAGGGGATTTCTCTCAAACGATGGCTGTCGCTGACAGCAGGCATCAGTTTGTCTAGGGGGGTTGGCGCATTCATAAATATCGTTCGAATGTTAACCCAGTGCCCTCAGGCACTAAGCTCAAAGGGTTAACAACCATTGTGAAGTGGCGCAAGCCAGCACCAGCGCCGCGTAAGTGACGACTTTGCCATCATTGCCAAACCCAATCAAACCAATGAGCAACACACAAGCGCCGACCACACTGTTAAAGATAAATTGGCGTCGCCAGGCCCTCCAGCCAGGCATTGTGCGGCTCAACAAAGGCGTGACCAATGCCATCCAAGCTGCCACGGCACAGGCCGGAGCAACAAAGTTCAGCAAATGAACCATAAGCGACATAACATCCATATATTCAAATTTTATAATCCGCACCATGTCTGTATGGGCTCTTGGTCTCAACCACACCACCGCACCTCTTGATTTGCGTGGGCGCTTTGCCTTTGCTGTCGAGCAAATGGGGCCGGTGCTTGATGGTTTTCGTCAAGCGGTGGGCAGTCATACCGAAGCTACCATTCTCTCTACTTGTAACCGCACCGAAATTTACTGTGCCTCCAATGAAATTTTGATGCCCAAGACCATGGCTTGGTTGGCCGAGTCCGGCGGTGTCAGTACCGACAGTCTGCACAGCCATCTCTACACCATGGTCGATGAACAAGCTGCCCGCCATGCCTTTCGCGTCGCCAGTGGCTTGGACTCCATGGTTTTGGGTGAGCCGCAAATTCTGGGTCAAATGAAAGATGCAGTGCGGGTCGCTCGAGAGGTCGGCGCTTTGGGTTCCACTTTGCACCAGATGTTCCAGCGTTCGTTTGCCGTGGCCAAGCAGGTGCGCAGCACCACCGAAATCGGTGCCCACAGTATCAGCATGTCAGCGGCTTCGGTCCGATTGGCCGGTCAATTGTTTGAAGACCTGAGCAAAATCAATGTGCTGTTTGTCGGCGCCGGTGAAATGATCGAACTGTGCGCGACTCACTTTGCCGCTAAAAACCCGCGCGGCATGACGGTCGCCAACCGCACCATGGAACGCGGCGAATTGCTGGCGCGACAACTCAAGGCCAATGTCATGCGTCTGGCGGATTTACCGGACCGCTTGCATGAATTCGATGCGGTCATCAGTTGCACCGCCAGCACGCTGCCGCTGATCGGCCTGGGTGCGGTAGAACGTGCGCTGAAAAAACGCCGTCACAGTCCCATGTTCATGGTCGATCTGGCTGTGCCGCGCGATATTGAACCCGAGGTCAAGTCTTTGCGCGACGTGTATTTGTACACGGTGGACGATTTGTCTCAGGTGGTGCAAACCGGCCAAGCCAGCCGCCAAGCGGCAGTGGCTGAAGCCGAGGTCATCATCGATGCCGGTGTGCAAAGTTTTGTGCATTGGCTAGACAAGCGTTCCGATGTGCCCTTGATTCAGCAACTCAACCAACAAGCCGAAGTTTGGCGAGCCAACGAATTGAGCCGCGCCCACAAACTGCTGGCCAAAGGTGAACCGGTTGATGCCGTGTTGGAGAGCTTGGCTAAAAGTTTGACCCAAAAAATGCTGCATGGCGCCATGTCCGAACTACACGCTGAAGATGCAGATGCTCGTCAACTCGCCCGCAACGCCATCGAGCATTTCTTTTTACGCGCCGGTCGTTAGCTGAAAGCCCTATTCCCATGAAGCCGTTTATGCGTGCTCAACTCGAGCGCAATGTGCAACGCCTGTCCGAGTTGGACTTTTTGTTGTCGCGCGAAGACATCATGCAAGACATGACACAATTTCTGTCCTTGTCGCGCGAACATGCCGATGTAGCGGCGTTGGTCACACCCTACCAACGCTGGCTGCAATTGACGCAAGACAGTGAAGCGGCGCAATCCATGCTGCAAGACAGCGATCCAGAAGTACAAGCCATGGCGCAAGAAGAAATTGCACATGCCACTGAGCAAATACAAGCCTTGCAAGCGCAATTGCAACGCATGCTGTTGCCCAAAGACCCGGATGACGCCCGCAATGCATTTCTGGAAATCCGCGCCGGCACAGGGGGCGATGAATCGACCTTGTTCGCTGGTGATTTGCTGCGCATGTACACACGCTTTTGCGCCGAGCGCGGCTGGCGCGTGGAAGTGGTCAGCGAGTCGGCCAGCGAGTTGGGCGGCTACAAAGAAGTGGTGGTGCGCATCGAAGGCAGTGGCGTTTACGGTTGTTTGAAATTCGAGTCCGGCGGCCACCGCGTGCAGCGCGTACCGGTCACCGAAACCCAAGGACGTATTCATACCAGTGCGTGCACTGTCGCGGTGTTGGCTGAACCTGATGAAGCAGAAGCCATCAAAATCAATCCCGCTGATTTACGCATAGACACTTTCCGCGCCAGCGGTGCCGGCGGACAGCACATCAACAAAACCGATTCGGCGGTACGCATCACACATTTGCCCACCGGCATCGTCGCCGAGTGTCAGGACGGACGCAGTCAGCACAGCAACAAAGCGCAAGCACTGCGCGTGCTCACCGCACGCATACAAGAAAAAGACCGCAGTGAACGCGCTGCCAAAGACGCGGCCGAACGCAAAAGCCTGATCGGCAGCGGCGACCGCAGCGACCGCATACGCACTTACAACTTCCCGCAAGGCCGCTTCACCGACCACCGCATCAACCTCACGCTGTACAAATTGCTGGCCATCATGGAAGGCGACTTGAATGATGTCGTTGAAGCCTTGCAAGCTTATGAAGCCGCGCAACAACTGGCAGCGCTGGAAAGCACGGCGTGATCACAAATCAGGCTCTGCAATATGCTCGCTCGCTAGACATCGACTCGCTGGAAGCGCAAACCCTGTTGCTGCATGTGTTTGAACGCCCATTGCACGACCGAGCTTGGTTGCTATTGAACGATACGCTTGAACTGACCAGCGAACAGCAAACAGGTTACCAACAAGCACTGCAACAACTGCTGGACGACACGCCTTTGGCTTACCTGACCGGCTGGCAAGCCTTTCATGGCTTGGAATTGCAAATCACGCCTGACGTGCTTGTGCCACGCGCTGATACCGAAACCTTGGTAGATTGGGCTTTGTCACTGAACTTGGGCCCAGCCTCGGTGCTGGATTTGGGCACCGGCAGCGGCGCCATCGCGTTGGCCTTGAAACACCAACGCCCCCATTGGTCGGTACATGCCGTGGACCAAAGCGCCCAAGCCATGGAAGTGGCGCAGGCCAATGCCCGCCGCTTGCAACTCGATGTGTTGATAAAACAAAGCGATTGGTTCAACCAAGTACACGGCCGGTTTGACCTGATCGTCTCCAACCCGCCTTACATCGCCCAAGGCGACCCGCATTTGCCGGGACTGGTGCACGAGCCGCAAAGCGCACTGGTCAGCGGGCCGCTTGGCTTGGATGACTTGCAAACCATCATCGTCCAAGCCCCGTCTTACTTGAAAACGCAAGGCTGGCTGCTGCTGGAACACGGCTACGATCAAGCAGGGGCGGTAGGCGACTTACTGCGGCAAAACGGCTTCAGCCAAGTGCAAAGCCGCAATGACCTCGCGGGCATCGCGCGGTGCAGCGGTGGCATGCGCGGGGAAGTGAAATAATCCGCTTATTCAGCATTTTTGCAATTGGGGAGTTTTTATGAGTGATGTGCACCAACGTATCGAGCAACTGGTCAAAGACAACGATGTCGTGTTGTTCATGAAGGGCAATGCCAATTTCCCTATGTGCGGTTTTTCTGGCCGCGCCATTCAGTTGCTCAAGGCCAGCGGCGTCGACACCAAAACATTGACCACTGTCAATGTGCTGGATGACGCCGATATCCGCCAAGGCATCAAGGAATACAGCAACTGGCCCACCATTCCTCAGTTGTACGTCAAAGGCGAATTCATCGGTGGCTCAGACATCATGACCGAGATGTACGAATCCGGCGAGCTCACCAAGGCCTTGGGCAACTGAACCAACGGGCTTTGACAAGCGCTGTGTTTGCTCAAGGCAGCCAGCGTTGCTGTGCAGCCATCACCGCATTCGGGTAAGCACGCTGGCCCCGCACACCGTTGTAGCGGCCCAGCGCCATGAATACATCGCCGTTTTCAATCTTCAGATAGTGTCGCAATATGACACAACCAAATCGCATATTCGCCTGCCATTGAAACAAGGCGGTGGCATCCCCTTGTGTCAGTAAGCGCGGCCAAAAAGGCATGACTTGCATCACGCCCATTGCACCTGCGCCGCTGACAGCGTATTTGCGAAATCCGCTTTCGACTTCCATCAATCCCAGTACCAAAGACGGGTCCAAGGCTGCGCGACTGCTTTCATACCAGACCGTTTGCAAAAACATGGTTTGCAGCTCAGGGGTAGCGAGCTCGGGCAAACCTGCATTGCCGTGTATTTGCCGCAAACGCGCATTCAATGTTTGTAAATTGCGTTGCAACCATTGTGCGTAAACCTGTTTGTCCGCAGGTGTGGCTAAAAAGGGTTGCGGCGGCGTCAGACCGGTGACCGCCGTACCCATGGCAGTTCGAACCGAGTCGGCCAAGTGTTCTTCGCGTTGCTGGCCGGCCCAAGATACGGCTACCTGCATTGCTAGCAACATGAAGACCAGAAAATACAAGCGAATCATTTTTTCGTCTCGGAGTTTTTCAATAAGTCATGGACCGCTTGAACCTCATAGTCGTTCACCCATTTTTTAAAGTACAGGTAAATATCTTTCATCTTGACTTGAAGTTGAATACTGGCAAAACCCTCGTCATCCCCATCCAAAGGAATCACACCTGTTAAGACGCTTTTGAAATGTTCCGGATCTTGGTGGCGCACCGGTTGGTAAGCCGCTATGGCGGCAAACGCGTCCTTCAAAGCAAATCCGTGATCCCGGGTGAGCACCATCAAGTCATACAAATCTCTGGCTTTCACACGGTCATAAACCACCAAGGTCTTCATGACAAACAAGCCGTTCAAGCCCATCACGTTGAAACCACCGGGTGACATGGGGTGTTTAGGGCTGGCTACCAAGCAATCAATTTGCGCCCGAGGCCGCTCAGGAAATTGCCGCGCATGAAACGTGACTTTGACGCCATCGATGGCATAGTCTTGAATCTGCCTGTCTAAGTCTTGCCCTGTATTTATTTTGAAGCTGACCTTTTTTTCAGCAGGGATCAAACTGCGTATCTCGCAACCGCTGTCAGACAGTTCAGCCAACAACGAATCCAGCTTAAAACTTGGCAAGTCATGCCCGAAACAATTGAAATCTAAATCTTCGCTCAACCGATGCCCAATATGCATGGCCAAGGCACTGCCTCCTACCAAAGTAAAGCTGCCTAATCGCGGATCGTCTTTCAGCCGATGAAAGAGTTTTTGTGTCGCCTGCGGCAAAAAATCAAGATTGAGCATAGGCCTCCTGCTGTGAGAGTTTCAGCCCTTTGGCGATATTGCCCAGCATTCTGGACACACTGGCTCGTGGCATGGGTTCGTAAACACGTTGGCGAAACACACGCCTGACTTTGGGTACGCCAAAGTGCGCACACACCCGCACCATGTCCTCAAACCGGTGTTGATCCAACACCTTGGCTATCAACAGCTCATCCCGCGGCTGAGGGTTGGACCAGCTATAAGCACCTGCCAAACCGAGTTGAACCGACTTGGCCTTTGCATGGCATTGCAGCAGCGCAACGCGCAACCAGGCAGGCAGCAAAAAAAGGTACGCGTCTATGTCTTGCGGTATCCAGTCTGCCGTGGCGATTTGGATCTCTGTACGTGTGAGTGTCTTCTCACCACGCGCCCACAAGTCCAGCAACACCCGCCCATGTGCAGTTTTGGCAAGCGCCATTTTTCTGGGGCTGGTTGTTTTTTTGACCGATAAACCACCCTTTTTGTCTGCCAAGGCGGCGGCGAGAGCTTGTGCATGGGCAGGATGTTCCAGCGCATAGAGACCACGGGACACGCGCACCAATTGACCCGACTTGACCAT
>NZ_JAVLFQ010000079.1:0-2096 GCF_046052765.1 Limnohabitans sp. | reverse complement strand
TGAGTTTTAACCGCGACATTGAAACGCTGATTTACAACAACGTCCCTCATAATTTGGAACGCTTATTAAAAAAACACCCTCTGACTTGCCCAGTCAGTTTGGTGGCAGCGCGTCACTCACGCGAAATGCGGATGGCAGGTTCTGATTTCACCCACAAAATTACCAAAGGACGTATCACGATGATCGATGGCACGCATCTGGTGCCCATGGAAAAACCACTGGTGACGGCGGCAGCCGTTGAAGCGGCTATTTTGAATATGCTCAGTCTTGCTATGAAAAAATAAATCCCCTGAAATCAATCAAGGTTGCCAGACGATCCAGCCTTGGTAAGAGGTCAACAAAACGACGGCACCAAAGGCAATGCGATACCAAGCGAAGGGCACAAAATTGTGGGTAGAAATATAGCGCAGTAACCATCTCACACAGACCAGTGCACTGATGAATGAGAACACCAAGCCGATGCAGAACATCGGCATATCATCCAAACTCAACAAGGCACGTTCTTTGTACAAACTGTAGACGCCAGCGCCGATCAAAGTCGGAATCGCAAGATAAAAAGAAAACTCAGTAGCGGCTTTTCGCGAGAGTCCGAGCAACATACCGCCAATGATGGTGGCACCACTGCGACTCGTGCCCGGCACCATGGCCAAACATTGCACCAGGCCAACTTTCAAAGCGTCAAGCGGTGACATGGACTCTACATTCATGATGCGTACATGGTCATCTGGATGGCCGTCGTGCAATGGTTTTCTGCCCCAGCGCTCGACCCACAAAATCACCAATCCGCCCAGAATAAAAGTCGTCGCCACCACCGTCGGCGTGAACAAATGCGCTTTAATGACCTTACCGAACAACAGTCCAAGTACCACCGCGGGTAAAAATCCGATCAGCACATTGACGGCAAAACGGCGCGCCAGCCGTTGTGAAGGCAAGGCAATGACGGTCGCGCTGATTTTTTCCCAGAACACGATCACCACCGCAAAAATTGCGCCGGTTTGGATAGCGATATCGAATACCTTGGCTTTCTCATCGTCAAAGCCCAGCAATGCGCCCGCCAAAATGAGGTGCCCCGTGGATGAAATAGGCAAAAACTCGGTGAATCCCTCGACGATACCCATCACAGCGGCTTTTAAAAGCAACATGAAATCCACGACGTATCCTTGTGATTAATTTGGGTTTATTCTAAGCAACCCATGTTTATATGGGTCAAACACCTGATAAGACCACATCCATGGCGGCAATCAGCAAATGCGATTGAGACGATAAGTTACCCGCCATTTGACGCAAGCTTCGCACCGACATGGGCGCTACATAGTGCGCCAGCGCCCGAAGCTGTTGGCCGTTGACCGTGACCAAAGGGCATAGCTTTTCAGGAACTTTGTCAGCAAACTCTAAAGTGGCCAAGGGCATCACAAGACGTGTCGCCAAGGCATCAAGCAAATCACTTTGCAACACCACCACAAAGGGAATGCCTTTATCGGCACTCTCGCTAGGATTGGGGTAGACGTCAAATTGGGCCACAGCGGTTTACCAAGGACGTAAATCAGCGCCAGGGATGCCGTGGGTTTCAACCCACGCGTTTTGGGCAGTGATCCATTCGGCGAACTCAGATTCAAACTGCTGCTTGCGGGTCGCCAAGCTGGCGGTGTTTTGGTTAGCTTGCAAGACCCGGTATTGATCGACCGACAGGATGACGGTGTCAACCTGCCCGGCTTTTTCAACAAATACCGGCCCTTTCTTGGCTTGAGCGCAAATGCTGCCAAATCTGTTTTTGGCTTCGGTGGCGGTGATATGCATGGCAACTCCTGAAGATTAGCCATTTTAGCTAAAGTAGAAAATTAAAGATAAAAGAAACTGGACAATGGCTTAGTAACTCATATGAAAGTCCTTTGTCGTACTGCTGACGTGTTCAAAACCCAAGAAGAGTCCTAAATTAGGCAGTTCGGTCATCCAGGAGATTTCATGTTGATTCAAAAATTAAGGCTGCAACACGGTTGGTCACAGCAACAACTGGCAGACCTCAGCGGCCTGAGTGTGCGCACCATCCAACGCCTTGAAAAAGGGCAAGACGCCAGTGTTGAATCTTTGAAGTCTTT
>NZ_JAVLFQ010000078.1:0-6155 GCF_046052765.1 Limnohabitans sp. | reverse complement strand
TGATAAATAGCGCTCACCCGTGTCGTAATTAAATCCCAGTACTTTGGCACCTGCGGGTAACTCAGGCAACTTCTGGGCAATCGCTGCCAGCGTGGCACCGCTGGAAATACCCACCAGCATGCCTTCTTCACACGCCGCGCGGCGGCCGTATTCACGTGCGTCTTCTGCGTCGACTTGGATCACGCCGCTTAGCAAATCGGTGTGCAGGTTTTTGGGAATGAAGCCTGCGCCAATACCTTGAATCGGGTGCGGCGAGGGCGCGCCGCCGGAGATGACAGGCGAGGCTTTGGGCTCGACCGCAAACACTTGCAGATTCGGCCATTTTTCTTTCAAGACTTGTGCGCAACCGGTGAGGTGACCGCCGGTGCCGACACCGGTGATGATGGCATCCAAACCATCTGGGAAGTCCGCCAAAATTTCCAGCGCCGTGGTGCGCACATGCACCGCGATATTGGCCGGGTTTTCAAACTGCTGCGGCATCCACGCGCCGGGGGTGGCGTCGACCAATTCCTGGGCACGGGCGATAGCGCCTTTCATGCCCTTTTCACGCGGTGTCAAATCGAACGTGGCGCCATAGGCCAACATCAAACGGCGGCGCTCAATCGACATACTGTCAGGCATCACCAGCACCAATTTGTAGCCTTTGACCGCCGCCACCATGGCAAGACCGACTCCGGTGTTGCCCGTGGTGGGTTCGATGATGGTGCCGCCAGGTTTGAGTACGCCGGATTTTTCTGCGTCTTCGATCATCGATAAAGCGATGCGGTCTTTGATGGAACCACCCGGGTTGCTGCGCTCTGACTTGATCCACACTTGGTGATTCGCACCGAACAAACGGTTGATGCGGATATGCGGTGTGTGGCCGATGGTCTCCAGAATATTGTGTGCTTTCATGGGTGTACTCCTTATTTAATGGATTGGATTTTGCAACAGATGCCAAGCCAGCGCTTCGCCGAGTTTGATGCCATCGACCGCTGCCGACAAAATACCGCCTGCATAACCTGCGCCCTCACCGCCAGGGTACAGGCCACGCAGATTCGGGCTTTGCAAATGCGCGTCGCGCTCAATTCGCAATGGCGAAGACGTACGAGTTTCCACACCGGTCAGCACGGCGTCTGCGCGGTCAAAGCCTTTGATTTTTTTGCCAAACACGGGGAGCGCTTCGCGCATGGCGTCCAGTGCATAAGCGGGTAGTACTTGTTGAAAACTGGTCATATGTACGCCGGGTTTGTAGGACGGTTCGACATCGCCCAAGGCGGCGGAGGCTTTGTTGGCAAGCAAATCGCCCACCAGTTGCGCCGGGGCTTGGTAATTGCGGCCACCTGCGACAAAGGCCGCCGATTCAATGTGTCTTTGCAAAACCATACCCGCCAGTGGATGAAAACCGTCTGCCGTATCCAAAGTGTCTAAACGCACGGCGTTGCCATTTTCTTGCCCCAAGGTGGCTTCAAACGAAGCTGCATCTGTCGGGTAATCGCTAGGGTCAATGCCGACGACGATACCTGCATTCGCATTGCGCTCGTTGCGCGAATACTGACTCATGCCGTTGGTGACCACGCGTCCTGCTTCGCTGGTGGCCGCCACCACCGTACCGCCTGGGCACATGCAAAAGCTGTATACCGCGCGGCCATTGGCGGCGTGATGCACCAGTTTGTAATCGGCTGCGCCCAGCATAGGGTGACCGGCATGCATACCCCAACGCGCTTTGTCGATCACACCTTGCGGGTGTTCGATGCGCACACCGATGGAAAAGGCTTTGGCTGTCATGGCGACGCCGTGTCTGTGCAACATGGTGAAGCTGTCGCGTGCGCTGTGCCCCAACGCCATCACCACGTGTTGCGCGTTCAAGGTGTAACGCTCGCCATTGTCTTGTTGCAGTATGTGGAGTGCTTGTAATTGCCGTTGTGCGCCGTGGGTGTCTAACGATATGTCGACCACGCGTTGGTTAAACCTGACCTCACCGCCCAAGCGGATGATGTGTTCACGCAAACCTTCGACCACCTTGACCAGTTTGAACGTGCCTATGTGCGGATGCGCCGCCCAGAGTATTTCTTCTGGTGCGCCGAAATTCACAAACTCTTGCATCACTTTTCGACCCAAATGGCGCGGGTCTTTGATCTGGCTGTAGAGCTTGCCGTCAGAAAACGTGCCGGCGCCGCCTTCGCCAAATTGCACATTGCTCTCGGGTTTGAGTACCGATTTGCGCCATAAGCCCCAGGTGTCTTGCGTACGCTGTCGCACCGATGGTCCGCGTTCGATGACGATAGGTTTAAGCCCCATTTGTGCCAGTACAAGCGCAGCGAATATGCCGCAAGGCCCAAAGCCCACCACCACGGGGCGTTGGCCGTCTAGCGGGCTCCAATCGGCAGGCGCTTGCAGAGGTGGGCGCCAAACCATGTCGGGCGTGGCTTGTATGTGTGGGTTTCGGTGGTGTTGTTGCAACAGTTGTGTGTATTGCGCAGCACTGTGCAGCGAAATATCGACGATGTAAACCACCCACAGGTTGTGTTTGCGTGCATCGAAACTGCGTTTGAACACCGATAGCGTATTGATGTCTTCTTTGGCAATGCTTAAAGCCTGCGCGGCGAGATCGCGCAATGCAATTTCTGGGTGTGGCGGTAGATGCCGGTCGGCATCGGTTTCAGCGGGCGCATCGGCGGCGCGAGGCAGTTGTACCGGCAGGGCCGACAAAGGCAGTTTGAGTTCGGACAGGCGGATCATGTGCGGGGCCCGTGGTTATCGGGCAGTGGCGGCAACAGATGTAGATTCTAGGTGTGCAATAGCGACTATAAAAATCGCCATACGTTAATGGGGATCAATGGCTTGAAAAGGCAGAACAAATGTCATAACATACAAGCATTGCTACTTCAGGAGACCCTCCATGAGCCTGAACACCTATTCCAGCCGCGAATTTACCCGGGATGTCAGCGCTGCCAAACGCGCCGCCGAGCGAAGTCCCGTCATCATCACCGATCGTGGCAAACCGTCTTACGCGTTGCTCAATATCCGTGACTATTACCAGTTGTGCGGTCACCAAGACGTGACTTTGTTGACTTGCATGGACGGTATCCAAGGCAGCGAGGGTTGGGACTTTGAGCCAACGCGTGTTGACATTCGCACTCCTGACGCAGACCTGGGTTGATGCACTGTGTACTTGCTGGACACCAACGTCATTTCAGAGTTGCGTCACGGCAAACCCCAACAATCGCAAGCAGTACGCGCTTGGGCAGCCGATAAAGAAATGAGTCGCTTGTTTTTATCGGCTATCACCGTGCTCGAATTGGAAAAAGGCGTACAAGCGCTAGAGAGAAAACTGCCGCCTCAAGGTAGTGCCCTGCGTGATTGGCTGGATCGCGTGAAAAACGCGTTTGCAGACCGCATACTGCCGTTCACCCAAGACACGGCGGTCTTGTGCGCTCGCATGCACCTCCCCAATCCCAAACCCGAACGTGACGTCATGATCGCCGCCACCGCCTTGCAACACCGCATGACGCTGGTCACGCGCAATGTCGCGGATTTTGAAACTACAGGGGTTGCATTGATCAACCCTTTTGCAGATGTAGCCACAGCGCCGCGCCAGCGTTAAAGCCGATAATGCCAGTGTGAAGCTCGCTAGGCCGTCGCTGGTGCAATCTGGGAAACCAGGCACTGGAGGAACGTCCGGACTGCACAGGACAGCGCAGGAGGTAATACCTCTCCACCGTGAGGTGAGGATCAGAGCAACAGAGACGAGTCACTTGGGGGCCGCACCGAAGGTGCAAGCTTGAGGTACGAGCCACAAAGTGGGTGAAACGGGCAATCTCTGCGCGCAGCAATACCAAGTAGGCCAACGTTGAGGCGGTCCGCTGAGTTGGCGGGTAGGTAGCACCGAGCCGGGTAGGCGACTCCCGGCCCAGAGGAATGACGGTCACGCGTTGGGTAACCGGCGTGCACAGAATCCGGCGTATCGGTGAGCTTCACACTTTTATTGACCAAGCTTTAAATCTCCATTAAGCAGAAGGCTTGGCCAAATCGGTTTCTAAAAGCATGCGTACGTACCGTGTGTACGGAATGCCTTTGGTCTTTGCACGGACTTTGATGGCATCCAGCAGAGATTGCGGAAGCCTTAAATTGAGTGCAGCAGATTTGGCTTCGATTTCAAATTTCATCGGTTTGAATCCCGATAAATCGTACTTGGATAAATCCGCTGAGCTCACAAAATCCTCAGCTGAATCATCGCTTTTGAGCGTAGGCATGGTTTTAGATTTTGTTTTCATAGTGGTCTATTTCTTTCTGGTGCATAAAACGAGCACTGATGGGTCTTAAAAAAAGTTTGTGGTTGAATTGGCGAACCATGAATACCAAAAAGACGTAGCGCCCTGCAATTGCCTTTCCGATAGCTCTCATTCGAGGTTCTTCAGGATGAGGATCCGGCATCACAGCAGGTGTATTCAGCAGCACTTCTTCAATTTCTGCGCGAGACACGCCGTGTTTGCCGCACTTGGGCCAATTTCCATCGTCCCAATCAAATCCTGCAGTCTTCATGCATTAAATATACACAAATGTGTATACAAATTCAAGTGCTCACTGGATTCCCTGGATGTATTGCACATGCGCCATCAGAGAGCGCATAGCCACCGGCCATAACTGTTGCTGCACATCGTCATAGGCCAGCGGCAGCCAACTTTCGGGGTTGCCTTCAGGCATGAGTTGCATCACGCGACGCACCTTGGCGTCACGCGTCAAACGGTGTGTTTTCAAACGCGCAATGCAATCGAGCGCACTGTAGGGCTCGCCCCATTCGTTGCCCAGCACGTAGCCGTGTGCGGGCAGAATGAATTCCACTTGGTATTGCGAACACAGCGCAGACAGTTTATCTAGCGAGTGCAGGTAGTGCCCCATGTGGCCATCGGGCGGATCAATCACCGTGGTGCTGCCGTTCAAGACATGGTCGCCGCTGATCAGTAAACCGTCCTCTTCAAGAATGATGCACAAGTGGTTGGCTGCGTGCCCAGGCGTGTGCACCACGCGCAGCGTGTGGGTATCCTCGCCGCTGTGTAGCACCAGCATGTCGCCGTCATTCAATGGATGGTCAGGCACAAAACGGCTGTGCGCGCGTGCCGTGTCAGCGGATGCCATGCCCATGATGCGCACATGCACGCCGTGTTCAGCGCAAAGCTTTTTCAAAAGCGCCGCACCGGGTGAATGGTCGGGATGTGAATGCGTGCACACAATGAACCGCACATCGCCGCCGCAGGCTTGCCACAGTCGTTGTATGTGTTCGCGGTCCGGCGGGCCCGGGTCTATGACGATGAAACCGCTGTTTGTGTCGCCAATCAGATAACTGTTGGTGCCAGGGCCAGTCATCATGCCGGGGTTGGGCGCGGTCAAGCGTTGCACGTGAGACAGCAAACGCACCGGTGCTTGCGTTTGCCAATCGAGCGAATGCAAAATTTGCCCGTCGCGACAGGTCAAAGCCAATTCACCGAATGGCTGTTCGTGCTCCATGTAACGCGTCTCTTGCCCGTTCAACCAACCGGCGCGCGGGCAACTGTGAAACCAGGGTTGTTCGTTCGCGCAAGCGGCCAGCACCGCGTCTACGTTGTCGAATGTCTGCATGCGCTCTAGCGTGCGTATGGTCGGAAAGATGATGAAAAAATCGTTTTGACGGTGTCTTTGCAGCGCATCTTGAGGACGAATCCACAAAGGCTCGAACTGTTCTTTGTCGTCTGCGACTGGTGTTTGTCCCTCGGGCATGCGTGCCACCAAAAATGGCACGTCAAATCGGCGTTTCAAATCGCGATCTGTCACCCAATGCGCCAGCACATACACCTGGTCGGCCGCCAATCGCATGCCGCGCGACTGAATTTGCGGCGCAAGCGCTTGCAAGCGATCAAAGCCAAGTATGTCGTTCATGTCCGCCATGCGGCCGTCCGCATGCGTGGCCAGCAGCACGCCAAGTTCTTCAAAACTTTCGCGGATGGCTGCAATCGCTTGGGTCAATCGCAAATCCACTTGCGAGCTACGTCTTTTGGCCAAGGCGTGTATGTCGGCATCTGCAGCATCAATGCCGCCACCAGGAAACACATAGGCGCCAGGGGCAAAACTCGCGCTCATAGATCGACGTGTCATCAGCACCTCCATGCCTTGCTCGCCATCGCGTAACAGTAAAACAG
>NZ_JAVLFQ010000077.1:0-8127 GCF_046052765.1 Limnohabitans sp. | reverse complement strand
AACTCAAGCAGTTTTTAACAAGGTCGAATATCAGTAGCAGAGTAAACAAACCCAGTTCGATCCACGTATCTAGCCAGAAATATATTTTTGTAATTCTTTAATCTGATTTTTCTGCTGAACAATCATTTCTTTTACCACATCGCCAATCGATATTAAGCCAATTACTTTGCTGTTATCTAATATGGGTAAATGTCTGATTCGGTGGTCAGTCATTAACTGCATACATTCATCTAATTCAGTCTTAGGTCCAATCGTAATTAACTTGTCCGTCATAACCTCTTTTAATAAAATTTCATTGCTATTTTTTCCTTGGATTACTACTTTTCTTGCATAGTCTCTTTCAGAAAAAATTCCTGCAAGATGTTCTTCATTCATAATCAAAATACAACTGATATTTTTTTCAGCCATTAAAAATAGCGAGTCTATTACTCGATTTTCTGGTCTCAAACTCCATACTTTTCGCGAATTCAAGTCTAAGAATTGTTCCACTGTAGACATTTGACTCTCTCCTTTTTAAAGCCAAAGACTCATTACTTATTCGAGGCGATCATTATCCTAAAAACGAACTCTTTCTGATGGTTTTTCATCTTTAGTTCAATCCCACCTCTTCAAGCGATATTATGGCTCTCATTCGTGGCTGGGAAATACTTTTAGCGTCTATAAAAAGCAGTTAAAAATTGAGTTATTATCAGATCAATGATCTAAGTATTTTAATTCTCTGTACTTCCTTGACTCTAAACTGCTATCAGCTCTTTTCAGAAAAAAGGTTAACCATCTGTGTGGATTGCCTGTATACGCTTGGATAGTTAGTATTAGCGCTTTTAATTATGCAATTCAACAAGGTTATGTTTCGTTAGTGCTTGATATGTAAAGAACATGGGAGGAGATATAACTATACGAATATCCCAAATTGCAGCGAACAAAAATCGTATGAAAATGCTGCTTTTGCGGTAATCCGCAAGCGCCATTGCTTTACTGAGTGGCGTTTTTTTTATTTGTAGTGATCTTCTGTCTGTTTAGGAGCAGTAAAGTGGAGTTCATAAATCATTAAAGTACTGAGTTTGATCTTGAATGAATTGGTGAGCGGTGGCCTTCGGACAAAGTACAAATTACCCCAGAACACCATCCATCAATTAGTTTACTGTATCAAAACAAATAATGATCTGCCAGCATGGCCGCGAATAGCAAGCTTAAATGCACAAGAGAAAACTTGAAAGTCTGGCGCGCCTGCTCGTCCGAATATTTACGCCAAAGCTTGAATGCATGGCCCACAAAACCCAGACTTAAAGCCAGCGCAACTAATAGATAAAGCCAAGAGCTCATACCGTAAGCGAATGGCATTAAGCAAGCAGCTAACAAAATAAGGGTGTAGAGCAGGATTTGCAGACACGTGAAGTTAATTCCATGAGTCACAGGTAACATAGGTAGTCCCGACTTCCTATATTCCTCAACTCGGTAAAGTGCCAACGCCCAGAAATGAGGTGGAGTCCACAAGAAAATGATGAGAAAGAGTAGAAGAGCTTCGGGTCCCACCTGATCCGTCATGGCAGCCCATCCCAGCACCGGCGGCATCGCACCAGACGAGCCCCCAATCACTATATTTTGCGGCGTTAGTGGCTTCAGTATAAGGGTGTAAATAATTGCGTAACCCAAAAAAGTACCCAAGGTAAGCCACATGGTTAGGGGGTTGATCCAGAAATAAAGTAGAGCCGAACCAGCTGCGCAGAGCGCAAAGGAAAATAGTAAAGTCAGTAAGCCATCAATTTGACCTTTAGCAGTGGGCCGCCAAGCGGTTCTTTTCATTTTGGCGTCTATTTCTTTTTCAACCAAGCAGTTTATTGCAGCGGCCGCTCCAGCAACCAGCCAGATGCCTACACAGGCTAATATAGCATGTTGAATTTCGCTAAAAGTTGGTGTACTTGGTACCGCCATCACCATGCCCACAAGGGCGCAAAAGACAATCAGTTGCAGTACTCTAGGCTTTGTAAGCGCATAAAGCTGACTTAGAACGGTCAGGATATTTTGTGAAATGATAGTCGGCATAAATTGATTTTGATATTGGTAGACAACACTTCTACCTATGTGTTACGAATCATTCCTATTTTGCGCTGCAGTTTCACCAGCCAGTGAGGAGAACCGTCATCCGTTCCTGCTCGATGCAAATTTGGGTGAAGCTTTAGAATTTTTTCTAGAATTTCGTCCTGATCGGGCTCTAGATCAACGAAAAAAACATGACGACCTTCCTTTAAAATTTTTTCAAACCGAGCGAACTTATAGTTAGGTGTCTGAATCCCAATAAAGCCGCCTAACCAAGTACAAAAGCCTAAAATCACAACCGAAAGGAAAACAATTGGCATCCAGCCGGCTGATGTACTCCCCAGTTCAAAGCTGAAGGTAATCAAGAGAATCGTACTTGCCAAGCCGCTACCAATCACCGCGCCCAGTATCGACATGTGCACTATGTCTTGCTTCATGAGTGATTGGACTTCATGCAGGTGCGGATGAACTGACACGCTAGCGTCATCCCAGCTCAATACATGAATCTGAGGTGTTGAAATACCAGCACTCTCTAGTTGCTCTTCAAAAAGCTCTAAATCGTCCAAACTCAGACCAGTAAAATAACTTCTTTTTAGCTTCATTGAATACCCCCAGTTAAAACTTTCCAACCGGTTTGATAAGATCAACCAACCTCATCTATTGCTAAGCAAACCGTCTCGGCTGTGCAAGATCTGATTAGGCATACTCAAATGATGCGATACAAGGAGATAGGCAAGCAAGGCAACACCAATAAAAAACCCAGAAATTACGATGGTGTGTATGACGTATTTTTTTGCCATGCGTGACTCTCCAATTACTGAATGCCGTTGATATAAAATTTTTTCTAGATTTGTTAACCTTTTTTACGGCACACTCTTGAAGAAAAATACCCCGCGAGTCAGGTACGTATAGTCTGCCTCCAGTGCCCCGATACCGACGAAAGTTAGGATCAAAAGGGGCGGTAGCAAAATGGCATAAATGAAGGCCAAGCGCTCCCACATCATGTGCATGAAGACGGCAACGATCAAGCCCGCCTTCAACAACATAAAGACAATGATTAAGGACCAGCGCAGGTAGCTTTGCACATGAAAGTAATCAACCATATAAGAGGCTGTGCTTAGTACGAAAAGTAGCAACCATATCTTGAGATATATGCCTATCGGGTGCTGTTGGTTTTCTGCTTTAGACATAGGTTCTCTTTACCAAAGATAGAAAAATGCAAAAATAAAGACCCAGACCAAGTCCACAAAGTGCCAGTACAAACCGAGGATTTCTATCGCTTCATAGCTACCTTTACGCCCTGTCATGAATCCAGGCCGCTGGTGTTCTAAATCACCACGCCAGACTTTGATGGCAAAGATCACCAGAAAAATAACGCCTATGGAGACATGGGTGCCGTGAAATCCAGTCACCATAAAAAAAACAGAACCAAATTGTGCCGCACCCAAAGGATTGCCCCAAGGTCGAATCCCTTCCTCGGTGATTAACTTTGTCCACTCAAATGCCTGCATGCCGACAAACGAAGCTCCGAGTAAGGCGGTGATCATCAGCAGCACAAAGGTGGTTCGTCTGTCTTTGCGGTACCCGTAATTCACTGCCATGGCCATGGTTCCACTGCTGGTGATGAGAATGAGGGTCATCAACGCAATCAGAATCAAAGGGATTTTCTTGCCGCCAATAGTTAAGGCAAACACCTCGCTCGGATTGGGCCAGGCCTCGGGGGTTGAAATTCGTACTGTCATGTAAGAAATCAGGAAAATACTGAAAATAAAGGTGTCGCTGACCAAAAAAATCCACATCATGGCTTTGCCCCATGGGACCTTCTTGAACGACTGTTGATCAGACGACCAGTCACTGACAAAGCCCTTCATGCCGGGCTCCAAGACGGGCGAGTGAATAGGTATTGTCGAAACAGGGTGTTTCATATCAGGTCCTTCCCCTTATCCCGCAGATAATCATCAATTGATCCAAGTTGTTACCCGTGAACAACAAGCCGAAAAGTACAATCCAGACCAACAACAAAAAGTGCCAGTAGAGTGTGCACATCTCAACACTTTGCCGAACTTTCTCTAGCTCAAAACCTCTCCACAACCGCACTAGGGTTTGGCCCCAGACGACCAAGCCACCTATTAAATGCAATCCATGCAAACCTGTGATGAGATAGAAAAAAGCAATGGCTGGGTTGGTCACTTTAAAAAAGACCAAGGCGCTAAGTTCGCGCCAGGCTTGAGCTTGACCCATCAAGAACAACAAGGTGCAAAGTCCCGCAGCCAAAAGACTTCGGTGCAGTAGCTTTTGATTTCCACGCCTAACAGCGTACTGGGCTAATTCCAAACCCACGCTACCTAGAAAAAGCACCAGTGTATTAGCCCACATTAATCTGATTTGTGGTGCTGGCCGCCAATCTTCGTAGACCATACGTCCGGCATAAGCCACGATTAACAACGTGAACAAAACAGTGACGACGCCCAAAAACACTTTGAGTGCAACCCGCTTATTCTGCTGATTGGAATGCTGCAGCAGCAAAGGTAACTCAGCCGTTGCTTCCCAGGGCTTGGTGGTTAAATGATGGATTATGTTCATGGCTCAGCTAACTCAGCTACGCTTAACGTCTTTCGGCGCCACGTTTTGCGGTATGAAGTCATCAACGAACCCAGGCACACTGAAATCGTAAGCCCATCTATATACCATCGGTAATTCGGGTCCAAAATTACCGTGTTTCGGCGGCGTATCAGAGGTTTGCCATTCAAGCGTTGTCGCATTCCAAGGGTTGGGGCCCGATGGTTTACCTTTGAAAAAACTCCAAATTAAGTTATACAAAAAGAGCATTTGGAACGCACCCACAAACAAAGCGGCTAAAGTGATTCCGATATTCAAATCGTGAGCTGAAGCTGGAATGAAATTTGTTCCCTCGACTGAAAAATACCGTCTTGGTACTCCCAAAAATCCCAAGTAGTGCATGGGGAGGTAGATCGCGTAGGTGCCCAGAAAGGTAGTCCAGAAATGAATTTTGCCCATGCCCTCATGCATCATGCGCCCAGTAATCTTGGGGTACCAATGGTAAATTGCTCCTAGCACAACCATGACGGGAGCCACCGCCATTACCATGTGAAAATGGGCCACCACAAACATGGTGTCCGAGAGTGGAACACTGACGCTTACATTACCCAAGAACAAGCCGGTTAAGCCGCCGTGCAAAAATGCGAAGATAAAACCTATAGCAAACAGCATGGGTACCGTGAGATGAATACTGCCCTGCCAAAGTGTAAGGACCCAGTTATAAACTTTCAAAGCAGTGGGAATTGCAATGATTAATGTTGTTGTGGCAAAGAAGAATCCAAAATAGGGATTCATACCACTGACATACATGTGGTGTGCCCAGACAAAGAAACTGAGAATGCCAATGGCGACGATTGCCCAGACCATCATGCGGTAACCAAAAATATTTTTTCTGGCGTGGACACTGAGCAGGTCTGAGACAATGCCAAAAGCAGGTAAGGCGACAATATAGACTTCTGGATGACCAAAAAACCAGAACAAATGCTGGAACAGTAAGGGGCTACCGCCGGTATAACTAGCTTGCTTTCCCATCGACACAAGTGCGGGCATAAAAAAGCTGGTGCCCAACAACAAGTCAAACAACATCATCACCGCGCTTACAAATAACGCTGGAAAGGCAAGCAAGGCCAAAATAGTAGCGACAAAAATGCCCCATACTGTTAATGGCATGCGCATAAAAGTCATACCACGGGTGCGAGCTTGCAAAATAGTGACGACGTAATTCAGGCCGCCCATGGTAAAACCAATTATGAAAAATGCTAGCGACACCAGCATGAGAATAATGCCCCAGGTTGCACCCGGGGTACCAGGCAAAATCGCCTGTGGCGGGTAAAGGGTCCAGCCCGATCCGGTGGGCCCACCAGGGACAAAAAAACTTACCACCAGAAGAAGCACGGCGAAAAGGTAAATCCAAAAACTCAACATATTGAGATACGGGAAGACCATGTCTCTAGCACCCACCATCAAAGGAATTAGGTAGTTGCCAAAACCACCCAGAAACAAGGCGGTCAATAAATAAACAACCATGATCATGCCGTGCATGGTGACGGCTTGTAGGTAGTTGCTTGGATCTATGAACGAGAAAGTGTTAGGAAAGGCCAGTTGAAGTCTCATCATCCAAGACAAGACCAAGGCTACTAGCCCAATAGAAATAGCGGTGACAGCGTATTGGATCGCAATCACCTTAGCGTCTTGGCTCCAGATGTATTTACCTAGAAACGTTTTGGGATGGTAGAGCTCCATCTCCGCAACCTCTAATGGTCCGACTTCAGCAGACTCATCGTGTGCCATGTATTTCATTAGGATATCCTTTTTTTGGATTCGTCTATCTGTCCTGACAAAGCCCGTTCAGGGCAGCGAATTGATATAAGCCACCAAATCGTTAATAGCCTGCTCATCTTTCAAAATGGATGCCATCAATGCCATTTGAGGTCCATATTCATCCTTGGCGTGTGCGCCTCGTAAACCTTGCTTAAAATTTTTCAACTGAGTGGCCATATACCAGTCGCTCATACCCTTAAGTTTGGGGGCTTGCATGAGACGTACGCCTTGTCCGTTCTGGCCGTGGCAGGTTGCGCAGGTCGATGCAAACAATGATTTGCCAACGCTGGCGTTGCCGTTGATAGTTTTGGGTGCAGATGTATCTGGTAGTGAGGTGATGAATGCACTGACGTTTGCGATGTCAGCATCGTCGACTAGCATCGATGCCATCGGCGCCATCATCTTGCCAAATACATCCCGATCATCACTCCCTCGGATACCGTGTTTGAAATAACTCAGTTGCCGCTGCAGATACCATTCGCCCTGGCTGGCTAACTTAGGCGCATGAAGCAAGGGATTGCCTTCGGCTTCGGCACCATGGCAAGCCACACATTTTGCATAGAGGGTTTTGCCAAGTGTTATGTCACCACTGGTTTTAGACAAATTGTCTGCGAATGTTTTCTGCTCTCCCAACCAAGACAGATAGGCTGACTCTTCTTCCACCACAATGACACCACGCATCACAAAATGACCGACACCGCACAATTCATTGCACAGCAGATCAAATTTACCTGTTCGAGTGGGTGTTAACCAGAGATAGGTGACCATACCAGGCACCAAATCCATCTTGGCACGGAACTGGGGTACCGTGAAGTTGTGCAAAACGTCAACTGAGCGCAACAAGATCTTTACGGGCTTACCGATTTGCAAATGCAGCTCCTGGCTTGCGACCAGAATATCGTCACGCCCACTTGAGTCAGTCTGATCCATTCCAAACGGATTACCATCATTGATATTCTTGGCATTAACAACGCCAAGCTTGCCGTCTTTACCTGGTAGTCGGTATTGCCAATGCCATTGCTGTCCAACAGCCTCGACCAGGCGAGCATCTGAAGGAACGTTTACAAAATTAGCCCAGATGATCAGGCCCGGAGCCAGCATCGCGGCCACACCTACAGTTGTGACTCCGATTAACCACCACTCTAATTTTTTATTTTCAGGCTGGTAAGCAGCTCGAACCCCCAGCTTTGCTCGGAACTTAAAAATGCAATAAGCAACGAAGAGATTTACAGCTATAAAAGCTAGTCCGGTAATCCAAAAGGTAAGACTAATCGTATCGTCCATACCCTTCCAGTTGGAAGCGATAGGGGTGAAATACCATGGACTAAGGTAATGAAAGATTAGAGATCCAAGTACCAATAACACCAAGACGATTGCAATTAACATATCGATTCTCAATCCCAGTTTCAACTTGACGAGGAAATAGAAATAAGCTGATAAGACTCATACGCTTTTTTTTTTGGGCAGTATGTTCGATAGCACACAACTGAGGCTGACATGCCGCATGCAGTTTTTTAGAAAGCAAAAAAGCCCGGTAATGCTGGGCTTTTAGTATTGATGAATTTCGAGGTTCTTATTTTTTTAAAGCTTGCCGAATTGATTTTGAAGTCTCTTTATTGATCTGAAAAATCTGAATAGATGTTGAAGGAATGTATTCGTTTCATAAAGTGAATGTTTATTTAGGAACTATGATGCTTGGTAGAAAGGTAA
>NZ_JAVLFQ010000076.1:0-5183 GCF_046052765.1 Limnohabitans sp. | reverse complement strand
GCACAGCATGAAAAACGAACTGATACTGGCGAAGTTCACCGGTCAGCGCAAGCAATCGTCTGCTGATCGCTTGAAGGCCTTGTTGCAGGAATTCGGCCTAGAAGAAATGGGAACTTGGAAATTGGGGTCAGCAACCTCATAACAAGTTAATTGGTTACTGACCCCAATTTCCCTGACCCCAATTTCCATTCGCAGAATTAATTGGAACCTGACCCCAATTTTCCCAATTCACTGACCTCACTACTCCAACCGCATCAACTCAGGCGTCACGTTTTGCCAAACAGAGTCGTTGATCAGCGGAAAATCCCCGGCCAATGCCGCCTGGCACATGCGCTGCAAAGTCTCGGCGTGCGGCAACACGGTGCCCGCAAACCTGGCCTGGCCTTGGGCATCGGCAATTAACAGCGTTGGAAAATTGTCTATATCGAGATCGCCTAGCAGTTCATCATGGCTCTCAATATCCACCCACACAAACTTAACTTCCGGCGATTGCGACGCCAATTGATCAAAGATGGGCTGGTATTCACGACAAGTACCGCACCATTGCGCGCACAAGCAAAACACATGCATTGCTTTCGCTTGGGCAGGCGGGGATAACTCTGACTTGTTCATGGTTCGCATGATAACGGTGCAACCCTAACAAACAGCAGACCTCGGCTCGCATTACCATCCACACATGGCCCGTCTGCCCCGTCTCTCATTGCCCGGTTACCCGCACCATGTGATTTTGCGCGGCAACAACCGTCAATGGATCTTCAAGGACAACAGCGACAGGCAAATATGGCTCGAGTTGCTGGTCACGCATTGCCAAACGCAGCAAGTCGATTTGCACGCTTTTGTATTGATGGACAACCATGTGCATTTGCTGGTCACGCCGCAAGCCGAACAGGCTTTGTCAAAAATGATGCAAAACTTGGGTCGTGACTACGTTCGTTACTTCAATAAGCGCCACACACGCACCGGTACATTGTGGGAAGGGCGGTTTCGAAGTGCGTTGATACAAACCGATCGCTATTTTTTGGCTTGTATGGTTTACATGGACCTCAACCCGGTACGTGCTGGCATGGTGGCACAGGCCTTAGAGCACCCTTGGTCCAGCCACGCACATTATGTTGGGGCGCGGCAAGACAGTTGGCTGGTGGCTCATGAGGTGTACTGGGCGCTGGGCAATACGCCGTTTGCCAGAGAAAAAGCCTATGCCGAAATGGTTCAAGCGGGTATTGAAGAAGAAAACAAGCAAGCACTCACATCTTCAGTAATGGGTGGCTGGGCTTTAGGCGAAGATGTGTTCATTCAAAGCCTGCAACCCTTGACCAAGAGGCGAATACACAAGGCCAAAGCGGGTAGACCCATGGGGGAAAGTGGCTCTGCTTAATCTGTCCCTAATTTAATTCCCGATTAAATAACTAGAGAATTAATTGGTATCTGACCCCAATTAAATTGTTTGGAATCGAGCATTTGCTGGACTATGCTTACGCTTCTTCCAAGATATACACAGAGGATGGCGAAATGCAGCACGCGTTTACCGAGGGTTTGTACCAGTCTAACCAAGAGCATGACGCTTGCGGTGTAGGTTTTGTCGCTCATATCAAAGGGCACAAAAGCCATGAGATTGTTTCTCAGGCTTTGAAGATTTTGGAAAACCTAGACCACCGTGGCGCAGTAGGTGCCGATAAATTGATGGGCGACGGTGCCGGTATTTTGATTCAGTTGCCGGACGCGCTCTACCGCGAGGACATGGCCAAACAAGGCGTTAACTTGCCGATGTTCGGTGAATACGGTGTCGGTATGGTTTTCTTACCCAAAGAAAACGCCTCACGTTTGGCC
Source organism: Limnohabitans sp. (assembly GCF_046052765.1). Classification (GTDB taxonomy): domain Bacteria; phylum Pseudomonadota; class Gammaproteobacteria; order Burkholderiales; family Burkholderiaceae_C; genus Limnohabitans. The sequence continues at coordinate 3,356 of NZ_JAVLFQ010000076.1, read as the reverse complement.
TGTGAGCAAGAATTAGAGCGGGCCATCCGTGCCCAAGGTCAGGTGTTGCTTGGCTGGCGTGATGTGCCCGTCAACCAAGACATGCCCATGTCACCCACCGTGCGTGCCAAAGAACCGTTGATCCGCCAAGTGTTCATCGGTCGCGGCAACGATGTCATCGTGCAAGACGCGCTCGAGCGCAAGCTGTATGTGATTCGCAAAACCGCCAGCGCAGCTATTTCGCACCTCAACTTAAAGCACGGCAAAGAATATTACGTCCCCAGCATGTCCAGCCGCACGGTCATTTACAAAGGCTTGTTGCTGGCAGACCAAGTAGGTACTTATTTCAATGATTTGAAAGACCCGCGCTGTGTATCTGCTTTGGGTCTGGTCCACCAGCGTTTCTCCACCAACACATTTCCTGAGTGGCCGTTGGCCCACCCTTACCGCTATGTAGCGCATAACGGTGAGATCAACACTGTCAAAGGCAATTACAACTGGATGAAAGCACGCGAGGGCGTCATGTCCTCTGCCGTGTTGGGCGCAGATTTGCAAAAGCTCTATCCCATCAGTTTTGCCGATCAATCAGACACCGCCACGTTTGACAATTGCCTCGAGTTACTGACCATGGCCGGCTACCCGATCAGCCAGGCCATGATGATGATGATTCCTGAGCCTTGGGAAAACCACAGCACCATGGATTCGCGTCGCCGCGCGTTCTATGAATACCACGCCGCCATGATGGAACCTTGGGACGGCCCTGCCTCTATCGTATTCACAGACGGCAGACAAATCGGCGCCACCTTGGACCGCAATGGCCTGCGTCCATCGCGTTATTGCATCACTGATGACGACTTGGTGATCATGGGTTCCGAGTCCGGTGTGTTGCCCGTGCCAGAGAGCAAAATAATCCGCAAATGGCGTTTGCAACCCGGCAAAATGTTCTTGATCGACTTGGAACAAGGTCGAATGATCAACGATGAAGAATTGAAGTCTGGTCTGGCCAACAGCAAGCCCTACAAACAATGGATTGAAAATCTGCGCATCCGTTTGGATGATGTGCAAGAGCATCCGGTGGGCTCGCCCGAGCAGACCAGTTTGTCATTGCTGGACCGCCAGCAAGCCTTTGGCTTTAGCCAAGAGGATTTCAAATTCCTGATGGCTCCCATGGCCGCCAATGGCGAAGAAGCCTTGGGTTCTATGGGTAACGACAGCCCACTCGCTGTTTTATCAAACAAAAATAAATCGCTGTACAACTACTTCAAACAGTTGTTCGCGCAAGTAACCAACCCGCCTATCGACCCTATTCGGGAAGCCATTGTGATGTCGCTGGTGTCGTTTGTCGGGCCTAAACCAAACCTGCTTGACATCAATCAGGTCAACCCACCGATGCGCTTGGAGGTCAGCCAACCGGTGCTGGACTTTCAGGACATGGCCAAACTGCGCCATATCGAGAGCATGACCCATGGCAAGTTCAAAAGCGCCACCTTGGACATCACTTATCCCTTGGCTTGGGGCCATGAAGGTGTGGAAGCCAAATTGGCTTCACTGTGCGCACAAGCCGTGGATCAGATCAAAAGCGGCCACAATATTCTCATCATCAGCGACCGTGCGTTATCAGCCACGCAAGTGGCCATCCCAGCCTTGCTCGCATTGTCTGCCATACACCAACATCTGGTGAAAGAAGGATTGCGCACCAGCGCTGGCTTGGTGGTTGAAACCGGAAGCGCAAGAGAGGTACATCACTTTGCTGTGCTGGCTGGTTACGGTGCTGAAGCCGTTCATCCTTATCTGGCAATGGAATCGCTGGCAGCCATGCACGATCAGTTGCCAGGCGAGTTGTCAGCCGATAAAGCCATTTACAACTATGTCAAAGCCATCGGCAAAGGCTTGTCCAAAATCATGTCCAAAATGGGCGTGTCCACTTACATGTCGTATTGTGGTGCGCAATTATTCGAAGCGATTGGTATCAATAGCGAGACCATCGACAAATATTTCACCGGCACACCCAGTCGTGTGCAAGGCATAGGTATTTTTGAAATTGCCGAAGAAGCGATCCGCATGCATGCCAGTGCGTTTAGCCAAGACCCTGTGTTGGCCACGATGTTGGACGCTGGCGGTGAATATGCGTGGCGTACCCGTGGCGAAGACCATATGTGGACACCAGACGCCATCGCCAAATTGCAGCACAGTGCACGTGCCAACAACTGGACCACGTACAAGGAATACGCGCAAATCATCAACGACCAAAGCCGTCGCCACATGACATTGCGTGGTTTGTTCGAATTCAAAATTGATCCCGCCAAGGCTATCCCGTTGGATCAAGTGGAATCTGCCACTGAGATCGTCAAACGCTTTGCCACCGGCGCCATGTCCTTGGGTTCTATCAGTACCGAAGCGCACGCCACATTGGCTGTCGCCATGAACCGCATCGGCGGCAAAAGCAATACTGGCGAAGGCGGTGAAGACCCGGCGCGTTACCGCAACGAACTCAAAGGCATACCGATTCAAAAAGGCGAGACCTTGAAAAGCGTGATCGGCGACAAACAAGTTGAGGTCGACCTGCCGTTGCTGGCTGGCGATTCACTGCGCTCCAAAATCAAGCAAGTGGCATCCGGACGTTTTGGTGTGACTGCGGAGTACCTCAGTAGCGCTGATCAGATTCAAATCAAAATGGCGCAAGGCGCCAAGCCGGGTGAGGGTGGTCAACTCCCCGGCGGCAAGGTGTCAGAGTACATCGGCTTCTTGCGCTATTCCGTGCCAGGTGTGGGTTTGATTTCTCCACCGCCCCACCATGACATTTATTCCATCGAAGACTTGGCGCAACTCATTCACGATTTGAAAAACGTGGCACCGCATGCAGACGTCAGCGTCAAATTGGTGTCAGAAGTTGGCGTTGGCACAATTGCCGCAGGTGTGGCTAAGTGCAAAGCCGATCACGTCGTCATCGCTGGTCACGATGGCGGAACCGGCGCTTCGCCTTGGTCGTCCATCAAGCATGCGGGCAGTCCGTGGGAAATCGGCTTGGCCGAAACCCAGCAAACCTTGGTCTTAAATGGTTTGCGTGGTCGCATACGTGTGCAAACCGACGGACAAATGAAGACAGGCCGTGATGTCGCCATCGGCGCATTGCTCGGCGCGGATGAATTCGGTTTTGCTACCGCGCCGCTGGTGGTCGAGGGTTGCATCATGATGCGCAAATGTCATCTCAATACTTGTCCGGTCGGTGTCGCCACCCAAGACCCGGTGCTGCGCAAAAAATTCTCTGGCAAGCCCGAACACGTGGTCAATTACTTTTTCTTTATCGCCGAAGAAGTACGCCACATCATGGCGCAACTAGGCATAGCCAAGTTCGACGACATGATTGGCCGTGCCGA
>NZ_JAVLFQ010000075.1:0-3371 GCF_046052765.1 Limnohabitans sp. | reverse complement strand
CACTGAAAGTGGGCGTCGTGTGTTTGGTTGCGCGAGCAAGATTTGAACTTGCGACCTTTGGGTTATGAGCCCAACGAGCTACCAGGCTGCTCCATCGCGCGTCGTGTGCTTGATTGTAACTGTTATTCGCTTGTAGCGGGTGTGTCTTGTACTTCTGGACGGTCAACCAACTCGACCAATGCCATGGGTGCGTTGTCACCAACGCGGTAACCCATTTTCAAAATACGTGTGTAGCCACCGGGACGGGTTTTGTAGCGAGGACCCAAGTCTGCAAACAACTTGACCACGTTGTCGCGGTTACGCAAGCGGTTGAATGCCAAGCGCTTGTTGGCGAGTGTGGGCTCTTTGCCGAGTGTGAGCATGGGCTCGATGACGCGACGCAGCTCTTTGGCTTTGGGCAATGTGGTTTTGATGACTTCGTGTTCGATCAACGAATTCATCATGTTTTGCAACATGGCCAGTCGGTGTGAGCTGGTGCGGTTGAGTTTGCGAAGTCCGTGTCCGTGACGCATGATCTTTTCCTTGGTGACGTTGTTTTGCCGGCCGCCGTATCAGGTACGGCCAGGGGAGGCGGTGTGTACACCGCTCTGTTTTGTTTTAAATACGTTTTGCTTCAAGACCGCTCGGTGGCCAGCCTTCGAGTTTCATACCCAAAGTCAATCCGCGTGAAGCCAGCACTTCTTTGATTTCGTTCAAAGATTTGCGCCCCAAGTTTGGCGTCTTGAGCAATTCGTTTTCTGAGCGCTGGATCAAATCGCCGATGTAGAAAATATTTTCTGCTTTGAGGCAATTCGCAGAGCGAACCGTGAGTTCGAGTTCGTCCACGGGTCGTAACAGGATCGGGTCGACCTGCGCGGTGCTGCGCGGTGCTGGCGCATCAAATGCGGCCAACTCGTTACCTTCGAGTTGCGCGAACACGGCCAACTGCTCGACCAAAATTTTGGCCGACGAACGCACGGCATCTTCTGCAGTGATGGCGCCATTGGTTTCGATTTCAACCACCAAACGGTCCAGATCGGTACGCTGCTCGACGCGGGCATTTTCAACGCTGTAACTCACGCGCTTGACGGGTGAGAAAGAAGCATCCAGCACAATGCGACCGATAGATTTGTTGACTTCGTCCGCGTGACGGCGCATTGAGCCAGGCACATAACCACGGCCCTTTTCAACTTTCAATTGAATATCTATCTTGCCACCGTGTGACAAATTGGCAATCACATGCTCGGGGTTGATGATTTCCACGTCATGCGGTGTCTGAATGTCTGCAGCGGTGACTTGACCTTCACCGTCTTTGCGCAAACTGAGTGTGACTTCATCACGGTTGTGCAGTTTGAACACCACGCCTTTGAGGTTGAGCAGGATATTGACCACGTCTTCCTGTACACCGTCAATCGATGAATATTCGTGCAGCACGCCTGCGATAGTGACATCGGTCACTGCATAGCCGACCATGGATGACAACAACACACGGCGCAAGGCATTGCCCAGCGTGTGGCCGTAACCACGCTCGAACGGCTCGAGCGTGACTTTGGATTTGTTGTGGCCAAGTTGTTCTACTTGGATAGCTTTGGGCTTTAAAAGATTTGTTTGCATTCGTTTTTTCCCTCTCAATGCCCCCGGTTCGTTACACCGGTAAGGCTAGATGATGACCCCCGTACAACAGCGCACGGGGCGGCGGATTCAAGAGGCAGTGTTGCCTCGGTTAACGCGAATACAACTCAACGATCAAAGATTCGTTGATGTCAGCCGCAAATTCGTCACGGTCAGGCGCTTTCTTGAATATGCCTTCCGCTTTGTCGATATTGACGTCTACCCATGCAGGCATGCCTACTTGGGTTGCCAATTGAAGGGCTTCGATCACACGACCTTGTTTTTTGGATTTTTCACGAACGCTCACCACATCGCCTGCTTTGACCAGGTAAGAAGGAATATTCACCTGTTGGCCATTGACCGTGATGGCTTTGTGAGAAACCAATTGGCGTGCTTCTGCTCGGGTAGAGCCGAAACCCATGCGGTAAACCACGTTATCAAGACGCGACTCGAGCAAAGACAACAGGTTTGAACCTGTATTGCCTTTTTGTTTGTCAGCCATCGCAAAGTAGCGACGGAACTGACGCTCCAACACGCCATACATGCGTTTGACTTTTTGTTTTTCGCGCAACTGCAAGCCGAAGTCAGACATACGTTGGCCAGAGGTGCGGCCATGCTGTCCGGGCTTGCTGTCGAACTTGGATTTGTCTGCGATAGAGCGACGAGCGCTCTTCAAAAACAAATCTGTGCCTTCTCGGCGGGAGAGTTTGGCCTTGGGGCCTAAGTAACGTGCCACTTGAACTTCCTTTTTGTCATCTGCCCGCTATAAAAACGGGGAGCCGTTATTGCTTGCAACAACGGCGGTGGGCTTGGTTTGAAATCAGATGCGACGGCGCTTTTGCGGACGGCATCCGTTGTGGGGAACCGGCGTCACATCAGAAATAGAGTTGATGCGAATGCCCAGGGCTGCCAACGCACGAACAGAAGACTCGCGGCCGGGGCCAGGTCCTTTGATTTCGACGTCGAGGTTCTTGATACCCTGATCCATGGCTGCGCGACCTGCCACTTCGGATGCCACCTGAGCGGCAAACGGTGTGGACTTGCGTGAGCCCTTGAAACCTTGACCACCGGACGAGGCCCAGGACAGGGCATTGCCTTGGCGATCGGTGATGGTGATGATGGTGTTGTTGAAAGAAGCATGCACGTGTGCAATGCCATCGGCCACATTTTTGCGGACTTTCTTGCGCACGCGTTGTGCGGCTGAGTTGACGGGTGCTTTTGCCATGGGGGTCCCTCAGTTATTTCTTCAGTGCAGCGGCTGCCTTGCGGGGGCCTTTGCGGGTACGTGCATTGGTACGGGTGCGCTGACCGCGCATCGGTAGGCCGCGACGGTGACGAAAACCACGGTAGCAACCAATGTCCATCAAACGTTTGATGTTCATAGTGGTTTCGCGGCGCAAGTCACCTTCAATGGTGAAGTGGGCGATTTGATCGCGGATTTTTTCCAGATCAGCGTCTGTCAAATCCTTGATTTTTTTCGCATACGCAATGCCACACGCTTCACAAATTTTGCGAGCGCGCGTGCGACCGATACCGAAAATCGATGTCAAACCGATTTCGGTGTGCTTATGGGGCGGAATATTGATACCAGCGATACGTGCCATGAGTAACCTCTTGAATGCGTTGTTCGATCAGCCTTGACGCTGTTTGTGACGCGGGTCGGTGCAGATAACCCGCACCACGCCCTTGCGGCGGATGATCTTGCAGTTGCGGCAAATTGTTTTGACCGAAGCCGAAACTTTCATTTCATTCTCCTAAAAACCCGGAACACGCACCCTGCG
>NZ_JAVLFQ010000074.1:0-4085 GCF_046052765.1 Limnohabitans sp. | reverse complement strand
CAAGTCCGAGAGCATCATGCCTTTGTAGGCCAGCGCATCGCCTGCAACAAACGCTTGTCCGTCCACACGAATGGCCACATCTGCCAATACATTGAGTTGCAAACCGGTGGCGACCACCACAATGTCTGCTTTCAAAGAACTGCCGTCTTGTAGGGTGATGCCCTCAACATCAAACCGCGCAATATGACCAGTGACCACAGTCACTTTGCCTTGGCGAATCTGTTTGAACAAATCGCCATCAGGCATAGCGCACACACGCTGGTCCCAGGGTGCATAGCTTGGCGTGAAATGTGTCTTCACATCAAACCCGCGACCCAACGCCTTCTTCACCATGCTGATCAAATAGTTTTTAAAGAACAGCGGTTTGCGTCTGGCAAGCTGAAAATACAAAATGCCTTGCACTATGTTGCGCCAGCGCACAAACCGGTAGCCCAAATCAAACGGCAAAAACCGGTCTAGCCACACGCCCACTGTTTCTTGCGCGGGGCGGGTCACCACATACGAGGGCGAGCGCTGCAACATGCTCACATGCGATGCGTCTTTGGCCATGGCAGGCACGATGGTGACGGCTGTGGCGCCGCTGCCAATCACCACCACGCGCTTGTCTGCATAAGACAAACCTTCGGGCCAAAACTGCGGGTAGACCAACGCACCTTTGAAATTCTCTTGACCCTCAAAATGCGGTTGATGCCCTCGCGCATAGCTGTAGTAGCCGCCACACATGTACAAAAAACGTGCCTCTTGCACGCGTGTGCTGCCATCAGCCACTTGCGCGGTCACGCGCCAGCAAGCGTTTTCTGAGGACCAATCCGCGCTGACCACACGATGCTCAAAATCGATATATTGCGCAACACCAGTTTCACTTGCGGCTTCGCGAATATAGGAAAGAATGGACGGCCCGTCGGCCATGGCTTGCGTGCCTCGCCAAGGCTTGAACGCATAGCCGAGTGTGTGCATGTCCGAGTCCGAGCGCACGCCGGGGTAGCGAAAAATATCCCAGGTGCCACCGATGGCACTGCGCGCTTCCCAGATGCGCCAGTGTTTGTCCGAACATTGTTTTTGCAAATGCCGCGCCGCGCCTATGCCAGACAAACCCGCGCCGATGATCAAGACATCTAACATGTCAAACCTTTAACTATGTTGCTCAAACTGAAACATAAAGCAAAGTGAAAACGCAGATGCATAACGTCTAATCAGTCCGTGACTTTGCCGCGCAAGGCCTTGGTCTGGCCGCGCAAAACTTTGCTGTCCACGCGTTGCATGCGTGCGCTGAACGTTGGCTTGGTGGCGCGGCGTGGTTTCACCGGTTTGGCCGCCAGCGCCACGAGTTCATGCAAACGAGCCATGGCGTCTATTCGGTTGCCCTCTTGGCTGCGCGAGTTTTGCGCTTTGATGACAACCACACCATCAGCCGTGATGCGCTGGTCTGACATAGCCAGCAATTTCTCTTTCACCTCTTCCGGCAACGATGAAGCGCGTATGTCAAAACGCAAATGCACAGCACTTGACACTTTGTTCACATGCTGGCCGCCTGCACCTTGAGCGCGAATCGCGCTCAATTCCACTTCGTGGTCGGGGATGGTGAAGACAGGTGCGCTCATGTGTGCAACTGCATCATAAATTCATGTCATAACTGACCGTGATCGGCGCATGGTCAGAAAACTTTTCGTCTTTGTAAATAGACACTGAACGTGCGGTCTCGGCCAAGGCAGGCGTGGCCAAGTGGTAGTCCAAACGCCAGCCGACGTTGTTTGCATACGCTTGGCCTCGGTTGCTCCACCATGTGTAGCAAGTGTCAGTTGTGTCCGGGTGAAGTCGTCGGTACACATCGACCATGCCGCCGTCGGCCAACAACGTGCTCATCCACGCGCGTTCTTCGGGCAAAAAGCCACTGTTCTTTTGGTTGCTACGCCAATTTTTCAAATCAATCTGCTGGTGCGCGATATTGATGTCGCCGCACAAAATCAATTCGCGGCCTTTTTTCAATGCCATCAGGTGCGGGTAAATGACATCGAGGAATCGGAATTTTGCTTCCTGACGCTCTGGGCCAGAGGCGCCGCTGGGGAAGTAACTGCTGATCAGCGACAGCTTGCGCATGGGTGTGTCGAACCGCAATTCCAGATAGCGGCCTTCGGCGTCGAATTCGCCACCGTCAAAACCTTGGATCACGTGGCTGGGCTCAAAGCGGGTGTACATGCCGACACCGGCATAGCCTTTTTTCTCGGCGCAATGGAAATAGCCGCCAAGGCCCGCCAAGGATTCAAACTTGCCGATCAAGTCGGCTTCTTGTGCCTTGACTTCTTGCACACACATACAATCCAGCGAGCTTGCAGCAAGCCAGTGTTCCAGCCCTTTGCTGCTGGCTGAACGTATGCCGTTCAGGTTGAGGCTGCTGAGTTTGAACAAGGAATTCCCCCATGTCTTTGCACCATACGCCAGACCACACGCTGGCGCAAGCGTTCATTCAATTCTCGCTGGAATCGGGCGTTCTCAAATTCGGCAGCTTTAAAACCAAGGCCGGGCGTATATCGCCTTACTTTTTCAATGCCGGTTTGTTTGACGATGGCACCAAGCTCAGTCGTTTGGCTGGCTTTTATGCACAGGCGCTGGTGCAGTCCGGTTTGCAGTTCGACATGATTTTTGGCCCGGCGTACAAAGGCATTCCGCTGGGCGCGGCGGTGGCGATTGAGTTGGCACGACTCGGTCATAACTTCCCGTTTGCCTACAACCGCAAGGAAGCCAAGGACCACGGCGAGGGCGGCACATTGGTCGGTGCGCCACTCAAGGGCCGGGTGTTGATCGTCGACGATGTGATGAGCGCGGGTACGGCGGTGCGTGAATCGATTGCCTTGATACAACAAGCCGGAGCCACGGCATACGGCGTGGCGATTGCCTTGGACCGCCAGGAAATGGCGACCGAAGCGGCGGTTGATGGTTCGGTCAAAGACTTGGCGCACAGCGCAGTGCAGTATGTGCGAGACACCTTGGGTTTGAAAGTGTGTGCCGTGGCACAACTCAGTGATTTGTTGGGTTATCTTGATGCACAGACCGATAACGGCATGACCCAGCATTTACCTGCCGTACAAGCCTACCGCGACCGTTACGGCGTGTCCTGAGGCCCATCGCTGGCGGCCTGCTGGGGTTTCGGGCGATTCAAGTGCCGCCCAAAGCCCGGTTTCAGCCTGTCAAACACAAGGGACAGCCCGAATGACAGGAAAGGTGACGAACGGCTAAACTGACCGCTCACTGACAGAAGTTGGAGTACCCATGAACGCGCCCCTGCCCGAACACATACGCAAAGCCCTGGAAACCGTTCAGCTCGACGATAAATATACCCTTGAGCAAGGCCGTGCGTTCATGAGTGGCGTGCAAGCCTTGGTGCGTTTGCCCATGTTGCAACGCCAGCGCGACCAGTTGGCTGGCAAAAACACCGCTGGATTCATCAGCGGCTACCGTGGCTCGCCTTTGGGCAACTACGACCAAGCCTTGTGGAGCGCACGCAAGCATTTGCAAGCGCAGCACATCGTGTTCCAGCCCGGTGTCAACGAAGAACTGGCCGCCACCGCTTTGTGGGGCACGCAGCAGCTGGGATTTGCACCCCCAGGCTCCAACAAATTCGATGGCGTGTTCGGTATTTGGTACGGCAAAGGCCCGGGCGTGGACCGTTGCTCGGACGTGTTCAAGCACGCCAACATGGCCGGTACCACACCATGGGGCGGGGTGATCGCGGTGGCCGGTGACGACCATCTTGCCAAAAGCAGCACCGCCGTGCACCAGAGCGACCATATTTTCAAAGCGTGCGGCACACCGGTGTTTTTTCCGGCCTCAGCGCAGGAAATTTTGGACTTGGGCATCCACGCGTTTGCGATGAGCCGCTTCAGCGGCGTGTGGGCCGGCATGAAAACGATCCAGGAAATCGTCGAGTCCAGCGCCACCGTCGTGGTCGACCCGCATCGCGTGCAGATCAAACTCCCCGCCGACTTCGCCATGCCCCCGGGTGGCTTGCACATCCGCTGGCCCGATGCCGCGTTGGACCAGGAGGCGCGTTTGTTTGATTACAAGTGGTACGCCGCGCTGGCCTATAT
>NZ_JAVLFQ010000073.1:0-39759 GCF_046052765.1 Limnohabitans sp. | reverse complement strand
TTACTCACCCGTTCGCCACTCGCCACCAGGGTTGCCCCCGTGCTGCCGTTCGACTTGCATGTGTAAAGCATTCCGCCAGCGTTCAATCTGAGCCAGGATCAAACTCTATAGTTCGATCTTGATAGTTTTTTTGCCTCTTTCGAGGCCACTCATTAAAAACGGAATTGAAGTGAACTTCACTTCTATCTTCATGAGCGTTTTAAGTCTTGCGACTCGGTTACTAGAACCTTGGCAATCACCTTAAAACGCCCACGCTTATCGGCTGTAATTTGTTAATGAACCTGATGATTTCTCATCTGCACCACTGCGATCAGCGGAGCCTGCGATTATGACACGATTGTTAATGTCCTGTCAATCTTTGGGGTTTTCCCTGCTACTGAGGTACTTTTTTGAAGCACATTTCAAAAGCTGAGCCCGCTACTATAGCGCACTTTTTGCCAGTTGCGCCAGCTTTTACAAATTATTTGCTGCTGCAATCCCCTGATCTGCGCTAAGCCTTTGATAATTCTGAGTTTTTAACTCAAAAAAATCTACACGTTTGGCTATTGAAAGGGCAACTACTGAAGTTTTCATTGTCTGTTTTTTGCCCTTTACCTAAAACCAACTGTATTTTTTCACTTTGCTCAATATTGACCCGTTCTGTTTTCGCTCAGCAAGTTACTCCGCAACAGGTCTGATAATCCAGGTATGGCCTTAATTACTTTGCAGTCAGCTCAGCTGGCATTCGGTGACGTTCCTCTGCTCGATCGCACCTCTTTATCCATAGAAACCTCGGAACGTATTGGCCTCATCGGGCGAAACGGCACTGGCAAATCCTCATTGCTGAAGATACTCGCAGGGAAAGAGCAACTTGACGATGGCGTGGCTCAGTTTCAGCAAAACCTTAATCTGGCCTATGTAGCGCAAGAGCCCGTTTTAAATCCTGACATCACTGTATTTGATGCGGTGAGTGAGGGTTTGGCAGGGTTGAAAGCTGTGCTTGATCAATACGTGGCCGGCATCGGCGACTTAGACAGCTTGCAAAACATCATTGAATTGCAAGATGGTTGGAATTGGGAACAACGCGTCACAGAAACCTTGCAGCGTTTACACCTTGATGGTACGGCCTTGATATCCAGCTTGTCTGGCGGCATGAGAAAGCGCGTTGCTTTGGGACAAGCGCTGGTAACCATGCCAGATATGCTGCTGCTAGATGAGCCGACCAACCATCTGGATCTTGACAGTATTCAGTGGTTGGAAGACCTGCTAATCGATTTCAAAGGAAGCATGGTGGTAATCACCCATGACCGAACTTTTTTGGACCGCGTTTCCACTCGCATCGTCGAGTTGGATCGTGGCCATTTGTATTCCTACCAAGGCAATTTTCAGCAATACCTGTTGACCAAGGAGGCGGAATTGGCGGCGCAAGCCGTCACCCAAGCCAAGGCTGACAAACTGTTGGCCCAAGAGGAGGTTTGGGTGCGTCGCGGTGTTGAGGCCAGACGAACACGATCAGTCGCTCGAATTGCACGTTTGGAAAAATTACGTTCAGCCAGGCAGGCCAGGCGCAACACCATGGGCCAAGTCAAAGCCAGTGTAGATGCAGGCTTACCCAGTGGAAAAATTGTGGCTGAATTGAGCGACGTCACGCTGGCTTATGGCGATAAAAAAGTGGTTCAAGGTTTCAGTGCCACGCTCTTGCGCGGAGACAAAGTCGGCCTGATAGGGCCCAACGGCGCCGGCAAAACCACGCTGCTGAAACTGATACTGGGTGAATTGCTTCCAGACAGTGGCAAAGTACGGCAGGGAGCCAATCTGCAAGTGGCCTATTTCGATCAGATGCGCAATGCGCTTGACTTGAACGCCTCACTGGAAGACTTCATCAGTCCGGGCAGTGAATGGATTGAGATCGGCAACCAGCGCCAGCATGTGAAAAGCTACCTTGGTGACTTTCTGTTCTCTCCAGCCAGAGCAAACTCACCCGTCAGGAGTTTGTCGGGTGGCGAACGAAACCGCTTGTTACTGGCAAGGCTTTTTGCAAGGCCTGCCAATGTGCTGGTTTTGGACGAACCCACCAACGACCTCGACATTGATACATTGGAATTGCTCGAGGAGTTACTGCAAAACTACGATGGCACGGTGTTTCTGGTCAGCCACGATCGCGCCTTTTTGGACAATGTGGTCACCAGCACCATCGCCTTTGAAGGCGACGCGCATTGGCGCGAGTACGAAGGCGGCGTTCAGGATTGGTTGCTGCAATCTCAACGGTCGAAGGCTTGGGCCGCGCAAACGGCCAGCAAAGCAACAGAAACTGCGGCGAAGTCAAACTCAAGCTCTCCAACACCGGAAAAAACAATCGGCGTTAAAAAACTCAGCTTCAAAGAACAGCGCGAATTCGATGGTTTGCCTGGTTTGATCGAACAACTCGAAGCCGAGCAGGCCAAACTTAACCGTTTGCTGGAAGACGGAAGTCTTTATATCAGTGAGGCCAAAAAAGCGGCCGATATGGCCGCACGCATCACCCAGATTGACGAGGAACTGCTGGCTGCCATGGAACGATGGGAAGAACTGGGGCAACGGGTGCCTGTGTGAACAAAAACGAAATTCACGGGCTGTGGCTGGGACTGCTAGGGGTGGTTTTGTTTTCCATCACTTTACCGGTCACACGGATGGCCGTTGGCACGCCCGAGACGCCTTTCTTAAGCGGTTATTTCATTGCTTTCGGACGCGCTGGCGTGGCGGGTTTGCTGTCTGCGGTCTACCTTTACTTGGTGAAAGCCGTGCCACCCAGTTTCAAGCAATGCCAATCGCTGGCCATGGTCTCACTCGGCGTGGTGTTTGGTTTCCCTCTGTTGACTTCGCTGGCCATGCGCTATCTGCCGGCGGCCCACGCCAGCGTCATCACCGGCGTATTGCCTTTGGCCACAGCGGCATTGGCAGCGCGGGTTAACCGACAGCGGCCTTCGATAGGATTTTGGTTTTGTGCAGTGGGTGGATGCTTGCTGGTTTTGTGCTTTGCCATACTGCGCTCTGGTCAGTCAGGCTGGTGGCCGCAAACCGCTGACCTGATGTTGTTGGGTGCCATGGCCATGGCCGCCATCGGTTATGTCTGGGGCGGGCGCATGTCCACACAAATGCCCGCGCAAAACGTCATCAGCTGGGCTTTGGTGTTGTCTTTGCCTTTGACACTGCCCCTGTCTTGGCTGTCACGGCCACTTGAACCAGTGCCTTGGTCTGCTTGGGCAGGTTTTGCCTATGTTTCCTTGTTTTCTATGTGGCTGGGATTTTTCGCTTGGTACAGGGGTCTTGCTTTGGGCGGCACTGTCAGGGTCAGTCAAGTGCAATTGCTACAGCCCTTTTTGGGCATGCTGTTTGCCATTCCTATCCTAGGTGAAACGCTGGATATGATGACGGTTGGATTTGGTTTGGCGGTCATAGCCACTGTTTTTATCGGTCGAAAAATGCCTGTGCATTCGCATACGCCGTCATGATTTTTAACCATCATTCAGATGAAACAACGCGCTTTCGCCCAAGTTGACGTGTTCACTGCCACGCCCTATCTGGGTAACCCGGTGGCGGTGGTGCTGGATGGAACCGGCCTGTCCACCGAAGACATGCAGTCCTTCACCAACTGGACCAACTTATCGGAAGCCACGTTTGTGCTGCCACCGACCCATCCGGATGCCAACTATGCGCTACGCATTTTCTGCCCTGGTCGTGAATTGCCATTCGCTGGCCACCCCACGCTTGGCAGTTGCCATGCTTGGCTACAGGCAGGTGGTACGCCCAAGCGAGATCATGTAGTGCAGGAATGCGAAGTCGGTCTGGTACCTATTCAACAAAACGGGGCACGGTTGTTATTTGCTGCACCGCCATTGCGCCGCAGCGGACCTTTGGCTGAAGCAGATGTGCAGTTGATCGCACGCGGCTTGGGTGTTGGGCGCTCAGAGATTCTTCACCACGCTTGGTGCGACAACGGGCCCGGTTGGCGTGCGGTCATGCTGGGCTCGGCCGAGCAAGTGCTCGCACTCCATCCAGATGCAGAAGTGTTGAAAGGCTTGGATATTGGTGTGGTCGGGCCGAGCGGCAAAGTCGGCGTGGTCGGCGCCTTCGATCAAGGCGAAGTGCTGTTTGAAGTCAGGGCTTTTTTTCCAGACAACCAAGGGTTGGTCGAGGATCCAGTCACAGGCAGTCTGAATGCGGCCTTGGGCCAATGGCTGATTGGCGCAGGGCTGGCGCCCGAGCGGTATGTTGCCAGGCAAGGCACGGCCTTGGGCCGTGCAGGTCGGGTCTATGTATCTAAAGACACGGCGCAGCAAGTGTGGGTTGGTGGCGATTGCGTGATGTGTGTGCAAGGGCAGGTGCTGATCTGAAGCGGCGGGCCCCGTGGCTGTCATATTGACTTCTTTGCTCCAACAGCAGAGGCAGGACATAACGCAGCTGCGCAATCCAGCATGCTGTCAAATTGCATGCCGCTGTTTGACAAAAGCGGTCTCCAGCGCGACCGGCCTGCGCGCTTTTTTTGCACACAATATGTCCCTATGGGAAATATCTATTTAGTGCGCCACGGACAGGCCTCATTCGGCGCCGATGACTACGACCAGTTGTCTGCGCTGGGCCTCAAGCAAAGTATCCGTTTAGGTGAATACTGGCGCGAGCGCGGCATGGTGTTTGAAGCGGTTATCACCGGCAGTTTGAAGCGGCACCGCCAAACCTGGGAAGGCATTCAACAAGGCTTGCAGGACACCCAGTTGAAGGCATTGCTCTGGCCAGGTCTGAACGAGTACGACAGTGAGGCGGTGATTCATTGCATACATCCTGAGCCGCTGGCCAAACCGACCACGCCAGAACTCTACAAACACCATTTCGGTCTGTTGCGCAAAGGTTTGCAGGAGTGGATGCACGCGCGCGCGCAACCTGCGGGTATGCCTGTGTTTGCTGATTTTGTGCAGGGCATTAACGATGCATTGGCGCATGTCAGACAACACCACAACGGCCATGTGCTGTTGGTCTCCAGTGGTGGTCCCATCTCCACGGCTGTGGGCAGTTTGTTGGGCACCCCGCCCGAGAGCATGATTGAGATGAACATGCGTATACGAAATACGGCGGTCTCTGAATGTGTTTACAACCCCAAGCGCACCACGCTGGTGAGTTTCAACACCATCAATCACCTTGACGCACAGGCCTACCAAGATTGGGTGACATTCACCTGAGTTTTCTTGTTTACTTCAGCAGATGAAGCAGCCATGGGCAAGGTCAACAGTGACTGCTGCGCATGGTCTTAAATCAGTGGCTCAAACTGAACCAACTCTTGCAACAGCTTGGCCAGTTGCACGCCGACCGCGTCCAACAAAACTTGCCCTTTCTCTGCGGTGGCGGCGGCGGCGTTGCCTGCTGCGCCGTGCGGGTTGTAGTCCTGCATGTGCCAGCCGAGTTTGGCGCTTTTACCATCTCCCAGCAGCGCAAAGCGGTCGGCGCGATCCTGGGACGCAGAATGGAAATCTTGCGCAACTTCCATGCGCACCTTGTGCGGCGCAATCGCCAACATCAAGGAGGTTTCCATGTCGCCGCCGTGCACACCAAAGCGTTGCTCATGCGCACCGAAAGCCTCCCCAGCCGGCCCCAAAGGCAGTTGATACCAATGGCTTGAAAACACGGTGAGTCCGCAATGCCCCCGCAACTCACGCGCGACCACGTCCATCAACCCAGCATTGCCGCCGTGGGCATTCAACAACAACAGTTTTTTGATGCCCGTACGCGCCACGCCTTCACCCACCTCACACCATTGAGATATCAGTTGTGCAGGCGACAAACTGAGGGTGCCGTCATACGCCAGATGCTCGCTGCTCAAGCCCACGCTTTGGGTGGGCAGCACCAGCACCGGGTCGGCTGCCTGTAAATGCGCCAGCGCAGCGCTGACCATCGCATTGACCAAATCGGTGTCTACCGATAAGGGCAAATGCGGGCCATGCTGCTCGGTGGCGCCCAAAGGCAACACCGCCACGGTGTGTTGCGGGTCGAGTTCGGAAAAATCGGTGCTGACGCAATCAGCCCAGTAACGAGGTAAAGCCTTCATGCACGCCATCTTAAAGGCTTGGGTAACATGGCTTCATGCCTACTGTCTTGCTTAACTTGATTCCAGCCATTACCGCCCTTTTTCTGGGTTTGAGCGGAGCCACTGCAACCGCACAAGCCCAGCCTTCTGCGGTGGTGACCACGCCTCAAGTGCGCGCCGAATTGATGGCGCATGCGCCGCAAGGCATTCAATCTGGACAGCCCCTGTGGCTGGGCTTGCAAATGACACACCAACCCGGTTGGCACACGTACTGGCAAAACCCGGGCGACAGCGGTCTGGCCACGCAGTTGGATTGGCACTTGCCTGAAGGCATGCAAGCCGGTGGCATCTTGTGGCCGACTCCCCACATGATTCCTGTGGGCAACATGGTGAACCATGGCTTTGAAGACACGGTCTTGTTGGCTGTGCCTGTGCGGATTGGCAAGACATACCAAGCTGTCAACAATGAGATCACATTGCAGGCCAATTGGCTGGTCTGCAAACAAGAATGCATTCCTCAATCCGGACAATTTGTGTTGAAGTTACCTGCGCAAACCAGCATCGCTGATCACTCGCAACGCTTTGAGGCATTGATACAAGGCCAACCGCAAGGTTTATCGCCAGCGACACAAGCAGCTCGCTTGAGTGACCAAGGTCTGCTGATTGCCGTCCAAGGTTTACCTGCACACGTGCATGGTCAGGCTTTGAAAGCCTATGCGCAATCCCCTGAAGTGCTGGCCAGCGGATTGGGCATCAACGGTGGCGGTCAATGGGTGAGCGGTGTTTGGCAGTTGAATGCGCCTTTGCATCGCATGCGCAGCACGGAGCCCAAAGAACTGGGCTTGTGGTTGGTGGACGACAGCCAGTCACCTGCCCGTATTTGGCAAGTGACGCTGGACATAAAGGGTCGTTGGCCGACTGATATCCCCGCCGCCGCGACAACACCGACCAAGAGCCCCCAACTGGCTGGCAACTCAGCGCAACCTGCTGCGCTGGCTGGTTTGTTGAGCGCATTGATAGGCGCGTTTGTGGGCGGCTTGCTACTGAATTTGATGCCCTGCGTCTTGCCTGTACTGGCCATCAAAGTCTTATCGCTGAGCCAAACCTCGGTCAGTGCATCGCAAAGACGCGGTATCGGCAGCGCGTATGCCGTCGGCGTGCTTGTCAGCATGTTGGCACTGGCGCTGTTGGTCATGGGCTTGCGTGCGGCCGGTTCACAACTGGGCTGGGGGTTTCAGTTGCAATCGCCCGGGTTGGTGGCCGGGCTGTCGTTACTGTTTACCTTGATTGCCTTGAATCTGGCTGGCGTGCTGGAGCTGCGGGGCAACTGGAGCAGCAGTCTGGCGGTACAAATGGCCAGACATCCACTGGCCGATGCTTTTCTCTCGGGCGTATTGGCCGTGGTTGTCGCCGCGCCTTGTACTGCACCGTTCATGGGTGCTTCTGTCGGTGTGGCTTTCACGCTGCCTGCTTGGCAAGCGGTGTTGATTTTTGCCATGCTTGGCAGTGGACTGGCTTTGCCATTCACCCTCATGGCATGGGTTCCTGAGACGGCACGTTGGTTACCCAGTCCCGGCGCTTGGATGCAGGTGTTGCGCCAAGCACTGGCATTTCCCATGTGGTTGACCGTTGTGTGGTTACTCTGGGTGCTGTCCAAACAAACCAGTGCAGACGCAGCGGCATGGTGGTTGGCCGCACTCGTGTTGATCTCAGGACTGGTGTGGTCTTCAAGTTTGCCCCGTCCTACGCGCCAATGGTTAAGCGGTTTGTTTGTCTTGTGTTTGATCGCCTTGGCTTGGCTGTCGCCACCTGTGTTGCAACAAGCGTCAAACGGGCAAAGCCTGTCTGCTGAGCCTGACAAGCAATGGCAAGCTTGGTCAGAAGCCAAGGTACAAGCGGCCTTGCAAAACGGTCAACCTGTGTTCATTGATTTCACAGCCGCATGGTGCGTTACCTGTCAAGTCAATAAACAATCGACTTTGCGAAATAAAAAGGTGTTGCAAGCGTTTGCGGATCGCAATGTCTTGTTATTACAAGCGGATTGGACGCGTCAGGACCCGGCCATCAGTCAGGCCTTGACAGCACTTGGGCGCAGCGGTGTGCCGGTGTATGTGTTGCAGGCACCTGGCAGTCCCGCACAGGTATTGTCTGAATTGCTTTCCCCCGATCTGGTGCTCAAAGCCTTGGAGGGTTTGTAAAAAAATTGGGGTCAGGTTCCAATTTTTAATTGGGGTCAGGTTCCAATTTCCCAATTTCCTAGCTATCTCGGCAAGACATATTTCCTGCGAGAAAATTTTTGCGATCAAAGCAGATAAGGACAACACCCGAGACAAAGTGTCAATCAGCCCTGTCACAATAGCTGTATGACTACCCCATTACTCAACGACAGCTTCCTCAAAGCCTGCCTGCGTCAGGCCACCGACCACACCCCCGTTTGGCTGATGCGCCAAGCCGGCAGATACCTACCGGAATACTGTGCTACCCGCGCCAAAGCCGGCAGTTTCATGGGCTTGGCCACCAATGTGAACTACGCCACCGAAGTCACATTGCAACCCTTGGATCGTTATGCGCTGGACGCCGCTATTTTGTTCTCTGACATCCTCACCGTACCTGACGCCATGGGCTTGGGTCTGAGCTTTGCACAAGGTGAAGGTCCTAAATTCGAGAAAGTCGTGCGCGACGAGGCGGCGGTCGCCGCCTTGGCTGTACCGGATATGCACAAACTGCAATACGTGTTTGACGCCGTGACTTCCATTCGCAAAGCCTTGAAGGGCCGAGTTCCGCTGATCGGCTTTTCTGGCAGCCCTTGGACACTGGCTTGTTACATGGTCGAAGGCGGTGGCTCTGACGATTACCGACTGGTCAAGTCACTGATGTACAGCCGCCCCGATTTGATGCACCGCATACTGAGCATCAATGCAGACTCGGTAGCCGCTTATTTGAATGCGCAAATCGATGCCGGCGCCCAGGCCGTGATGGTGTTTGACAGCTGGGGCGGGGTGCTGGCCGATGGTGCATTCCAACAGTTCAGTCTGGCCTATACCGAACGCGTTTTGGCTCAACTCAAACGCAGCCATGAAGGCCACATCATCCCGCGCATTGTGTTTACCAAAGGCGGTGGCTTATGGCTGCCTGAGATGAAAAACCTGGACTGCGAGGTACTCGGCCTGGACTGGACCATGAACCTAGGCACCGCGCGTCAACTGGTCGGTGGCCAGCCCGGCGGCCCTGGCAAGGCATTACAAGGCAATATCGACCCCCATATTTTGTTTGCGCCACCAGCGCAAATCGCCACCGAGGTACACCGTGTTCTGGACAGCTTCGGCCAACCTCATACCGACACCTCCACCCACGGTCCTACGCATATTTTTAACCTCGGCCATGGCATCAGCCAGTTCACCCCGCCTGAACACGTCAGTGCGCTGGTAGACGCGGTACACAGCCATTCCAAAGCCTTGCGGCAAGCGGTTCGTTGATCAGCCAATAGATAAATATTGCGCCGCAAAGTCATACTTATGCACAAATTTTCGATCACCCCTATACCAAGGTCTTACATCACCAAAAAAATAATCAATCGCTCACTTTATTTGTAAGTGATTGATTTTGAACAGTTCCACCGGTTGCCGATTTTTCGGGCATTGTGTTCAAAGCCTTGATTTATCTGGCTTTCTGCCCCACTCTGGCAAGCTGTCAACAAAGTTATCCACAGAAATTCTGGATCGTTTTCAAAACCTATGTCAATCAAGCACTTAGGCGTTTATATGAAGTATTTTGTGAATATCGACACGCAACTAGGGTATTGACATGGCGCATTTTTTATCCGTCATGGTTGCAACGCCTGCGCACAGCAGGCTCACTGGCCCGCTGGTTTACCTGAGTGAGTTGGAACTGGCGCCTGGCACTCTGGTTCGAGTGCCATTGGGCAAGCGCGAAACCTTGGGATTGGTTTGGCCAGTTCAACCGTTAGAAACGCCTGCGTCGGAACAACTGCGAGCCGTGGTGGAGGCCATGACGGGTATTCCTGCCTTGTCTATGTCATGGTTAGAGATGATGGCGTTTGCAGCGTCTTATTACCAACGTTCTGTCGGCGAATTTGCGCTGGGCAGTCTGCCGCCACAGTTGCGTGATCTGACGCCACTGCAACTCGCACGCAAATTAACCAAGCGCCACAAACGACCGCCTGAGGACGACATCACCGCCTCACCGATTGACGCACCCCTTTTGACTGAGGAACAGCAGTGTGTGTTGGATCGCATGGTCAAAGAAAAAGGGCCGTTTGTGTTGCATGGCAACACAGGCAGTGGCAAAACAGAGGTGTACTTGCGTCGCGCGGCACAGGTGCTGGCGCAAGATGACAGTTCACAAGTGTTGATGCTGGTGCCAGAAATCAATCTGACACCGCAACTGGAAGAACGGGTGCGACAGCGTTTCATGTTTTTAGGCGAAGCCTCTATTGTTTCTATGCACAGCGGGATGACACCGGCACAACGCTTGAACAGTTGGTTGTCTGCCCACACCGGTCAAGCGCGGTTGGTGTTGGGTACACGTTTGGCGGTGCTGGCATCCATTCCCCATTTGAAATTGATTGTGGTGGATGAGGAGCATGACCCCAGCTACAAACAACAAGAGGGGGCACGCTATTCCGCACGTGACTTGGCGGTCTACCGAGGTCAATTGCAGCAAGCACAAGTCATACTCGGCTCAGCCACCCCATCGCTAGAAAGCTGGCACCACAGCCGTATGGCGGTGGCTGGCGAGCCCGCGCCGCGCTACATCCGTTTGTCTATGCCCAGCCGAATCGGCGCGGGGCAACTGCCCGTGCTGCGCCGCGTCGATATGGGCAAACAACCTCGCAACACCTTGTTGTCTGCACCGCTGCTCGCCGCCATGCGCGAACGCATCGGCCAACGCGAACAGGTGTTGGTACTGCTGAACCGGCGCGGCTATGCGCCTGTGTTGCATTGCCAAGCCTGCGGTTGGAAAAGCGAATGCCCGCACTGCAGCGCCTATCGGGTGTTCCACAAATCAGACCGCAGCCTGCGCTGCCACCATTGCAGCCTCACTCAAGCTGTGCCGCGCGCTTGTCCCTCTTGCGGTAACCAAGACATTGGCGCTTTAGGTCATGGCACCGAAAGAATCGAAGAACATGTGGCTGAACTGTTGCACGATATGCAGCGACCTGACGGTATGCCGTTGCGCATCGCGCGTATCGATGCCGACTCAACCCGAGGCAAAGGCGAGTTAGTGCGCCAGTTGGCGGAGGTGCACGACGGCGATGTCGATGTGCTGGTCGGTACCCAAATGGTGGCCAAGGGACACGACTTCAGACGCGTGACGCTGGTCGCCGCGCTCAACCCGGACGGCGCGTTATTCAGCGCCGACTTTCGCGCACCCGAGCGCTTGTTTGCTTTGTTGTTGCAAGCTGCCGGGCGGGCGGGGCGAGATGCAGCATTGTCACGCGATCAGGCTGGCGAGATGTGGGTGCAAACCTTTCATCCTGCACACCCGCTGTTTGAGTGTTTGAAAACACATGATTTCGCTGGGTTTGCCGAACAACAATTGACAGAACGCCGCCAAGCTGGTTTACCGCCCTTTAGTTTTCAGGCGCTGCTGCGTGCCGAGGCACGCACACAAGATGCTGCGCAGGCTTTTTTAAATGCGGCCAACGACAGTGCGCAGGCGTGGTTGCTGGCACAGGCCATGGCTGTCACTGTGTACCCTGCAGTGCCCATGAGTTTGCAGCGGGTCGCCAACGTGGAGCGTGCGCAAATGCTGGTTGAGTCCCATTCGCGCCGCGCACTTCAAGCATTTTTGAGCCATTGGCAACACGATTTACAAGGCTTGCGCGGTATGCACCCTGCGGTCATCCGTTGGGCCATGGATGTCGATCCCTTGGTGATTTGAAAGTGGTGACGCTGCTTGACCCGCTTGGTTGTGCGGGTCCATGCAACGCGCGCATCAGTGCTTGAAGAAAGCCACCCAAGCAGAAAAGCTGGGGAACGCCAGTACCGTGGCCAGCAAAATCACCCGTGTGATGCGCGCACTGTCTGCGCCAAAACGCCCGGCCAGCAATGCGCTGTTGCTGGCGCTGGGCAACGCCGCCACCAGCACCACCGCCATCCAAGCATCTTGGGTGAGCGGCAAACCTGCTTGCATCAAACACCAGCCTGCTGTGACAGCCAACAAGGGATGCACCAGCAACTTGATGGCGGTAAGTAACAAGTCCATGCCACCGCTGCGCCACTGCAACCATGGCTGTCGTGGTGCATCAGCTGCAGGCACCAGCACCGCGCCGATGGTGAACAAAGCCACAGGCGAAGCCGCGCCTGCCATCAGATTGACGGTGTTGTTTAGCAGGTCTGGCAACGCCCATTGATGGGCCGAGAACAAGGCGCCCAAGCCAATGCCCCATGTCAGCGGAACACTCACCACACTTTTCAAGGCTTGTAAGCCTGCACTGCGCGCACCATGCGCCTCGGCATGGTCAAGCCGTGACATGGCGATACATACGGAACTGGTGAAGAAAACATCGACCAAGATGGTCACGATGGCAGTACCCACTGCCGCCGGACCGAACAAGTTGAGTAACAACGGCAAGCCCATATACCCGGTGTTGGGAAACGCCACCGCCATGGTGCCAAACGAAGCATCGTTCCAGTTATGGCCGACACGTCGCAGCAGCCACATACCCAGACCCAACATACAAACCGCACACAAGGCGTACAACAAGGCCACAGACGGATTGAACAATTGCGTCATAGGCGTACCAGAACCAAAACGAAACAGCATGCAAGGCAGGGCGAAATTCAAGACGAACACATTCAGTCCGGCAATCGCGGTCAATGGCAACCAGCCCCGACGCGCCGCCACATAACCGGCCAACACCAACGCAAAAAAAGGAAAAGTGACCGACAGAATATTCAGCATAGGTCAGATTGTCCTCGGTATGATCACAGGCTTTGCCTGCTTCGCTACCCCTGCCTGTCACCTGCATGTCTGCTTCACTCAATCTCCCCCAGCTCGAAGCGGTTCACCATGTCCAAGGTCCTTGTCTGGTGCTGGCCGGTGCCGGCTCCGGCAAAACCCGGGTTATCACGCACAAAATCGCGCATTTGATTCAATTGGGGCTGGAGCCCGAGCGCATCGCCGCCATCACTTTCACCAACAAAGCCGCGGCTGAAATGCGCGAACGCGCCAAGCAACTGGTCGGGCGCGAAGCGCAAAAAGTCTTGATTTGTACGTTCCACGCGCTGGGCGTGCGCATGTTGCGACAAAGCGGTGAAGCGTTGGGACTAAAGAAAAATTTCAGCATTCTTGACACCGATGATGTGACGTCGATCTTGAAAGATGCAGGCGGCAGCTCGGACCTGGCCACCGCACGGCAGTGGCAATGGGCAATCAGCGCATGGAAGAACCAAGGGCTGAATGCCGCCATGGCCGAGGCCCAAGCCACGACAGACAACGAACGCATCACCGCGCGCATCATGGCGCGTTACGAAGAGCGACTCACCGCCTACCAAAGCGTGGACTTTGACGATCTGATCGGCTTGCCTTTGAAACTGCTGCAAAAGCACGAAGACGTGCGCTTGCAATGGCAACAGCACATGGGGCATGTATTGGTCGATGAATACCAGGACACCAACGCCACCCAATATGCCATGCTCAAACTGTTGGTGGGTGAGCGCGCCCGATTCACCGCAGTAGGTGACGACGATCAGTCCATTTATGGTTGGCGCGGCGCCACGCTAGACAATTTACAAAAGTTGCCTGTGGATTTTCCTGCACTCAAGGTGGTGAAGCTGGAACAAAACTACCGCTCCACCAGCGCCATTTTGCAAGCGGCCAATAACGTCATCGGCCCCAACCCCAAGCTCTACCCCAAAAAGCTGTTTTCCGAACTCGGCGTGGGCGAGCCCGTGCGCTTGTCCGACGCCGACAACGAAGAGCACGAGGCCGAGCGCATCGTATTGCGCATACAAAGCATGCGCGCGGGCAACGACACCGGCGCGGGCTTAGGTCAATGGCGCGATTGGAAACATTTCGCCGTGCTGTACCGTGCCAACCACCAGTCAAGAGCGCTGGAAAAAGCGTTTCGTAAAGCAGCTATTCCGTACAAAGTGTCGGGTGGACAAAGTTTTTTTGACCGCGCAGAAATACGCGACCTGTGCGCTTGGTTGCGCCTGTGGGTAAACAACGATGACGACCCGGCGTTTTTGCGTTGCGTCACCACGCCCAAACGCGGCATCGGTCACACCACGCTGCAAAAGCTGGGCGAATTCGCTACGCTTTACCGCATCAGCATGTTCGAGGCGGTGTTCAGCCATTCGCTGGGCGCGGCATTGCCAGCCAAAGCGGTAGGCAGTTTGCAAGCCTTTGGTAACGAGGTCAACGATTTGCAATACCGCGCCCAACACACGCAAGGCAGCGAAGCCGCACTGGCATTGCTGCTGCAATGGCTGAAAGACATCGATTACGAAAAACATTTGTACGACGGCGAAGACAGCGAAAAACTGGCGGCGGATCGCTGGACGAACGTGCTGGATTTTGTCGACTGGATGGCCAAGCGTTGCGGTGGTGAGATTGACGATGCCGCCGGGGTGAGTCTGGTGAGCGAAAGCAAATCGCTGCTGGAAGTCGCGCAAACCATTGCGCTGCTGTCTACCTTGAGCGAGCGCGAGAAAGACCAGGACGTGGTCACCTTGTCCACCTTGCACGCGGCCAAGGGCTTGGAGTGGCCGCACGTGGTGTTGGCTGGTGTCAACGAAGGCCTGCTGCCGTTCAAGCCTGAAGAAGACGGCGTCAGCCTGCAACAAGACGCGCTCAACCTGACCCGCATCCAAGAAGAACGGCGCTTGATGTATGTGGGCATCACCCGCGCACAGCGCAGTCTGGTGGTGAGTTGGAGCAAGCGCCGCAAAAAAGGCCGCGAGATGGTCAACGCCATGCCCAGCCGTTTCATTGCAGAAATGTCGCTCGAGCAAGCCACCACCCGCGAAGACCCGCGCGAAAAACTGCGTGCCTTGCGTGCCGAGTTTGCGCTGAAGGTGGAGGCGGAGAAGGCGTTGGCGGACAAGGCGAATCCAAAGGCTTAGGCCGCCGTTTGTGGTTTTTTAATCAATTTTTATGCTTTATCAGCAGCAACCGTATATTTATGAATACTTTGTGAGTTGCTAAAAAAACCATTCTCTGGAAAATGATTCCTTTTTAACCAAAGGGAACATCCAAATGAATGCTTTACTAAAAACTTCACTGCTGGGCTTGGCGCTGGTGTCTACGGCTTCCATGGCGGGCAATTTTGCAGGGCCCGAGGCAGGGGCCAGTGTCACCATGAATGGGGGGGCGACAACTTTTACGGCTGAGAACAAGGACACAACTTTTGGAGGGTCATCGCTGGGATTCAGATTGCACGGTGGCTATGGATTTGACATCGACAAAGATACAGTGGTTCTTGCAGGCTTTGATTACAACGCCACAGATTTGTCCGTAGGAAAGAGTTATGGGCAAAGCTTTACAATTAAAAATGCTTGGTCTTTATCCGCCGCACCTGGCATGTTGTTGAACGACAAAACGCTGGCCTATGTGAAACTCTCTTACGAATCTGGAAAATTTAATTCAAGTTTCACTGACTTAAAGTTTGATCAATCGGTATCTGGGTTCGGCTATGGCGTTGGCTTACGCACAGAGATCAACAAAACCACTTTTTTGGAAACCGAGATCAAACAAGTGAATTACAGCAAATTCACTAAAAAAATCGGTAGCACAAGCTATGATTTCACCACATCTGCTACCGTGGGCAGCGTCGGCGTGGTGTTCAA
This sequence comes from Limnohabitans sp., assembly GCF_046052765.1. Lineage (GTDB taxonomy): Bacteria > Pseudomonadota > Gammaproteobacteria > Burkholderiales > Burkholderiaceae_C > Limnohabitans. The sequence continues at coordinate 23,910 of NZ_JAVLFQ010000073.1, read as the reverse complement.
GTTCTAAGCACTCACCGCACCCTCCAAAGCCACGCCGTGCGTGGCTTTTTTCATGGGTTATGCCATCGACGGTCAGGGCTCAAGGGGTGAAAGCTGTGAATGCGGCCCAAACCTGCATTGCGACTGCACCGCCATGGCGAAAAACATAAATTCAGTTATTCTTTGCTCTTCTTTGGCATTACCTGAAAGTCGCCTATGTCTGTTCACACCCTGCCCACCTCTGCTGCTGTTGACCCTGTGTGGCAAGCCAAAGTCCATTTGGCCGCTGCGCTGCGATTGGCGGTGCTCGACGGCTTGGAAGAAGGTATTGACAACCACTTCACCATGGTGGTGCCCGGACGTACCGACCAGTATTTGCTGCTGCCCTATGGCTTGCATTGGTCTGAAGCCCGCGCCAGCGACATCGTTGTGTTCAACGATGCGGGTGAAACCCTTGAGGGCAAAGGCGTGGTTGAACTCTCCGCCCAATGCATACACGCGCCCTTGCACCGCATCACCGGCGCCAAAGTGGTGTTACACACCCACCAAGCTTGGGCCACGGCACTCAATATGTTGAAAAACAACCGGTTGGTGGCCGCCAGCCAAACCGCTGCTTTCTTTCACAACCGCATTGCGTATGACGACCATTACACGGGTCTGGCCAAAACCATGGACGAAGGCGAACGTCTGGCCAGTTTGATTCAAGACAAGCAGGTGTTGTTTTTGAAAAACCACGGCGTGGTGACGGTCGGCAACACGGTGGCTCAGGCTTACCGCCGCTTGTACAAATTGGAAAAAGCCTGCCAAACCCAGGTGCTGGCCATGAGCACAGGCGAGCCGCTGGAAGTCATGAGCGAAGCCGTCGTGGCCGAAGTGCTGCAACGCTCACCCCACGACCGCCACCCTGTCGCCGAGCGCGAGCGCTTGTATTTTGAAGCCATGATGCGGGTACTTGACCGGGTCAATCCCGGGTATGCGGATTGAGTTTTGATGAACAGTTAATTAGAAACAATCAACCCTGCCCTGTCCCCCGCTTTCGCAACCACTTCACCTACCACCGCCGCCTGCGAGAACCCGTGTTTGGCAAACACGTCCATCACTGCGTCCAGTGATGCAGGCGCACAACTGACCAGCAAGCCGCCGCTGGTTTGCGGGTCGCTCAACAAAGCTTGGTCGATGGCATCAAATCCCGATGCAGGTAATTTCACATCCGCGCAATAACCGCTCCAGTTGCGTGCCGACGCACCGGTGATGTGGCCCGCCTCTGCCAATGTACGCACGCCTTCAAGCAGCGGCACTTGCGACCAAGCGATAAGCACATCCAAGCCCGAACCACGCGCCAACTCCAACGCATGGCCGGCCAGACCAAAACCGGTGACATCCGTCAAGGCATGCACGCCATCTATCGCAGCAAGTTCAGGGCCGGGCGTGTTCAAGCGCGTTGTTGTGGAGATCATTTGCGCATAAGCCTCGGCCGACAGTTGTTCTTTTTTAAGCGCAGCAGACATGACGCCCACGCCCAGCGGCTTGCCCAGCACCAACACATCACCGGCCTGCGCAGACGCATTGCGCTTGATGCGGCTGGGGTGTGCCAAACCCAACACCACCAAGCCGTAAATCGGTTCCACCGAGTCAATGCTGTGGCCGCCTGCGATGGGAATACCTGCTGCCTGACACACACTTTGCCCGCCTTCCAAAATACGGCCTATGGTGTCAGTGCTGAGCACATTGATGGGCATGCCGACCAGCGCCAACGCAAAGATGGGCGTGCCGCCCATGGCGTACACATCGCTGATGGCGTTGGTGGCGGCGATGCGTCCAAAGTCAAAAGGGTCGTCCACCACCGGCATGAAAAAGTCGGTGGTGGCAATCAAGGCCTGCTGGTCGTTGAGCAAATACACAGCCGCATCGTCTGACGTATCCATACCGACCAGCAATTGCGGCGGCAGCGCAAAGCCTTTCATATTCGAGAGGATGTCGCGCAACACGCCGGGTGCAATCTTGCAGCCGCAGCCACCGCCGTGGGCCAAAGAAGTCAATCGGGGTTGTGTGTTGTCAGAAGATGCATTCATGCGACAAATCTAACACGCGTGCAGGTCTTCTATGATCGGTCGCTGCTGTAGGGCGTTGATGCAGCCTGCGGTTCAAAGGAGTCATGGTGTGGAAGTTTCATTTGTAGAAGAAATCAAGTCACTGCGTTTGGGCGACGGCGAACGTTTTCACGGCGAAGGCATTTTGGCGGTGACCAAAGCCTTGTTGCAATCTGGTGTGGCCTATGTCGGCGGCTACCAGGGCGCACCGGTGTCGCATTTGCTGGATGTGATGGTGCAGGCCAAGCCACTGATGCAAGAACTTGGTGTGCATGTCGAGGCCTGTTCCAACGAAGCCTCGGCCGCCGCCATGCTCGGCGCCAGCATCCACTACCCTTTGCGCGGCGCGGTCACTTGGAAATCGATTGTCGGTACTAACGTGGCAAGTGACGCCTTGTCCAACTTAGCCTCCCCTGGTGTGGTCGGTGGTGCACTGATTGTGGTGGGCGAAGACTACGGTGAAGGCGCGTCCGTCATCCAGGAACGCACCCATGCGTATGCGCTCAAAAGCACGCTGTGTCTGCTGGACCCGCGCCCTGACCTGTCCCGCATGGTCGACATGGTCGAGCATGGTTTTGCGCTTTCAGAAGCATCGAATATGCCTTGCATACTGGAGTTACGCATTCGCGCCTGCCATGTGCGCGGCAGTTTTGTAGCCAAGACCAACCGCGCACCGGCAGTGTCGACGCGCCACTTGATGGCCGAGCCTGCGAAATTCGATTACATGCGTTTGGCGCATCCGCCGGTCACCTTCAAACAAGAAAAGCGCAAACTCGAAGAACGCCTGCCTGCGGCGCGTGAGTACATTGTGAAACACGGTTTGAACGAGCTCATGCTTGGCCACAAGCACGCTGATTTAGGTTTGATCGTGCAAGGCGGTTTGTACAACAGCTTATTGCGCAGCCTGCAACTGCTCGGTCTGGCGAATGCTTATGGTGAATGCGATATAACGATGCTGGTACTCAACGTCACCTACCCGCTGGTGCCGGATCAAGTGGCTGATTTTTGCCAAGGCAAACGCGCCGTTTTGGTGGTTGAAGAAGGCCAGCCCGAATACATCGAACAAGATATTGCCACGCAACTGCGACGTCGTGGTATTCACACCCCTTTGCACGGCAAGGACATGCTGCCGGGTGCGGGTGAATACAACGTCGAGGCCATCGCCTCGGGCTTGTCACCTTTCATCGCGCAATACCTGTCGTCTGAGGCGGCGCACAGCGGGCAACATTGGTTAAGCGGTTTGCAACAACGCCGCGCCGATGTGGCTAAAGCACTGGGCCAAGCACTGCCTGCGCGCCCGCCGGGCTTTTGTATTGGTTGCCCGGAGCGTCCGGTGTTTTCTGCCTTGAAACTGGTGCAACAAGAAATAGGCGACTTGCATATTGCCGCCGACATCGGCTGTCACGCTTTAGGCACGTTCGAGCCGTTTTCCACCGGTCATTCGATATTGGGTTATGGCATGAGTCTGGCAAGCCGTGCCGGTGTGTCGCCGATGATGCAAAGGCGCACGCTGGCCATCATGGGCGACGGCGGTTTCTGGCACAACGGCTTGCTCACCGGTGTGCAAAGCGCACTCTTCAACGGCGACGATGCGGTACTGTTGATTTTCAAAAACGGCTACACCTCAGCGACGGGTACGCAAGACATCATCTCCACACCGATGGAGAACGAGAAGCAAGCCGCCACAGACAAGCACAGCAGTTTGTCGCACACCAACATGACCATCGAATCCACGCTGCAAGGTCTGGGCGTGCAATGGTTGAAGACGGTGCATACCTATGAAGTGGCGAACGTCAAAGCTTTGCTCAAAGAAGCGTTCACGTCAGATTTCAACGGCTTGAAAGTCATCATTGCCGAGGGCGAATGCCAACTCGAACGTCAGCGCCGCATCAAACCATGGATCCAATCTTTGTTGAAAAAAGGCCAACGCGTGGTGCGGGTGAAATACGGTGTCGACGAAGACGTATGCAACGGCGACCATGCTTGCATACGCTTGTCGGGTTGTCCCACACTGACGCTCAAAGACAACCCTGACCCGCTGAAAGTCGATCCGGTGGCGACCGTGATTGACGGCTGTGTCGGTTGCGGTTTGTGCGGTGAAAACGCACACGCCGCCACACTGTGCCCGAGCTTTTACCGTGCTGAAATCATCCAAAACCCAGGCGTGATCGAACGCCTGTGGGCTGGCATTCAAACGAGGCTGGTAAGCGCCATGCAAACCGCATGACACAGCCCGTCAGTTTGCTGGTATGTGCCTTGGGCGGCGAAGGCGGCGGGGTGCTGAGCGAATGGTTGATGGAGACGGCCAGACGCGCAGCTTATCCGGCGCAAAGCACCTCCATCCCAGGGGTGGCGCAGCGCACCGGTGCGACCACTTATTACATTGAAGTGTTGCCTACACCTTTGGGTGAGTTAAATGGTAAGCAACCGGTGTTCAGCTTGAACCCCGTGCCCGGAGCGCTAGACGCTTTGGTGTCTACCGAACTGTTGGAGACCGCCAGACAAATTTCACTGGGTATGGTGTCTGTCGAACGCACCCGTGTCTTCAGTTCGTCGTCGCGCAGTTTGACCACACTCGAGCGCATGCCCATGGGTGACGGCAGGCTCGACACACAAGCCTTGCTGGATGTGGTCACGCAGTTTTCACACGAATCGCAGGTTTGGGATTTTTCTGCCATGGCCAAAGCGCAAGGCACCATGGTCAGCGCGGTCATGCTGGGCATCATCGCCGCCAGTGAACTGTTCCCGATGGCACGCGCACATTACGAAGCCACCATAGGCACGGGCGGCAGCAGCGCAGCCAGCTTGCGGGGATTTGCGGCGGCATTTGAACGCGTTCGCAACGCCAAAGCGGTGCAAGCCATGTTGGCAGATGAAAACACCGTCCAGTCCGTACCCCTCACGCACGAGACTGCACTTGATGTTTTCCCCGCCCCTGTGCGTGAATTAGCAGCGCTAGGTTTTGCCCGCTTATGCGATTACCAGCACCGTCACTATGCGATGCAATATGTGCAACGCTTGCTTTTGGTGTGGGAGGCAGAGAAAGCGATGGACCCCTCGCATGCCAATCACCATACGGCGACGTGCGAAGCCGCGCGGTGGTTGGCGTTGTGGATGGCTTTTGACGACATCGTGCGCGTCGCTGATTTGAAAAGCCGCGGCAGCCGCAGGCAACGCGTGGCTATGGAAGTGAAACAACAAGACGGTGAACTGTTGCGCGTATTCGAGCATTTCAAACCTGGGGTGCCCGAGTTTGCCGCGCTGCTCCCCGCTTGGTTGGCCACCCCTTTGTTGCGCTGGGACAAAGCACGTGTATGGAGGGGGCGCGAGCCCTTGGCTCTGGCTTTGAAAATCGGTTCACATTCGGTGGTCGGTATGTTGGCGTTGCGGCTGCTTGCAGGATTGAAATGGTGGCGTCCCTACGGCAGCCGTTTTGCGGTCGAACAACAAGACATACAACAATGGTTGGATGCTGTTTGCGCGGGCATGCGCGAACACCATGGGCTGGGACTAGAACTGGCCATGTGCGGGCGACTGATCAAAGGGTATGGCAGCACCAACGAACGCGCCAAACGCAATTTGCAACACATACTGCAGTATCTTGCGCCGCCCGACGTGAACCCGTCGCCGCTATGGCGGGCAAATGCGGTACGCCAAGCGCGTGAGGCCGCCCTCACTGACGAAGCGGGACAAGCGCTGGACCAACGCTTACAGGCCTTGGGCGCGCCCCAGCGGGCGGTGGCTGAACAACCGCTGCGATTTATACGCTCTGCTGGTCGCACAAAACCTGATTGATGCGCGGTCATACAAGGGCAGATACCAAGAAGCAGCCCTGTGCTTGTGAGTTATCCTTTGTGGTTACTTCTCAACACATTGCCCTAACGCCATGAAAAATTTCCTGACATCACTGCTTCTTCGCTCGAGTATGCTGTCTGTGAGTTTGCTCAGTCTGCACAGCCTATCGATAGCCCAAGACAAAATTCAACAAGTGCGTGTGTCCACTTGGGTGCCCGCACAACATGCGTTAAACCCTGCGGTACAAACTTGGATTGACAGCTTGAAAAAAGCCTCAGGCGGCAGCATCAATCCCACGCTCTTTCCATCAGAGCAACTGGGCAAGGCCATGGACCATTACGACATGGCGCGTGACGGTCTGACCGATTTTGCATTTGTGAATCCCGGTTACCAACCTGGTCGTTTTCCCATTTTCGCCGCCGCCTCGCTGCCGTTTGAAATCAGCAATGCCAAAGCTGGTTCTGCTGCCATCGACAGCTGGTACCGCGCCTATGCAGCCAAGGAAATGAAAGAGGTCAAATTCTGTTTCGCTTTTGCGCATGACCCAGGGGCATTGCATTCGCGTAAAAAAGTGCTGTTGCCAGCTGACATGAAGGGCATGAAAGTGCGCCCTGCCACCTCCACCATCGGCCAGATGGTGACCCTGTTGGGCGGCACCAATGTGCAGGCTTCTGCCCCCGAATCACGCGACGCCATCGAACGCGGCGTGGCCGACGCCATCACTTTTCCTTGGGGGTCACTCACCTTGTTCGGCATTGACAAGGTGGTCAAATTCCACATGGATGTGCCTTTGTATGTCACGCCCTTTGTCTGGGTCATGAACCTGGACAAATACAACAGTTTGTCTCCTGCGCAAAAACAAGCGGTCGACAACCATTGCACCAGTGAATGGGCTGAAAAAATCGGCACGGCATGGGCTGATTTTGAAATCAGCGGCCGCACCAAATTGATGGCGGACAAAGCCAACCGCGAGATTTACCAGTTGACCCCAGACCAACTCGCCGCTTGGAAAACCGCGGTAGCACCTGTCAAACAGCAATGGGCAGATGAAGTTAAAAAACGCGGGGATGACCCGACCGCCGTGATGAAGGCCTTGCAGCAAAGCCTGAGCAAATACAAATCATCCATGTGATTTTGCAGATGAGCGCTAAAAGCAAAAGTCCGTTCGATCGGATCATTGACACCATCGAATGGCTGGCCGCTATGTTCGTCGGCATTGTGGCGGCGAACATTTTCATCGCCGTCATACTGCGAAAATTTTTCGGCACCTCCATCCCCGATAGCTACGATTTCGGTCGCCTGCTGCTGGGCATATTGATTTTTTGGGGCATTGCCGCCACCAGTTACCGCGGTGGTCACATCACGGTTGACTTGCTGTGGACACACGCAAGCCCTCGCTTTAAACGCTGGATCGATGTGTTCGCCACCTTGGTGTTGCTATTGGTAGTCACAGTGCAAACCATCATGTTGTTCGACAAAGTGGCCAACACCTACCGCGACAACGTCCAAACCTATGACCTGAATTTACCGACTTGGCCGTTTTTCGCAGTGGCATGGTTTGGGGATGTGTGTGCAGTCTTGCTGATCGCCATTCGCACTTGGCGATTGATGGCCGACCCTGAAGCGCTGGCTCCCACCAACGGCGCGGGACACTGACATGGATCTGATGAACTTAAGCCCCGACGCGGTGGCCATCATCGGCTTTGTCGCTTTGTTCACCTTGATGCTGCTGCGCGTGCCAGTCGGTATGGCCATGGGATTGGTAGGTGTTTGCGGCTACAGCTATATCGCCGGTAGTGGACCGGCGCTCAAGCTGATCGGCCAGACATCGATGCGCACCGTCACCGATTACACCTTCGGCGTCATCCCCATGTTCATGCTGATGGGCGCGTTTGTATCGGTGTCTGGCGTGAGCCGCGAATTGTTTCGTGCAGCGAATGCATTCATCGGCCATTTGCGTGGCGGCCTGGGCATGGCCACGGTGATTGCTTGCGGCGGCTTTGCCGCGATTTGCGGTTCTTCTGTTGCGACGGCGGCGACGTTTTCTTCCGTGGCCTACCCCGAGATGCGCCGCTTCGGTTACCCGCAATCGTTTTCCACCGGCGTGATCGCAGCTGGTGGCACCTTGGGCGCGATGCTGCCACCGTCCACCGTGCTGGCGGTCTACGCCATCCTGACACAACAAGACATCGGCAAGTTGTTCATGGCAGGCATCATCCCAGGCCTGTTGGCCATGGCTATGTATGTGATGACCATCTTCATGATCGTCAAAGTCAAACCCGATTGGTTGCCACGCGGCCCTGCCACCACTTGGACTGAACGGTTTGCAGGCCTGAAAGATGTCTGGGCACCGCTGCTGTTGTTTGTGTTTGTCATCGGTGGTTTGTATGGTGGATTTTTCACGCCGACAGAAGCCGGTGGTGTCGGCGCGAGCGGTGCGTTTTTGCTTGGCGTGTTGCGCGGCAAATTAGACCGCGCAGGCATCTTGGAAGCGCTGTTGTCAGCCACACGCACGGCAGCCGCTGTATTCACCGTTTTGATTGGTGCATTGATCTTTGGCTACTTTCTCACCATCACCCAAACACCGCAAAAACTGACTGGGTTTTTGACCGAACTGGGTTTAGGGCCTTATGGTGTTCTCGCATTGATCATGTTGATGTACCTGGTGCTCGGTTGTTTGATGGACGCCATGGCTATGATCATCTTGACCGTACCGATTATTTTTCCTGTGATCGTGCAACTGGGCTTTGACCCCATTTGGTTTGGCATCATCATCGTCATGACGGTCGAACTGGGTTTGATTCACCCGCCGGTAGGTATGAATGTCTTCGTGATCAAAAGTGTGGTGCATGACGTGAGTTTCATGACCATCTTCAAAGGTGTGATTCCTTTTGTGCTGACCGACATCCTGCGCTTGATTATTCTGATCGCGTTTCCGATGATTGCGCTTTGGTTGCCGGGGCGGATGGCCTAGTTTTTTTTGACATTGCTTAGATGTTGAAGTCACGCTTAGGCCGACCCGTTCGGTGCGCTTTTTTCTACGCTTTCGCTCGAAAAAAACGCCCCCGCCTGTTCGGCCTTCAAAATTGGAGTCTGACCCCAATTAACAAATTTTCCTAAGCAATAACGCGTCAACACCATCTGGCGCAATACGGGTGAAGCGCAACGGGGTTTCGTAATGGTTCATCACCTCACCTTGGGCATGCAATCCGGCATACCGGGTAACTTGTGAATTGGCCAATTTGGCGGCCCTACAGTCCACAGCGGTAAGTGTTTTTTCAGAACGCACTTCCTTGCCCTCTAAATTGGTCAAAGGTTGCGCAAAATCTGTCAAGCGCCAGACATGGATATGGTCAGTCTGTACCTGCGCTGTGGGCTCATAAAAAAAAGAACCCTCCGCGTTTTGCGTCAACGCTAACCAATCGGCAGTGGCCGGTAGACACCAACAGGCCATTGCACCACACAGGGTTTTCAACATCAGGTTGAATATTCGATCTTTTCTCACATTTGAATTTTTGGTTGACACTCAAGTACCTATAAAACGCATGAAAACTCTACCAGCCAATGACATCAATTGAGTTTGCGTGGTTCACCAAAATCACCGACCTGAGGAAACATGAAAGTCGTGCTGCTCGGGCCTATGCCCATGATTTGTACAGTAGCTCCCTCAGTGCCTCCACCATCGTAATGAATGGCGCCTGCAGGGTGCTGCATGTAACTGCCTGTTCTGAGCGGTTGCGTGGCTTTGGGATCCCAACTGTCGTCCGTACCCGCAAGCCAAGTGCCTTGCATGACGGTGACATACCGGTCTTCGCGGTGGTAATGCGGTGCGCTCATGACTCCCGGTGGAAACACCACACGAATGACATACGGGCCGGGCTTGGACGGATCGCCTGAGATCACCGCCAGTTTGACGCCCTTACCCGCGTCTTTCCATGTGATATTTTCTGGTTCGACCACGGTAAATGTCTTGTCAAGACTTTGCGCTGCGGCCATGCCTACGAAGCTGCAAATCGCCAAAGACATGGCGCACAAATTGAATCTTAAAAAACGCATGCGACGTCTCCTTGCTTATGTTCTTTCCATCTTAACTGCTGGTGTTTTTTTTACTGCTCTGGTTTTCCCCTTGGGGTTCGCATATGAGGACTCGCCCGTGCGCTGTCTTCCCTTATTTCAAAATCTTTTGCCATACACATACCACTGATGACATGTGCAAACCTGATCAAGGACAGCTAACAGCAGCGTAGCTTGCGCTGCCAAGCTTAATCATCACTGGGTTTCTGTCAACGGCACCCCAAGTTGCGTCTTCCCAAAAATAAAGCCCTGGGATGACTCGCAGGGCTGATTGACTGGCTGCGGCTATTTAGCCGTTTTAATTCCGCTCAGCTGTTGCGGTTGACGATCATCACAATGGACGCCAGCAAAGTGATGATGCCGCTGAAAGCCACGATGCCGCCAATGTATACCTTGGCCAATTTGTTTCTGGTTTGGACTGCAAGCGTTTCGTTCATGGCTGACCTTTCTGAGATGAAATGTTTGTTGTATCAGTCTAATGAAGTTTACACATATTGGCAACATAATTGTCAATTAAAATTGACATTAAGGGCTTGTCGAGCTGAAAATACACCCATTTGCAGGGGAAAACTCTGTGCTTAAACGCGTTTTTTTAGCGCTAGACATTCGTTTGTATGCAAAATTATGACTTAATGTATATTTGATAAATCCATCTCTTTAGTCAAAATTACAACTCTTGAGTTGAAACTGCCTCTACTACTTTTTTGCTAGGTGATTCATGGCTAAATTAAGGAACCCCATCGGTTGGTTTGAAATCCACGTGTCGGACATGGAACGCGCCAGCCGCTTTTACAGCGCAGTTTTTCAGCAAACCTTGAGCCCATTGCCCCCACCTGAACCGCAAGTAGAAATCCGTATGCTCAGCGGCGACATGACCATGCATGGTGCCAATGGTGCGCTGGTCAAGCATCCGATGAAAAAGCCGTCGACGCAAGGCGTACTGGTGTATTTCTCATGTGAGGACTGCGAGACACAACAAGCGCTGGCCCTCGAGAACGGCGGCAAAGTGCTCAAACCCAAATTCAGCATCGGCAACAACGGTTTCATTGCCATCATTGGCGACAGCGAAGGCAATGCCATCGGCTTGCATTCGATGCAGTGATGGGGTCCTAAAACACCGTCAGTACTTCCGCATTGAAGGCTTATGTATGGTGGCCTGGAGTGGAATCGAACCACTGACACGCGGATTTTCAACGCTAACCCCAAACTTAATAGGGCAGTAATTTCAACGTGTTCTAACTTACGAAAGTTTCGGTGTGCGTAGTTCGTACACTTAAGCAACGTAGCAAAAGTACGCACCGCGCTTAAAAGTATTTTTACTATGCCTGTCGTCCGTCCTCCATCAGATTTACAAAACACTATGTTTTTTGCCAAAAACGCACTGTTTTCAGTGTGTTTCAAGACATTTGCAATGCACACGTAACGCAACTTAATGCAATTAATAACTTTACTCTGCTGCAGATTACGGCATGCGCAGTTTACGTAAGCGTTCAGCGTCACGATGTTTGCGCTGCCTATCACGCTCAGCCTGTAGTTGTTGTCTGTCACGTTCAACGTTTTGCTTTAACGAGTTTATACGTGCTTGCTGTGGTGTTAGTGGCTTGATAGGTTTAATAGTGCTGTCAAGCAATGTGTCCTCTTCGTTAGCTTGTACTGGTGACACAGCAACGCTGTTCATTCCGTACTTGTACTGAAGCAGTAGTCTTGCGTGTATTGTGCTGTCAGCAAAAACAATCGTCTTAACTAACTGCCCACCTATACGCACGGTAGCCAAATATTTGTTCATACAAATATTTAGTTACCACTAACAACACATCACATAAACCTTACCCACCAAACCCTTCACGCAGTTTGTTAGCGGCATTCTCAATCGCGGTGTCCAGTTCGCCGTTAAGCACAGCAGTCTTAACAACCTCCAGCACGTTAACCAACTCTTTTTCTACGCCCACTTCAATAGCGTACTTACCCTTCGCCAGTTCCAACACCTTGCTACCGTAACGTACGCAGAGTGCCAACTTGCCGTTTGGCATTCCCCCAATTTCCTAGACACATTTCATAGCGCAGTTTGACGTTTACGCTCGAACTCAATGGGGCTGAGTTGATCGAGATGCTTGTGGCGTCGAACTCTATTGTAGAAACCCTCGATGTAATCGAAGATGTCTGACTTGGCCTCAGCCCTTGTTTGGTAAATCCGCTTCTTGATTTTTTCACTCTTCAAGTTACTGAAGAACGATTCGGCCACAGCGTTATCCCAACAGTTGCCCCGACGACTCATGCTCGGGCTCAGCCGGTTGTCTTTGCACCAACGGTTGAACTCATCGCTGCCAAATTGGCTGCCCTGATCCGAATGAATGATGACTGTGTCTTTGGGCTTTCTTCTCCACACGGCCATCGTCAGTGCATCCAGCACCAAGCTCGTTTGCATGCGCGAACCCATGCTCCAACCTACCACCGCACGCGAATGCAAGTCCAGAACAGCGGCCAAGTAAAGCCAGCTCTCATGTGTGCGGATGTAAGTGATGTCCGTCACCCACGCCTGGTCCGGTTCGTCATGTTGGAATTGGCGCTGCAACTGATTAGGTGCCACAAGCGCGGGCTTGCCCACTTTGTACCTAGGGCGCTTATAGCCTCGCACTGACTTGATCTGAGCCACTCGCATCAGCTTTGCCACTCGGTTCTCACCGCATGCCACGCCAGCTTCTCGCAGATCACAGAAGATGCGTGGGCTTCCGTAGATGCCCATGCTTTGATCAAAGAACTCGCGGATCTTCACAGTCAACGCCTCGTTAGCTTTGGCTCTTGGGGACTGTGGCTCATGCAGCCAAGCGTAGTAGCCGCTGCGGTGAACTTTGAGAACACGGCACATGCTGATGAGTCGAAATTCAATTCGGTGCGCTTGGATAAACGCGTACTTCACCCGGACTGCTTGGCAAAGTACGCGGCGGCCTTTTTTAGGATGTCGCGCTCCTCGGTGGTTCGCCGCAGTTCAGCCTTGAGTTTGGCCATCTCGGCTTGCATCGCTTTGAGATCGTTGGATTCGGGTTCATCTGCTTTTTTGAACTTGCTGACCCATGTGTACAGAACACCTTCAGCAATTCCAAGTCGTTTGGCTACATCGACAACCGAGTGTCCCTTATCGATGACTTGTTTGACCGCTTCTTCCTTGAACTCAGGCGAGTATTTCGTTCTCTTCATTTCTTCCACTCCAATCCAGTTTTGACATTATTAAATGTCTACTGAATTGGGGGAATGCCATTTTGGTCGAACTGCGTTTACGCTTGGCTTTGAGTACACCACGCAGGTCAGTTGGACCAAAGCCGTGCGTTTTAATCAGTGACTTAACAGTTTCTAAATCAGCATCTCGTGATTTCTTTTTCAGTTCTTCAACTTTGGCGTTTGCATCAGCAGCGGCTTTAACCGCTGCTGCTAGTTGTTCATTTGCTGTTGCCATTAATTAGACCTTCAAAATGCTTTCGTAATTGCTAAGTGTCGAAATGCTGCTTAGTCTTATTTTGTTTTCTGAACTAAACCTTCACATTTTTTTTGAATCGCTGATTGTTGAATTGCATCCTGCTCACCTTTAAGTCGAGCCAATTCAGCTTGCTGTTCTTTATTACCGCCACCCATAAAAAATGCAGCTGGCCAAAACAATACTACTGTTGCAGCTGTAGCAAGGTTTTGGTTACTTGCTTTTTCATCAAAAACTCCACCAATTTGTGTTGCCCTTATCTGCAACCGCTGCAATTCTGATCTTAATTGATCACAATCATAAGTAGAAAACTGTAGTGGTGAAATGTACGTAGACTGAATATCTGACGACTTTGTTGCACACCCTCCAATCACTAAAGTAAAAATCATGCATGCGACAAGGGGGTTTTTGATTAAGTTCATCGATTTTTCCTTTTAATAATTCAACCAATAATTTACTTCAAATATAATAAATATATCTAATTAAGAATTTATGACAAATCAAGCCAACTTGTCCGCCGCCATAGTCGCAGTCAACTTTGAGTAGTGCATTTCTATCATTGCCGCACTATTTCCCATCTGCTTGCTTAACGTGTGTATGTCTGTGCTGTTGTTCAATAGTTCCAACGTAGCGTAGGTATGACGGAGGCTGTACAGCGTACGTGTTTGCCCCTCTGCATCCTTTAGTAGTCCACAGTCACGTAGCAAGCGTCTAAACGTGCCACGCAAGTCGTGCGGTTGGTAACCGTTGCTAAAACGGAACAGTAACTGTGGGTGACGTGACTTGAGTCACTTGTTCAAAGTCCACCCCCTTAATGTCGTCCTGTCGTGCGTGTAGCCTACGCAGTACGTCAACAGCCCTGTGTTTGGCAATCAGCCAGCGTCCGCCCGTTTTGCCACTGACCCACACACGCAGATACTTAATGTCTTTGTGTGTGTGCCACTCAATATCTTTCCAACATATGCCCATTGCTTCTGTGCCGTGCCGCATCCCTGTTAACAACAGCATCTCAACGTAGTCACGCACTAACGGTCGTATCTCGTGTTCAACAGCAAAGCGTCCAGCGTGTTGCCACGTCTCCATATACACAAGCAACGTGTTTATCTCTTGTTCTGTAAACGCAGGACGTGTCTTGCCTTTTAATCCGCGTGTCGTTAACTTGGGCACTGGTACACGCTCGCTAATTAATCCGTTCGCTACTGCTGTCGCAATAACTCTGTTCCACGCACTTGTAAAGTTGTTTAGCGTAGACGTTTTAGGTTTACGCAACATCTGCCTATCCCGCCACAACTCAAACTCAACAATGTCTGTGTGCGTTATGTCCTCTAACCTACGCTCCGCAAAGTACGGCACAAAGTACTTCTCTATACAACTGACGTACGTGTGATATGCAGTCTTGCCGTTACTTGCGTCTATTTGTTTTCGCAGTTCTAACAGCGTCAGTGCCGCTATCTGTGCGTAAGTGTGTGTGCGGTGTGCTAAACCCAGTCGCTGTCTGTACCTTGCTTCGTCGTAGATGTCACACGCTACTGCAACGGCGTGTTCTAAAGACGCTTTGCGTGTGCTCTGTCTGTACCAAGTGCCGTCTGCTAACTTGTAGCGACATTGATATAAGAGACTGCGTGTGCGTCTGTAAACAACAAGTTCGCCATCGCGTAGGTACACCACCTGCGGATTAACTGTGCTGAAGGTACTCAGCACTTGCTTGCGTTGTGTGGGGGTGAGAGGGGGTAGTGTTGGGGGTGGTGCGTTACTTGTACGTACAGTCACAGCAACGTCACAGCACTTGAGGGTTAAGTTGGTACAGCGTGGGGGGTGCTATTACTTAACGTAGTGAGCAAAGAAAAAACCGTAGCACTTAAAGTAATGCTACGGTTTTCAAATGGTGGCCTGGAGTGGAATCGAACCACTGACACGCGGATTTTCAATCCGCTGCT
Organism: Limnohabitans sp.; assembly: GCF_046052765.1. Classification (GTDB taxonomy): domain Bacteria; phylum Pseudomonadota; class Gammaproteobacteria; order Burkholderiales; family Burkholderiaceae_C; genus Limnohabitans. The sequence continues at coordinate 8,566 of NZ_JAVLFQ010000073.1, read as the reverse complement.
CTACCAACTGAGCTACCGGGCCGTAAGGGTTGAAACTATACCACTGAAGCCATGCCTCAGGGCGACGCGGGTTGCATGGCGCCGCGCTCCTTTTGGTACTTGTCAAAAGGGGGCAGCGGATTGGCCTTGCTTCGGTTCATGTCTGCCGCACGCTGCTGTTCGGTGCGCAGGCCTTCATAAAAAGCCATTTCTGAACATGCGGCTTGCAACATCAACACCCCAATGAACACATAAGACGCAAAAACTTTCATCATCCCATTTTAGTTTCTATACCGTCACTGACCCAAGGCACAATAGCTGCTGTTACTTTGATACTTTCATGCAAACACAACCCCAACTTGAGTGTCAACATCTGAACAAACGCTTTGGCAACAACCTGGTGGTTGATGACCTGTCGTTTTCCCTTTTCCCCGGCGAGTGTCTTGGGGTCATCGGTCCCAATGGCGCGGGTAAAACCACCACCTTTCGCATTTGCTTGGGACTCACCACGCCAGACAGCGGCAGTGTCAGCGTTTTTGGCGAACATATGCCCAAGCAAGCTTTGTCGATCAAATCACGCTTAGGCGTGGTCAGTCAGTTCGATAGTCTGGATCCTGATTTCTCCTGCGCCGAAAACCTGTTGGTTTATGGTCGCTACTTTGGCATGAAACGCGCTGACATCGATACACGGGTTCCCTCCTTGTTGGAATTTGCTGCCTTGAGCCACAAAGCGAATGCCAAACCAGGCGAACTCTCAGGCGGCATGAAACGCAGACTGAGTCTGGCAAGGGCTTTGATCAACGACCCCCTGTTACTGCTGCTGGACGAACCCACCACTGGACTGGACCCACAGGCACGGCACCTGATGTGGGAGCGTTTGCAACAGTTGTTACAGCAAGGCAAATCGATTTTGTTGACCACGCATTTCATGGATGAGGCCGAACGCTTGTGCGATCGATTGCTGGTGATTGATCACGGTCGCAAGATTGCCGAAGGTCGTCCGCGTGATTTGATTGCCGAACACCTCGAGCCGGATGTGGTGGAAGTCTTCGGTGGCGACACACAAGCACTTGCCAACGGCCCCTTGCGTGCGCTCGCGCAGCGTGTTGAAGTCAGTGGGGACACCGTGTTTTTCTACACCCAAACGGCGCAAAGCTTGCTGCAGGCGTTGGCGGCATTTCCCGGCGTGCGCAGCCTGCATCGTCCAGCGAATCTAGAGGATTTATTTTTGAAACTGACCGGGCGGCAAATCCGCGAGGAGGGATGATGCACCTGCGATTCTGGCCCGTGTTTATGCGCAATTTTCTGGTGTGGCGCAAGCTGATCATTCCCAGCCTGATCGCCAATATTGCCGAGCCGTTGATGTGGTTGGTGGCCTTTGGTTACGGTATGGGTGCGTTGGTAGGTGAGGTCAGCATGGGAGAGCAAAAAGTGGCTTACATCGTGTTTCTGGCCAGTGGTTCGATTTGTATGAGTGCCATGAACGCAGCTACTTTTGAGGCCTTGTATTCAGCGTTCTCGCGCATGCATGTTCAAAAAACCTGGGACGGCATCATGAATGCGCCGGTGCGTTTGGACGATGTGCTGCTGGCCGAGATGTTGTGGGCTGCGTTCAAAGCTTTATTCACCGTCACTGCCATTTTGTTTGTCATGCTGGCCCTGGGCATTGTGCACAGCTGGAAAGTGCTGCTGGCTTGGCCGATATTGTTAGGAGTCGGTATCACCTTCAGTTGTCTGGCTTTGATTTTCAATGCGCTGGCCAAAGGCTACGACTTCTTCACTTATTACTTCACTTTGTTTTTAACGCCGATGATGTTTTTAAGCGGCGTATTTTTTCCACTAGACAGCCTGCCTGATGCGGTTCGCTGGATCGCCATGGCACTTCCGCTGACGCAAGCGGTTGCCTTGGTGCGTCCCTTGTTCTTGGACCAATGGCCTACCCATGTGTTGCTGCACTTGGGCGTGTTAACTGCTTACGCCGTCACTGCGTGGATGATTGCCTTGCACCTGACGCGCAAACGCTTCAAACAGTGATCGCTGGCAAGCCACGGAATTGTTTGATGGCCTGAATAATTTTCAAAGTTGTCGCTCGGGCAAGTAAATACGCAATCCATCCATGAAATATTCAACAACGATTTGACAAGCCAAGCGACTGTGCGCCTCACGCGCCACAGCCGTGAAATCCAGCATGGCTTCTTCGTCCTCGCTGGGCGCGAACAATTCTTTGGCGTGTTCGGGTTCGATAAAACAGTGGCAGGTGGCACACGTGCAATTACCGCCGCATTCCGCCACAAACCCGACGACGCCTGCTTCTTGCGCTGCACTCAATAGCGTTTGACCGTTTTGCGCCATCGCCTCTTGCACCGAGTCATCAGGGTAAATAAAAATCAGTTTGATCATCAGTCTGCGTATGCTCCGGCTGCTTTGATGATGGGGCTCCATTTATTGATTTCAGAGAGCACAAATTTTTTATGCTCTGAGGGTTCGGTGCGTTTGTCGGTGATCATCACTGCGCCCAAGTCCTGCTGCTTCTTGATGAACACCGGATCGTTCAATACAGTCCTCATGGCGTTGTTCCATTTGGTTTGTGCCTCCACTGACATGCCTTTGGGGCCGTAGGCTCCGTGCCAGATACTGATTTGAAAACCTTTGACCCCGACTTCCTGCATGGTCGGTAATGGGCTGAACACAGCTTGGGTTAGTCGCTTGGCGCTGGTGACTGCATAGGCTTTGATTTTTTGTGATTCGATGTAAGCCATGGTGTTGGTGGTTTGATCACACAAGACATCGATCTGTCCGCCCATCAGGTCAGTGATCGCCATGGAAACACCTTTGTAAGGGATGGTGGCGAGCTCGGTTTTCATGGCGGCCTGCCACAACAAACCGCACAAATGCGAAGCCGAGCCTATGCCTGCGTTGCCCAGATTGACCTTGTCTTTGTTTTTATTGATCCAAGCAGACAGTTGTTTGTAATCGTTGGCTTCCATGCTGGGACGCGCGACGATGCTCATCGGTACTTCATGGATCATGCCTAGAAAAGTGAAATCAGTGTCGACCTGAAACCCGAGATTGCGGTTGAGCGTAGGCATGGTGGCCATGCCGATGTGGTGAATCAATATGGTGTGTCCATCGGGTGCGGCACGCGCTACTTTTTGGGTGGCAATTGCGCCACCTGCACCCAGTACGTTTTCCACCACAATCGAATTCACACCCAGTGGTTTACGCAATGCCTCGGCCATGTCACGCGCCAACCTATCGGTCGGTCCGCCTGCGGTGAATGGCACCACAATAGTGATCGCTTTGTCTTTGATGGGAAAACTTTGCGCCATGGTTTGCATGGCCCCACATGCCAGCAACGCACCTATGACGACTGACCATAGGGATGACGTGTGCACACTTTCTGTGAGCCGCCAAGTGTGGACTTGAAAAAACGCCAGAGGCCAAGCGTTTTTATTTGTAACTGCGTGCATCTTCAATCACTTTGCCATCGTTGGGCAAGCTGCCCGGGGCTGCGACCACGATCTCAGCACGCAGCTTGGTGATGTCGCGCACGGCTTGCTCTACTGCGCTGATCAATTCTGCGCTCTGCGCGGATGTTTCGATGTGCAAATGCATCTGGTCTTGCGCCATTTCACCGCTGACCACCAATCGGGCTTTGCCAATGACCTCAAACCGCTTGACGATTTGATCGACTTGCCCAGGGTGCACAAACATGCCGCGCACTTTGGTGGTTTGATCGGCGCGACCCAGCCAGCCTTTGATGCGGCTGTTCGTGCGGCCTGTGGGACAAATGCCCGGCAATAACGCCGTCAAATCGCCGGTACCAAAACGAACCAAGGGGTAATCCGGGTTCAGTGTGGTCACCACGAGTTCACCGACTTCGCCCTCAGCCACAGGGTCACCCGTGCCGGGTCTTACGATTTCAACAATGACACCTTCGTCCAGTACCAAGCCCTCACGTGCTGCGGTTTCATAGGCGATCAAACCGATGTCTGCGGTTGCATAGCACTGGTAGGCTGTCACGCCGCGTTCAGCCAGCCAATCACGCAACGAAGGTGGAAACGCTTCGCCGCTGACCAAGGCTTTTTTCAATGAGGGCAAAGCCACGCCTGTTTCAACAGCTTTGTCGATGATGATTTTCAAAAAACTCGGTGTGCCGCAATAGCCTGCGGGGCGCAATTCAGCCATGGCTTGCAATTGCTGTTCGGTTTGTCCGGTGCCACCCGGAAACACGCTGCAACCCAAAGCATGCGCACCGCTTTCCATGATGGAGCCTGCCGGTGTGAAGTGGTAACTAAAGCAGTTGTGTACCAATTCACCCCCACGGAATCCGGCTGCAAATAAAGCGCGGGCAACGCGCCAATAGTCCGAGCGCGTACCTTCGGGTTCGTAAATGGTGCCGGGTGAAGCAAACACGCGAGGCATGGATTTGCCGAACGACAAGGCAGAAAAACCACCGAATACATCGTGAGCACGCTGTGCTTGTTGCCGTTCAAGCAGTTCATATTTGCGCGTGACTGGCAAAGCTGCCAGCGCCACGCGTGACGTGATGGAAGCAGCGTTCACGCCTTTCAAAATCTCAGCGAAAGCCGGTGCGTGCTGTTGCGCATGCGCGATGAGTTTGGGCAATGCTTGCAGCAATGCGGCTTCACGCTGCGCCGGGTCGCGCGTTTCTAGAGTGTCGTAACTGTCTGTCATAGGTGTTCAGGCAAGCCAGCGCTTGCGGCGTTTGTAACTTTTCACATCCTTAAAGCTTTTGCGTTCTCCGCCGCCCATGCCCAAGTAAAACTCTTTCACGTCCTCGTTACTGGCCAAATCTGCGGCCGCACCGTCCATGACAATGCGTCCCGATTCCATGATGTACCCGAAGTCGGCGTAACGCAAAGCCATGTGGGTGTTTTGTTCGGCCAGCAAAAAAGTGACGTTTTCTTTGTGATTCAAATCTTTGACGATGTTGAACACTTCCTCGACGATTTGCGGCGCCAGCCCCATGGAGGGTTCGTCCAGCAACACCAGGCTGGGGTTGGCCATCAAGGCGCGTCCAATCGCGCACATCTGTTGCTCGCCGCCAGAAGTGTATGCAGCCTGCGAAGTGCGGCGTGTTTTTAAGCGGGGAAAGTAGTTATAGACTTTGTCCAGATTGGCGGCAATTTCACCTTTGTCGCTTCGGGTGTAACTGCCAGTCAGCAAGTTTTCCTCGATCGTCAAATGGGCAAAGCAATGCCTGCCTTCCATCACCTGTACCACGCCGCGTTGCACCAAATCTGCAGGCGTCAAGTTTTCAATACGTTCACCGAGCAACTCAATACTGCCCTTGGTGACCTCGCCACGTTCACCCTTGAGCAAATTGGAGATGGCTCGCAGTGTGGTGGTTTTGCCTGCGCCATTGCCGCCTAGCAAAGCCACAATGCCGCGCTCGGGCACCTGCAATGAGACGCCCTTGAGCACCAAGATCACATGGTTATAAATCACCTCGATGCCGTTGACATTCAAAACAATGCGGGGCGTGCTCATGTCGGTGTCCGGTTGCATGGCTCAGATCAGGACTGGCAGTCTTGCCCTGTGCGCCGAGTGAGTTTTTTCTCGGCCGCGTATTTGTCGGCGGTGGACTTGACCAATGGCTTCAAAATTTGCTCGTCAGCTTGCATCCACTCAGAGGTGAATTCCCAGGCCTTGCCATTCCAAGTGTGAATACGCGTCCAAGCCGCACCCATGTGGTCCATGCACGAGGTGCTGATAGGACGCATCACGCCCTTGAAGCCGAGCGCGTCGAGTTTCGCTTGTGTGAGGTTCAGATTTTCCAATCCCCAACGTACCTGCTCACCCGTCATGACTTTACCTTTGCCAAAACGCTCTTGGGCTGAACGTATGCCTTCAATACCGATCATGGCGCTCATCACACCACGCAAGTAAAGCACTTGACCCACTTCTTCTTTAGGGCCTGTGCCTTGGCCTTTGTCATGGATTTGACTCAACATGAATTTCACAATGTCGGCATTGGGCTCAGCGCCGTGTTGAATAGTGACTGCGTTGTAGCCCTTGGCGCCGTCCGCCACGTCTTTGACATCAGGCTCGGCACCCGCCCACCAAACGCCATACATTTTTTCACGCGGATAGCCCGTGGCTTGCGCTTCCTTGATGGCGGTGGAATTCATCACACCCCAACCCCACAGCACCACGTAATCGGGTTTGGACTGACGCACTTGCAACCAAGTGGCTTTTTGCTCCACGCCGGGAGGCGTGACCGGCAGCAATTGCAATTCAAACCCGTGGTTACGCGCTCGCTCTTGTAGCAAAGGAATAGGCTCTTTGCCAAACGGGCTGTCGTGGTAGACCAAGGCGATTTTTTTGCCTTTGAGTTTGTCCAATCCGCCTTCTTTTTTGCCAATGGCTTGCACAATGGTGTCGGCTGCCACCCAGTAGGTGCCGGCGATCGGGAAATTCCATTTGAACACCGCGCCGTCAGAGCTTTCGCTGCGGCCATAGCCAATGGTCACCACAGGAATTTTGTCACCAGGCGCTTTTTCTGTGATGGCAAAAGTGGCGCCCGTGGACAAGGTTTGCACAAAGCTGGGGTTTTTACTTTTCAGTCGCTCGTAGCACTCGACACTGCGGGCTGTGTCGTAGCCAGTCTCGCATTCTTCGTAGGCGATCTTCACACCGTTGATGCCGCCTTTGGTGTTGACCAGTTTCAAGTAATCCACAAAACCATTCGCCCAAGGCGTGCCGTTCGGTGCGTAGGGCCCTGTCCGGTAAGACAAGACAGGCACAAATTGCTCTTTGGCTTGCGCCAAGGCTGGTGTAGCGACGCTCATGCCCATGGTGGCCAACACGGCCGATAACAACAAAAGGGGGTTCTTCATCTTTGTCTCCTTCAATTTCAACTCACACACAGTTCATACAGGCTCAATACGGGAACGGCCAGACGCGCAATTTTTGTTTGCCAATGGCCCACAAGCGTGCCAAGCCATGCGGCTCGACAATCAAAAACCAAACAATCAAAGCACCAAAGATCATCAACTCGGCATGTGAGACCACGGTAGTGGAAATCACCAGACCGAACCAAGCGGCGAACACGGGCAGAAACTGATTGAGGAAAATCGGCAGCACCACAATGAAACCCGCGCCTAAAAAGCCGCCCATGATGGAACCCATGCCGCCGATGATGACCATGAACAACAAGCGAAAGGATTGATCAACAGAGAAGGCACTGGGCTCCCATGAGCCCAGATAAATAAAAGCCCAAAGTGCACCAGCCATGCCGATGATGAAAGAGCTGACGGCAAACGCGCTGAGCTTGGCGTACATGGGGCGAATGCCAATGACGGCTGCTGCCACGTCCATGTCGCGTATGGCCATCCATTCGCGGCCGATGGCGCCGCGCACCAGGTTCTTGGCCAACAAAGCCACGACGCACAACAGGCTCAAACAAAACACATATTTGCTGAGGTCGCTTTCAATCGGCAAGCCAAACACTTGCAAGTTGGATACCGACACCGATCCGGAAGGCGTGTCCAGTGTGAACCACTTGATACGCAAAAACATCCAATCTGAAAAGAACTGCGCGGCCAAGGTGGCGACAGCCAAATACAAACCGCGCACACGCAAACTGGGCAGACCGAACACAATGCCGAACACCGTGGCACACAGGCCGCCTAATATCAAGGTCGGAATCAAAGGCAAGCCGGGTATACGCGCAAAAAAGTTGTACGCGCCATAAGCGCCAACTGCCATGAACGCACCCGAGCCCAAGGAAATTTGGCCGCAATAGCCGACCAGAATATTCACACCCAGCGCGGCCATGGCCATGATGACGAAAGGAATCAGAATGGCGCTGAACATGTAATCTGAGGCGAGAAGCGGCACGCCGACAAATGCCAGCAGCAGCAAAGCCACCATGAACCAGCGGTCTTGCAGAATGGGGAAAATCTGCTGGTCCGCTTGGTAGCTGGTTTTGAATTGGCCGTTTTCTCTGTAAAACATAGTTAGACGCGATCAATAATTTTCTCGCCGAAGAGTCCCTGAGGACGCACAAGCAAGAACAGCAAAGCCAACACATAAGCAAACCAGATCTCGATGCCGCCACCGACATACGGGCCGAGGTAAACCTCTGACAATTTCTCGCCGACACCGATGATCAAGCCGCCGATGATGGCACCGGGCACGGAGGTGAGTCCACCCAGAATCACCACAGGCAAAGCGCGCAAGGCGACGGTAGCCAAAGAAAACTGCACGCCGAGTTTGCTGCCCCAGATCATGCCGGCCACCAGAGCCACCACACCGGCCACGCACCACACAATCACCCAAATACGGTTCAAGGGAATGCCGATAGACTGCGCCGCTTGATGGTCATCAGCCACGGCGCGCAAAGCGCGTCCGGTGCTGGTCTTTTGAAAGAACAAAGACAGCAAAGCCACCAGACACGCCGCGATCAAAGCGGCAATCACATCTTCCTGGTTGATCAAAATGCCGCCGGGGAAAGTGGACTCGAAGGCCATCACCGGTTCTTTAGGCATGCCAATGTCAATCTTGTAAATGTCGCTGCCGAACAAAGATTGGCCCAGTCCTTCCAAAAAGTAGGTGATGC
>NZ_JAVLFQ010000072.1:0-27903 GCF_046052765.1 Limnohabitans sp. | reverse complement strand
GATGTGCAGTTGCACGATTTCGATGGCAAGCAACCCAGTGTCACTTACACCAAAGATGGCGTTCGCCATTCACTGCAATGCGATTTCATTGCGGGTTGCGACGGCTTTCACGGCGTGGCGCGCGCCAGTGTGCCTAAGAGCGCGATCACCGAATATGAAAAGGTGTATCCGTTCGCATGGTTGGGTGTGTTGGCCGATGTGCCGCCCGTTTCCAGCCACGCCATTGTGTATGCCAACAGCGAGCGCGGCTTTGCGCTTTGCTCTATGCGCAGCATGACGCGCAGCCGTTATTACGTGCAAGCCCCAAGCAACGACAAGCTCGAAGACTGGAGCGACCAGCGCTTTTGGGACGAGATACGCCGCCGGCTTGACCCCGAGATGGCAGAACGCATGCAGACCGGCCCTTCCATAGAAAAAAGCATGGCGCCCCTGCGCAGCTTTGTGGCGGAGCCCATGCGGTTTGGAAGATTATTTTTAGCGGGCGATGCAGCGCATATCGTGCCGCCCACGGGCGCCAAGGGCCTAAACCTGGCCGCTGGTGATGTCAAATATTTAAGCAGTGCTTTGATTGAGCACTATCAGGAAAACAGCGATGCGGGTATTGACACCTACTCGCAACGTGCGCTCACACGCATATGGCGTGCCGAGCGTTTTTCGTGGTGGTTGACCACGCTAATGCACCAGTTTCCTGAGAGCGGTGCTTTTGGTCAACGTATGCAAGAAGCCGAACTGGACTATCTGGTGAAAAGCAAAGCCTTGTCGACTTCACTGGCGGAGAACTATGTGGGCTTGCCGTTGGATTTTGGGTGAGCAGACAAACAATGTACTTCAGCTTAACTGGTTAACAGTGATTTATAAAGCTCAACATACGAGTCTGTCATCTTTTTGGCTGTGAAATAAGTCCAATACCTTTCCTCAGCCCTGCGCCCCATTTCAGCAGCTAATTCAGGCTTTTCCCACAAATGACGCATGGCACTCCTCAATGCATCGGGATCGCTTGGAGGAACAACCAATCCAGTCTCATTTGCAATGTTGATGAAAGTAGTCCCAGTGCCAATCTCGCTTGAGATCATTGGTTTGCCATACATAGCACCCTCAAGCAGCGAGATTCCAAAGGCCTCTGAACGCAAGTGAGAAGGAAACAGCACAGCGTAGGAAAGCATCAACAGAGCGACCTTATCCTTATCAGGGAGTGCACCCAAGAAGTGGATATTTGTGAGCCCATTTTTTTTGGCGTGATCCTTGATTTCTTGTTCGACTGGACCTGCTCCCAAAATGACAATAGGGTAGTCTGTCCCCTGAGCAGCCTCCATCAAAATATGGAGTCCCTTGTAGTAGCGCATAACGCCCACAAACAAAAAGAATTTAGAGCCTAACTTTTGTTGCCAGTGTGTCAGCAGATCCTGAGTAGGAACAGGGTAGCTGGATTTATCCAAACCTATGGGAATCACAGTCACCTTTTTTCTATATCTATACAGCACATCACTGGTGGCAAGGTAGTTGGGTGATGTCGCAACAATATGGTCGACGCTTCGCAGAAAAAGATGCATCAACGGCGCGTAAAGCTTCAATAAAAATTTTTGCCTAATGATGTCCGAGTGGTAAGTGACAACTGTTGGCTTCTTGACCCTGCACAGAAAATGAACAACATCCATGAAAGGCCAAGGGAAGTGGTAGTGAACAAGATTTGCAGTTTTAACAAGGGACTTGAATCTCCAAATAGCAGATAAGGAAATCCCCGTAGAGGCCAACTGCAAGTTCAACCTGGCGCGGTGTAAGGTGTACCCATTCATTGCAATAACTCGCGGCACTTGCTTTGATGTCAGCGAAAGAATATCAGTACTGATGCCTATGTTGACAGATTGCACCGCCAGTTGGCTGATTACTTGTTCAACCCCGCCCATAGAGTTGGGCAAAGAGGTTTTATAAAAATGGAGGATACGCATGAAAGATTTCAGGACGCAGAAAAATCAAACGCCTTTTAAAGTAGCAGCTAGCTTGTAGGCATCTAAGGTTTTATCCACTGTTTTCTGCCAAGAAAAAGTAGCAGCCTGTTGAAGTCCTTTGCGTATGGCGGTTTGACGCCACTCTTGGTCTTCCAGGCTTTTGATAAGTAGTTGGGTTAACGTGTTAACGTCCGAATGTTCGCACATCAAAGCCGCATCGCCCGCCACCTCTGGCAAGCTGCTGGCATCAGAGCAAACCACAGGAACACCACTGGCCAAAGCCTCTAAAACGGGCAGACCAAAGCCTTCATACACAGAAGGATAAACAAACGTCTTGGCAGCAGAAAAAAGAATGCGAAGGTCTTCGGCTGTAACAAAGCCTAGGTATTTAGCCCATCCAGCTGCATGTGCTTTTTCCAGTCGCTCGTGAACATCCTCACTGCGCCAGCCCTTGTACCCAGCCACAACCAAAGGGGTATTTTGACGAAGGCTTGTCGGTAAAGCTTCATAGGCATCTAGCAATGACATGAGGTTTTTGCGCGGTTCTACAGTTCCAGCATAAAGAACGTAGCCTTGGTAATTCACTTGATACTTACTGAGTGTTTCCAGACAGTCATTTTCAGTACGAGTTTGAAACTCTTCTGAGGCCGCCAATGGAATGGCGACAACCCTTGATGGATCAAAGCCAGAATATTCAATGACCTCGGCGCGCGTGTAGTTTGAGTCCGTAATGATGACATCGGCACGCTTAAGCGCTTTAGGCAGTTCTTTGGCCATATAGGTGCGCCTGGCTTGGGGATGAAAAGCGGGGTATTTAAATATGGAAAGGTCGTGGAAAGTTGAAACGCAGGGGCCATCATGATTAGGTAAATAGTAATTGGGCCCGTGAAAAATAGTATGGCGATAGGGTTTGAGAGCTTTCTCTTGGCGCCACTCAAGTTGAAGTTGGTAAGCCTGTACAACAGGAGCCAAAGAACCCAGCAGGTTTTGGACTCTATGGTTGAACTTACCCCATTTTGCTAAATGGGTAGTTACGTTATCAAGCTCTATATTTGTTTGTATGGCCCCACCTTTTAAGAATTTCAATTTTTCAACGTCAGAAGAAAATTTCAACCCTTTGGCTAATTCATAAGCGTATCTGCCAATACCCGTCAATGGGTACTTAATCGCATCAATACCTAACAACACCTCCATTAAGGCGCTTCCAGCATCCAAGCCAAAGTTTCCCGCAAAGGAATGGTTTGCCAATTGGGCAGAACAGTTTTCAAACGATCTGCGCAACCAATTAACTCTTTCACTTCATTAGGACGCACAAAGTCAGGGTTGACAACAACCCCTATGGCGTACCCGGCCATTTCTTCAGCCATAGCTAACACTTGGCGCAGAGAAGTTGCTTGACCGGAACACACATTGAAAACTTGTCCGATGGGTTTGGTTTGTATCAGCCCCACATAGGCTGCCACAACAGCTCTTACATCGCTGAAGTCCCGCCAGACATCTAAATTACCCAGTTCAATTTGCTTTTCTTCGCGCTTGATATGGCTCACAATTTTGGGTAGTAAAAACTTATCGCTTTGCCCCACCCCTGTGTAGTTGAAAGGTCGAACGATAACAATGGGGAGTTTAGGTAGCCACAATCTAGCCATGTATTCCATGGCCAATTTGCTCACAGCATAGTCATTTTCAGGTGCTGGCGTTTGGCTTTCATGCAATGCACCTTCATTGCAATTGCCATAAATATTGGCGCTGCTGACAAGCAAGACACATTCCAAATGGGGAGCTGACTGCGCCAATACAGACAACAAGTTGTGCGTGCCAATCAGGTTTACGCGGTAAAAGGCTTCAGAGTCCGCATGACCCACAAAAGCAATGGCCGCTAAATGAACAACCACCGTAGGTTGAATTTGCGTTACTAAAGTACGCATGGCCGTGACATCGGATATATCTAACTGGTGGTAATTGGCATCTTCGCATGGGTTAGCCCCCACGCCATGCACTTCGTAACCTGCATGAATTAATGCTTTGGATAAATAGTGGCCGGTAAACCCGGACATGCCAGTGATTAAGACTCTATGCAAAAGGTCAATTTAAAAAGAAAAACCTGCTTGATTGCTACGTAGATCGGCTTCCACCATCATTTGGCACAGTTGCTCTAAGGTGGTTTCAGGTGCCCAACCCAGCCTAGACTTGGCCTTCGATGGGTCGCCAATCAGCAACTCCACTTCGGCAGGACGGTAGAACTTGGGGTTGATGCGCATCACAGTCTTGCCAGTGGAAGTATCCACAGCGGTTTCATTCTCTTGGCTGCCCTTGAAATCAACTGCAATGCCTGCCCCTTTGAAAGCCATGCGTACAAAATCGCGCACTGTTTCTGTACGGTTGGTGGCCAGCACAAAGGTATCGGGCTCGTCTGCTTGCAGCATGCGCCACATGCCCTCCACATACTCTTTGGCGTAACCCCAGTCGCGCTTGGCGTCGAGGTTGCCTAGCTCCAAGCAATTCAGTTGGCCTAGCTTGATCTTTGCTACGCTATCAGTGATTTTGCGGGTAACAAACTCTCGACCCCGCAAAGGGCTTTCGTGGTTGAACAAGATGCCACTAGAGCCAAAAATGTTGTAGCTCTCGCGGTAATTCACCGTCATCCAATGCGCGTAAAGCTTGGCCACTCCATAAGGGCTGCGCGGATAAAAGGGTGTGGATTCAATTTGCGGAATGGCTTGGACCTTGCCAAACATCTCGCTGGTAGAGGCTTGGTAAAAACGAATCTTGGTGTTGACCAATCGAATGGCTTCGAGCAAGTTAAGAGCGCCGATGCCTGTGATTTGTGCCGTGGTACTGGGTTGGTCAAAAGACACACCCACAAAGCTTTGCGCAGCCAAGTTGTAAATCTCGTCAGGCTGAACTTTTTGCACTAAGGCAATGCTGGAGCCCAAGTCTGTGAGGTCGTATTCAACCAAATGCAGATTGGGATGGTTTTGAATCCCCAGCTCATCAATACGCCAGAAATTGACAGAGCTGGTACGACGGTAAGTGCCGTAAACCGTGTAGCCCTTTTCTAGCAGGAGTTGGGCGAGATAGGCGCCGTCTTGCCCGGTGATGCCGGTGATGATGGAGGTTTTCATATATATTTTTTTAATCTGGCAAAAGAAGACCGTAACTTGATTATAAAAAATGGGATGAGCCCAAAAACTAACTTTTTTACAAAAAATAATTTAAAAGATATCTCAAACAAAAAATTCCAACGATTTTAAGATGAGACGATCTAAATGCCCAATGCATCATGGGATGATGATTAATGAAACACTTCTGCAGGCGTACTGAATCCCAATCTCCTTTTAGGTCTTTTATTCAATCTGTTTTGAATCATCTTAATTTTCTCATCAGTGACCGTGGACATGGATCTTTTCTTGAGTAAGTGTTGCCGCAACAGGCCGTTGAAGTTCTTGTTGGAGCCTCGCTCCCAACTGGCAAAGGGCCTGGCAAAGTAGCCCTTGCTGCCCAGCGCTTCATCAATCATGGCGTGCCCGGTGAATTCTTTGCCGTTGTCATAGGTCAGCGTCTTAACCCTAGCTTCAAACGGCTTGAGCGCTTCAATGATCGCCGGGCCAACAAAGTCAGCAGTTTTTGTTTGAAATCTTGGCCATGACCGCAAATCCGCTCAAGCGCTCCACCACCTTCACGATGGCTTGTTTGTGATTGGCTCTAATGACAATATCATATTCCCAATAACCCACTTGCTTGCGGCCCACAATGTGCGCCGGGCGTTCGCTCAGCGGCCTGCGGTTGGGGATTTGCCCCCTGCGGTCACGACCACTGGCGTAGCGTTTTCTCTGTTGCTTCTGGCACGCAGGTTCTTCCAAAAGTTTCCGTCATGAGCCTTGTCGGCATACACGTACAGGCAAAGCGTTTCATGGCTCACGGGCAGCTTGCCAGCAATCTGCTCAGAACTCCATTGCAGCTTGAGAAGTACATTGGCTTACTCTTTAACCAAGGCGAAAGCGTGCTGGCGTTGCGGCTCAATTCAGAGCGCTGAGCAGCCAGTTCACAGGCTTGCTTGGGTCGAAATCCCCGACTGCCAGCGTTACGATGCAACTCGCTACACCGTGGACTTGTTGCGTGCAAGCAGTACAGAAATCTGTGTGATGTTGTGCTGGGCTTTTATAAAACTGTGAACCAGAAATTTTACAATCTGGCTGATGTGTTTGTAATTCATCGGGGAACTTCGTCTTGCAGGTCAGGAAGCCTTGAATGCTAAACATCCTCAGCCTCATTCTTACGGTTAATCAAAGTTGCATTTCGTCCCTTTTATCCGCCTAATGATTAATTTAATTGGTTTAAATTAGGTTTCGCTCTTTTGCTGCTAAAAGGGAACCAAGCACAGCTTTCCTGAGTGGTATGTATCCTTCAGGCGAAAATGTAAGAAGGAATTCACTGGGATCGCCAAATATGTCTTGGTCGAGTTCGCCAATGACATGAATTTTTTGATTGTAAAAGCCTACGGACTGCAAAATTGCATCAAACCTGCGCGCAAGAGCAGAAAAACCACGAGGTACACGCACGAACGGTTTGCCAGCAACGGGAAGTCCTATTTCAAGACCAACTGACTGAATAATATTAAGGTACTCTTTAAACGTGGGTAACTCAAGATCGCTTAACCAATATATTCCGGGAATCCATCGGGTAATTAGTGCATCAATGGAGATGGCTAGGTTAGTAACGTTGAGCACTGAACGCAGATTACTACCTTGTCCTGGTAGGGGAAAATTTCCAGCCAGCACCATCCGGTAGAAATCGATCTGTCGCATCGGTGGATTCATACCTCCGTGGAACCAAGGTACACGCAATATCGTCAAGGAAAGCCCATGAGTCATTGCTAGCCGAAGTAGAGAGTGCTCGGCAATTAATTTGCTTATCCCATACCCTTGATATGGGCGGGGCACGCTGGAACCTGTAAAAGGTTCCCCATCGAGGTTAAAACCGAGGACAGAGTTAGAAGAGACATGAACAACCTTTAGGCCTCCACCTTTAGCGAACGCAGTGAAGAGTCGAGTTAACCCCTCGGCGTTTACTGCAAAGAACTCTGAAACATTTGAAGGATGGATAATCCCAGCGAAATTGACTAGAACATCTTCAGGAGACACTGCACGCAGGTCTTCAAAGGCACGCTCATATTTCAGGTCGAGAATTTGATCGTGATTATTTTCTTGGATTGGCCCGCCTAGGTCAATTATTGAGGCGTCTGCGTAGCGCCCACGCATATAAGCTACAAACTCTTGACCTGCCCAGCCTGATGCCCCTGCAACATAAATCTTTTTCATTTTTTAAAACTTTCCAAAATTTTTGTCGCAACCCAACGTCCAATCACCAAAACTCCTAACTGAGTATTTACTCCCGGAGGCCGCGTCAGTAAAGTTGCGTCGCTTAGGACCACCTTTCCGTCTGTACCTTCGACAAACGGTCGACCATAGTGGGTGTCAAAGTAACGTTTCTCCATAGAACCAAAAATGTGAACCGTACTAAGTAGGCAGCTGTTGAATTCGTCAATGACGAAACGTGAGGCGCTTTCCGCATCATTAAATGAGAGAGTTCCTTGGGCAGTCTGGATCATGAAGCGGCTCACACCGAATGAAGCGATAGCTTCAATAAACCGAGCGGAGCCAGCCTTTATGGAATAGCGGTCTATAGGCCCGATACTTGATCTAGTCAATTGCGTATCGAATGATGGCCAATAGCGCATGTCTAGGTGAGAGTCACTATGGCCCATAACATAGTAACTGAAGAAGCTTCGCGAGTCTAAATACTTTGAGTCACCGACTGTAGCGGTAATATAGCGGTAAATTTCCGAGTTTATTATGCCCCCGCCAATACGGTAATTGGGGTAAGCCGTAGATGATGCTGCCAATGGCAAGCGGTTACCCAGGAAGTCTGGCTTTTCTGACAACATAAACCCATTGATCTTTAGCGTTGGGTGGATGCCAAGCCTGTAGTGAGTTCCGAGAATTTTGCCAACGCTCCGCGAGCGGATTAGTAGGTGCGGCGTCTGGGTGGCGCCAGCTGCTATCACTAAGCGGCGCCCCTGTAGAGTTTTGAACTCTCCCCCAGAATCGCGAACCGATAACTGGATACCACCGCTGATAACCTTAAATCGTTCGACACGCGTGTCACATGCGAGTTGCCCGCCTGCTCTTATAAATGGTAAGAGGAAAGTTCCTTTTGCTCCAGGTTTGGCATTACGAGGACAAAGGACAGAGCAACGGTTCTCTGCTACGCATGACTTAGTCCAACGTGGAAGATGAACTGCGTCGTGCCCCATACGTTCTAATACATTTACAAGAAGACCAGTTGGATTAGATAGAGATCGATTTTGATCATACTCAACTGGTAATAGTGAAAGCAGCTCAGCCTCGGCCCTTTCATAAAAGTTCTGTTCGAAAGCACCCACTCCATCCCCAGCCATAAGCTTTCTCGCTTGAGCAGGAATACCTTGAAGGATTCCAGAATTAATAGTTGTAGAACCGCCAACGCATTTGCCTTCTGCATATGAAAGCTGAGGCGAACCAAAGTGTGATCCGGTAAAAGCCCCGTTTCGCCAGTAACGAAGGAACGACTCAGCCTGACTTATAGGAAGAGAAGAATCTTGAATGTCGGGACCCTCTTCTATCAAAAGGCAATCTAGTCCCGCTTGGGCTAGGGTCAGCGCGCAACTCGCGCCACCTGCACCCGAGCCAACAATAATCACATCATGCATACCACGGGTCCTTCCTGTGCAATGCAACTAAACCGATAAAAGCCGAAATAAACGGCAAACGAAAAGCCACAGTTCGGGGGCCTCGCAACGATATCCATATCAATGCACTAAACATAATTGCGTAGACAGCAGAACGATCAAAAGCCTGCATACATTCGAAATGCTGGACGAGATTTCTTGTTTCCTGCGATGACAAGGGAGCAGAAATTAGTCGGGCTGAGAGGCAGCGGATAACTGCTGCCTTAAAAGCAATAGACCCCATGCGCTAATTCCAATCAGAAGGTTAGTTAACAGAATAGTGATGCGGAAGACCAACACCATAGTAAAAATAATGCCTGAGCCTGAGTCGAGTAACTTAAGAAAGGCAATTTCTGAGACAAGAATACCTCCGGGCACAAAAGACAGAGCACCGATAAATGAAGACAGTGCGAATCCACCTACAATTGAAGATGGTGATAAAGTTATCTGAGTTAGATGTATCAGCAAGACATATAAAACTGTGCCCTCAATCACCCATGCTAGAGTCGCGAGCGCAAATGACCATATAGTAGCTAAACCGTTTCCACCTGAACGAAGAAACCCTCTTTCAATTGGGCGCGCGAGTAACACCCCTAACATGAGCATGGCAAGGGCAACCCAGAGACTCACGAATACTGCGCACGATATCAGACATACAGCCACTACATCGACTAGCTTTTCTAGAAAAAATAGTCGAGCCGACAACCCTAATCTAACCCGCTCCGTGTCAGAGCCATGGGAAAATCGCAACAGTTCAGCCGACTTAGCCGGGGTGAAGGACAGCAACAACCCATATGCGAAAGAAATATAAGCCAAACCTCGCCTCACAGGTTGATCGGTTACCTTCAACAATACATATAGACGTTCACTGCGCAACAGAGACGCCAATACTGCCACCACCACGATGGATGTGATTGATACCGGAGATGTGGAGACATTAGCCAGAATCTCGTAGCTGAAAATGTCTTTCCACATCCTAGCGATAGTGATACTCGCAAACGCCAGAGCTGCTATCGCTACGGCGTGACGTACCCAAGGTTTAGAGAAAAAATTGCTAATCTTTCTGAAAACCGCTTTGATGAGAGCTCTTGAATCGACCAAGAAGGCCGAAAACGCTTTTGAACTGACGATTTTCATATTTTTTCTCAGTAACCCACCAATCATAAGCATTTGAAATACACTCAAGATCACTATAACTAGGTGACCAGGCCAATTCATTCCGTAATTTGCTGGTATCAAGGACGAAATCGAGATCAGCGATATTGAATTGCTCCTCCATTAAGGGCGAAATGTTAAGTCCGTTAAGAGCTCGAAGGACCAATTTAATTGGAAAAGCTGGAAGGTTGATCACTCGGGCATGGCTACCAGAATGCTTAATCAATCCACTAAGTAACTCATTGACTTTAATACGTGTATCACAACCCACATTGTACAACCCGCCCTGGCCACGGGTGAGGAATCGGGAAATGACGTCGCACAGGTCTCGAACATCAGTAAACTGAAATCTGTTATGACCATCACCGATCATGAAAACAGTTTGGGCTTTGTAGACTGTATTGAAGAGGATATCAAAAATACCCATGCGGCCGGGACCCATAACCACACGTGGTCTGATCACAATACCAGTTATGTCGCTGCCCGTCTGGTTTAGGTCAAGGACCAATTTTTCGGCAGCCAGCTTGGTGGATCCGTATTTACCAATAGGTGGAGTGTCAAAGTCCTCTCCTATCGGACACTTCTTGGGCTTGCCGTACACGGTAGAACTTGATGTGTATATGAACCGCTTAGCATTAAGTTTCCGGGCTGCACGAACCATATTTTCAGTTCCACCTACGTTTACAGACTGATATAGCTCAAAGGTGCCTTTTGCGATAGAAGGAATGGCAGCCAAATGGATAAAAACATCAATTTGTCCTGCCCCAGCCTCCAATATCGCATGGTAGTCCCTTATGTCGCAGATAAATTCTTTATAACTTGAGTTAACGATAGGGGATAGGGACTCTCTGTAATCAATTCCCACAACCTCAACGTCCTGATTTAAAAGGAACTCAACCATATAACGGCCTAGAAAGCCTGTACAGCCAGATATTAAAACTCTCATTTTTTTGACCCTTCATAAAACTGAACATCTACAAGTTTGAAAGAGAATTTTCTACTGTCGCCTGATGACAAAACTAATTCAGGCCAATCTGGAATCAGACTAAATTTATTACAGTTTCTCAATTGAGAGTATGTCAAATCAATTTGTATTGGTACTTCAGGCTGGCTTTCAAATATCCAATTATTTACTTTTAGTTTGTCACATAGGAGCAGCAATTTAGAACCGCTATTGCCGCCCACAGGTACAATAACAAGACGCATTGCAGCATCTTTTGGTAAGTTCATTGGATCAACTGCCAATTTAAAAGATGAAGAACCTCGAGCCCACCAAAAATTTCCAGTGAGTGGAGAGTACTCACGAGGGTAGAAACCTTCAAGCATTTGGAGAATTTGCCCGACTCCAAATCCTGAAGTATTTACTGAAACATCATCACCTTCCATCGAATACTTAAAAATACGCTTCTCATTTGGCATGACCAGTATTGCTTTAGTATTATCTGGCATGTATAGATTTCCACTTTGATCACGCAAAGAGTCTGGGCCATAAACATAAAGTGGAGCTGGTCGTTCAATAAAAATCAGCAATTCACGACCGTTTTTTTGACTTCTTGAGGTCTCTAAGTACCAGCCTAAATAACGATTAGAACTATCGCGAATGAACTCAAAACGCCCAGGCTCTCCATAGCAACCATCATAATTCTTACCGTCTCGAATGAATCTAGTTCCTTCAATCAAATTAGGCTTATGAATCTTCGCAAATCGCGTCCAGTAATCATCTGTAACATCAATTAAATGAGCGGGTTGAAAAAGAGAGACGCTTCGCAAACATCCTGCTTTTTGGATCTGTGGCTCCAAATCAAGAAAAGCTTCGAATTGCCGCCAGCGCATAGAGGCTGAAGACATCTCATCAAATACAGCTTGACTGTAACCCCTACTAAATAAAGAGACCGAACCAAGAAAAATCGCTACTGACCAAAATATGTATGTATTTGAACGAAAAACTTTCAAAATGAGGGTCGGCATAAAAGCGGCAAAAACAACAAAAGCCAAAAAAGTATACAAATAACCCCAATGATGATGGTCAAGTAATATGCTTTGATAAACTGAAGTCAGCGAGGGAAGGCTAGTCGCCGCAATAAACAAATAGACAGCCAAAGCCGAACAAGCTAGCTGTCGAGGCAGATTAGATTCTGAAAATTGGGAGTTTTTTTGGGGGGGGAGATGAATTTGGAAAATATACCTGAGCCAAACAAGTGAGGGTATTAGAAAAAGAGATGATGCATTGTAAAAAATCCCACGAGCAGAAAACAGCGAAGAAGGATCCCATTGCCCAAAATCCAAAAGAGGTAGCAATCCCGGGACAGCCGAAAAACTCATTATTAAATTGGTGACAAAATATTTTGACAAACTAAAATTGGTTGCAAGTTGGTTACCCGCGTATGTGGATGAAAAAAATGATCTAAATGAAACATAACAAACAAAATAAATTGTTGCGGAACATATAAGTGCCACCAATCCTCGCAAGACCTTACGTTGCCGAATAAACTCGAATGGGCGACTGGGTGAAGACCTAAGAATTCCTACTAACAAATATGCAGGAAAAAACATATAAAAAATTTCAATGGATAAGCAAATTATATACAGCAATGAAGCCCAAATTAAAAAGAAAAGTCTGTTGGTCTGGATGTATCTGTCAAACAAAATTAATGAAAAAAGAAAAGCACTAATCAGCATAAAGAATTGAATAGAATAACTTACAAATCCACTATGAAACCAATTAAGGGTATGTAATCCCGTGAATACCAAAATAGATAATGCTGAGTGAATTGGACTAGAAAAATATTTAACAGTTTTGTACAGCGAAAAAACCAGCACTAGAAGACTACCAAACTTGATACTAGAAACAATATAAATGTTAGTAAAAAAATATGGTAGTGCTATCAAGGGGAAACTAATAAAAAATCCCAAACGCCCTTGCATCTTGGCGTAATTGGTTATGTAAATCCAATAATCTAGCAATGGAGAATTGCTAAGTGTTACCTCATTGAATACCAAAAGCCAGCTGTTATCGTCTTGAGTTGTTGGCCCAAGAGAAACCAATGGACCAAATGAAAGTAGCGTGATAGCAACTAGAAAAGACCTAAGGTAATTAGCGTGCATTGCTTTTAATATTTCTAAACTTACCAAAAATGTTCAACTCAAATTGATCTACACGCTCTACTTCGATAATGATTCCAGTACCGCATCTAGCCTTCATTCCACTGATGACCGCTTCATTATCAGTCTTGGTAAGGGAGGCGACCTTAACCTGAACCTTTATAGACTTATCCTCTGACTGTATGATTTTGAAGCCGTCAAAGTTAGGAAACTTCTGAAACATCGTGTAGAAATTTACTGGCGGAATTATGGATCCGTCAGCCTTGACAAGAGCATCGTCAATCCGCCCTGAAATAGATCTAAGAGTGGGCGTCTGCAGTCCACAATCGCACTTTCCACTGCCTTTAACAGCAACATCACCGATCTCATAGCGAATGAGTGGCATCGCATAATTTGTAAGCCCAGTGGCTACAACCCTACCCGACTCGCCAACATGAACTTCTTTTAAATTATTGTCCAATATCTCGACGATTCCGTAAAATGGGTCGATGTGATACTCCTGCCCCAATTGACACTGCGTGGCATGTGCAACCATTTCTATATTGCCGTATCGATCTATCACTTTGGTGGAGAAAGCTTGCTCTATTCTCTCTCGCTGGATATCTGACAAGTTCTCAGAGCAAGTAAAAGCATTTTTGAACCTGATATCATTAATTCCATTAATAAGGCAAAATGTTGCCAATTCACTAAGAGAATGTGGGTAACCACGCAGAAATTTAGGTTTGCGCTCACGAAGCTTATTTACATAATATTCCAATGAAGATTTATCCAAGTGGTAAGCCGACATAAAATAAAAGCCCCGCAACGCATCCTCAGACCACAATGGCTGATTGTGGTCCGGTACATACGAACGAAGCGTAGCCATGCTGTCTCGAAACTTATAATCACCGAAACCAAAGCTCCACCAAATAGATGCAAAGTCATAGGCAATCTGGTTCCACCCTTGAACCAAAGGAGTTGCAACACCAGATGAGCCACTTGTGGTGGCGCGAGATGCGAACCACCTACGGCGCTTGTCAATAAGGTGTAAGTGATTCTTTCGTACAAAGTCTCGCGTAAGGATGGGGATTTCACTGAACTGCTCAAGCGATTCCAGTTTGCCTTGCCTAATAGATGTTCCTGAGAAAACATCACGATAGTAGTCAACGTGACTATAAGCATGAAGGACCATTTTCTGTAGCCGTCGAAAAGAATCTTGGTCAAAATCAGCCCGAGTTAAGTTTGGATAACGGGCATGAATCGAATTGGCCATGATTTTGCCAACTAATGCACTATACGCATCAACGAAGAAACTATATCGGTATGTCTTAGCCACAATTAGGTACTTTAACTTAATGATTTATGTCAATTACTGGTAGTTTCGCCAACGATACCATCGAGCAAAACGTCAGGACAAAGAGTAAGTCGGATCCATCCAGGTTGACCGAAGTCCTTTGCTCGATCTCGAAACAGAATACCTGCATCAAGCAGAGACTTACTTATGCCTCCTTCCACATCTTGAAACACAACGAAGTTGCCAAAGGATTCACAATACTTTACAGCCTTTCTCCTGAAAATAGCTTCTACATCATTTCTTTGACGAATGATCCGCTCGACGTAATTAAACATATATCCAGGTTTAAGCAGCGCTCGCGTAGCCACAGTTGCGGAAAAAAAAGAAATAGCCTTGGTATTGCGTACCTTATTAACAAACGCCATGCACTTCTGAGATCCGAACAGAAACCCAACGCGCAACGATGCTAGTGAAAACGCCTTCGAAAGAGTTCGAGTAACTAATATGTTTTGATACATTTGAATTAATCCAATTGCACTTTCAAAACCTGAGAATTCAATGTAAGCCTCGTCAATTAGAATAATAGTATCGGGCAATTCAGTTGCTATTGTCTTTATAAATAGCAGGTCTAAAATATAACCTACTGGGTTACTTGGATTAACTAGATAGATCATTGATGGCCCGATCTGCCGGCAGTAAGCAATGAAGTGGTTTAGGTCTAGTGGGTTACTCAAATCCACCCGATATGATTTAATATTCATAGTGCGGATTTGAAACTCTAGTCGCGCATTGTTGTACGAGGGCACCGGCATAACAACGGTGTCATGTTCGCTGAGAAAAGTTGCTGCCACAACCGAAATTGCTGAGTCGCTGCCAGCAAAAGGTAAGCACGCGACCCCATCGTTTCCCTGAAGGTAAAACTCCCTTGCTGCGCGGGTTAGCTGGGTATAATTAGGTTCAACGTATTGAGATATCTGAACAGTTGACTGAACAAGATCGCCAAGGGACTGTTGCACAATCTCACTAATATCGGCAAACCCTTCATTCCAGTCGAGCTTGTAGCGCACTGAGTCGCCCCCACGCTCACTGGGAGTGTAAGGTACAATGTTGTCAATGTTTTTATTCATGAATTTTAAAATATTTATTTAACCAAAAACATATAGATACCAATAAATAAGACACTACAGACAAGGAACGTCTTGTTGCTACTAACCATTCCAAATGTGTCATCGTCATCGCCTCCATTTCCGAATATCAAAATCCACAGCGCTACGAAAACCAATATTGTAGAAATAACCATGAGGTAGCTTTGGGACATTGATGGATGCGGAATATATTTAATCCAAAAAAGTGCAGTAATTGATGTTGCCGTCGCAATTGATGCTGAAGCTAAAAAATTAAGCTTATTCACATCTTCTAATAAATACCCACGGACAACTTGCCTCCTGTCAAATTGGTTTGCTCTTTGAATTTCTCTAGTACGCTTAAGGACCGCTAATGGTAACAAACTAAAATAGAAAAATGCCAACAAGATGGGGGAAGGTGCAATTCCAACGCATAACAAGCCAAAAACCACTCGTAGAATATAAAAAATTGGCATGATAAATATGTTGAGAAATCGGATTCTTTTAATATGAACAGAGTAAATTATGTTTGCAAATAAATAAGTAAATAATACAAAAATTGATGAAGTTGCCAACCCAACCCCCCAAATAATAAATGAAATCTCTGCCATGGCAAGAAATATTAGCAGCAATAATGAACCCAAAATAGATACTTGACCTGACGCAATCGGCCGGTAACGCTTGATTTCATGAATTCGATCAGTATTGACATCATACAAATCATTGATGACATAGACTATAGAAGTCAATAGACAGAAAATGAAAAATCCGCTAGTTAAAAGTATTAGCGATTGAGTTGTGGCATCAGTTTCGAACAACAGCGCCGTGAATACAAGTGTATTCTTAAGCCAGTGTTTTACGCGAATAAGCTTTAGGACTTCCCGATATAAATTACTCTTATTACCGGGATCAGCAAATATGACCTTATCTTCATACCCATTCGCCTGAACTGTCTTATAAATGGGGCCCACTACGCCCAGATACTTGACCCGCTCGAAAATAGGCAGATCTTCATGCGAATTTCCTACGTAACATATTTCGTTCGGGTTGAGGCCTTCAAGCTTTTGTAAACCCACATTGCGACATGTATTCGTAGCAGTAATGTAGCCAAATGGTGACACGCGGCTTTCGATGATCTCTTGATCGATTAAGGCGATGGGAGCGCCAGTGTTGATAAAGACGCGTAACTCTCTATTGGATTTCAGTCGCATATCTGACAACCATAATATTAGAGATTCATTCAGAGTTAGTGTTACAACAGGTCGACCAATCTCTATAGCAATAATCTGCTTCAATGGGATGTCTTTATAAAAAGACTGAAAAACGCAATGAAGCAGACGATGCGGCAACCTCAGCATCATAAACATGATACTTTCTTTAACAATATCGCCAAGGTGCAATGTTCCGTCGAGGTCTACGTGAATTTCCTTAATGGCATGAGGTAATTGATGTGGCAATGATTTCATTTTTCTTGCTCGATAAATATATGACGCGTTTAATAACTAAATATTAATTTAACTATTTATTTTATTAAATTTGTAATTTATTTGCCTTGGAAGTAATAAATATATTGCATTATTTTGTAATTTACTTGCTAAAGTTAAAATTATCTGTGAAACAAAATAGCTGAGCACATTGGTAGCCCTAAATTTAACAAAGATGCAATTTAAGTAAGTTGGCACTTTCAGCCCAACTAATGACTTTAATACGTTTGGGGTCAGGCACTTCACCTTGCTCAAATAACTTTAACCACTTTACTAGATGATCAACAAGTCGTTTGTCGTCATCTGAAGAAAAGAAATAGGCGCCGTCTCCAGCCACTTCCCTGAATACAGCTATATCTCTGGCAATGACTGGAACACCGCGCTTAGCAGCCTCAATTATGGGTAGGCCAAAGCCCTCGTCGTAGGAGGCAGCAATTAGGCATGAGGCAGATCCGTACAAAGCTTCAAGTTCAGAGTCATCCGCTTGTCGTATCCAATGCAGATACAAACCGGACGCTGAATGTTTTTGCAGGCGTTGCACCAGTTTCTCGACCATCCAGCCTTGCCTCCCTGCGATGACTAAATGCACTTTGACACCACGCGACCAGAGAATCTCAAATGCACTTAGGACAGCGGCATGTCCCTTACGTGGCTCTATTGTGCCTACCATTAGGAATTGAGGTTCGCTTAACAAATCTCCATAAAAGCGCGGTTGGAAGGAGCGTTCAGAGAAAGAAATCACTTCTGCACCCAAGTGGAACCATTTAATTTCAATTGGCCTCAACCTTTTTTTACCATACTTATTTATCCAACCGGTAAGTTGTGCAGCCACCGAGAGGGAAATGCAAACCGCAGTGTCGGATTCCTCGGTAACTACCGCTAACCAACGAGAAAAAGCTTCACTCATTCCAGGAATGAAAAATTCTGGCTTTCGCAACGGAATCAGGTCATAAACAAGGAAGCAAATTTTAACGCCCAGCCTACGCATGTCACGAAGTTTTTCTACTTGGTCCGAAATCACCTGAGGCTGAAAATCTAGCCCCAAGAAAATGTCTTTTGCAGAGTAGTCAATAAGTTCATCACAATTAAAGCGCTCCGGCATCCCAAGCAAATTCGCAGTAAATGCGCTTGCATATCGATAGTTTTGATTCAGATCAAAATAGATTGGCTCTATTTGGTAGCCTTTCGGAGCATTCTTAAGCAATTCCAACAATAAATTACGCACGACACGCTGTATACCGGTCCCCGCATCACGTTGAACCAACTCAGAAATGTCTACCAATAACTGACGAGGGGAATAATTATCTTCTAACAAAGCCAATTTGAGGTTTTCAGTAGCCTGTTGCCAAGTTGACCACTTAATACATGCAGATGAAGCAGCCAAACCGGCCTTATTAAGCGCAAGCCAACTAACCAAAGTTGACGCCAGCAGCTCACCCGTTTCACCAATGAAGTAATGCGCTGATGAGCCTGCAACTTCTTTGAAAACAGGAATATCTCTTGCAATTATTGGTAGTCCATGTCTGGCGGCTTCAATCAGTGGCAGACCAAAGCCTTCGTTTATGCTGGCAGCTATAAGGCATGAGCTAGCCTTGTAGACAAGGTCAAGATATTCATCAGAAATACCTTTCAACCAAAACAAGCGTTTACCGCTTTCAGGGTGATTTGCAAGACGTCCAATTAAGGATTCAATCTTCCAACCTGCTTGTCCTACCAGCACCAAATTGACATCATGACCATCGGCCCAAAGCTGGTCATGTGCATCCAGAATTTGAGCTTGCGCCTTACGTGGTTCTAGCGTGGACACAGCCAAAAAAGTTGGTCGTGAATTGAAAATTTTTAGAGTTTCTGTTGCATCAGCAGGCAATCCTTTAGATGGTTTTGAGCCCGCTAAATCGGCACCCATGATCACCCAACTGGTACGGAAGTGCTGGCTTGTTGATACGTCTTCCTTTGTAACCCAAGCCTTAAAAGCTGCTTCTGTTGCCTGCGATATGCAAATTGCTTCATCTTGCAAGGCGATCATCTTGAGCCATTGTTCATGCAGTTCTTTGGCTTGACTATCTTGAAAGAATTCAGAAAGCTGAATAGGCAGTAAGTCATAAACTAGAAATTTAACCACAACGCCGTCTAGACGCAGCCGTGCATAAAAGCCTTCATGTGCCAACTGCACATGGTGCTGCATGTCTAGCCCAAAGAAAAGGTCTCCCCGCTGCCAATGAATCGGCTCGTCTTTTACATTGGGTAGTGACTGGTTTGTTAAGCGCGTAGAAAATGCCGTCGCATACCGATAGCCTTCTGTTTGCGTGGCATACACCGCCAATACATTAAAGCCGCTGGGTGGTTTTTGCAGCAAATGAAGCAAGTAGCTTCGAACAACCCGCTGAACACCTGTGGCAGAGTCACGTTGACAAAGTTCAGATACATCTATTAGAAGTTGGCGCTCAATGCCAGAACTTTCGTTTTGAGCCAGGCTCTGCGAGAGGGTTGCCAAATAATGGTCGTCCGCTTCCTTTAGTAGGTGGGCCAGTGCTTTGATAAACTGGTTCCTTTGTGGAATGGCGATGGTTTGGCTGTTTTTAGATGCATAGATAAGGCTTTTCCATGCCCCTATTGCACGCTTTGCTGTTTTATCCCAACTAAATTTTTTGGCTTGTTTTACGCCATTTTCACTAAGTCTTTTGTTGAAATTATCATCAGTCAAAGCTTGTTTCATCTTGACACAAATTGCATCTGTGTCCATCGGGTCAAACAGTGCCTCTGGCAGGCCGATCACCTCGGGCAAGCTGCTGGTGTTTGCACCAATGACGGCTGTACCGCAGGCCATTGCTTCCAGCGCAGGCAGCCCAAAACCCTCGTGCCATGACGGGAAAACATACAAACTGCACAAGTTATAAAGCTGGACAAGTTGTTTGTCGCTCAAATAACCAGTAAAGACCAACTCACCGTCTTTCAAACCAGCTGATCGGGCCGTTTGCTTTAACTGAGTTATGTTGCCTTCAGGCTTTAGTCCAGCAAACACGAGCTGATGTGTTTGCCGCAGTTGCATCGGCAATTTGGCATAAGCCTGAATTAAGCGGTGTAAGTTCTTATGCTCGTCAGCACCACCCGTATTCAAAATAAAGTGACCTAATATGCCCAATTGTCGGTGAGAGACGGCTTCACTTTCTGGATCAATGTTTATGTGTACGAAGCAAGGTTCAATTGCTGTTGAAATATTGACAAGTTTGTCGGCGTTCACGCTCAGATTGGCCAATCCTTCTTGACGAGTAAAGTCAGATATGGTGAGCAAGCTGTCTACTTGTTGGAGGTATTTCACCTTGCGCTGGTAGTACGCAGCGTATTTTGGGTTGGGTGTTAGGTATTGATCTGGATTGAGCAGAGGAATCAGATCATACAAAACAGCCGAAACAGGCGTATGAGTATCAAAACACCCAATGCTGGTGACTGCATCGTCAACATAACCCTCAAACAAGCTGGTGACATGGATTACATCGGGCTGCAGGCTGGCCAAAAAGGCTTCACGGACTAGTTCGGCCACTTCACGGCGGGTATCGTTTCCGAGTGTGGATTCTTTCACTGGGCCGGGGGCATGCCACACACGGATGTTTTCTTGTGGCAGCAAAGAATCGAAAGCTGCGCGAATGGGCTCAATGGTGTCAGGGAACAATCCTGATAAGGCCAAAAAGATTTCATGTTCTCCACGGTTGCGAACAACCGCTTGGGCAAAGGACATGGTGTATCGGCCTATGCCCCGAAACCGGCTTTCAGTTTGCGCACCTTGCATATCAATGACGATACGCAACTTAATGGCTCCCTTTGCGCTGTTGATCAATGGCAGCTTTGAGGTCGCTATAGACTTGCCGTGCATGAGTGCTTAAGCGAGTCAAATCTGCAAGCGAGAAATTTTGCTTTTCTTCGCCGGAAACCAACTGTTCCATATGTGGAATATTGAGCGCCAAATGTTTTAATCGATCCGCCACACCCAATCGATTTGCAATTTTTTTAGACCATTTCTTAAGCAATGGCCGCGACATGACAAAAGGCATCAGCTTGCCGAAAACTTTTTTAGCCAACGATTTAATGAAAAACTTAAGACCGTGTTCACGCAACTTACGAAATTGTTGAAGTGTCCAGGGTAAAGGTATACAAATACGCCATGACTTTTTGTTGTAAAGAGAGCCTAGTTGAGAAGCAAATTGTTGCGCCAAAACTTCAGCATGCAATGCTCTGGTCTCCGCCAAGACGGCACGTTCACTGGACTGATGGGCTTGGGCCTCTGCTTGAGTTGCGCGGTCGCTGGCCTGCTGGGCTTGGGCCTCTGCTTGAGTTGCGCGGTCGTTGACCTGTTGGGCTTTAGCTTCAGCTTCTTGCAATTTGAATTGAGAATTAATTTGTTCTACTCGAATGTATCTATCAAAAACATTGGGTGGATAACGCAGATTAATCAGCAGTTCTGATCTTTCAGATGCCAAATAAAACCTATTCAAACCGTCAGAATAAGCCAGTTGATAGTTGTTATCTAACAGATTTGATTCCCAAAGATGATGAGCTTCTTCAGAGGAATTTGGCTTGGTTGCCTCAACAATAACAATCCAAGGGCGATAGTTATGAAAGTCCATTCCGTCAATGACATTTTTCTCGAATCCTTCAACGTCAATTTTTAGAAAGTGAATCTCTTTTTCAACGTATTGGGCACAAATGTCTTTGAGCGGGAAGACAGGTACTTTATGGTATTTGCCAGAGTACCCATTGGTTTCGTGCATTGCAATCACTTCTTTAGAGGCAGTCGCCCAACCGCGAACTTCGCACTCCCACACTTCAATTTGTCCATGCTGCTGCCCTGCTGCCGCAAGCAAATTAATATCCCTTTCGCGAGCTAAAGTTAGATCTTGTAGATGCTTTTTTATAGGCTCTATGTTGATTCCATGCCAACCCCTGTCATAAAAAGATTTGGTCACCGATTCTATGACCGGGTCATTAGCGCCGACATCAATGTAAAAACCATTCTCAACGTGCTTGAGTGCACGCCATAGCATCACGTCTTCAAGGTTTTGAGCATATGAAATAAAGCTCATACGAGTGAAATTTCTATAATCGGGTCAATCCATAAACAACCGGTGAAGAGAGGTTTGTTGATGTTGACCACATTGAATACCAAAGCAAAATCGCGCCATTCATAGTTGTTCACCAAATGTGTATTGTCACTAACCAACGCCGTTTGTATTGAATAAGTGCCTGGTCCTAGATTGGCTGAAAAAAAAATATCGAAAGAAAATTTATCTCCTGCAGAAACACCTGTCAAAGGCTGCTCTTTAAGGTGTGTGTTGGTACCATAAATGACTTGCCCTAAACGGTCTTTTATGCCGTAGCCTAAAACCAATCTGTCAATGGACTTGTTAGCCTGAACTATGAGGCGCAAGCACACAGACTGGCCTACATCCACCACATCAATTGGTCTGGCTTGGCCGTCTAGTAATGCAATTGTCGTCACCGTTGCATCACCCGTACCTGAAATGGTTTGTACTTTCCCGTCTTTGCGCACTTCTTGTTTGACCTCTTGATTTTGGTGCTCTGCCAACATCGCGTTGTAATAGTCCATCACCGCTTCAGGCTTACCCTCCATAGCCAACTGGCCGGCATTCAACAAAATAGCGCGATCACAAATGCTTTGGATTGCTTGTTTGTCGTGACTCACAATCAACAAAGTAGTACCTAGCTTACGAAACTCGCGAATGCGATCAAAGCTCTTGTGCTGAAAGTAAGCATCCCCCACTGACAGGGCTTCATCCACAATCAACACATCAGGCCTGATAGCAGTTGCCACACTGAAAGCCAAGCGCATTTGCATGCCAGAGCTGTACACGCGCACGGGTTGGTCAATATAGTCGCCGATTTCTGCAAAGGCTTCAATCTCGGGCATCAGTCGGGCAACCTCTTCACTGGTGATACCCAGCAACTGGCCCGACATGAAAGCGTTTTGCCGTCCCGTAAAGTCGGGGTGAAAACCCATGCCCAGCTCCAACATGGCAGCCACACGACCCGTCATGTGTACGCTGCCTGTCGTGGGCTGCGTCGTGCCGGTGATCAACTTCAGCAGTGTGCTTTTGCCGGCCCCGTTGATACCGATGATGCCCACTGCTTCGCCAGCATTTACAGTGAAGCTGATGCCTTGCAGCACCCACTTGAGGTTGTGGCGTTTGGTATTTCCTGGCGTGATCCATTCAAGCAAACGGGACCAACGGTTGGGGTATTGCTTGTAAGCCTTACCTAGGTTAGAAACAGTGATGGTGCCCATTACAGTTCGTCCACCATTTCGCCCACATTCTTTTTAAACAAGTGAAGACCCAGCAGGCACAACACTAAAGATAGCAAAGCTGTAGGCCACAAACTGACCCAATGCGGCCATTGCTGGTTAACCAAAATACCTTGGTAAGCTGCCATCACACTGGCCATGGGGTTAAGCACCATGAAAGACTTGATGGATTCGGGCAAGATGGTGACTGGGTAGACGATGGGCGTGAGCCAAAACCAAAACTGCAAAAAAATACCAAAGAATTGGCCTACGTCTCTGAAGAACACATGCAACACGCCCAACACCATGCCTAAGCCCATGGCAAAAGCAATTTGCAGCGCCAAGACAGGCAGCACCGCCAACACCACCCAGCCTGGGAAATTGCCACTGACCACCAAGAAGGCCAGAAACAAGCCAAAAACAATAACAAAGTTAAGACCTGCATTGGCCACCACGATGATGGGAAGGGTGATTCTGGGGAAGCTGATTTTTTTAAGTAAGTTGGCGTTGTCCAAAAACATGGTTTGGCTTTTACCCACCATTTCTGCAAACAACCCCCAAGTGAGCACGCCAGCGCAAAGGTAAATGCTGTAGGCAAATGTGCTGTCCACCCCAGGCAACTTGGCTCGCATCACCTGCGCAAAAATAACGGTGTAAACCACAATCATGGCCAGGGGGTTGATGATGTTCCATGCTGCGCCAAGCAATGAATTGCGGTATTTGATTTGAAACTCGCGCTGAACACTTCCCCTTATGAAGCCGCGATAAGCCCAAATGGCTCTAAGCATGCTCATTCACGATCGACCATAGTTATCTTGCAGCCGCACAATATCATCTTCACCCAAATAAGTACCCGTTTGGACTTCAATTAAGACGCATAAATCTTTACCCGGATTGGTCAATCTGTGCTGGTGCCCCGCCGGGATAAAAGTGGATTCATTCACCTGAATGTCAATTTCACTTTCCCCGTTGATAACCTTGGCGACACCTGCTACCACAACCCAATGCTCACTGCGGTGTTTATGCATCTGTAAGCTCAAAGAGGCGCCCGGCTTGACCTCAATACGCTTTAACTTAAAGCCATCGCCCTCTTCTAAAACTGAATAAGAACCCCAGGGACGATGCACTGTTCGATGCAATTTGTAACTGTCATGCGATTTTTCTTTAAGCTGCGAATAAATATGCTTGACATCTTGGGCGCTGGCTTTGTTCGCCACCAATAAAGCATCCGGGGTATCAATAATGATCAAGTTTTCAATGCCTGCCGTAGCAATCAAGCGATCTGGGCTTTGAATAATGCAGTTGTGGGTGTTGTGAAGGACTACATCCCCGTTAATTTGATTACCGTTTGAGTCTGCGTTTTGGTGTTCAGTCAGAGACAACCATGAACCCACATCGCTCCAGCCAATATTGCACTGAACCACGGCAACATGCTTAGATTTTTCCATGACTGCATAGTCAATAGATATGTCCGGTACAGTTTTAAAGTCATCGCCATCTATCAAAATCTGATGACACAATTCGCTTTTCGTGAACTTTGCATTGGTTATGCATTCTTGAACACCCGAAAGAATTTCTGGGCAGTGCAATGACATTTCCTTAAGCAAAGTCGTGGCTTTGAAACAGAAAATGCCCGAATTCCAGAGGAATTTTCCAGACTCCAAATAAGATTGGGCTAATTCGCGAGAAGGTTTTTCAACAAAGCGTATGACCTTATTCTCTTCAGCTTCTATGTAGCCATATCCAGTTTCAGGCGCGTGTGGCTCTATTCCAAAAGTCACCAACTTTTCGGTATGCGCCAACTCAACAGCTTTCTTGACTGCGTTTTCAAATTCGTCGGTCTTTGTGATCAAGTGATCTGCCGCTAACACAAGTAAAACAGCATCCGGTCCATGGTCACTCAAAGCTTGAAGTGCTGCTGCAGCGATTGCCGGGGCGGTATTTCGTCCAAAGGGTTCCAAAATATAAGTGACAAAAGAATCAGCACCCTTGTGTTCCCCAAACTCTTCCTGAGTTCTGTGAAGGAAACCGCTATTGGTCACAGTGATGACACCGTTTGAGCCAGCTAATTGAGCTGCTCTTATAAAAGCACCCTGAAGCAGACTTTGCCCGTTACTTAGACGAATAAATGGCTTAGGATTTTGTTCTCGTGATACAGGCCACAAACGAGACCCTGCACCACCAGAAAGTATGACGGGTATTATTTTTTCCATTAATTTGAAGTTATAAATATAATTAAATGCTAAAAACCGGTTAATGGATAAGTACTTTTTCACTTCTAAGGTACAGAGCGCAATGGCCACTTATGGCGACCTAGGCTGTGATTCCCTGTTACCCATGGCTACCGCAATAGGCTCAATCTGACGCATTGAGCCGTTACTGTTTGTGTCCGGGTTAATGTGTCATTATAGGGTGTTCCTCCATAGCTACCGCGCTTTCAATTTTCAAAAGCAGTTATATAGTTATAAATAGTTTTAAATAGTTTTAAATAGTTATAAAAAAATTGTTTAAAAATGAAACTTACATTTTTTTGTCAATTTCTATCAATTCAATAATTTTTAAAGCCAATTCAAAGCGTTCATGCTTGTCAAAGGGTTTGCCTGAGAGGGATCAGTTGCAGAATCTTTTTTTTCCTCGATTAGTTGAAGAAATACTCTGGTCATATCCAAATTCATCCATTCAATCAAATGTGCGAGGCAGTCAAGGTCTGGAAAAGCTTCACCTTTGAACCACTTGCGTACTGCTTCCCCACTTACTTTCAAAGAATATTTGCTTGAAGCAAAAAAATGCTTAGCAAATTGTTGATGAGATGGAATACTTTTGAATTTTTCACGGGTACACCTTGCTAAATCCTCAGCCAACCTTTCTTTGATTAATTTGCTTTGTGCAACAGGCATGTTTGATTTTGTATATCTATATTTTTGATTTATTTTTAACACTAATTTATTTGAATATATTTATATACACAATAATTATGTGGAGCGCAAAAAAATTAGTAACTTAAATTCAATTTAGATTTGTTGAATCAAGGCATCACTCCAAACTTGAATAAACCATGAATATCATGGGTTGGGGTCCAAATTAACAAACGCTAGGCTCAGCACGCGATCCCTTGGCATTCAATGGCATCGTGGTTTCTACCTACTTGTCTGGTATGTGTTGGCTCTGGATCATCTCCAATGAGGATTTAAAACCCCAACTGCCAACGCGCTTAACATGCCAAGCTCTACTTCCAACTACAGCCATTTGCCCATGTCCCCACAACCACTATTCACTCCCTCCGACGCCAGCCTACGCGGCGTACGCGTCTTGAGCGTGGCGCTCAATCTGCCTGGTCCCGCGGCTGTCATGCGTCTGGCTGACATGGGCGCGTCTTGCACCAAACTCGAACCATTGCCGCCGCCCGGTTTTCCCAAGGGAAGTTCCAGCGACCCCATGGGCCTTTATGCGCCCCACGCATATGCGCAATTGCATGCGGGTGTGAAAGTGGTGCAAGCCGATTTAAAGTCTGACAAAGGCCAGACCAAGCTTCATGGCTTGTTGTCCAAAGCCGATGTATTGATCACTTCGTTCAGACCCTCTGCCTTGAAAAAACTCGGCTTGGACTGGGACAGTTTGCACGCTCAGTTTCCATCTTTGATTGTGGTGAGTGTGGTGGGCGCAAAAGGTGCAGCCGCTGAAATTCCTGGTCACGACTTAACATATTTGGCCGCGCATGGACTGGTCAATGGTTTGAATTTGCCCGCCACTTTGTTTGCTGACATGGCAGGTTCTTCGCTGGCGGTGGAAGCCGTGTTGAAAGCTTTGTGGCAACGCGCGCGGCCCGGGCGAAGCCACGGCAAAGGCGTGTTTCACGAAGTGGCGCTAAAAGATGCCGCAGCTTATTTGGCCTTGCCGCGTCATTGGGGTTTGACACTGCCGCGCGGCAGCGTCGGCGGCGCCCACGCTGGCTATGCGGTGTATGCGTGTATCCAAGGACGTGTGGCGGTGGCCGCTTTAGAGCCGCATTTCGCCGCGCGTTTGGCAGAGGTGGCAGGTATCAAAGCCGCAAAACAAGGTAAGAATTTGATGCTGTTGCCCTCAACACGGGTGAAGCTAAGTGAATTTTTTGCGGGCCTGACGCGCAAGCAGATTGACGCATTGGCTACCGCGCACGATTTGCCCTTGCTCACCATGGCTTAGCCCAGGCTTTTCACTTGAATATATGGCGATGTTGCAATTGAACCCAGATGACGTTATAACAAGCGTTATACAATTTAAACGCAGGTGACTTCATGATTAACACCCTCAAACTAACCAACGTTGGAAACTCAGTTGGCGTTATTCTTCCGAAAGAACTTTTGAGCAAGCTCAGAGTTGATAAGGGTGACACCTTGTACGTTGTTGAAACATCTGGCGGGATTGAACTCACTTCATACCGACCTGACTTTGCAGCCCAAATGGATGCTGCAGAAGAAATCATGCGCGAAAACCGCGATGTGCTGAAAAAATTGGCTCAGTAAATGCCTGAACCGATTTGGGTACTGACAGAAACTGTCAAGGCCATCCATCAAAGGCAACTCGCTGAACATGGCGGTGGAACAGGAATTCGTGATGAAGGGCTTCTTGAATCTGCTTTAGCCAGTCCGAAAAATGCCTACTACTTCTCAACAGGACGAGCCAGCATACAAAGTCTGGCTGCAAGCTATGCATACGCTATTGCGAAAAATCATCCTTTTGTAGATGGCAATAAACGAGTGGCCTTTGTGGTGTGTATGC
>NZ_JAVLFQ010000071.1:0-4305 GCF_046052765.1 Limnohabitans sp. | reverse complement strand
CAAATTTCTCCCATGGCCTGGGGCAGTTTGGTATATGCGGTTTTTGTGAATTACGGCTTTGCACAAATCATTTGGTTTGGCATGGCGCGGGACCTGCCGCCTGCGACCAGCGCCATGAGCATCATGGCCGTACCTGTCACGGGCACCTTGTGTGCTACGTTCATGGTGGGTGAATGGCCGCATTGGCAAGACTACGTGGCCATGGTGTGCGTGGTCACCGCCATCGCCGCAGTATTGCTTCCTTCGCGCACCAAGACTGTGATGAATGCGGAATAAGCTTTGTCTGACAATACAGTTTTCAATTTCTCCGACACATGCCACTACACCTGATTTACGCTCGCTCACGCAATAACGTCATTGGCGTGAATGGTGATTTGCCCTGGCATTTGCCTGAAGACTTGGCGCATTTCAAACGCACTACGCTAGGTCAACCGGTCATCATGGGACGGATCACCTGGCAATCTATTCCAGAAAAATTCCGACCCCTGCCCGGCAGAACCAACGTGGTGGTATCGCGTCAATCAGATTTTTTAGCGACAGGTGCGCACGTGGTAAGTTCATTACAAGCCGCCATAGATTTATTTCCTCCCAACGAAGCAGTGTGGTTGATTGGCGGTGCACAGTTGTATGCACAAGCCATGCCTTTGGCGCAGCAATTGGTGATCACTGAGATCGATGCGGATTACGAGGGCGACGCGTTTGCGCCCGTTTTGAATGCTGCAGAATGGACTGAGATACACCGCAGTTCACACACGTCAGCGCAAGGGCTGTGCTATAGCATCGTGACACAGCAACGAAGATAATTGGCTGGGTTATTTGGGGTCAGATACCAATTAATTTTCAATTAATTGGTATCTGACCCCAAATAATTTGACCCCAAATAATCAAAGAAAGCCGCCGCCGTTTTTACATCAGCCACTTCAAGTCTGGGAATGCAAGCTAACAAAGGCGCTTTGATTCTTTGCGCAATCGCATCTATGTTTTCCTGCAGGTAAAGCATGTGCGGATCCACACTGTTGGCCACCCAGCCCATCAATGAAAGGCCTCGGCTGGCAATCGCTTCTGCCGTCAATAAAGCCTGGCTGATACACCCAAGTCGCATGCCCACCACCAGCACCACCGGCAGGCCCAAGTCTGCGGCCATGTCGGCCGTGTCATAGCTGTCATTCAAAGGCACGCGAAAGCCGCCAACGCCTTCAACCACCAACGCATCCGTCTGCGCCCTGACTTGCCGATAACAGTCGAGCAAATGCTTACTGTCAATATCCTTGTTTTCCAAGAAGGCAGCAATATGAGGCGCAGCAGGCGTTTGAAAAATATACGGCGACGTGATCTCCTGAGGCAATGTCACCGACACACGCGACGCCAATGCGTCCACGTCTTCATTGCACCAACGACCGTCACGCCATTCGGCCCCGGCAGCTACCGGCTTCATGGCGGCAACGCGCCAGCCGCGTTGTGCCTGCATATGCACTAATGCAGACGACACCAAAGTCTTGCCAATCTCTGTGTCCGTACCGGTGACGAAACACGAAAACGCTTGGGTTGGAAATGACTGATTCATGAAATGCTTTCAAACGACAAAGCCCGCACCAACCGGTCAACATCTTCAGTTGTGTGGGACGCCGACAAAGTGATGCGCAGTCTCGCAGTATTCACCGGCACAGTGGGCGCGCGAATCGCGCTGATCCAAACACCTTGCGCCATCAAATCAGCCGAAGCCTTCAACACCGCTTGGTTGCTGCCTATCACCAACGGTTGAATCGCGGTAGTTGACGCCATGCGTTGCCAATTTTCAGGAATCGGCGCAGTCGATAGCTGTTCAATCAACGTCTGTAAGAATGCTCTTCGGCGGCTTCCTTCTTCACCACAAATCATGCGCACACTGGTCAACAACGCATGTGCCAACGCAGGCGCAGCAGCCGTGGTGTAGATGTAAGAACGCGAGCGTTGCACCATCCATTCAATCAAATGTTCATGCGCTGCCACAAAAGCACCCGATACTCCCGCAGCCTTGCCCAGCGTACCCATGTAAATCAATTGCGCTGAACGTAAATTGAAATGCTGCAACACACCAGCACCGCTGTCACCCAACACACCAAAACCATGTGCGTCATCCACCAGCAGCCATGCACCGTGTTGTTCGCACAATCTAAGTAACTCTGGTAAAGGTGCAATATCACCGTCCATACTAAACACTCCGTCTGTCACCACCACCTTGGTGCTGCTTTGGCAAGATGAGAGTCGTTGAGATACATCGTCCAAACTTGCATGCTCATACACCTGATATGGTTCGCGCGTCAAACGTATGCCGTCAATCAAGGATGCATGGTTCAATGCATCTGAAAAAAATGTGATGTCTCCCTTGGCGCTGTCAGCCAACGCTGTCAACACACCCAGGTTCGCCATATAACCAGTACTGAAAGTCAATGCCCTGACAGATGGCATGAAGGGTGAAAACATCGCAGCCAGCAATTCTTCTAAACGCGCATGCGCCAGTGAATGTCCACTGATCAAATGCGATGCGCCACTGCCCGCGCCATACAAAGATGCCCCTTCTCTCAAGCTCTCTACGACTAAGGGGTGTGATGCCAAGCCCAGGTAATCATTGCTGTTAAAAGCCAGTAAAGGTTTTCCATCAACCATCATATGCGCTTGACAAGCAGATTCAACAGTTCTTCTGATACGACGCAAACCTTTTTCATCGACCTCATCTAACTGCCTTTGCAATGCATTCAGTTTGTCGAAATTCATGAACTGACAACCTCATGCAAAACAGTTTGCAAACGCTCTGCCAGCAAGCAGGTGTCTGCATCACTTAAAACATAAGGCGGCATCAGATACACCGTACAACCGATAGGACGCAACAGCAATTCATGCTTTAAAGCAGCCGCAAAAAAACGACGTGAAAATGTAGCGGCCAAGTGCGGATCATCCACTTGCACATCAAAAGCCCAGATCATGCCTTGCTGCCTGAAATGCTTGACACGAGAATCTATCGTGAAGGGCAAAAGCGCATCGCTCAACTTAGCCGCACGCAAAATGTTTTGTGCAAGCACATCATCCTCTTCAAAAATCGCAAGCGTTGCCAATGCAGCGCGACAGGCCAACGGGTTGCCTGTATAGGAATGAGAATGTAAAAATCCACGCGCCATGCTGTCGCTGTAAAAAGATTGGTAGATCTCTTCTCGCGTCATCACCAGCGATAAAGGCAAATAGCCGCCGCTGATGCCTTTGGACAAACACAAAAAGTCCGGCCAGATACCCGCATGCTCGCAGGCAAAAAACTTGCCCGTGCGACCGCAGCCCACAGCGATCTCGTCAGCTATCAAATGCACATTAAAAGCACTGCATAAACGCCGCACCTCCTGCACATAGAGCGGACTATGCATAGCCATACCGCCTGCGCATTGCACCAATGGTTCGATGATGACGGCGCTGATGTGTGAGGCCCTGGCTTGCAACAGACGCTCAAGATCACGCGCGGCACGCAGCGCTACTTGGTCTGCTGTCTCACCATCCAGCGCCTGCCTAGCATCAGGCGACATCAGGCAATGCGCGGATTTGAGCAACGCGTCATAAGCGTCGCGAAAGACAGGCACATCGGTCACACCTAAGGCGCCGACAGTCTCGCCGTGGTATCCGGCCTTCAAACACACAAACTCTTGTTTATCAGCCTTTCCCTGGTTGCGCCAACTGTGAAAACTCATCTTCAATGCAATTTCAACAGCAGATGCACCATCAGACGCGTAAAAACAATGGCCCAACACACCACCTGTCAAGGCCGAGAGTTTTTCCGACAAAGTAACCACAGGCTCGTGCGTGAAGCCGGCCAGCATGGCGTGCTCCAAGGTATCGAGTTGGTCCTTCAATGCTTTGTTGATGCGCGGGTTGGCATGACCGAACAAATTGACCCACCAAGAGCTGATGGCGTCCAGGTAACGCTTGCCATCGTGGTCGTAAAGCCAAGGGCCACTGCCATGGTGTATTGCCACCAACGGCACAGTTTCATGGTGCTGCATTTGGGTACAAGGGTGCCAGACACTTTGCAAACTGCGTTGCACAATTTGGGTAGATAGGGAGCTCAGAAAAATCCTCTTTATGTCATAGGCGGCTGACTGCCGATGACATAGATTATCCTGCGCGTTTTTTGCCTTGGACGTTGTGGTTTTATTTGTTGTTATATTTAGGTCGTTAAATGAAGAAAAGGTCATGGTAATTGGGTAATTAGGGTCAGTAATTGGGGTCAGCAGGGTAATTGGGGTCAGATACCAATTAATTAAAAATTAATTGGCAGCAGTAATT
>NZ_JAVLFQ010000070.1:0-14600 GCF_046052765.1 Limnohabitans sp. | reverse complement strand
GATTCCAATTAATCCTGCATTCATAGGTTGAAGTTTGTTAACTCATTTATAAAGATAAATTTTCTTGATGTAAATGACGGATTCAAGTTCGGTTAAAAATCACCTGTAAGGCGACCTGCGCATTTGGTTGTCCATTCGTTCTTGCTTGCGAGTTACTGGTGGTTGCTTGTAATACGAGTAGTGGTGACTAAAGTGATCGCCGAAACATCGCCAATCATGACCAGGGCGTGGGTTTGACTGCTCTTACAGCAGCAGACTTCTACAGCAACGTACAAGGCAAGCTAGATCGTGGCGTTGATCTGACTGCTGACCTACCTGAATCCAAAGGCATGAAGCCTGCCGCTGTGAAGAAGACTGTGGCCAAGCTCAGCAAAGATCTGTCCAAGCGAGCAGACTCAGCGTGGGAGTTGGATGCACATCTTGCCAGGCAATTTCGTACGACCATACGATCTGCCTTGCCAGATGAAGAACGAATTCCTCAATACGACGTTGAACACGTGATCAAGACTGATTCAGGCGTGGTCAAGGTCAAGATCCGCAACTGGCGGCGCAACGTAATGGTTGAAATTCAAGGCACGGATACAGCAGTAGATGCCGCGCATGGATTGATCGCATTGGCTGAACTGTCCAAGGCGTTCTGAGAAATCACCAAGTAGAGAGCATCACAAACGGCATTGCCCCGTAGCTCTCTTGTTCAGTCTTGTTGGCTCCAGTGAATTCAGATTTCTTCTCGAAACCACACAGGTGAAACGATTGAATTGAATTTGGTATCGATAACAAGTCTTCTTCCTTCTAATGCTTGGTCAAGAATGATGTCAGTCCGCATTGAGGGCAATAGTCTTTGCACACCACTTGATTGCTCTGATATCTGCCATTTTTGTGTTGCGCCACAGCGAACTCGCCAGCCAGTTGGTCCTAATGCATGAGCAAAGAATCCACCGATTGCTCTTTCAAAAAGTCGTCGCACCCACATAACTTCGCGATCGGGTAAAGACATTACTTGATGGCCATAAACCTCAGTAGGAATTGACAAATCAAATATCAGCTTGGCAGCATCAACCATCATGCGATCGTCGGCATCGTGCCGACCAAATCTTTCGCCACTGATTTGAGCTAAGGTTGGAAGTCTTGCCAGCCAGTGGTTTTTACATCAGTTGCTTTCCCCACAAGATACGCGGCGCTTCAGCGGGATGGACCCGTGCGGTGGCGATATTTGATGATGCCCTGATGGCAGCTTAAGCCATGACTTCGGCTTCAATCACCGAATAAAACGCCTCATTGCGCATGGGTGTTACATGGGTGATGCGAAACCCCGCATCCTCTAACAGTTGTTGGTAGACCGATAAGGGTTTGAAGAGTGCTCTTCCATACGAATCATAAAAAATATAGCGAAATTCCCATGCAAGGGTGAAGTCGGTGTTGCCTTCCAGCATGGCTTCGTTGATCACCAACTTTGCGCCAGGCGCCATAGAACGTCTAACTTTGTCAAACAGCATTTTGCAAACAGTAGGTTGCCAGTCGGCTAAAGTGCGGTTGAACAGCACATGGTCAAAGCCTGTAGGAAATTCATCTTTGAAAAAATCGCCTTCATGCACATGAACACGATCGTTCATATGACGTTCTGCAATGTGCGTTCTCGCCAGTTCTGCTGACACGGGAAGATTGAAGACCGTGACTTGTATTTCCGGGTAAGCACTGCACAAGGCGCATCCCACTGTGCCGTCGCCACCCCCAATGTCCAATACTTTTTGGGCATTGACCATGGCGTTGGACATCAGCAAGGTGTCAATACTGCCTGCTGCGGTTAAGCGCATCCAGTAATACTCGAAATGTGCGACCGAATCGGGCGTGGCATAGGGCCAATGGATACCATCTGGCAAAGCCGATCCTCGCAGCACATCGATGAGAGACAGATCGGCAACTTTTTTCCAAAATGCCACCAAGTCGCGGTAGAAGAAACCTTCATTGCCTGTTGGGCCGAAATAGTATTTGGCGTCAGTAGACAAACCAAACAGGGTTTCATCGCCACTGTAAACACCATGTTTTTCCTCCAACAAACCCGTCAATGCAAGCAAATGTAAAAACTTCCATCCCCTGTGCAGGTTCAGTCCCAACAGCGCACAAATTTGTTGCGCGGGCATAGGTCCACGATGGCCTAACAGTTCAGGTATTTGCAACTCGATGAATATCTCGAGCAGGCGCAAGCGTGCACCGCCACCTAAGAAGCTGTAGAAATGGTTATCCATGGCTCGCAACGAACCCGCGGGCGGGGTCAGTTCAGGGTGATTCATGTAAGCGCACCTTTCATATGGGCAGCAGCTCATCCAAAGCCTGCAAGGCCGCTTGCGCTCCCATGGCAATGCCAATGCTGTCGCTTAAATCACAGTGGTGTTCACGCGGATTGATACGTATCAAAGGTGCTTGGTAGGTTTGCGCCATGCGTTCAGAAAAATGACGGACTGTAGAAACCTCTGTGCCTGCGCCAATCTCAATCACTGCCATCTGCCTGCAGGCGCCTACAAAAGCCTCCAATGCAGCGTCATTAGCTGCACGAGCAGTGTCGACCCAGTTCCAGTCGTCAAACATCAAGATATTCGGGCGTGCCAAAGCTTGGCAGTGGGGACACGCAGGCAAGTCGTGTCGCCAAAGGCAATGCTGTGTATCGACATCAGGATGCATGGTGTTGGCAGACCAAGTGGTGTGCTGACAGGGGGTACAGCATTGCAGTTGGTGAATGGATCCATGGCATTCATAGACTTGTTGAGAGGCAAAACCGGCACTTTGAAAATGTCCATCCACATTGCTGGTGAAGACATAGCAACCATGGGTTGTGTGTGAAGCCCAGCGTTTCAATATCCCAAACCCAGCATGGGGTTGTGTGTCGCGGTACAGCTGCAATCGATGACCATAAAAGCCCCATGCTTGGTGAGGGTCGCGTGCAAATGCTTGGGGGTTGGCTATGTCTTGGAATTGCAAGCCACTGTCTCCCAAAGCGGGATAGGTTTTCCAAAAACCACTGCTGTCCCGAAAGTCTGGCAAACCCGAGTCCACACCCATGCCTGCCCCCGCTGTGATGAGCAAACCATCCGCTGCTTGCAAAACCATGGCTGCGGCTTGCAAGCTTGAGTGGTTCTGCGCCAACATGGTCAAGGCTTTGCTTTGGACAAGCCTAGGTAATCGGCCAGCGCAGGTAGCAAGCTTTCAGCCTTGTAAAACAACAAACGGTCATTCGCTGTCAGCACGCAGGCAGGGTAGCCCGGCATGATGAAAAAACAGGGGACTTGTCGCTGCCTAGCCTGCTCAATCAAGGCCAATGCAGAAGTCACTGCCGCTTGGGTGCCAATCACCAGCATCACGCTGCAGGTGCTGACCGCTTGTTGCGCTTGTAGCCAAGTGGTCAAAGAAATATCCTCACCAAAAGCAATGACGGCTGGT
The DNA here is from genome assembly GCF_046052765.1 of Limnohabitans sp. Taxonomy (GTDB): domain Bacteria; phylum Pseudomonadota; class Gammaproteobacteria; order Burkholderiales; family Burkholderiaceae_C; genus Limnohabitans. The sequence continues at coordinate 11,165 of NZ_JAVLFQ010000070.1, read as the reverse complement.
TTGAGAAAGCCGCCGCATTCACAAAAGGCATCGCTGTGTTGCCAACTTGCGGGTTCGGGCCATGTTTTCGATGCGCCACACAGCAAGCAATGCACATGGTCGATGTTGCCGTGTAATTCCACAGTACCCTCGGTACCAGCTTTTTGGTGCAAACCATCCACGTTTTGTGTGATCACCGTGGTGACAAATCCAGCTTGCTGCAAAGCAGTCAGTGTCAGATGCGCAGGGTTAGCTTGTGCTTGCGAAGCGGTTTTCAAAAATCTGAAGCAAGAATTCCAGTACATCAAACGCGAGTACCGGTTGTGTACAAAACCCGCATAGTTGTAGGTGGCCAATGGCACACCGGCTTCCAGCCAGTCCCCACCGGTGTAGTCAGGTATGCCAGAGGCGGTGCTGATACCGGCCCCTGTCAGCACCACGGCCCCACCTTGTGATGAAGCCTCTCGCAAATGTTTGGCCAAAGCTTGCACACCGGGGTCTAGAAAGATCAAGCGGTGCTCAATCTTGAAGAAAGCAAATACCACCCAAATACCCAAGAACATAGGCGCCATCAGCGAAGGCACCGATGACAAAGTATTCACATGGGGCCATGCTAACTCCAGGCCTAAAGTCACCAAGCCTGCCAGCGCCGCCATAGGATAGGCCTTGGCGTGACCTGGTAACAATGTGGCTGGAAGAGAAAACAGCACCAGAAAAACTGTGAAGCCCAGCACGATGGTGCTGCCAACAGGAGGAGGGTAGTCTTGTGCAAAGTAAAACAGCAAAGCAGCAAACCCAGAACCCGCTAATGCAAACAAGGCAGCACGCACGTTTTGCAGCAGCATGGCAGCCAATAAACACATGCCTGCCAAGCACATTGACAGGGTGCCAGGTTCGCTGCGCATACGCATGGACCAGAAGTCACCGCCAAAATACAGCGTCACATAAATAGCTGCCCACAGTGTGACCAAAGAAGCCACGCCCAGAGAAGGAAAGCCATAGCTGTAAGCAGTGCTGACCAACTTGAAGCGCATCGCATAGCAAGCCGCAATCGCCATGGCCAGCAAGATGGCCGATTGCATATCGCGTGACAACAGACCTGCCCACAGCAAGCCGATGACAGCGCCATCGAACAGGTTAAAGCCTTTGCTCCATTCCAGTGGGTGTTGGCGCAAAACAAAGGCACAGATAAACAAGGCCATCAAGGCGCCCAGCGCCATACCTGCTGCACCCCAAGGTGAAAACAAAGACAGGGCCACTAGAAATAAAAAACCTTGCAAAGGGGTGCTGAGAAACACCACTTGCGCCTGCGCGTTCAGCCAAGCGCTTGCATAGGTTTGCCAAGGCGTTTTGGTGTCCGCCAGCATAGGTGCTTAAGCCTTAGGGGCTTTGTTCTTGAGGTGCTTGGGTACCGAGTCAAGCGCAAAAATGTCTTCACGGGTTTCGCGGCGACGAATCACCTCAGCCCCGTTTTTACCCAAGAGGACCACAGCAGGTCGCGGTTGAATGAACTGCATGGATTGGGTCAAACAATAAGCGCCCACATTGGAGACCACCAATGAGGATCCCAAAGACATAGGGGGCAGCATGGCACGTTCGCGCAGCACATCGATTTGCATGCACAAAGGTCCGAAAACAGACACAGGTTGAGATCCCATCACAGCAGCTTCATCGTCAAACGCAGAAGCCTCTACACCGTGGTCATACCAATAGGCGGTAGGCAAGAGGTTGACGCCGGCATCAACGATGACCGCATCGCCGCGTCCCGGTATGGATTTGCGCGAAACCACGGTACAGGCCATCTTCATGGCAGAGTCAATCACAGCACGACCTGGCTCCAGCATCAAGGTAGGGCGTTCGCCAAATGCTTTGCCTGCTTTGGTCAAGCCGCCAATGATGGCGTCTGCAAAAGGTTGCAAGTGACGGCCAGCACCGCCGCCGAGTTCAACGGATTCAAATGCAGGCTTGAGTCGGTTGCTGGAGGGATAACCACCTCCGAAGTCAGCGATTCGCACAGCGGGCAAGCCTAGTTCAATCACTTTCTTCGCCACGCTGGTGAGAACTTGGGCAGTACGGGCGTAAATGTCAGGATTGACTTGGTAAGTGCCTGAGTGGTTGTGCAAGGCTTCCAAACTCACACAAGTCCCTGCTTTTTTCACCCGCTTGAGTGCTTCGACCGCATCGCCGTTGTCGTGGTTGAAACCAAATTTGGTCCACGACTGCTCGCCATGCTGAAAGTTGATGCGCAAACCAATACGCGCTGTTTTCTTTAATTGCTTGGCAATCTTTGCCAATGCATCAAGCTCGTCGAAGCTGTCGACGTTGATAAGCGCCCCTTCAGTGATGGCGCGGATGAGTTCATCGGGCTTTTTATAGGGGCCGTTGAAAATGATTTGATGTCCCGGCACATTCAGCGAACGGGCCAAGTCGTATTCCATGCCAGAGACCACCTCGGCCCATGCGCCTTCTTGTTGGAAGATGGCGCATACAGCAGGCAGGTAATTGGTTTTGTAGGAATAGCCAATGATGGTGTCTATGCCTGGGGCGGTAAATGCATCGCGGAAAGAACGATAAAGCGTGCGCACCGCTTTTTCGGACACGATGTAAAGCGGTGAGCCAAACTCAGCCAGCAGTTCATGGACGTCGCCCATCTCATCGAATTCGCCGTCCTCCGATTTGATTTCATGCACACGGTGCTTTTGCATGCCTTGCTGGGTAGCTAATTGCTCCAAGCGAGGTGTTTCATATTTCTTTTTAACGGCTACTAGCATGACGGATCTCACCTCGGTTAATAAACATGGCCATGGCGCTGGCGCTGGCTGAAATTTCTTGGGCAGTGCGTAAAAACACCAGATCTTTGTCCAAAGCGGGACTCTTGGGTGTAGCAAGGGGTGTGCGTCCCAAAGCTTTGAGCATCAGTTCCCGCGGCAAATTGCTGTTGACCAATTGACCATAACCAATCCAAGCGGGGAAGCGCGGATTGACCTCAATCAGAATCATACGGTCGGTGGTGATGTCACGGATAAGTTCCACATCCGCGGGACCTTGCCAGCCCACCTTTTTCAATAAACCAGCCAAGCGGTGCATCACATCTGGCATATCTACTTTGAGGCCCGACCAGGTTTTGCCGCGCTCGCACATCACGGTTTTCTTTAGGGGGACGGCATCAAACAAGTCGCTGTTGCTGTCGCAGACCACGCCAATGCTGAACTCTTCGCCATACACCACGGCTTGCACAATGATTTTGCTCTCGCCAAATTCATTGTAGCGAGAAAAAGCCAACTCGGCTTGTTCCAAACTAAAGACTTTGGTCGCCAATGAATCCAAGCCTTTGATCATCATCGGTGAGCCAAAACGTTTCCATGCGGCTTGCAGGTCTTTTTTGCTGCTGACCACCACGGTAGCAGGGAAGTCAAAATCAACTTGACCACTGCGACTGCTCAATTTGATGAGACCTTGTTTGCTGAGCTTTTCGGTAGCTTCGGGTGTTGGCAGCAAAGTATGGATACCGTGCGAGCGCAATTCGCTGGACAGACGTTGGTAACGAGCAATCTCCACATCCAAATTAGGGATGACCATGTCCAGGCCATGGGCCTTTTGAATCGCCAGCAGTCGGTTCAAGGTGGCTTCATCGCAGCGTTCGGGCTTGTCTTCGTTCTCTTCGATAGGCATCCGAGCGCACACATCAAAGATTTCTTTGCGAAACAACCCCGTGTCTGTGGAGACATAACCAAGACCAATGACTTTTGCCACCTCAGGCGCGGCACGCAAACTGCGCCCCACACCCAAGCCGGGTTGGGTCAACTCCAGTGCTGATATACCTGTGACCGCCACCGACACATCGCCACGGCGGGACTTCATGATGGCTGGGGCAGGAACATCGCAGGAGCCGGTACGGGCTAACTTAACGATTGAAGAGGCAGGCACCACCATTTCTTGCACATCCCGCGCATACATGGCGCCGATTTGGGCTTGCTTGGGCGCTCTGCTACCTGGCTCCAATATCTCTTTGACCAAGGCCATGGGCTGGTTGGCGCCGGCCAGAGCCGTGAGGTAAACCCAAGATGGGAAGCGGCAATTGACTTCTAGCAAATAAAACTGCCCATTGCTTTGCGATCGGACAAACTCAAGCTCTAGCGGGCCGCGCCAATTCAGCTTAGACAAAATATGTAAAGCCAGTTTGCGCGAGCTGGGGTCTTCCACCACCGAGCCCACCATGCCTTTGCCTCGGGCATTGAGGCCAATTTTGCGCATCATGGTCATGGCTAGACACGAACCATCCTCCCGCGCCACCATGGACACCACATGTTCCGAGCCTTCGATGGCTTCTTGCAACAGTACGCCGCCGCCCCACTTGGCCGCGAGCAAACTCGCTTCGTAGGCAGCTTGGTGGGCGTTGTACACCCTTTTGGCGCCTGCCACTGTGCCCTTGACCCACAGGGGATAGCCAAACAAATCGGCATGTAAAGCCACCGAAGAGATGTCCACCACATGGGTGGTTTTGGGCGTGACGATTTGGTTGGAATAGCAAAACCAGTAGAGCTGGGGCTTAGTGATTTTGAAGCTGTCGTCGGGGTCGGGCAGCAATGTGCGAATACCCTCGCGCAGCAAGCGCTTGGCCAGACGGGCGTAAAGAGGTACCTCTAAGTCCAGACACGGCAAAAGCACATCAATGGGATGCTCTTTGTGGATTTGCAAAATGCGCGTGAGCGCTGCAAAGTCACCATTGACGATCGGGGGAATGATGTGAACGGAATTGGCTACACCTGGGGCCCAAGCGCCAGTGGTCCAAGCGTCGTAAACCAAGCCAAGGATTTCGAGAGGACCATTCCAGTGGTCACGCAGGGCTCTTGCCACTGCCAGACCAGGCTCCGGATTATCCAACCCCCCCCAACCAGTTAACGCCACCCTCAGTGGTTTCGATTTCATTTAGCCTCTAGCATGTCCAGCGTTCGCAGTTCTTTCACCAAGGACACAACGTCTTTGCGTGCGGTATCGTCATCGATATCAAATTGGTGGGTCAAAAGATCGGTTAAGCGGGCCACATCCGAGCCCTTTTTCATCGCCTCAACCAACACCCAGCCGGATGAGTTGCATGCGCAAATCACCGCGGTCTGGGTATCAAACAGCATGCCGCATTCGCCTTCGTCATCAGGCTCTAGGTTGATGCGGCTGCGCAGTTTTAAGCTGACGGCTGGTTTCAAAGCTTCTTCAACTCTTCCAAGCCAAACAAAGCGTCACCGTAGGTGGCGTTGACTTTCAAAGCTTCTTGGAAGTACTTTGTGGCACCGGCTTTGTCTTTTTGCAAGGTTTTGGCAAAACCCAAACCAGACAGTGCGTCCAAACTGAAAGGGTTGCGACTGACTTCGGCCGCAAACAGCTTCTCAGCTTTGTCTGCATTGCCCAGACGGTAATTCACCCAGCCCAAGATAGAGCCAGCGGTGTACTCCACATACCAAAAAGAGTAAGGATAGCCAGGTACGGGTTTGTTACGGGGGATGGGCAACAGGGTCTTGGGTTCCAGCGCCATAGCGGCCTCAAGGAAAGGCACAGCTTCTTTGTACTTGCCCATGCGGTAATACGTAAAGCCCATGCCGCGACCGTTGTTGGGGTCTTTGGAACCTGCTTTGTCCGAATCTTCAAAACGCTTGATGGCGGTTTCAAAATTGCCAACGTAGTAGTTGCCCCAGCCCAAAGTAGACAGAACAGCCGGCATCATGTTGGCAGAAATTTTCAGCTTGCCCAACACTGGATCGATGTAGGCAGGTGCCAAGGACACAGCGGCCAAGGCTTTCTTGTCTGCATCCGCTTGGTTGTTCAAGCCGTTGTAGGCGCGAGCCAGCAGGAACTGAATGTCAGCGGAGTAGGGGTAAATCAACTCGCCGAGTTTCAATACTTCACGTGCATCCACAAACGCGCCGCCATCGATCATTTTGACGGTGGGTGCGGTGAAAGCGGCCACACCTTGGTAAGGTGCCAAGTTGTAAGCAGTCACCAGTGATTTGCTGGCAGCTTCGTATTGCTTGAGTTCGGTCAGTGCATAGCCCAAACCTTTGTGCGACAAATAGGCCTTGGGGTTGGCTGAGACGATAGAAGCAAATGCTTTTTGCGCGCCAGCATAGTCTTTCTTGTAGAAAGCCATCCATGCCAAACCGTCTTCAATCAACCATTTGATGTCAGCAGGCATCTCGGCGCGGGCTTGTTCGAATTTGGCCTTGGCTTCATCGAACTGACCGGCTTCGAGCTTGGCCCAAGCGTTGTTGTAAATCACCAAATCAGCACGTTTGGCCGCAATCACGCCGCTTTGTGCTGAGTAGTAGTTGGCGTCAATTTTCAAAGCAGCTGCAAAAGAAGCATTGGCTGCTTTGGGCTCACCCATGGCCAACTGTGTCCAACCCATACCGTCCAACGCCGCAGGGTTGTTCGCAGAGCTTGCTTCAGATTCTTTGGCTTTGAATGCAGCCAAAGCGCCTTTGAGGTCGCCTTTGAAATAAGCTTCCCAGCCGGCTTTGACCAAAGCGGTTTTGCCGAATTGCAAAGTGGCCAAGCCAGAGCTGGCTGAAGCGTAGAAGGGAACCTTCTTGATTGAAGCATTGAAGAATTTCTCAGCACCGGCTGAGTCGTTTTTGGCTATTGCCACCCAGCCCAAACCGGCCAAGGCGTCGGCGTTGTCACCGGCTGCTTCAAAAGCTTTGGTGGCTTCAGGGTATTTTTTCAATGCCAGTTGTGACCAGCCTGTACCCAAGTGTCCGCTGACCTCGGTTCCACCAGCTTGTGCGTATTGATCGAAGCGCTTGATGGCCGCAGCAGCAGAACCACCGTAATACAAAGACCATCCCATAGACAACAAAGCGGTTTGCTTGGCTTTTCCTGTCAATTTGATTTTGTCAAACACGGGGTCGATGTAGAAAGGCGCCAAACTTGCGGCATAGCTCAAGCTTGAGAGCGCGGTTTTTTCGTCTTTCAGTCCATCGCTGGCGCGAGCAATCAAATAGTACAGGTCTGCTGAGTAAGGGTAGGCGTATTCGCCCATCAGCAACATCTCTTTGGCTTCTTTGAATTGACCTGCGTTTAGGAGGGTGTCGGCGTTGGTGGTGTAAGAAGCCAATGCTTGGTAGGGATTGAGTTTGAAAGACTGGCTCAGGTTTGAGGCTGCAGCGGCATAGTCCTTCTTCTTCACGGCAATGGTGCCCAAACCGGTCAAAGACAAATAGGCTTTGGGGTTTTTCGCGACCACGTCTTTGAAAATCTTTTCAGCGCCTGCTGAGTCGCCTTTGTAATAGGCCATCCAGCCAAAGCCATCGTCAACCAACCATTGCAGGTCTTCAGGAGCTTCTTTTTTGGCTTGGTTGAAATAAGTTGTGGCTTCGTCGAAGCGGCCCAGATTCACCAGGCCCCAAGCTTTTTGGTACGGCACAAGCAACTGGCCTTCGGCGGAGTACAGACCACTGTAGGAATAAGAAAAATTGGGATCAATGGCGAGCGCTTCTTTGAAAGCGTTACGCGCATCCGATGTTTTACCCATGGCCAACAAGGTCCAGCCACGACCGTCGGCAGCGGCGGCATTCTTTTGGGATTTCGCATCAGAGGCTTTGGCGTCAAATGCTTTCAAAGCACCCTCTAGATCCCCCTTGAAGTAGGCGCTCCAAGCATCTTTGACAATGGCAGTTTTTTCATAAGGGGTTGGTTCAGCTGCAAAGCTAATGGAACCTACCGTCAAAAGAGCGGCGACAAGGGTGGTACGAACAAATTTCATAGAAAGTCCTTCAGTGGAGGGGCAAATAATTCAGACACGAATGTAAACGGGTAACCAAGTCAAAATTGTTAAAACAAGCAATAATATTAAAATTATGTGTATATTTGTGAGAAACGCCGAAAAAAAATAATGTTTATTGCTGTTTATGTTTAGCAATTCAAGAGGTGATTGTGAGAAGGCTAAGATAGACGCTTAGATTTCGGAGTTGTAGATGGAATTTCACGAGCCAGATTGGTGTCAGGTGCTGGGTCGGGTGGAAAAAAGGTTGTTTCATACCGTTGCCTTGGGCTTGTTTGCGTCATGGTGCGCCTATGGTCAGCGTAACCACACGTGCTTGGCAGTGGTGGGAATCAGGGAAACGAATAATGCCTGGTGGCCTATGGGAACTTTTTTTGATCAAGTCAGATATACATCCTGATTACACAAAAAGAAAATGAGTAACGGAAGGTGATATGAGCAATAACGACAATGAAGACGGCCAAGAGTCCGATGAAGATGAGAACGGTGAAATCCACTGCCCCTTTTGCAAGACAACGGATAGCTGTGATCATCTCTTGCTGATGGTAGATTTAACTTTTCGCCATGCTGAAGGTGGCCTGCTTTACGATGCGTTTAATGCACGCTGGTCAAAGATTATTGAATCTGCTGACGATCCAGATTTCGACGAGAGAGAGCCCTTTGACGATCTGCTTCAAGAAGTTGATTCCCTTGCAGACTCTGAATTAAGCTCTTCGCATGACGGCATGCCGGGCATGTCGTCCTCATATAACTTCTACTACTGTGGCTCAAAAAAGAAGTCACTGGCTGCCTTAAAGTCATTCATTTCGAACGAATAAACAGTCTGTTAACAAAGAGTCACATCCTCAAATCAAAAAGGTACAAATGCTCTCAATTGATCCAACTCGCTGCCCCATCTGTCATGAACCCAATGCGTGTGCCATGGAAAAGGCCAAAGCAACTGGCAGCAAGCCTGAGCGCTGCTGGTGCATGGACGCAGCTTTTACACCTGCTGTGATGGAGCAAGTACCTGATGCAGCCAAGGGCAAGGCCTGCATATGTGCAAAATGCGCTGGAACAGTGGCTTAAATTGTTGAAATCTGGTTCGAGTCCTGATCCCAGAGTCGAACTAAATAGAAATAAATTACAAACCTTTAGACATCAAAGTACTCCAGGAATTTCCTAGTTTTTCATTGGATAAACCATATGAGGTTGGATGAGCAGTAATTTCAAAGTGAATTCCGGCATCCTTAATTACAGGTGCAGAAAATTTTGACTGTTCAATACCTAGGATCCAGACATATTTCGGATTAAGTTTTTTTAAGATATCTTCAAGTCTCTTTTGAGAATTTTTATATTCAAGGTCAGAAGGCCTATTTTTTCGATTGTCGCCAACTCTTCCAACAAAATTAGTAAAGGCAATTAAATTCCAGTAAGTCTTTATTCTTTCATCTCTTTGCACAATATTTGGCAGACAAGCATTAGCCATACGTGTATACATACTGTCCTTTTCCAAACCATTTAGAAAGTTTTTTACATAACCGCTGTCAGTGTTATCAATGTAGTCACCATACCAGGACTCTCCTAAAACCAGCACGTATTTATCTGCGTATTTTTCTCCTATCCAGATACTATCGATATTGCGTGAAACATCATCCATTTTTTCTCAACTCATTTTTTGTTGATCAATATTAAATTAAAAAATTTCTAAATATATTATTTTCTGATAGCACGATTGTTGAAACTCAAGTTTTTACCTTTAAGCCAATCTATGGTTACAAAATTGATACCCCATTGCTCAGTGGAAAAATGAGTAAAAGGTCGATGTGGAGATCGATTATTACCTTTCTGAAAGTACTCAATAGCTTCAGTAACACAATTACCAGGATATGGGTCCCAGAAAGTCAAGTTGCTAAACCCTTGAAATTGATCATGGAAATTTAGAGCTGCCTCCACTTGGCAGTAAGTAAATTCCCACTGATATTGGCTCTTCCAAGTCCTTACTCGAGACAAATGCATCAGTGCTGGATGCTTAGCACCTAACCTATGAACAGCTTGATAAAGGGATTCCCATGTAACGCTGTACATGAAATCTCTATGAGGCCTACTCCATTCACCATTAGCAAATTGCAAGTAGCACTGAGATCCATCGTAGGGTGACAGAATTAGACCCTTTAGCTGCGTATCGATACGACGGGAAGGAATTACAGCAAGGGTGATTTCTGGAGATCTAGCGCGACACCAATCAGCTAATTGACCGATACTTGGCTCTAGCAAATCAGGATGTCCGCCTTCCATCCATCGACCAAGACTTGTGTCAGGGTAGCCAAGTTCTTTAGAAAGAAACTCTCTCGCCTGTCCTAATTGACAGAATCCGTCCTCACTGTCTGCAATCACTGAATCAATACTGCTGTCTTCAAGCAGATGTTCTATCCGTCTATCCGTGACATGTTCAATATTTAGACGATTAGGCAAAGGACACCCTCACTGAAGAAATAAGTAAAGTTTATTGGTTTTATTTCTTCCGTAATTTTTGGGCAATACAAGCATACGCGTCTTCAATCAATGACCAATCTCTTTTGAGATTTGCAGGTACATCATCGCGCCGTTTGTATGCCTGAGGGGAAAAATCAAGCAAATTTCTTCGTTACACGTTTGGTTACACGCCGCGAAAATAGACTTGTAACTATATGTTTTTATTAGATAAATTTACAGCTTCCTACGCTGTTAATCCGTAGGTCCCTGGTTCGAGCCCAGGTCGAGGAGCCAACAAACACAGGTCTTACAAGCCCATTTTTGTTTTTTGAGCATCATTTGAAATTCTTCGTGTTGATGCCATGTAGAGGCAACCGAGGAATTCGGCTCGGTAATGCTTGATAAGTTTCATAGATCGTATTTTTTACACCTCGCCGAGCCATGGCTGTATAAACGCAAACCATCCCCCAATGAGATAAAATCCAACGCTGGATGCATACACAAAACTAGCGGTCTTGCGTGTCTTCAAGCACGCATCGCGCAAAGCTGGATCGATGGGGCAAGGCGCACTTCGATTTCGCCACTGCAATACGCCACTGCCAATCATCATCAAGCCAGCAAAGCCGAAAAGTGGCTCCTTATGTTCGCTTAACCAGACCACCTGCGGAAATAGGGACACAAAGGAAGAAAGTGCGGCTCCTGCCCCAAGGGCCACCAAGAGAGCAGGAATTGCGCAGCACACCAACGTGCTTGAACTTGCGAAAAGGCTGGCCAAAGAGGACCATAAGCCACTTCGGGATTCAGCCATGCCGTCTGCACTCATTTACGGCTCTTCAATTCAGCCTTGATCTCGGCAACTGATTGCAGCACAGTCTCGATCTTGACCACGTCGTAGCCAGCATCAACGATCTCTGCAGAGATGGCCTTGGCGTCGAGCACTTGGCCGTCCTTTGCTTCC
>NZ_JAVLFQ010000069.1:0-29772 GCF_046052765.1 Limnohabitans sp. | reverse complement strand
CAGCGGTGAAGATCAGTAGCTTGTCTTTTTCGCGGGGCGTGAGTTCCATGGCAGATTTTGGCTAGTCAAGTGAAGTGGCCAATTATTGACGCAAATTCTGCACCAAGCCACAAATTGAAAAATGTGTGCTTCTTACACCGATACGTATTCTGAATCACTGGCTTTGTTTCAGATAAACAAAGCATTGTCTAAACAAATGAAATAACGTCTATCAGAAGCTGTCAATGAGTAACAACGAATTAATTCACGAAGAATTACTGGTAAACGAATTCGCGCACATGCTCTTACCCATATCCACAGCATCATCACTGCGAAAGATGCATTGGAGTCTGCACTAGGTGAATCCTCACCCGTCAGCAGTTCACACAAGTCAGAGGCAAAGTCCAAAGGCTCGGGGTCTGTGGTTCGCATCAAATAAAACCTCTGGTTCAGACAAATTCAGCACTGGTTTGGCGCTGAGTTTTTTTGATGCACCTTAGTAGGGCTTGAATTGGGTGCATTTCAAACCCTTCAACCCGATTTGACGCACTGAAATAGTTCAAACCACAGTTTTACTGCATGGCACAAGGCTTGCAAAGGTAGTTGGCGCAGCCCACAAGGCGCGTTTCTTCTAACCCTTGTATTGTTTTGGAGCACATCGAATGTTTAACCGTCGCTTTCATCTGAAAACCCTGGTCGCTGCAGCTGCAGTTGCCAGCGGCTCTTTGTATATGACCGCTGTGCACGCCGCAGACACCATCAAAGTTGGTGTCTTGCACAGCTTGTCTGGCACCATGGCTATTTCTGAAACCGTGTTGAAAGACACTGTGCTGATGGCTATTGATGAAATCAACGCCAAAGGCGGCGTGCTGGGCAAAAAACTTGAACCCGTTGTGGTCGACCCCGCTTCGAACTGGCCTTTGTTTGCAGAAAAAACAAAGCAGTTATTAGGGCAAGACAAAGTGGCTGTGATCTTCGGTTGCTGGACTTCTGTGTCACGTAAATCTGTGTTGCCAGTGGTAGAGGAAATGAACGGTTTGCTGTTCTATCCTGTTCAATACGAAGGTGAAGAACTGTCTAAGAACGTGTTTTATACAGGTGCTGCCCCTAACCAACAAGCTATTCCAGCAGTTGACTATCTGATGAGCAAAGATGGCGGTGCAGCCAAGCGTTGGGTGTTGTTGGGTACTGACTATGTGTATCCACGTACCACCAACAAAATCTTGCGTGCCTACTTGAAAAGCAAAGGCGTGAAAGAGTCTGACATCGACGAAAAATACACACCTTTCGGTCACTCTGACTACCAAACTATTGTTGCTGATATCAAGAAATTCTCTGCTGGCGGTAAGACAGCCGTGGTCTCCACCATCAACGGTGACTCCAATGTTCCTTTCTACAAAGAACTTGGCAATGCGGGCTTGAAAGCCAAAGACGTGCCTGTGGTGGCATTCTCTGTGGGTGAAGAAGAGCTTCGCGGTGTGGACACCAAGCCACTGGTCGGACACTTGGCGGCATGGAATTATTTCCAATCCATCAAGAGCCCTGCCAATGATTCATTCATTAAAAAATGGTCTGACTATGCCAAAGCCAAGGGCATCGCAGGTCACAAGGACAAGCCTTTGACCAACGACCCGATGGAAGCAACATATATCGGTATCAACATGTGGAAGCAAGCCGTTGAAAAAGCCAAATCCACCGATGTCGACAAAGTCATCGCTGCCATGGCCGGTCAAACATTTACTGCGCCAAGTGGCATCACTTCCAAGATGGATGAGAAAAACCATCACTTGCACAAGTCTGTGTTCATTGGCGAAATCAAAGCCGACGGACAGTTCAATGTGGTGTGGAAAACACCTGGTCCTGTGAAAGCAAAACCATGGAGCCCTTACATCGAAGGCAACGACGTCAAGCCTGACGAACCTGTCAAGAAGTAATGCATTAGGGATTGCATTGATTGCATGTGCAGTCAATGCGGGAAGCGAAACATGAGGGGGAGGGCGTGAGTCACTCCCCCTTTTGATGAACAGCGAAAAGAGCAGGTATGAAAGCGATCGTATGGTTTGGGATGTGTTGTTTGTATGGGCTGAGTTTTTCAGTGGCACACGCATTGACATCGCAACAGGTGCATGACATCGTATCGGGGGACACAGACACCCGTATTGAAAGTCTGCAAAAAACATTGGCACAAGCCGATGCACAAACAGCTGTTTTTTTGCAGGCATTGGCTGATGATGCCGTGCTGGTGGCCGGCCAGCAAGTATTGATCGTCAGAGACAACAAGGCCACTGATGCCGTCACTAACCAAGAAACGGCATTACCCACAGGTGCTGAAAATGTGGTCAGCAATAACCGCATGCGCGGTGAAATAGATTCAGCCCTGGCTGCTTTGCAATTGCTCAGTCCTGACGATGCATTGCGAATGAAGGCTGCGCAGGCATTGCTGTCCGAACCCGATCCAAGTAAAAAAATATTGCTTGAAAAAGCGATTGCTGCAGAGAAAAATCCTGCTGTCAGTCAGTTGCTGCTATTGGCTCAAGCTGCGATTGACATCACCAACAACGATGCCAAAGTCCGATTGGCTGCAGCCAAAGCCTTGGGTAACAGCAAAACACCGAATACGCAGTTGCTATTGAACCAACAAATGACGCAGGAAACCGACGCGGCGGTGAAAGCACAAATGCTGGCTTCGCTAGCTGACATCAAATCTGCATTGGCCTGGGGCGAGCGACTCGGTGCGCTTTTCACGGGTTTGAGTCTGGGATCGATATTGTTGTTGGTTGCACTCGGGCTTGCCATCACCTATGGGTTGATGGGGGTGATCAATATGGCGCATGGCGAGTTGATGATGGTCGGCGCGTATGCCACTTATGTCGTGCAAGTATTTTTCCGCAAACACATGGGCGGCGCTTTTGACTACTATCTGGTTGCGGCTTTACCCGTTGCATTCCTCTCGGCAGCTTTGGTAGGCGCCTTGGTGGAACGTGCAGTCTTGCGTCATTTGTATGGACGCCCGCTAGAGACTTTGTTGGCCACATGGGGTATCAGTTTGATTTTGATGCAAACCGTCAGGACATTGTTCGGCGCACAAAATGTAGGCGTTGAAAACCCCTCGTGGATGAGTGGTGGTGTTGAGGTCCTGGTGAATCTCAGTCTGCCTTGGAACAGGTTGTTTATTGTGTTGTTTGCATTACTGGTGCTTGCAGGTGTGGCTTTGTTGATCAGCCAGACGAGGTTGGGTTTGTTTGTGCGCGGCGTGACACAAAACCGCGCCATGGCATCGTGCATTGGCGTGAATACGGCGCGTATAGATACCTATGCTTTTGCACTCGGCTCTGGTATTGCGGGTCTTGCCGGTTGTGCGTTGAGTCAAATCGGCAACGTGGGCCCAGACCTGGGCCAAGGCTACATCGTCGATGCGTTCATGGTGGTGGTGCTGGGAGGCGTTGGCCAACTGGCCGGGACTGTGTATGCGGCCTTGGGTCTGGGTGTATTGAATAAATGGTTAGAAGGTTGGACCGGGGCAGTGTTGGCAAAAATAGCAGTGCTGGTATTCATCATCATCTTCATCCAGAAAAGACCGCAAGGTTTGTTCGCGATGAAGGGTCGCAGTGCGGAGGCTTGAGATGAAAACCATCACGCTTCCTCAACCGGTTCGTTTGCTGTCCCCTTTGGGATGGACCGTATTTATAGGCATCTTGCTGGCTGTCGGTGTGTTGGTGCCTGTACTCAATCTGTGGGTACCTGTGGGTCACGCATTGCACATGAGTGATTTCGCGGTGTCACTGATAGGCAAGATCATGTGCTACGCCATGTGTGCCTTGGCCATGGATTTGATTTGGGGTTACACAGGGATTTTGTCGCTAGGACACGGTTTGTTTTTTGCACTCGGCGGATACGCCATGGGTATGTATTTGATGCGGCAAATTGGTACAGACGGCAATTACAAATCTGAACTGCCTGATTTCATGGTGTTTTTGGATTGGAAAACTCTGCCGTGGCATTGGTATTTCAGCGATAGCTTTATTGCAACATTGCTGCTGGTGGTGCTGGCGCCTGGATTGTTGGCATTGGTATTCGGTTATTTTGCTTTTCGTTCACGCATCAAAGGTGTGTATTTCTCCATCATTACGCAAGCCATGACTTTTGCATTCATGTTGTTGTACTTTCGCAATGAGACAGGGTTTGGTGGCAACAACGGCTTCACCGATTTCAAACGGATTTTGGGCGTACCGATGGCCACACCCGCCATGCGCATGTTGCTGTTTGTGTTGACTGGTATGTGTTTATTAGGGTGTTATTTGGCGGCGCGTTGGCTAGTACAAAGCAAGTACGGTCGTGTGTTGCAGGCGATACGCGATGCTGAAAGCCGAGTGATGTTTTCTGGCTATTCACCGCTTCCCTACAAACTCAGTATCTGGGTGATATCCGCCATGATTTGTGGCGTTGCCGGTGCTTTGTATGTGCCTCAGGTAGGCATCATCAACCCCAGCGAAATGAGTCCAGCCAATTCCATTGAGATAGCGATCTGGGCTGCGGTAGGTGGCCGCGCTACATTGATCGGACCGATAGTGGGTGCATTCATGGTCAATGGAGCCAAAAGCTGGCTGACTGTGGTGGCCCCGGAGTATTGGTTGTTTGTATTGGGCGCTTTGTTCATTGCTGTGACTTTGTACATGCCGCAAGGTGTATTGGGTGTATTCATACACATAAAAAAACGTTTGAAGCGTAGCCATGGAGAGTCCTCATGACACCAGACCTCATGAGTCAGGGCGTTGAGCGTCTTGAGAAACACAAATTCAAACAAGTGCAGGCTTTAGCATCCGGCGGGCGACACGCAAGTTTCTCTCGCATACATCAACCAGGCGAACTCGATCTGGCGCATGGACGCATTTTGTATTTGGAAGATGTGAATGTCAGCTTTGAGGGCTTCAAGGCGATCAATAATTTATCGCTGGATATCGGTGTCGGTGAACTGCGCTGCATCATTGGGCCCAATGGGGCAGGTAAGACCACCATGATGGACATCATCACTGGGAAAACCAAACCTGATTCCGGTCAAGTATTTTTTGGCAGCACTATTGATTTATTGCGTCACAACGAGCCTGACATAGCGCAACTGGGTATTGGACGTAAATTTCAAAAACCGACTGTGTTCGAGCAGTTGAGTGTGTTTGAAAATTTAGAGTTGGCATTGAAAACAGGCAAAGGTGTCAAGGCATCCATGTTGTTCAAACTCAATGGGCAGCAACAAGATAGATTGATTGAAGTGTTGCACACGATTCACTTAGAAAACCACTTATTGCGTCAGGCAGGCAACCTGAGCCACGGGCAAAAGCAATGGCTAGAAATCGGCATGCTATTGATGCAAGACCCTAAGTTGTTGTTACTCGATGAACCGGTAGCCGGTATGACGGATCAGGAAACTGAACGCACGGCTGAATTGTTTTTGTCATTGAAGGGAAAGCATTCGCTGATGGTGGTTGAACATGACATGGCTTTTATCCGACAAATTGCAGATACCGTGACGGTGCTGTGTGACGGTTCGGTGCTGGCGCAAGGATCATTTGACGATGTGCAGGATGACGAGCGTGTCATCGAAGTTTATTTGGGACGCTAAATCATGCTGGCCATAGAACATATTCATCAATACTACGGCGGATCGCACATATTGCGCGATGTCAGTCTGACGGCCAAAGCCGGTCAAATCACGGTGCTGCTAGGCAGGAACGGCGTCGGTAAAACGACCTTACTCAAAGCGTTGATGGGACTGGTTCCTGTGCGAGAAGGCCACATCAGTTTTGCGGGCCATACGATCACCAAAGCCGCGCCTTATGACCGTGCGCGGGCAGGCATAGGGTATGTGCCGCAAGGCAGAGATATTTTCAATCGTCTGACTGTGGAAGATAACCTGCGCATGGGATTAGCGACTCAGCCTTCGTCTGCTGAAATTCCATCAGAGTTGTTTGAACTGTTTCCGATACTTGATCAAATGCGTAATCGCAGAGGCGGTGACTTGTCCGGCGGTCAACAACAACAATTAGCCATTGCCCGCGCTCTTGCCGGCAAGCCCAAATTGTTGGTCCTTGATGAACCGACAGAAGGTATTCAACCTAGCATCATCAAGGACATTGGACGTGTCATTCAACGATTGGTCGCACGCGGTGATATGGCGATTTTGCTTTGCGAGCAATATTATGATTTTGCCGAGGAATTGGCAGATCAATACTGGGTGATGGAGCGTGGCGAGGTGATTGCCCATGGTCCCGGACGGGAAATGCAATCCAAAGGTATACGCAAACTGGTTTCTATTTAAGCAAGGTGAGATTCACGCGGCAGGTATCGGTTTGGCGCATTTGAGCCAATTACCAGATCACTCCATAGTGCATTTGCATTGGGGCTTGTGGGGGGTATTGGCTGCAAGCACCTTGTCCAAGTCGGTGCTTGCAACTGTCAGCGGCGGTTGGCAGTTCGGTTGGCGAGTCGCTTCAGCACTCTTTCTGATGTTGGCAGCCATTGCCTTGACCTTGCTTTGGTTTCAGCCGCCAGTTTGATGCCATGTATGCCCATCTACATGGCCCAGATGCGCGGAGCGACCGCGGGTAATTTCCAGCATTGGTGGCGCCATTGCAACCACACTCTGCGCAGCAAGTCCATGGCACTTTCTACTTGGGCAGACAGTACCCTTACCAGTACCACGCGCGCGTCAGGCGAAGTCACACCAGCTTGTAGCCGTAAGGGATGTGCTTCACACACTTCACGTGCGATGGAAATCACTTCATCCCTGATGGATGGGTCCATGGCTGAGCCATGGGCAAATACCAAAGTCGATTGGCAAGTGTGACCATTCAGCCCTAAAGGACTGCTGAGCAAGCGCTTATCTGTGGCCTCGATCAAACCACGTTCTAACCACACGCCAGCAATTTCCAGATGTTGTTGAAACTGACCGCTGACAAAAGGCAGATTGGAATGCGGCAACCCCAAGGCCGTGACATCCCACGCCATCAGCTCGCTACCGGCTTGCAGATGAAACACCGCTTGGTTATGCGCTTGGCATCCGTTGTAAGCCAATGCTTCTAGGGGCAACCACTCCAGACGGGCACCTTCTGCCAAATAGGCATTCACTTGCTGTTTCGCGGTCAATGCGTCAGAGCCGTAAAACTTGGTGGCGCCGGGTGTGGTGATCAAAGCATGTGCCTGTGCTTGCAGGTTCACATGGATCAATAACTCATCGCCTCCGACTAACCCCGAAGGGGGGTGCACCAGTATGTTGTGACAGACATGGTCACCTTCCGGATAAAGACTTTTGAGAATGCGCAGCGGTCCATGGTGTTCATGACGGGCCACGCAACGCTGGTTTTCGACACTGTAGTCAACCTTCAGTCTGGCCTGCCATCCCATAAGATCCTTTACTCAAAGAGCTTGAATCCTACCGCAGCCACAAAGCCAACCAGTGTTGAAAAGCCAGCCATATTGGGACTGGACAAATGTGCAGCTTCAGGCAACATGGCTGAGCCGATCATGGTCAACATGGCACCTGCAGCAATTCCCTCCACCACAATCATGGCAGCGTGCGGAATCGATTCGCCTACATAGGCGCCGAAAGCTGCACCGACAGCGCAAATCACAGTCAATACCGTCCAAAGCAATATGATTTTGGTCGTGGAGAAACCTTGTTGCTTCATGTTCACGCTGGCCGATAAAGCCTCAGGGAAGTTGGAGAGGAATAATGCGCCCACCAGTGTCAAGGGCATGACATCAAAAAAGGTCAATGACACACCCGCAGATGCTTTGGCAGCTACCAATGACAGCATGACTGTGCCGATGACAAAGCTCTCGGGAATCACATCCAACAGATTACCCAGCCAAATTGCCATGCCTGCATTGCTGTGCTCTTCTTTCATGGTGTTGAGTTCCGTGGCGCTGGGCACTTCAGTGCCTCCGCTACGCAAAGCATCAATGGCCAAGTCTGCCCACTGCTGCTTGGCCATGGCATTTTGATCGAGGTGGCGCTTGTTTTCCTGAATACGTTCACTGGCCAGTTCACGCACTGTGGCGGCAAATTCAGGATGAAGTTTGGAGAAACCTTCGTACTGCGCTTTGTGCAGCACCAGCAATTCAGCGGGACCATGCTCAGAAACTGCGGTGGTGCTGTGTGCTTGATGCGCGAGAAAGGAGACTTCACCAAGCAAGTCTCCGCGTTCAACGGTCCGCGTGCTGCCATCCGTGTGAGTCAGCGTCAGACTACCGGAGCGCAAGATATACAGTTCATGTGACTCATCGCCGGCATTGAACAATGCTTCACCTTGCACAATGAATTTGGGATGCAGCATCTTCAGCAATTCATTCATCAATTCGGGTGACATGCTGCTGAAAAAAGAAGAATTGCCGATGGACTGCATCAATTCAGATTGACGCTTGCTTTTGTTTTTGGCGTGTTGTGCAATCACATACGCGCCTTTGCGTAAATACCCTCCGTGGCTGCTGAGCATCTGGTCAAGCACAATGAAGATGACACCGCCACCGATCAGAGCAATAAGCAATGTAATGAAGTGGTGAATCTCCGTGCTGCGGTCTGCCAAGTCAGCGTGAGCCAACGCCTCGACTGTCGGGGACACCAGTTCAATGGCCAACGCAGAAATCAAAGCACCTGCGCCAAAGCCGCACATGGCGCCGACGGTGGAATTTGACATCGGTGTAGTGATGCCGACGATGGCACCGAGAATCATCGATCCTGCGGCAATAGCACCCAGAATAGCCGCCCAGATCAGCAGGGTATTTCCCATATCGCTCATGTCAACTCCTTTGTTTTACCTCTCACACAGAAAGATCGACAGCGAAGAACACAAGCCTTGAGGGGAACACCTCAGTGCAAGTGTCACTTTTCTGCCAGATTCTTTTCCTGCCGCACTTGTGCCGCAATGGCTTCTACTTGCTCATCAGACATGCCGTATTTCGCCTGCATGTTTTTCAAGTGAGCAGCTTCTTCTTCGGTCACTACCCCATCGGCCAGTACTTCCCGAATTTCCATTTCATACATAGCTTCGCGACGACTTACCTGTGTGGTGTAGGCGGTAGACACCACACCAGTCAGAATAGCTGCCAATGCAATCGCTAATATTTGCGTGACGATCACCAGAATCACACCGGGAAAGGTCACTGGGTCTACATTGCCCCAACCTGAAATGATGGTGATGACAAACCAGTGCATGGCCGCTGGAATAGAGGGAAACACTTCAGGTTGATCATGTCCTTCAATGATGTAAATCAACGATGAAAAAAGCAATCCGCTGATAAACAATAAAAACAATGCAGAAGAGAAAGAATCGCGCTCTGATTTGATCGCCTCAAACATATCGTCCATGGCACTGTTGTAGCGGGACAGTTTGAATATTCGCAGCAGGCGGAACATGCGTAATACACGCAAGTCAGTACCAGGAAACAGCAATTGCAGGTAAAACGGAACGGTACTGAAAAAATCTACCAGTCCAAAAAAACTGAAGATATAACTCTTTCGGCCTTCCCATTCGGTTCCGCCTTCAGCGAGCAGTTTTTGGGCATAAGACCAAACACGCAATACATATTCAATCGAGAAAACGCCGACACTGAATAAATCGAAATAATGGAAATAGTGCCCCCATTCTTCGTGGATCTCCGGCACTGATTCAAGAATGATGGCCACTACATTCAGCACCACCAGCAAGGCGATGAAAATTTCACAGAAGCGACTTGAAGGCTCTGTCACATCTCCTTCAAGGATGCGAAAAACACGCGATTGAATACGTTGATAGGCGGATGGAGTAGAAGTGGATGAAGCCATTATTTCAATTTACCTTGCGCCTGGTCCAGCATGGTCTGGACTTCTTTGTCACTTAACCGGAATTGCGCTTGTAAGCGCTTGAGGGTGTCTCTTTCCGCATCGCTCACTACACCGTCTGCCAGCACTTGTCGCAATTGGGCTTGGTAAGCAGATTTTTTTCGTGAGAGTTGGTTGGCAAACGCCGAGGCCACGATACCGGTCATGATGGCTGCCATACACACACCTAAAAAGCCGGTGAGCAAGGCCACGATCTCACCACCTTTGGTTACTGGTTCAACGTTCCCGTAACCAGAAGTGATGGTCACGATGGCCCAATAAATCGCATGGGGAATCGTGCCGAATTGCTCGGGTTGCGCATGGCCTTCGGCAAAGTGCATGAGCGAAGCAGAGACGATGGTGGCGATCAACAACAGAAAAGCCGCAGAACCGAATGCTCTGCGTTCCGAATACACCGCAGAAAACAAATCTTGTAGGGCTGAGTTGTATTTGGAGAGCTTCAGAATTCGCAACAGACGCAGCACCCGCAATATGCGCAAATCCAGTGTTGGAAAAAATACATGCATGTAATAAGGCATGGTGGCGAAGAAATCCACCAGACCGAAGGGGCTGAATATATAACCGCTTCTGCCTTTCCACGCACTGTCTGCAAACTTCGCGCCTAATGACCAGACGCGCAACACATATTCCAGCGTGAAAAACATCACGCTCCAAAACTCGAGTTCATGGAATATGTCTTTGTATTCAGCATGAATCTCTGGAACCGAGTCGAGAATCACCGCTGAGCAATTGAACAACACCACAATGGTGATTACCCACTCTACATATTTAGACAGCGGTTGAGCAGGAGAGCCGTCCAAAATTTCCATGACGGTTTGGCGCAAACTCGGTTTGGCGACAGCAATTTCAGACATAGCAGAATCAGCAATAGACGTTGATGCAGCAGCAGTCGAAAGGACTGCGCCGCATTGGTGACAAAACAAGTTGTCAGACGGGTTGTCTGAGTGACATTGCAAACAATTCATGCGGCCAACTTAGGCGTTCGATTTCCTTGCCTGCAGTTGCTGCCAGAGAGCCATTTCAGAGGCTGTCAAACGATCAGATGTTTTGGCTGCCGCTTCAAATTTATCTGCGTCGGTCATCAAAGCCAGTTGGTGAATTTGTCCCAGCAAATTTTTGTAATGCTCGATGGCTAATTCTGGTTTTTCAGCAATGATATGAACAGGTAAACTTTTTATTTTGCTCTTTTCGTTCTCTTGTTCTTTTACGATGGTTTCTAGTAGCGCGTTGATTTCTTCAATGGTCAAATGCAAGCGCTTGGCTTCTTGTCTGATCAATGAAATTTCTTCTTCGGTCAAATGTCCATCTTTCAGCATACTCAATAAATTCGCTTTGAGAGCATTTCTTTCCTTGACCAATTGGTCACTGAAAGCTGAAGACAACAAAGCTGCTGGGATGGCGAAGATACCAATACCAATCAAAGCAAGCACAATCGTCATGGCGCGACCCACTGGTGTCACAGGGGAAATATCGCCATAACCCACAGACGCCAGTGTGATCACTGCCCAATAAAACGCAGTGGGAATATTTTCAAACTTGTCGGGTTGTGCTTCATGCTCGAACAAATAGCCCAAACTGGCAGTCAGCACCAACAGCAACATCATGATGAAAGCAGATGCACTCATTACCGGCCATTCGCGCACCAGTACCTTGCCAAGAATCGCAGTCGCGTCGCTATGACGTGTCAGTTTGAGCAAACGAGCCAGACGGAATACCCGCAGAAAACGCAGATCAAACACATGTGACAACACGACCTCTAAGAAGAAAGGCAAGATGGCCAGCAAGTCAATGACAGTGGCTGGAGTGGTCGCTTGCTTGAAGCGTCCTGCAATAGCGTTTTTAAACCCTGGCTCTTCCACACTGGCATAAATACGCATGCAGTACTCGACACTAAAGACCGCTACTGCGAGTGCATCCAAAATGGCAAATTCCACATTGATGGCGTAGCTGATGGAATGCACCGACTCCAGCACGACCGCCAGCACAGAAATAATGACCCATACACCGATAAAGGTGTCAAAAATGGTTTGCATGGTGCCGCCGTAAGCGCTGGGAAACACCAGTGCATGGATACGTTGGCGAAATGTACGGCCACGGTTGAGTTCTCCGAACTCTTTGATTGCTGGAATAACAATGCGAAACAATTTCAAGATTCGCAGTAATCGAAGGAATCGCAAAGCGCGTAAGTCGACTGGAATGAAAGACTGCAAAAAGAAGGGGGCGACAGCCAGAAAATCGATGATGGCAAATGGACTGAAGATGTAAGCCAGCCTTGGTAATTTGCGTTTATTGAACTCAAAATCTTCCGGGGCCAGATAAAGCCGCATCAAGTACTCAATCACAAACACAGTGATAGAGAACAAATCGAAGATATGGAAATAGTGTTTGTAGGGTTCAAAAACCGCGGGCACGTGTTCGAGGACCAAGGTGAACAAGTTGGCCACAATCAGCAAACCGACCCACTTGTCTATGCTTTTCTGGTAATTACCAGGTATGTCTGGGTTCAATAACCACGCATACATCCATTGGCGAAATGGCAAATCAGAAGAGATATCAGCCTCGACGTCCTCACCCATGAGGGTTTTGGCATCCAGATCAATCAGGCGGGGAGCGTGTGTGTTGTTATCCATGATCAACCTCAGAATTCGAATTCGGCTATCTTGATGGCATAAGAGCCTTTGTCACAAATGGACACTCTTAACTGCATTTTTTGATCAATAGGATCGCTTTCTACC
Organism: Limnohabitans sp.; assembly: GCF_046052765.1. Taxonomy (GTDB): domain Bacteria; phylum Pseudomonadota; class Gammaproteobacteria; order Burkholderiales; family Burkholderiaceae_C; genus Limnohabitans. Next base: position 17,184 of record NZ_JAVLFQ010000069.1, on the reverse strand, counting down.
AATTGCGAATTGATCACCGGAACTGCAGAGCCCGGTGGCGTGGCAACCATTTTTTCTAAAACAACCGAACCCATCAAGGATTCGTCATCTGGGTTGCACGCCGCGATGAACTTGGGCGTCTCATCGAAAAACGGATTCACTAGTTGTTTGAGATCTGTGTTGGTCATCATGTGCTGAAAACATGCGCCCCAAGTTCCCGGCACCGGTTCTGGGTTGACATCCGGTTCGCCATCTCCATCGGCATCCACTTCTGGCGGCTTGACCGGCGCTTTGCCCCCCGTGCAGGCTGGCATATCAAATGTTTTTTTGAAACGGTTAGCGCCCGTTTCGGTCAACCACTTGGCAATGTCTTCACCGTTTTTCTTGCTGTTTTCAGTGTGCATTGCTTCTAAATAAGCTGAATGACCAAGATTGGCGACCAAGCTCAATATGGCTAAAACGATCAGGATAAATACCCAATCGGCCAAAGTGGGCGTGGTTTTCACTGACTGCGCTGCGGGCGATTGGGTGTTTTCCATGGGGAGTCATCCGTGCAATTGATAAAAATCAATAAAACATCAAAAATTTGATTCGAACAGGATGATATTCTGAAAAAACGTAAAAATTATTAAATTATCAAAAACTGAATTTTTAAAAATTTTGATAAATCTAGGGTTTACACCGAAATAAATCAGAAAAAATCTTTGATAAGTAACGAAAAAGCGTCAATCGCAAGTTGCATATCGTCAGCAGTGGTGCATTCAAGCGGGTTGTGGCTGATGCCCTGGTTTTCACCACGTACAAATAACATGGCTTGCGGCATCAAGGTATGTAGCTTCATGGCGTCATGTCCAGCCCCGCTGGGCATGTGGTGCAAGGGCAAGCCCAATTGAGAGACTGCCTGTTCCCAACGAGCTTGTAAACCGGGGTCGCTGGGTGCGGCAGCGGCCCGCACAGTTTCTTCGATGGACACATTCAGACTGCGTGCCTCACACACGGCATGCAAATGTTTCAAGATGTCATTTGCCATGGCATCGCGTTGAACATCGCTGGGCGCACGCATGTCCAAGCTGAATTGACAACTGCCAGGCACTACATTGATAGAACCATGCGGCACATGCAGCATGCCAATGGTGGCAACGGAATCACCATCTTGTCGCGCGCGTTGTTCGACATAAATCGCCCAATCTGCGAATCCGGCCACGGCATCGTGCCTTTGATCCATGGGACTGGTTCCCGCATGGCTTGCAGTACCTTTGATGTCGATCAAATAGCGCACACTGCCATTGATAGAAGTGACCACACCTAGCGGCATGTTCAAGCCTTGCAAAACAGGGCCTTGCTCAATATGCACTTCCACAAATCCGAGGTATTGCGCGGCATCTCTTTGAATCGATGGAATATCCGCCGGTTTCAGGCCTGCTTGCGCCATGGCTTCTCTCATGCTGATGCCTTGGTGATCGCTTTGAGACAACCATTCGGTATCAAATTCGCCAGTGAGTGCACTGCTGGATAAAAAAGTGGCTTTGTATCTTTGACCTTCCTCTTCAGCAAAAGCCACCACTTCAATGCCTATATTCAAACGCTGTCCTGTGCGTGCCAGTTCACGCACACAGGCCATGGGGACAAAAATACCCAATCTGCCGTCATATTTGCCGCCGTTGCGCACCGTGTCGTAATGGCTGCCGGTCAGTAAATATTTGGCGCCAGATTGACGCGGGTGGTAGCGCCCGACCACGTTACCGACTGCATCGATGCAGACTTCATCAAATCCACAAGCCAGCATGCCAAGTCTCAATGTTTGGGCGCAGGCCTGATGCGCTGGCGTGAGATAACTGACACTCAATTCGCCATGCTCGATAAAACCGGGGTCGCTGTATTGCGCCAACCATTCATGCCAATCCCATACTTCGCCGCCGAGCAACGGGTGACTTTGGCATTTACCGTGCAGCCGTGTTTCAGCGATGCGGTGTATTTGCCGCAGGCATTCGTGAAATTCAATCGCGGGGGAGTGATGTAAACGTCGCTCTAATTCTTTGAGAATGGCTTGAGGTGTCAAACCCAATCCGCGCGGGCCGCGTACGGCAATGATGAACGGCCAGCCGAAATGCGCTTGGTAACGCTGGTTCAATTGCGCGAGTTGCTCAGCTTGCTCAGGGGTGGACTGCCACAAACCGGCAAGTTGCTGTTCGGTTTGAGAGGCCGTCGTCAAACCGCTGGCAGGCTTGGCAGCCAAAATAGGATGGGCTTTCACCAGCATCAATTGTTGTTCATGGCTGGCGCGAGACACACTGTCTGCCAAAGCCCATTTGAGGTGAGCCAGACTGCGAAAAGGCTTGTGCTGTAGTGCGGCTTGCCCGACCCAAGGGCTGTGTTCATACAAACCTTCAAACCAGGCCAAAGTGTCAGCGTCGCTGGCGTTGTTAAAGCCTTCGAGAGAAAACGGTGTGTGTATGGCGTCTGGTTGGCTTGTCATGTGCGGCAATGTTCGGGCGTTAAACTGGACCAATTAACTATATACCTTGTCAGATCGACTACATCAAAGGGAATACAAACCATGGGCTTGAGTACACATGTGTTGGACACCATGAATGGTTGCCCTGCCGCTGGCATGGCTGTCTCGCTGTTTGCCACTCAGGGTGATCAAGTGCAATTGATCAAATCATTGGTATTGAACGCCGACGGTCGCAGCGATGGTCCTCTGCTAGACAATTCGCAATTGCAACTTGGCACATACCGGTTGGTGTTTGGTGTCAAGGATTATTTTTCAGCGCTTGGGCTTGTACTGCCGCAACCCCATTTTCTGGATAAGGTCAGCTTGGATTTTGGGGTGGCCGAACCCACGCAGCATTACCACGTTCCTTTGCTGGTCAGTCCATGGAGTTATTCCACTTACCGTGGTTCTTAATCACGAGTTTGAAATCAGTTGCATGCCCAATGGTCAATGTTGACCCTCTGTCAATGTATCGAGTTGAAACCGGTTGGTCGAATGCCATAACCAAGTCTCGGTGTAAATCACTTTGCGTAAATTGACAGGCACTGGAAAAGGGCCAGCCTGGCGAACCATGTTTTCAATCGCATGCATCACTTCAGGTACGTGAGACGGCGGTCTGGCCCAAATCAATTCCTGTACTTGGCCATTGGGTCCAATGACAACATCAAGCACAGCCACTGCTTTGAGCAAGGGTGGTAATTTGCCCGAGTAAATTTGGTTCGGGAACTTTTGGTAGATATGCTTGGCAGCATCGATGCGGTATTCTTTGGTCGTACGGGCTAGTGAACGCAAAACATTGACCGGTTCAGCCGCCACAGGTTTATCAGCCAAGGGGGGGGGGCGACGCGTGTTTGTTCGACCGGTATTGGCGAATTCACTGATTTGGGTTTGGCTTCAATCAACTCTTTCGTTTCAGTTTGGGGCATTGAGGCTGGCGCAGGTTTTTTTTGAGCTTTACGCATAGGACTGACGCAAGCCGTCAGATACACAAGCATCAAAAAGATAGATAAGCAATGTATTTGAGAACGTTTCATTTCGCTCCTTGGCGGTGAAACACACAAGACCCGACAATGTGCGCAATTTAACATCCAATCAGAAATGGTGACCTTTTGAATTTTTTAAGGCAATTCATCCACAGACTGGCAAATCAAGACGCTGTTTTGGTGATCGTCAACGACACCCAAGGATCGGTGCCACGCGACACTGGCAGTTACATGGCTGTGTTTGCCGACGGTTTGGTGGGCACCATAGGCGGTGGTCATTTGGAATTTCAAGCCATGGCAACCGCCAGAGATGTGCTGAACCGGCGGGCGCCAGTGCCGCCGATTCAACGTATCGCCTTAGGGCCGTCTTTGGGTCAATGCTGTGGCGGCGTGGTGTACTTGTCGTATGAAATAGTGACACACAGCGATATTGCAGAGCTCATACAACGTCTGCAACCTGCACTCAAACCCGTGGCCTTGTTTGGCGGCGGCCATGTCGGGCACGCATTGGTCAAGGTATTGGGTGAATTGCCTTTTCAGACGCGATGGATAGACAGTCGCGATGAGGTGTTTCCTGATCATTTGCCGGATAACGTCACGGTAGAACATTCAGATCCAGTGCAAGGCGCAGTAACTGAACTGGTCAGTGGCAGTGCGGTGCTGATCATGAGTTTCAGTCACGCAGAAGATTTGGAGATTGTCTCGTCCTGTTTGCACAGACAACGCCAGCGCCAAGATTTGTCTTATATCGGTCTCATAGGCAGTGCGAGCAAATGGTCCAGGTTCAGGCACCGATTGGAGGAACGTGGTTTCGCGCAGGTGGATATTGACCACATCACTTCGCCCATTGGCGTTCCTGGTATTCACAGCAAATTGCCTGAGGTGATTGCAGTATCGGTAGCGGCGCAACTGTTACAACTTCGCTGAAAAGTGAATATGTTTTTCCTGCCAATACAAACAAATTCGCAATCACTTGCAGGGGGTGTCGTCTTCCTCCCGACTTGGTTGCGACACACAGGTTTATAGTCTTGCCCTATGGAAACTTACCTGCTTGAATGGGCACAACTGCTGTTACGCTGGCTGCATGTCATTGTTGCGATTGCTTGGATTGGCTCCTCCTTTTATTTTGTTTTTCTCGACAGCAACCTGGTGCCTCCTGAAGATGAAGCTTTAAAAACCAAAGGTGTAGGCGGAGAAATGTGGGCCGTACATGGCGGCGGTTTTTACAACCCGCAAAAGTACAGCGGTGCGCCTGTACACATCAACAGCAAGCTCCATTGGTTTTACTGGGAAAGCTATGCCACTTGGCTCAGTGGTTTTGGTTTGTTCTGTTTGCTCTATCTCTGGCAAGCGAATGTGTTTTTGGTAGATCCTGCGGTCCATGTGTGGAGCACATGGGCAGCTGGCGCGAGCGCTATGGCCTTTCTAGTGGGGTTCTGGCTTGTCTATGACTCCTTGTGCAAAACCTTGGCTCAGCGCGAGAACGGTGAACGCTGGCTGGGTCTGGTGCTACTGGTTTTGGTAGCTGCTTTGTGCTGGCTTGCCAACCATCTATATGCCGGGCGTGCTGCCTTTGTCTTGATGGGCGCAACGCTTGCCACCACCATGAGCGCCAATGTGTTTTTCTGCATCATTCCGGGCCAGCGTATCGTTGTCAAAGCATTGACCTCTGGCCAACCCTATGACGCCAACGCATTGGCGGTGTATGGCTTGCGCGGTAAACAACGCAGCGTTCACAACACCTATTTCACCTTGCCGGTTTTATTTGCCATGCTGGCTAACCATGAAGGATTGCTTGTGAACCATTCACAACGCTGGGCAATTCTGTTTCTGATGATGCTCGCCGGCGTTTTGATTCGGCAATTCTTTGTGCAAAAACACAGTTGGCACTTGGGCCGTGCGGCTCACCCTTGGCCTTATGCCTTGGCGGGAGTTGCGTTGATTGCTGGCTTGATGCTGGCGCTCATGCCGACCAACACCACCGCATCTATCGAGCGTTCAACACCTGTCACATGGAAGGAAGTGCAAGCCATCGTCAATCAAAGATGCATCAGTTGTCATGGCGAAAAACTGCAAATGAAAAATCTTCGGCTCGATAGCGCTGAGCAAATTCGTGCGAATGCGCAAAATATTTACCAGCAAGTGGTGGTGTTGCGACAAATGCCGATGAGCAATGCCACTCAAATTACTGAGCAGGAGCGTCAAGCTGTGGGGCAGTGGTTTCTGGCGGGGGCGTCTGCGCCCTGATTTTCTTTTCATAAGCTTGTAGCCGCTTTTCTCTTTCTGCCAAGTATTGCTGGTACTCAAACATCATTTGCTGCTTGTGCGCTTCCTTCGCTGTTTCTATGCGTGCATCTTGAAAATACTTGAGTTTGGTGTTGTAGAGTGCTTGCGACAGAAAAGCATCAGCCCCTTTATTGAATAATTTCCAAACTGCCCACGCCAAGACCAGCGGAAAAAATACCAGCGCGGCCAATGTCAGCCAAAGCCCCTCTGTGTCATTGGCTTTATCTTTTAAATACTTCGTGATGTCTGATGCTTGCATGGAATACTTTCTAGGGGAATCGACTTTGGTATCGGCTGTCGTCAGAATAACTTGAGTCCATCCGTTATCCTTAGCCCCATGTCTTTACCTTCTACTCCCCACCAAGACCCCCAAGGGTTTTTGCGCCACTTATTCGACACGGCTGTCGCCCGCGCACAACCGTTGTTGAACATGGCTGGTTTGTTGCCAACACCGCCGCGTGGACGCACGCTGGTGTTGGGGGCTGGCAAAGGGGCGGGCGCGATGGCACAGGCCTTAGAGCAACTGTGGCCGGTTGATTCACGCTTAGAGGGGCTGGTCGTCACGCGCTACCACCACACGCCGCCGCGCCCCGAAGGTCTGCTTCAACGCATTGACGTGGTCGAGGCATCTCATCCAGTGCCCGATCAGGCTGGGATGGATGCCTCTGCCCGCATGTTGGCATTGACCCAAGGACTGAGTTCCGACGATTTGGTGATTTGCCTGGTCTCGGGTGGCGGTTCGGCCTTGTTGACATTGCCAGCCGACGGCTTGAGTCTGGCCGATAAGCAACGCATCAATCGTGAATTGTTGGCATGCGGCGCGCCTATTGGGGAAATGAACACCGTTCGCAAACATTTGTCACGTATCAAAGGCGGTCGCTTGGCTGCCGCTTGTGCGCCGGCACAGGTGTTGACCTTGACCATCAGCGACGTGCCAGGAGACGACCCGGGCGTGATCGCGAGTGGCCCGAGCGTGCCGGATGAAACCACCTGCGATCAGGCATTGGCTTTGCTGGACAGGTATGGCATCGCCATTCCACAGACCGTGCGAACCGCGTTACAAAACGGATCACTGGAAACGCCCAAACCAACGGACGCTGCATTTGTAGGTCATCAAGTGAAGATGATGGCTACACCCATGCAATCCTTGCAAGCTGCAGCAGATGCGGCGCGAGCCACAGGTTTGAATGCATATATCCTCTCCGATGAAATAGAGGGTGAGTCGCGCGAAGTGGCCAAAGTGCATGCAGCACTGGCGCGGGCTGCAGCGAATGGGCACGGACCGTTTCAAAAGCCTTGCGTGATTTTGAGTGGTGGTGAAACCACGGTGACCTTGAGAACACCACAGCCAGGTTTTCCCAAAGGCAAGGGCGGTCGCGCGGGTGAATTTTGCTTGGGGCTGGCCATGGCTTTACAAGGACAAAAGGGCGTTTGGGCGCTGGCGGCGGACACCGATGGCATAGACGGTGTCGAGGATAACGCCGGTGCGCTGGTGACACCGGACAGTTTGCAACGCTGCGAACAACTCGGGTTGAAACCAGCCGCGTTTGCCGATCGCAACGACAGTTACCGCCTGTTCGAAGCCTTAGGCGATTTGGTGGTCAGCGGTCCGACCCATACCAACGTGAACGATTTCAGGGCATTGCTGGTGCTGTGATGTGCTTAAGATGGATGAAAAACGCTTAGCCTCTACCGCTGACAGGAGACATGCATGACTACATTTTCCAGACCCATGGTGATGACCGAGCGCCAACGCCGTTTCAGGGAAACCTACCGCGCCAACATCAGCCCGTTTTACAACGGTTTGTTGCATATTGGAGTGATGTATGCGGTGGGTATCAGTTTGCTGGTGTATTGCTGGGGGCAGCTTGATCACGCCACCTGGGCTTGGTGGATAGTGCTGCCCGTCGCCGTCGCCGGTAACTTCGGCGAATGGGCCATGCATAAATATGTGATGCACCGGCATATCGATGTGTTTGCGCTGCGCGCCATTTACGACAGACACACCCGTCAGCACCATCAGTATTTCACCGATACCGATTACACGATTGACAGCGTGCGTGAATTTCGTATTGTGTTTTTTCCTTGGCGTGTGTTGACGGTATTGGGTATCGGCGGCGGCGCTGTAGCTCTGCTGTGTGCTTATGTGTTTGGTGCGAATGCAGGCTACATTGCATACATGACGGTGATCGGTCACTATGTGTTGTACGAAACTTTTCACTATTGCTGCCATATCCAGGAAAACGCTTTTGTGCGGCATATGCCGTTCATCAATACCATTCGCAGACACCATGCAGCCCATCACAACTTAGGGCTCATGATGCATAAAAACATGAACCTGACGTTTCCACTGGCCGACTGGGTCATGGGCACCAGTGATTTGAAACGATCATTGCTCGGCACCTTGTTCAACGGCTTTGATGAATCGCATATTGACCCGACACTGAAGCCGTTGATTGAAAAATTCCGTGATGGGCAAGTGCAGCAAGACAGCGTGACGCTTGAGGGGCCTGTGTTGAATGCGCAGGAGAGGGCGGCGTTGGGCGGTGTTTAAGCCGTCGGTGAAGCTTGCGTCCCAAGCACTTTCCCGTCCACCACCACTTGCTCCACCAACCTGTCATCGCCCAGCACAATCATGGCGAACAGTTGTGCTTGCAAACTCTCGGCGGCAGAAATGCGTCGCGACAGCAAAGGCGTGGCTTGCGGGTTGAGCACAATGAAATCGGCTTCGCATCCTGCATTCAGATTGCCAATCACGCCAGCTAAGCCCAAGGCCTTGGCTGCACCTGCGGTATGCAGCCACCACAAGTGCTGTGCGCTCAGCGAACGGCCGCTTTGCTGCACGCTTTGACGTGCCACGGTGTAGGCCGCGTGCATGGTGTGGAACGGACTGAAGCTGGTGCCGCCGCCCACATCGCTGGCCAGACCGTGCAACAAGTGGTGTGACTGCGCCAGCGAGAAGTCGAAAAAACCGCTGTCTAAAAAAAGATTACTGCTCGGACATACCGCTGCCGCCGCACCGCGCTCGGCCATCAGGTCGCGGTCATTCGCATCCAGATGCAGGCAGTGGGCGTACACCGAGCGTTCGCGCAGTAAACCCATGTCTTCATACACGCCCAAATAACTTCGCGCTTGGGGAAACAATTCAGCGACCCATGCGATTTCATCCGCGTTTTCAGCGACATGTGATTGCACCCATACATCTGGGTGAGACGCTGCCAATTCACCTGCGCCGCGCAATTGTGCTTCGCTGGAGGTGGGCGCAAATCGTGGGGTGATGGCGTAACCCAATCTGCCGACACCGTGCCATTTTGCGATCAAGGATTCGGTTTCGTAAAGGCTTTGTGCCGCGCTAATGTCTCGCAATCCATCGGGGCTGTGGCGGTCTTGCAGAACTCGCCCGCTGATCATGCGTAATTGACGGCGTTGCGCTTGCGTGAAAAATGCATCCACTGATGCGCTGTGCGCAGTGGCAAATGCAAGTGCTGTGGTCACGCCATGCCGCATCAATTCGTCAAAGAAAAAATCTGCCACTGCGTGAGCATGTGCTGGGTCGGCAAAACGGGTTTCCTGAGGAAATGTGTAGTTGTTTAACCAAGGTAACAATCCGTCAGCAGGCGAGGCAATCACATCGGTTTGCGCGTAATGAATATGCGTGTCTACAAAACCCGGCGCAATCCAGTGGCCGCGCCAATCGGTCGTGGGTAAATGACTATGCGCGGCTTGCAATGCGCGGTAGTCGCCAATGGCGCTGATGCGCGACACACCATCTGCGCCGCGCGTGGTGACCAGCAAGCCATCCGCTTCGAAATGAATCTGATCGCTGTCGGCGTCGGGAAACCAAAGCAGCGAAGCGCGGTAAGCGTGTGAATCTGAAGTGACTGGCATGAAAAATCTAAAGGGTTAGTCGTCGACGAAATTTGTAGGACACGCGCACTAGGCGGTGGTTGAAGCAGGCGTTTGCAATGCCATCAACACGCGCTCAGGCGTCACCGGTGTATTCAATTGAATGGGTGTGTGGCCGCCCAGGGTTTGTCCAACGGCGTCGCGCAAGGCTTCGTAGACACTCATGGCCAACATGAACGGCGGTTCTCCCACGGCTTTGCTGCCGCCTATGGTGTCTTCGCGGTTGGCTTCGTGCCAGAGTTTGATATTGAAGTGTTCGGGAATGTCCGCCGCAGTTGGAATTTTGTAAGTGCTGGCGCCGCGCGTCAATAATTTACCGTCGCTTGCCCACACCAATTCTTCGGTGGTCAACCAACCCAAGCCTTGCACAAACCCCCCTTCGATTTGTCCTATGTCAATGGCAGGGTTGAGTGATTTGCCGACATCGTGAAGTATGTCCACACGCAGCAGTTTGTGTTCACCGGTCAATGTGTCTATGGCGACTTCACTGCACGCTGCACCATAGGCGAAATAAAAGAACGGTCTGCCTGTGAGCGTGTGCCGGTCGTAATGAATTTTTGGCGTGGCATAGAAACCATCGCTCCATAGTTGCACTCGCTGGCTGTAAGCGAATTGCACGGCCTCGACAAAAGTGCGTGGTTTGGCAGGTGTGTGGACTAAGCCTTGTTGGAACACCACTTCCTCTGGTTGGCAATCATCTGCCTTGGCCATGCACAGAGAGATGTTCTGTTTCACTTGCAAGGCGGCCCGCTCGGCGGCGCGGCCATTCAAATCGGTGCCGCTGGATGCGGCGGTCGCACTGGCGTTGGCTATTTTGTCGGTGTCGCTGCTGCTGATGCGAACTTGCGCATTGGGAATACCCAGCACATCAGCAACGATAGCGCAGACTTTGGTGTGTAAGCCTTGGCCCATCTCGGTGCCACCGTGGTTGATGCGCACACTGCCATCGGTGAACACCGAGACCAAGGCGCCGGCTTGGTTGAACTGCGTCGCAGTGAAACTGATGCCGAATTTCACTGGCGTGAGCGCCAAGCCTTTTTTGATGACTGCGTGACTGGCATTCCACTGCGCAATCTCTGTGCGGCGTTGGCGGTAATTGCAATCGTTCGCTAATTGGGTCATCAACTCAGGCAATATATTGTCTTCCACCGTCATGCCGTAAGGTGTGGTGTTGCGAGGTGCTTGCCCGTACAAATTGCGTAAACGCACATCCAAAGGGTCAAGTTGTAATCGACGCGCCATGTCACCCATCACTGTTTCAATCAACATCATGCCTTGTGGACCGCCAAAGCCGCGAAATGCGGTGTGGCTTTGCGTGTTGAGTTTGCTGCGGTGAGAAACAATATCTACATCTGACAAAAAGTAAGCGTTGTCGGTGTGAAACACCGCGCGGTCCGCGACTGGCCCGCTCAGGTCTGCGCTGAAACCACAATGCGCCCATTGGGTGGATTGCAAGGCCAGCAACAAACCGTTGTCGTCAAAACCGGCTTTGAAATCGTGGCTGAATGGATGACGCTTGCCCGTGACCAAAAAATCGTCTTCGCGTGACAAGCGCATTTTCACGGGGCGACCTGTTTTTTTTGCGGCCAGCGCCGCCCACACTGCCAGGTGACCTGCCTGTGTTTCTTTTCCTCCAAATCCCCCGCCCATGCGTCTGCAAACCACCCGCACTGCGTGCATCGGTAGATCCAAGGCATGCGCTACCCAATGCTGTACTTCGCCCGGATGTTGTGTGCTGCTGTGTACCAACCACTCGCCATTGTCCTGAGGAATGGCATACGCAATCTGGGTTTCTAGGTAATAGTGTTCTTGACCACCGATTTCAAGTTGCCCATGCAAATGGTGAGTGGCCGCCTCCATCTGTGCCTGCGAATGACCGCGCGACACGTGCACATGCGGCTGCACAGTGGCTTGTTGAAACTGCGATTGGCGCGCATCAAGCAGCGGTGGCTCGGCTTGTACTTTCAATATGGCGCGATGCGCTGCGGCGCGCGCTTGGGTATGCGAGTTAGCCAATACCAAGCCCAATACTTGCCCGATGTGGTCAACCCTTTCGCTGGCGAACACCGGTTCATCATGGACAAAGGTAGCCAGTAACTTGTCGCCTGGAATGTCGTCAGCTGTGATGACGGCTTGTACACCAGGGCTTGCCAGTACAGCACTCAAGTCCAATGACAAAATGCGTCCGCTGGCTGCGTTGCTGAGAAGCGCAGCGGCATGTAAGGTACCTTCTGTCAATGGCAGGTCATCTATATAGGATGCATGGCCTTGCACATGCAAGTGTGCGCTTTCATGTGTTGCTATGGTGCTCATGGCAGGTCACCCAATTGCACCATGCCATGGCCTTGTTGTTCCAGCCAGGCGCGTTGCATCAGGTTTTGCAACACCTGTCGGCGGTAGTCGGCACTGGCACGCATGTCTGTGATCGGGGAAAACTCTTTACCGATCACTTGTTGCGCTTGTTTGATGGTTGCTTCATTCCAAGTGGTCCCTAGTAGCGCAGCTTCGGTTTTGCTTGCCCTGACTGGTGTCGCTGCAACACCACCTGCACCTATGCGGACGGACACTACCTCGCCTTTTTCTGTGTGTAGCTGCATCGCCAAGCAAACCGCAGAGATATCGTCTTCCACGCGCTTGGATATTTTGTAAACGCCCAACCATTCGCCGGGCTGCGGGTGAGGTACCACAATCCAGCACAGCACTTCATCCGCTGCCAATGCAGTCTGTTTGTAACCAAGGTAAAAATCTTCCAGCGCGACATGGCGGCTGACCATGCGTGCATTGCGTGAGGCCATCAACACCACGTGTGCACCCAGTGCAATCAGCAAGGGCATGCTGTCGCCGATGGGCGAACCGTTGGCTATGTTGCCGCCCAAGGTGCCCGATTGACGCACAGGCCGCCCGGCAAAGCGGTCGGCAAAATGGGCCATCGATGGACGCCGTTCAGACAATGCAGCAAATGCATCATGCAGACTGACTGCCGCGCCGATGGCCATATGGTGTGGGTAATGTTCAATATGTCGCAAGGCTTGAACACGGGTCAGGTCAAGCACCTGATCAAAGCGGAGGTGTTGTTGAGAGACCCACAATCCTGCATCGGTTCCGCCTGCCATCAATGAAGCTTGGGGATACCGTGCACGCAGCTCAAGCAATAAAGGCAAAGTTGTTGGCAGTGCGTAGTACGGGTCAGTCGGGTCTCGTTGGTCAGACCCATCGTTGACAGCAACTGCAGGACTTGCAGTGGGTCGCGGATACAAGTGCATGGCACAAGCGGCATCGAGGATAGGCCTGTAACCGGTGCAACGGCACAGATTTCCCGAGATGGCTTCCATGGCTTCCTCTCGGGTGACGGCGCGCCCGTTGACCCGTTGGTACAAATCGTAAAGACTCATGACAAAACCAGGCGTGCAAAAACCGCATTGGGATGCATGGTGATCCACCATGGCTTGTTGAACCGGGTGAAGTTGTCCGTCGCCAGACAGGTCAGCCGCCGTAGTGACTTGCAAGCCGTGGGCTGAATGCGCCATGCGTATGCAACTGTTAACGGTATGCGATTGACTGCCATCGGGTTGAGATAACACCACGGTACATGCGCCACAGTCGCCGCTGGCGCAGCCCTCCTTGGTATCGGTGGAGCGCAAGTCTTCACGCAACAAGTCAAGCAGGGTGCGCGCCGGTGGTACATTGTCCAACGAATGCCACCGTAGACGGTGAATCAACTCAAGTTTGGGAAATGTCATGCAAACTGTGCCAAGTTGTTTAGCAGCTATTGTTGCACCGGAACCATGGAGCGGGGGGTGCCCATGAGTCAGGCCGCATTGCTCGAATTAAACAGCATCAGCAAACGCTACCCAGCAGTGCTGGCCAATGACCAGATTTCATTGCAAGTCATGCCCGGCCAAATACACGCCATTCTTGGCGAAAACGGCGCAGGTAAATCCACTTTGATGAAAATCATTTACGGCGCTGTGCAACCCGATCAAGGAGACATCCGATTTGACGGTAAGCCGGTGCACATACGTAACCCGCAACAAGCCAGGGCCCTGGGCATCAGCATGGTGTTTCAGCATTTCAGCCTGTTTGATACCTTGAGTGTGGCGCAAAACGTATGGCTGGGTTTGGACAAATCCTTATCACTGGCCGAGGTCAGTCGCCGCATCCGCGACAAAGCCGAGGCCTATGGCCTTGACTTAGAACCTGACCGGCCTGTGCACACGCTCAGTGTGGGAGAAATGCAAAGGGTGGAAATCATCCGTGCTCTTTTGTGCGAGCCGCGTTTATTGATATTGGATGAGCCTACTTCAGTGTTAACGCCTCAAGCGGTGGAAAAGCTGTTCGCTGTATTGCGTCAACTCGTGTCTGAGGGCTGTAGTATTTTGTACATCAGCCACAAACTACACGAAATACGCGCACTGTGCACGCATTGCACTGTATTGCGTGCGGGCAAGGTCACGGGTGTTTGCGATCCGCGCGAGCAAACCAATGCGTCTCTGAGTCAAATGATGATTGGCAGTGAGCCGCCTGCGCTGGTTCACAGTGAACGCAAACGCGGCGCATTGGTGCTGTCAGTCGAGCAACTCAGCTTGCCTCGCTTGGATCCATTTGGGACCCATTTGTCAGCGCTGGATTTACAGGTTCACCAAGGAGAAATTGTTGGCATTGCAGGTGTCTCAGGCAACGGTCAGCGTGAATTGTTGTATGCCCTTAGTGGAGAAGATAGTCGAGCCGCGCCAGGCAGCATACTTCTTGCAGGACACGCCGTGGGCGACAGCGGGCCTGCACAACGCCGCGCTTTAGGGCTGCATTTCGTGCCTGATGAGCGACTCGGGCGCGGTGCCGTGCCTGCATTGAGCTTGGCACACAACCTGTTGCTCACCCGATCTGAGGCTATCAGCGATGCAGGCTGGATCAACATGTCAGCGTTGGCAATGCAAGCGCAGGCCATCATTGACAAATACCGAGTCAAAGCGGGCGGCCCGCAGGCGGCAGCTCAGTCGTTGTCAGGTGGCAATCTGCAAAAGTTCATCGTCGGACGAGAGATCGATGCTTCCCCCCGATTGCTCATTGTTTCTCAGCCGACCTGGGGTGTGGATGTTGGTGCGGCAGCACAAATCCGTGCGGCCTTGGTGGCATTGCGAGACGCGGGATGTGCGGTGCTGGTGGTCAGCGAAGAACTGGACGAATTGTTTGAGCTCTGTGACCGTATGCACGTGATGGCGCAGGGACGCATCTCTCCATCGTTATCGCGCGAACAGGCAACCGTGGCCAAAATCGGCAGCTGGATGAGCGGTTTGTGGACTGAAAAAGAAGAAGTGGTGAATTGACATGTGGACATTAGAAGCCCGACCCGAACCCTCAGGTTTTTGGCGCATTGTCTCGCCTTTGCTGGCTTTGGTGCTGACGGTGGTTCTGGGTGTGTTGTTGTTCATGGCTTTAGGCAAAGACCCGGTCAAAGGTTTGCAGGTTTTTTTCTGGGAACCTATCCGCAGTGGATATGCCTTGGGTGAATTGGTGGTCAAAGCCACGCCCTTGTTATTGATTGCCTTGGGCTTGGCGTTGTGCTTTCGCTCTAACGTTTGGAATATCGGCGCAGAAGGCCAATATGTCATGGGTGCGGTGTTTGCCGCAGGCGTGGCATTGCTGGCAGATAAACACAGTGGCGCTTGGTTTTTTGTGCCAGTACTTTTGGCAGGCTTGGTGGGCGGTATGTGTTGGGCAGCCATCACTGCTTGGTTGCGCGACCGTTTCCACGCCAATGAAATTTTGGTCAGTCTGATGCTGGTGTATGTCGCCATCATGGTGCTGGGTTTTCTGGTCTATGGCCCTTGGAAAGATCCGTTGGGTTACAACTTTCCGCAAACCAAAACCTTTGAGGCCGCGACGCAGGTGCCACGTTTGTTCAAGGGTTCACGGGTCAATATCGGGGTGTTGTTGGCGCTTGCCGGTGTGGTTGCGATGTGGGTGTTTTTATTCCGTACCCGCGCCGGTTGGGCGCAGCAAATCGGCGGACTCGCTCCAGCGGCAGCGCGTTATGCTGGCTTTTCTTCAAGACGCGCCATATGGGTAGCGTTACTGGTCTCAGGTGCTTGTGCAGGGCTGGCTGGCGCTTTGGAGGTTGCAGGCCCCATCGGTCAACTCACGCCCTATGTGCCTGTGGGTTATGGATTCGCCGCCATCATTGTCGCGTTTGTAGGCAGATTGCATCCATTGGGTATGGTGTTCTCGGCTATTTTGATGAGCATGTTTTATATCGGTGGCGAGTTGGCTCAATCGCGCCTGGGCTTACCTAAGTCATTGACGGGTGTGTTCCAAGGTTTGCTGTTGTTCTGTTTGCTTGGGTGTGATGTATTGATGAATTACCGTTTGCGCTGGAAATCTGCTCAAGCGATGGAGGTCGCGTGATGGAAACCTATGCCTTGTTATTTGCCGCCACGCTGAGTGCGGGTACGGTATTGGCCATTGCTGCACTGGGTTTGTTGATCAATGAAAAGGCTGGTATTGTTAACTTAGGTGCTGAGGGCATGATGCTGTGTGCCGCTATTGCAGGTTATGCCACGGTGGTTCATACAGGCAGTGATTGGATGGGCTTTCTTGCAGGCATGGGTGCAGGTGCTGTGTTGGCTTTGTTTTTTGGGGCACTGGTGATTGGCTTGAATACCAATCAGTACGCGACCGGTCTGGCGTTGAGTTTGTTTGGCGTGGGGTTTTCAGCGTTTGTAGGAACCAGTTATGTACAGGCCAAATTACCAGAAAGACTCAGCTATGAAGTGCCCTATTTGGCTGACTTGCCAGAGATTGGACCCGCCTTGTTTCGCCAGCACCCTATGGTTTATTTGGCGATAGGTTTCACCTTGGCATTGATTTGGTTTTTTGAACGTACCCGCGCCGGTTTGGTGTTACGTGCGGTCGGCGAGTCGCCTCAGTCTGCCCATGCATTGGGTTATCCGGTGCGACGCATCAGGCTGGCGGCGGTGGTGTGTGGCGGTGCATTGTGCGGTCTGGCGGGTGCTTACATATCGGTGATTTACACACCCCTGTGGGTGGAGGGCATGATCGCGGGTAAGGGCTGGATTGCGCTGGCATTAACCACGTTTGCCACTTGGCGGCCAGCGCGGATTTTGCTTGGTGCGTATTTGTTTGGTGGTGTCACCATGCTGCAATTTCATTTGCAGGCCACCGGTTTGGAAGTACCCAGCCAATTTTTGAGTATGTTGCCTTATATCGCCACCATCGTGGTGCTGGCGCTGATTTCTCGCAATCCACAATGGATTCGGGTGAACATGCCGGCGTCCTTGGGTAAGCCGTTTTATCCTGGGTCTTAGGTGGTGGGAGAAATTGGGGTCAGGGAATTGGGGTCAGATGCGGGAATGGGGGTCAGAGAAATTGGGGTCAGATGCGGGAATTGGGGTCAGATACCAATTCCCGCATCTGACCCCAATTTCTCGGGACCCAATTTTTTGAAAACCCATGGAAAACCCTGCCAATCAAGGCCATAATGCGGTTTTCCTTGCCCCCAACTCTGACGATTTTTTCTTT
>NZ_JAVLFQ010000068.1:0-3854 GCF_046052765.1 Limnohabitans sp. | reverse complement strand
CGGGTGCGCTCTGAGAGCGCCAAAGGCTGGGGACCCCTTGTGAGGGCATCCAGCCTTTGTTTTCCCGATTACTTGAGCTCGACCTTGGCGCCAGCTTCTTCCAATTTTTTCTTGGCTGCTTCGGCGTCTGCGTTCGGTGCGGCTTCTTTGACAGCCTTGGGAGCGCCGTCGACCAGGTCTTTGGCTTCTTTCAAACCCAAACCCGTGATCTCGCGAACCGCCTTGATCACGCCGACCTTGTTGGCGCCGGCTTCGAGCAACATCACGTTGAACTCGGTTTTTTCTTCAACAGCAGCTGCGCCACCGCCGCCACCTGCAGCAGCAGGTGCAGCCATCGCTGCAGCGCTCACGCCAAATTTCTCTTCGATGGCTTTCACCAGTTCGTTGAGTTCCATGACCGTCATGCTGTCCAGTGCGGTCAAAAATGCGTCTTTATCGAATGCCATGTTATTTCCTTAACTCGTTCAGGGCTGCCAATGCGGCAGCAAATGGGTGACAAGGGCTGCACGCTTTACGCGGCAGCCGCCTCTTCTTTTTTCGCCGCCAATGCGCCGAGCACCACTGCGGTACGCGACATGGGAGACATCAGCAATCCACACAATTGCGCCAGCAACACTTCCTTGGAAGGAATGTTTGCCAGTTGTTTAACGCCGTTGACGTCCAGGGATTTGCCTGCAAATGCACCGCCGCGAATCACCAACTTATCGTTGGTCTTGGCGAAATCGGCCACCACTTTGGCGGCGGCCACAGCATCCACAGAGAAACCATAGATCAGCGGTCCGGTCATCTGATCAGAGACTGACTCAAACTGCGTACCGGCGACAGCACGGCGTGCCAGCGTGTTTTTCAACACACTGAGCGATACGCCTTGGCTGCGCGCACTGGCGCGAAACTTGGTCATGTCTGCGACCGTGATGCCGCGGTATTCCGCCATCACCAGCGTCTGCGCCTGTGCTGCCAATGCCGACACTTCTGTGACGACGGCTTCTTTTTCACTGCGATTCAGACTCAAGGTCTACTCCTTCTAAATGTGTCTCGGGTTGCCCCTTAACACGCCGGTTTCAGCGACCTGACTGTCAAGAAAAATTCTCTACAGCGGGATCGCCATCTGCGTTGGCTGGTGAATTAAGTGCAAACGGGTTGCACGCCAACGGTCTTGGATGGCTCAGCCTGTTTTTGCAAACCGACCGACCCACCGCTTCAAGTCTTACCTGGTGGAAAGACTTGAATGCCGAGCGCTTTAGGCGCTCAGTGTTTGTGTGTCTACTCTCACGCCCACACCCATGGTGGACGACACTGCCAACTTGCGCAGGTAAACACCTTTGCTGGTTGCAGGTTTGGCTTTGCTCAATGCATCAACGAGAGCGACCAA
This sequence comes from Limnohabitans sp., assembly GCF_046052765.1. GTDB lineage: Bacteria > Pseudomonadota > Gammaproteobacteria > Burkholderiales > Burkholderiaceae_C > Limnohabitans. The sequence goes on along the minus strand of NZ_JAVLFQ010000068.1, from coordinate 2,482 downwards.
GTTGCCTTGAAGCTTGTCGCTGTCAAAGGAACGGCGTCCGATGGTGGCGTGAACAATACCAGCCTTGTCGACACGGAACTGCACCTGACCTGCTTTGGCATTGCGCACAGCTGTGGCAACGTCAGGCGTGACAGTACCGACTTTCGGGTTAGGCATCAAACCACGCGGGCCAAGAATTTGACCCAGCGTACCGACAACACGCATGGCGTCAGGGGCGGCGATGATCACATCAAAAGGCATGTCACCCGCCTTGATACGGGCAGCCAAATCGTCCATACCGACGACATCTGCGCCTGCAGCCAAAGCTTCATCAGCTTTAGCACCTTGCGCGAACACTGCAACACGAGCAGTTTTGCCGGTACCGTTGGGCAACACCACGGCGCCACGCACTACCTGGTCGGATTTTTTGGCGTCAATACCGAGTTGCACAGCCACATCAATGGACTCATCGAACTTGGCAGTGGCGCACTCTTTGACGATTTTTAAAGCCTCGACAAAAGGGTACAGCTTGTTGCTGTCAACCTTGCCGGCAAAAGATTTTTGTTTTTTGGTCAAACGGCTCATACCACGCCCTCCACGGTCACGCCCATAGAACGGGCAGAACCAGCGATGGTGCGAACAGCGGCATCCAAATCGGCAGCTGTCATGTCAACCATTTTCGTTTTAGCAATTTCTTCCAACTGCGCTCGGGTGATTTTTCCGACCTTGTCGACGTGCGGTCTGGATGAGCCTTTGTCAAGCTTGATCGCCTTCTTGATCAATGTGATCGCAGGCGGCGTCTTGATGATGAAGGTGAAAGATTTGTCTGCAAACGCTGTGATGACCACAGGCAATGGCAAACCAGGCTCTACGCCTTGGGTCTGGGCGTTGAAAGCCTTGCAGAATTCCATGATGTTCAAACCGCGCTGGCCCAATGCGGGACCGATGGGCGGTGACGGATTGGCTTTACCAGCTGGCACTTGCAGCTTGATGAAGCCGACGATTTTCTTCGCCATGCTTTTCTCCTTACGGGTACAAACGCCTGTTGAGGGCTCCCCGGGGTTAACGACTCACTGAAAACAATTTGCGTCGAGTCGGGAAACGCAAATCAAACTGACAAAACCATTAGGTAGGTTGCAAGAGGGATTTCGTCTTTATGCAACAACTTGGCTCTTTTTCAAAAAGAATTAAGTTTTTTCTACCTGTCCAAATTCAAGTTCAACCGGTGTGGCACGACCAAAAATGGTCACAGACACACGCATTTTGTTTTTTTCGTAATTCACTTCTTCAACTGTGCCGTTGAAGTCGGTGAACGGGCCGTCTTTGACGCGGACAAACTCACCCACCATAAACTCCACCTTGTGGCGTGGTTTGTCTGTGCCCTGCTGCATTTGATTGACGATTTTCAACACGTCGTCTTGAGAAATCGGCGCCGGACGGTTGCGCGCACCGCCAACAAATCCTGTGACCTTGTTGGTGTGTTTCACCAGGTGCCAACTTTCATCGTCCATGATCATTTCGACCAATACATAACCCGGGAAGAACCTGCGTTCAGTGGTTTTCTTTTGGCCATTTTTCATTTCCACGACTTCTTCAGTGGGAACCAAAATACGGCCAAATTTAGATTGCATACCCGCCTGTGCGATACGCTCGACAATGTTTCGCTCGACGGCCTTTTCCATGCCAGAGTAGGCGTGCACCACGTACCAACGCATGTCTGGATGCGCAGGGGCCGTCGTGATCAATGCGTTTTCTAGTGATTCTTCGGTCATTATTTTTTCCATCCCAGAATCAAGTCATACAACAGCCATTCCAGCGTTTTGTCAGTCAACCACAAAAAAACTGCCATCAACAACACAAACCCAAAAACGTAGGCCGTCATTTGCATCGCTTCTTTGCGCGTCGGCCAAACCACTTTGAGCACTTCGCGCCAAGCGTCACGGCCAAATCCGATCAATTGTTTGCCTTGTAACGAAGTGAAAAACACCACCACCGACAGCACCAAACAACCGATCAAAGCAGACCACTGCATCAGCACGCCTTGCGCAGACAAGGTGTAAAAAGCCACCAATGCAGCGACGACCAAGGCCACGGCAGCAGCCAACTTGGCTTTGTCTGCAGTGCTGGTTACGGTTTCTATCTGTGCGGTGGACATGTCAATCAGCCAGTGGAAAACAAAAAAACTCAAAGCGAACTAAGCCCGCCGATAAAGGCGGGCCTTTGGTACACCCAGCATCACTGCCAGGTGGCAGGGGCAGAGGGAATCGAACCCCCAACCTTCGGTTTTGGAGACCGACGCTCTGCCAATTGAGCTATACCCCTAAAAAACACAACCGAAATGCGTCCGAAAACGCACAACGGATCAAAGCAGGTTAAGCGATGATTTTGGCAACCACACCGGCGCCGACGGTTTTGCCGCCTTCGCGGATCGCGAAGCGCAAACCTTCTTCCATCGCAATCGGGTGGATCAACTTCACCGTGATCGACACGTTGTCTCCCGGCA
>NZ_JAVLFQ010000067.1:0-54873 GCF_046052765.1 Limnohabitans sp. | reverse complement strand
CTGGTTGTTTTTTTGACCGATAAACCACCCTTTTTGTCTGCCAAGGCGGCGGCGAGAGCTTGTGCATGGGCAGGATGTTCCAGCGCATAGAGACCACGGGACACGCGCACCAATTGACCCGACTTGACCATGCGGTAAAGCGCCTGGTCGATGGCAGCGCGGGAACCCAGGAACAAGCAATCTGTCGCTGCCAACAGTTGCCCTGCCACCAACTTGCGGGCTTGGGTTTGAATAAGCTGGAAAGTACTCATGTTAGAAATTATGCAATTTTTTCTCACATAACAACAATTTAATTTTTTATAGAATTAATTAGCATCCAAAAAGTCATAAGCATTTTTGTATATCCAGCCCACAAACTGGAAGCCTTGCGCTAATTGTTCCCGCAAGCTGTCGAGGTGGACGACAGAGGCAACATCCGCGTCAATGCCGCCGCCATGCAAATGGCTATGCCAAGCCTTTGAACAACACTACCGGACGTATTTGGAAAGAACGCTGGCCAAGCCGCAGTTGGACACAGCCTACCGCGCTTATCTGGAGCGCACCGCCAAAGCCATTGACCGAGAACACAAAGGCTATTTTGCGGCTTCGCACAATGACAAATCGCAAGAAGAAGCCATCAACCTGATTTTGAAAGAGAAATAAAAACTGCTGTCGACTGACACAGACTTGAGGTTTATTTTTTCTATGTGGGCGCTGCAAGAAGGTTGGGACAACCCGAGTGTGGCAGCGAGCTACACAACATCCACAACCAAGCGGTGCAGGCTTTATCGCTTTATGCAGATCCGATCATGCCAGTGGACAGCGACATAGAGCGAACAACGGTTGACGAATCGCAGCTCGATAGCGTGACGGTTTTCGCTAAGTTACCGCGCATCAACATACCTACGCCGCTGGGCAAAAAATACAACCCTGACTTCGGCTATGCGGTACACCGCCAAGGGGACGCCAAGGCCCTGTATTTGGTGGTGGAAACCAAGGGCTATAAAACCAGAAATCGCATTGCAGATGAAGAAGGCTTCAAGATCGACAGCGCGAAAAAATTCTTTCAGGCCTTGCAGAAAGAGGGCGTGCCTGTTCGGTTTGAGACAAAGATTGATGGTGAGAATTTAAGCGCATTAATTTCAAAAATACTGAAAACCCATTCTTGACTTTTGAAAGAGTTTTTCTAATCTTCAAAAAATCACATTATTTGTTTATCCAACAAACTTGCCCTTGATCAAGCCCGCCACTTCCGCCAGCGCCACCTTGGTCGGCTCGGCGTCCCGGCGGTGCTGGTACTCCACTTGGCCTTCTTTCAGACCGCGGTCGCCGATGGTGACGCGGTGCGGCACGCCGATCAGCTCCCAGTCTGCAAACATGGCGCCGGGGCGCTCGCCGCGGTCGTCCAGCATCACATCTACACCGGCTTGCAGCAACTCGGCGTACAAGGCTTCAGCGGCGGCTTTCACCTCAGGGCTGCGGTCCGGTCCGATAGGACACACCACCACGGTAAAAGGCGCGAGAGAGTCCGGCCAGATGATGCCTTTGGCGTCGTGGTTTTGTTCAATGGCAGCAGCGGGTAAACGCGTGATGCCTATGCCGTAGCAACCCATCTCGAAAAGACGGGGCTTGCCGTCTTCAGCCAAAAATGTGGCGTTCATGGCTGCGCTGTATTTGGAACCCAGGTAAAAAATATGGCCTACTTCAATGCCTCGCTCGATTGCCAACAGCCCTTTACCGTCGGGTGAGGCATCGCCTTCGACCACGTTGCGTATGTCGGCCACCAAGTCGGGCTCGGGCAGGTCGCGGCCCCAGTTCACCCCGGTGATGTGGTGGTCCGGTTGGTTCGCGCCACAAATCCAGTTGCTCATGACTGCCACGTCGCGGTCGGCCACTGTCTTGAGAGGCTTTGGCAGTTTCAACGGCCCCAGGTAACCTGGCTTGCAGCCGAAGTGCTCGTCAATCTCTGACAGCGTGGCAAAGCGAAACCCTTTCTCAAACCCCGGCAACTTGCCGACCTTGACTTCGTTCATGTCATGGTCGCCGCGCACCAGCAGCAACCAGACTTGGCTTTTGACAATCACGCCCTTGTCGTCGGTTTCGTCTGTAGCCAAGACCAGCGACTTGACCGTGGTGGACAGCGGCACGCCCAACAACTCGGCCACGTCTTCACAAGTGCTTTTGCCTGGGGTCGGTGTCAACGTGCAAGCTGCCGAAGCCGCGCCGCGCGGCTGCGCAGGTGCCAGCGCTTGGGCTTTTTCCATGTTGGCCGCGTAATCGCTGTTCGGGCAATACACGATGGCGTCTTCGCCGGTAGCAGCAATCACTTGAAACTCTTCGCTCAGGTCGCCGCCGATAGCGCCGCTGTCGGCCGCCACGGCGCGGTAACGCAAACCGAAGCGGTCAAAAATGCGGCGGTAAGCCTGCGCCATGCTTTGGTAACTGATTTGCGCCGAAGCAGCGTCGCGGTCAAAGCTGTACGCGTCTTTCATGATGAACTCGCGCCCGCGCATCAGGCCAAACCGAGGTCTGCGCTCGTCGCGAAACTTGGTTTGTATCTGGTAAAAATTTTTCGGTAGCTGCTTGTAACTGCGAAGCTCTTGGCGAGCGATGTCGGTCACCACTTCTTCGCTGGTGGGTTGCACCACATAGTCGCGGTCATGCCGGTCTTTGATGCGCAGCAACTCGGGGCCCATCTTCTCGAAACGTCCGGTTTCCTGCCAGAGCTCGGCCGGCTGCACCACCGGCATGGTCAATTCGATGGCAGCGGCGCGGTTCATTTCTTCGCGCACGATCGCCTCGACCTTGCGAATGACGCGCAAACCCATGGGCATATAGGTGTAAATACCCGCACCCAGTTTTTTGATCATGCCGGCGCGCATCATCAACTGGTGGCTAGCGACTTCGGCGTCGGCCGGAGCCTCTTTGAGAGTGGAAATCAGGAACTGGGAAGCTTTCATGGGCAACAGTGAACGCCAACTTGGTGGCTTTTTTTAAGGGATGAAACCTATCGGCCTATTGATGCCAGCCGGATGCTGTGCATAATGGCCTCAGTTGAAATTTTTGAGGTTTGATTATGCTTGACCGTGATGGCTTTCGGCCTAACGTCGGCATCATTCTGCTGAACCAGAAGAATCAGGTTTTTTGGGGCAAGCGCATCCGCACCCACAGCTGGCAGTTTCCGCAAGGCGGCATTGACCGGGGAGAGACACCCGAGCAGGCTTTGTTCAGGGAATTGCAGGAAGAAGTGGGACTGCAAGCTGAGCATGTGCGCATTGTCGCCAGAACCCGCGACTGGTTGCGTTATGAAGTGCCGGACCGCTATATCCGCAAGGATGCACGTGGTCATTACAAGGGGCAAAAACAAATTTGGTTTTTGCTGCAATTGGTAGTGCCTGACCATGCATTGAATTTGCGTGCCAGTACACACCCCGAATTTGACGCTTGGCGTTGGAACGAATATTGGGTACCACTGGACTCCGTTGTCGAGTTCAAGCGGGGGGTTTATGAACTCGCCTTGACCGAGTTGTCTCGCTATTTACCGCGTCTGGAGACCCGCAGCTCTTTTTTACGCCAAGGCATTCGCCAGCACTCGACCGAGGACAGGGCCGCATTTCCACCGACCGAGTAAGTTCGCCAGCACTCGACCGAGGACAGGGCCGCATTGACTATTGGCGAATAAAAAGCATTCAGCGCATCAGTACCAAGTTGTCGCGGTGCACTATCTCTGGCTCAGCCACATAGCCGAGTAATTTTTCAATATCGCTAGACGGTTTTTTGCACAGCAGCCGGCATTCTGCGCTGGCGTAATTGGCCAGTCCGCGAGCCAACTCGTTGCCCAGCAAATCGCTGATGGCGATCACATCGCCGCGTGAAAACTCGCCCTTGACGCTGTGCATGCCTATGGGCAACAGGCTTTTACCCTCACCCAAAAGTTTGTGGACTGCCCCGTCATCTATCAACAGTGAACCGCGCAATTGAAGATGGTCTGCCATCCATTGTTTACGCGCCTGTTGTTTCTGGGTGGGGGCCACCAATAAAGTACCGATGGCTTGACCGTCGCACAAACGCAGCAAAGCGTCCGGCTCCCGGCCCCAAGCGATCACCGTGCTGGCACCCGAACCGGCGGCCCGCTTGGCCGCCAAAATTTTGGTCAGCATGCCGCCACGCCCGATGCTGGAACCCGCGCCGCCAGCCATGGTCTCGAGTGCCGGATCCCCAGCCTGCGCCTGCTGTACCAGCGTAGCGGTTTTGTCCTTGCGCGGGTCAGCGGTAAACAAACCCTGTTGATCGGTCAGTATGACCAAAGCGTCTGCTTCGACCAAATTGGCCACCAGTGCACCCAGCGTATCGTTGTCTCCGAATTTGATCTCGTCGTTAACCACAGTATCGTTTTCGTTGATGACCGGCAACACGTTGTGTAGCAGCAAGGTGTTCAGGGTCGAGCGGGCGTTCAAATACCGCTCGCGGTCGGCCAAATCAGCATGCGTCAGAAGCACCTGGGCGCTGCCCAATCCGTGCTGACGCAGTTTGCTTTCGTACATTTGCACCAGACCCATTTGACCAACAGCCGCGGCCGCTTGCAATTCGTGAATTTCGTGCGGCCGCTTTGCCCAGCCCAGACGCTTCATGCCTTCGGCGATAGCGCCGCTGGAGACCATGATGATTTCGCGTTTATGAGTGGCATGTATCAATGTGGCGATCTGGCGGCACCACTCGCCAATGGCTTGTTCATCCAAGCCGCGACCTTCGTTGGTGACCAGGCTGGAGCCGACTTTGACGACGATTCGTCGCGCGTCTCGCAGAATGTGGGCAGCTTCAGTCATGGAAATTCACATGCGTTGTCAAGTCAATTGCGCAAACCGTGGATCAGGTGCGACTTCTACCTGCGTGGACTTGAACTGCTTTTCCAAGTGGTCGTAGATGGCTCGCACCAATCCATCACAGCCTTCACGGTTAAGTGCAGAAATCTGAAATACCGGGCCTTTGTATTTGAAGCGTTTGACGAAATCTTTGACCCGCGCTTCACGCTCGCTGTGGGGCACCATGTCCAGTTTGTTCAACACCAACCAGCGCGGTTTGTCATACAAGGTGGGGTCATATTTTTTCAGCTCCAGCACAATCGCTTTGGCCTGCGCCACTGGATCCACCGCATCGTCAAACGGAGCCATGTCAACCATATGCAACAACAAACGCGTGCGTTGTAAATGTCGCAAAAACTGATGCCCCAATCCTGCTCCTTCGGCGGCACCTTCGATCAAGCCGGGCACGTCAGCGACCACAAAACTTTGCTCCGCAGCCACCCTCACCACGCCCAAATTGGGGTGTAACGTGGTGAACGGGTAGTCGGCAATCTTGGGTCTGGCATTGGAGATGGCGCTGATCAAGGTAGATTTACCGGCGTTGGGCATGCCTAGCAAACCGACATCGGCCAGCACTTTGAGTTCGAGCTTTAAGCTTTTGCGATCCCCCGGCCAGCCTGGCGTTTTTTGGCGCGGGGCGCGGTTGATCGAGCTTTTGAAACGCATATTGCCGAAACCGCCGTCGCCGCCTTTGGCTATCAAGATCATCTCGCCAGGCGTGAGCAACTCGTACAACACATCGTTGGTCTCAGCGTCAATCATCATGGTGCCGACTGGCATTTTCAATACGATGTCATCCCCTGCTGCGCCAAACATGTCCGAGCCCATGCCATGCTCACCGCGTCTGGCTTCATGGCGGCGCGAAAACCGGTAATCGACCAAGGTGTTGAGGCTGGGATCGGCCACCGCATACACATTGCCGCCACGGCCGCCGTCGCCGCCATTGGGACCGCCGAATTCTTTGTATTTCTCATGACGAAAGGACACACAGCCATTCCCACCGTCTCCGGCAATGATGTCTATAAACGCTTCGTCAACAAATTTCATGGGGTGATCTTAAAGAGAAAAGCCCCGACTTGCGGGGCTTTTCGGGATGGGTGTGTACCTTAAGCTGGTATCACATTCACCATGTGCTTGTTCAAAGAACCTTTGATGGAGAAAGACACATGGCCTTCAACCAGCGCAAACAAGGTGTGGTCTTTACCGATACCGACGTTGGTGCCAGGATGGAACTTGGTGCCGCGCTGACGAACAATGATGGCGCCTGCAGTGATGTGTTCGCCACCGAACGCCTTGACGCCGAGCATCTTGGGGTTGGAATCGCGACCGTTTCGCGTGGAGCCGCCGCCTTTTTTCTGTGCCATGGTGTGATTGCTCCTTAGGCTTGGATAGAGGCGATCTGCAATTCAGTGAATTGCTGGCGATGGCCTTGACGTTTCTGATAATGCTTGCGACGGCGCATTTTGAAAATGCGCACTTTGTCGTGCTTGCCATGGGCAACGACCATGGCTTTGACAGTAGCACCGGACACCAAGGGTGTGCCAACCTTGATTTCAGCGCCGTTACCGACAGCCAAAACCTGGTCAATCACAATTTCTTGGCCAACGTCCGCAGCGATCTGTTCTACTTTGATTTTTTCGCCGGTCGACACGCGATATTGCTTGCCACCGGTTTTTATGACTGCGTACATACGAACCTCTGAAAGATAGACTCTTCATTTGCTCTGCCAACGGATTTCAGCAGAGCCGAACATTTTAGCACGCAAAATGGTTTTATGCCTATTTTTCTCAGCCAATGGCTAGCGGTGCCTATAATTTCCAGCTTTAGAGAGAATAAATGATTTGAGCACCCCTGAATCCACCCAACCCAAAGCTGTCACTGGCTTGATCGGACAGGACATGCTGGCTGTGGACCAGTTCATCACGCAGCGCCTGAGCTCTGGCGTGCCTTTGGTGGGACAGGTTTCTCAACATATTATTTTGGCCGGTGGTAAGCGCTTGCGTCCAGTATTGTTGTTATTGATGGCTGGGGCTCTTGGCTACCAAGGCAGTGACCACCATAAATTGGCCGCCGTGATCGAATTCATACACACCGCGACTTTGCTGCACGATGATGTGGTCGACGACTCGCAACTACGTCGCAATCAACCCACCGCCAACGCCTCTTTCGGAAACCCAGCCAGTGTGTTGGTGGGTGATTTTCTGTATTCCCGTGCATTTCAAATGATGGTTGAATGTCAAAACCTGCGTATTTTGGAGATCGTGTCTGAAGCCACCAATGTGATTGCCGAGGGCGAGGTCATGCAACTTATGAATATGCACGACGCCTCACTCAGCGAACAAGACTATCTGACTGTCATACGCAGCAAAACCGCCAAATTGTTTGAAGCAAGCACCCGCTTGCCTGCCGTTCTTTGCCACAGCTCTGTGCAAATAGAGGAGGCTTGTGCAGCGTATGGCCAAGCGCTAGGAACTGCGTTTCAGGTCATTGATGATGTGCTGGACTACGATGGCGACGCTGCTTTGATCGGTAAAAATCTGGGTGACGACTTGCGCGAAGGCAAGGCTACTTTGCCTTTGATCGTCGCCATGCAACGCGGCAACGCAGAAGAATGTGCCTTGATCAAGCAAGCCATTGAAAACGGTGAGGTTGAGGCTTTACAAAAGATTGCTGACATCGTGCGCCAGACAGGGGCCATGCAAGTCACCCGTGATGCCGCCTCAGCACAAGCGCAAGTTGCTCTGTCCGCATTGAAGTTTTTACCTGAAAGCCCTTATAAACAGGCCTTGGCAGAATTGGCAGAGCAACTACTCAACCGACAAAGCTAACCGCTATTTGGCTTCTTCTTCGCTAGGTTTGGGTTTGTTAACCACTTTGTAACTTAATTCACGCTGCTTTTTGACCACCCTGAACATGCAGTCACGGCGCATTTCACCATTTTTGATTTGGTCGCAGTAAGTGCCACTGGCCGCGTAATTGGCCATGCAAAAAGCTTTTTTGTCTTTGTCTTCTAATTTTGAGCACTCTGCCATGTCGCCTGCTTGTACAGAGGAAAGGGTGATTACAAATAAGGAAAAAACAAAAAGCTTATAAGGATATTGCATTGGATGGGATGGGATGGCGACTCAATGAGTGTTTGAGGATGCTTAGTTTTTTGCAGGACCTTCTTGTAAAAACTTCTTGGCTTCTTGCAGCAATTTCAACGCGTCGTCTTCATTGCCTTCTTTGAATAGCTTTTCACCTTGCGCTCTCATGGCTTTGGCCTTTTCAAGGTCATCTCCTGTCAATTTGGTTTTAGTGAAAGCCAAATCCACGTACTTGATTTCACAAGGTACGGCGCCTGCACAGTGTGCAAAAGCCAAAGAATTCATACACAACAAAGACAGCAAAAGTATTTTTTTCATGGTCGGGTCAAACTCGAGGGTTGATGGCTAAAGAAAAGATTTTGCTATGTTATCAACTCCCTGGCTGACAGTTTCCCTGCATGTAAATAACATTTGTTTGTAAATTGACTGAACATCAACGGCCCCTTGGGGGGTGTAGCTTGGCCTGCTAGAGCGCTACAGTCGGGACTCAAAAGCGCAGATTTGAGCCCTCTCACCCCGTCCAAACTCACTATACCCACACATCCACTTGGCTACCCAGCGTATCTAGGGTGTGCTTGGGCGCATCGTTTGTTTTGCCGCGCAAAGTCTCAGCGGCCTCGGGAAACGGTGATTCGTCCATCTCTGTGAGGGCCATGGTCAATGGTTTTGCAACGCCGGCAACTTTCTTGATGGGGCCTTGCATACGGTTGAGCGGTCGATTCAGGCCGACGGCATCTATTCTCATATCTCCTCCCTGCCTGTTTTAAATTTCAAGGTTCACTTGAATAACAAGTATCGGCAGAATGACTACTATCTTTATAGTTTTTAAAAATCTATGGGCTTGTTTGGGGCTTAAGCCTTGAATTCCAGTCGTTTACCCTTATCATTAGCACTCTAGTCGGTCGAGTGCTAACAATACAGCCAAGACCGGTTTGAGTTTGTGCACCCTAGGTGCCTCATTTGTCTTGTTCAGTTTCCCTCAGGAGAACCCATGAAACTTCGTCCATTGCATGATCGCGTGATCGTCAAGCGCATTGAAAGCGAAACCAAAACCGCTTCAGGCATTGTCATTCCTGACAACGCCGCTGAAAAGCCCGACCAAGGTGAAGTACTTGCCGTCGGCCCAGGTAAGAAAAATGACAAAGGCGATCTGTCTGCCGTGAGCGTCAAAGTTGGTGACCGCGTTTTGTTCGGTAAATACAGCGGCCAGACCGTCAAGGTCGACGGCGACGAGCTGTTGGTCATGAAAGAAGAAGACCTTTTCGCAGTGGTCGAGAAGTAATTGTTACTAAGCGAACGCCATGCGTCCTTGCTCCATGCTCGCCATCCTCACGTACAAAAGTACGAACTGGCGGCTGTTCGCGGTGCGCCTGGCCTGACGTCCGCACGTCACACAATTATTTTCCCGACCAAAGTGTCCGTAACCCTCATTTGATATTTCTGGAGTCCTAACATGGCAGCAAAAGACGTAATTTTCGGCGGCGAAGCCCGCGCACGCATGGTCGAGGGTGTCAACATCCTGGCCAATGCAGTCAAAGTAACCCTGGGCCCTAAAGGCCGTAACGTGGTGCTCGAGCGCTCTTTCGGCGCCCCCACGGTGACCAAGGACGGTGTGTCCGTGGCCAAAGAAATCGAGCTCAAAGACAAATTGCAAAACATGGGCGCTCAAATGGTCAAGGAAGTGGCTTCCAAGACATCTGACAATGCAGGTGACGGCACCACCACTGCCACCGTTCTGGCTCAGGCTATTGTGCGTGAAGGCATGAAATATGTAGCAGCAGGCATGAACCCCATGGACTTGAAGCGCGGCATTGACAAAGCCGTAACTGCCCTGATCGAACAGCTGCACAAAGCTTCCAAAGCCACCACCACCAGCAAAGAAATTGCGCAGGTCGGCTCCATTTCTGCTAACAGCGACCACAGCATCGGTGAAATCATCGCCAAAGCCATGGACAAAGTCGGCAAAGAAGGCGTTATCACCGTGGAAGACGGCAAGTCATTGGAAAACGAACTCGACATCGTCGAAGGCATGCAGTTTGACCGTGGCTATTTGTCGCCTTATTTCATCAACAACCACGACAAACAAGTCGCGCTGTTGGACAACCCGTTTGTGCTGCTGTTCGACAAAAAGATCAGCAACATCCGCGAACTGCTCCCCACTTTGGAAGCCGTGGCCAAAGCCGGTCGTCCTTTGCTGATCATTGCCGAAGAAGTGGACGGCGAAGCGCTGGCGACTTTGGTGGTCAACACCATCCGCGGTATTTTGAAAGTGGTTGCTGTCAAGGCACCAGGTTTCGGCGATCGCCGCAAAGCCATGTTGGAAGACATCGCTATTCTGACTGGCGGCAAGGTGATTGCTGAAGAAGTCGGTTTGACCTTGGAAAAAGTCACGTTGGCCGATCTGGGTTCTGCCAAGCGTATCGAAGTCGGCAAAGAAAACACCACCATCATCGACGGTGCTGGTGCTGCTGCTGACATCGAAGCACGCGTCAAACAAATCCGCATTCAAATCGAAGAAGCGACCAGCGACTACGACCGCGAAAAACTGCAAGAACGCGTGGCCAAGTTGGCCGGTGGCGTGGCAGTGATCAAGGTTGGCGCTGCCACCGAAGTCGAAATGAAAGAGAAAAAAGCACGTGTGGAAGATGCATTGCACGCAACCCGCGCCGCGGTGGAAGAAGGCATCGTGGCTGGCGGCGGCGTGGCATTGCTGCGTGCCCGTCAAGCTGCAGGCAACATCAAAGGTGACAACGCTGACCAAGACGCCGGTATCAAACTGGTGTTGAAAGCGGTTGAGTCTCCTTTGCGCGAAATTGTCTACAACGCCGGTGGCGAGCCTTCTGTGGTGGTCAACGCAGTGTTGGCCGGCAAAGGTAACTACGGCTTTAACGCCGCCAACGACACCTATGGCGACATGATCGAAATGGGTATTTTGGACCCCACCAAAGTGACACGCACTGCGCTGCAAAACGCAGCGTCAGTGTCTTCACTGATGTTGACCACTGAAGCCATGGTGGCTGATGCGCCTAAGGACGAGTCAGGCGCTGGCGGCGGTATGCCTGGCGGCGACATGGGTGGCATGGGCGGTATGGGCGGCATGGGCATGTAATTGCTGCTTGCGAGGGAATACGGGGCAAAGTTGTATCAATTCATCGTGGTCTAACCACTTTCAATTCAATCACTCTTTGCTCTGTTTTCTTTGACATCCTCAAAGCTTTAAGGCTTTTAAAAACCCAAAGCCCTGCAAGGTTCACGCCTTGCAGGGCTTTGGCTTTAGATAGTTCATATCCCAGTTAAGCTCTCTCATCTCAATCGCCCCATATTTTGGGTCAGCATGGTTTTTCCATTTTTTGATTTCGACATGAAAGTTTTCAAGTTTCGATACCGTGTTCTGACCGCTTTGTATTTTTTGTTGATGTGGAGTCAGCAAGTTCATTCCAATGAACCAAACGTATCCGGCGAATCCTTGCTTGAAGTTACCAGCGGTCAACCGTTCTCATCGGTTGAATTTTTAAAGTCGGTGCAACAAGCAGATATTCTTGTACTCGGCGAAATCCACGACAACCCACGTCACCATGTGTTACGCGCTACGCTGCTGAGTGACCCATCCATGGCTGGCCGCCAGGTGGTGGCTGAACCATTGAGCGCCGGACTGCAAGTAGACAACAGCCAAGCCTTGCTTGCGGGTTTGGAGCGTGCAGGTTTTGATGCTGCAGCCTGGGGCTGGCCACTGCATGAACCTGTTTTTTCAGCAGCCCGCAGTAACGGACTGCCTATCCACGGCGGCAATATCACGCCGTCACAAACACGCGATATTTTCAAAAGCAAGGGTCACAGTCTGCCCAATGAGATTCAAGCTTTGCTCGAGCGGGCCAGCTTGAATGGTGATGAACTGAAACAACTGCGACAAGAAATTGATGAAGGCCATTGCGGCGCCTTGCCCGCCACCATGTTTGATGCCATGGTCGCTGTGCAACGGGCCCGTGATGCAACCATGTCTGAACAAATACTGCAGCATTTACCTGCTGTGCTGATCGCAGGCAACGGACACGCATGGAAACACCTGGGCGTGCCACAAATCATTCGCCACAACCGCCCTGAGTTGCGCCTTGTCAGTGTGCTTTTCCTCGAACACGCCCCGTTTGCAACTACAAGCGAACAATCTGCTTGGGCGCAAGGTTTCCAAGGCATTGCAGACTTCGTATGGGTAACACCTGCGCAACCACGCACCGATCCCTGCCTGAGCTTGGTGAAAAAATGAATACTTTTGTGGTTTTAATACAAAAATAAGTGTTTTATTTAGTTTATATGTACTAAAAATAACTTTGTTTTGTTACTATTTAGGTAATTCAACGTACTAAATAGTCTAAATGAAGCCTATCGCACTACATGAATCGCGTGATTTCAAACACGCGATTTCTGCAGCCCCTACAGATGAAGTGTTTGTCACTGCTTGCGTCTTACCGCAAACGGCGCGGCACTGGCTGTTGCCCAAGCCCCGACCCGTTAATCTGCGGGTGGTGCGGGTCCATCATCCGGCACTTGCCTTTAACAAAGGCATGCAAGTTGATCTGACTGTTTAAGCCTTTTTTATTTCAAAAGCAAGGTATCCAGCTTTTCGGTATCCGAACAAAAGGCACGAATGCCTTCGGCTAATTTAGTGTGGGCCATGTCTTCATCATTCATGGCAAAACGAAATGAGGACTCATGCAAATGCACTTCTGGTAAAGCCATATGGGCGGCTTTGTCACGGCTCAAAGCGGGCTGCACCTCAAGCTCTGTGCTTTGCAATTGAGCCAATAACTCAGGACTGATGGTCAGCAAATCGCAACCGGCCAGCGCAATGATTTGACCGGTATTTCGAAAACTCGCCCCCATGACCTCGGTCTTGATGCCGTGTTTTTTGTAATAGTTGTAGATACGAGCGACGCTTTGTACGCCTGGGTCACGGGCGCCAGCATTCGCCGCCTCATCCCATTGCGAACCAGCAGATTTTTTATACCAGTCATAGATGCGGCCGACAAATGGGGAAATCAATTTGACGCCAGCATCAGCGCACGCCACCGCCTGGGTGAATGAAAACAACAAGGTCAAATTGGTGTGAATACCCTCGCGTTCAAGCCGGGCAGCCGCTTGTATACCTTCCCAAGTAGCTGCAATTTTTATCAATACGCGTGACTTATGAATACCTTGGGATTGGTAAAAATCCATGATGCGTTGAGCACGTGCCACGGTAGCCTCGGTATCAAAACTTTGTCTGGCATCCACCTCGGTCGATACCCTGCCGGGGATCAACGCCAAAATGCTGCATCCGAACTTAACCAGTAAATGGTCCATCACCACATCGAGTGGCGCGCCTGTATGCTGTGCCCGCGTGTCTTGCAAGAGTTGCTGGTATGCCGGCATTTGTACTGCTTTGAGTATCAAAGACGGGTTGGTGGTGGCATCTTGCGGTTGGAATCGAGCAATTTGCTGAAAATCACCGGTGTCTGCCACCACCGTGGAATAAAGCTTTAATGCATCAAGTTGGTTCATTCCCAGATTATCACTCCGCTTATCACACAAGCTAAGTTACTCGGCCCAAGGAACAGGCTACATTCCTACTTATGAAAAATGTTCTTGTTTTAGGTGGCAGCGGTTTTGTCGGCCGCCATGTGTGCGAAGCGCTCAACCGTGCGGGTGTGAACGTGACTGTTGTGACCAGGCGATTACCTGCACGCTCAGTGCAAATGCTGCCGTTGATCACAGTCGTAGAGGCAGATGTTCACGACTTGAATGTATGGAGCAGATTGATGCCAAGGCATGATGCTGTGATCAATCTGGTGGCGATCCTGCACGGTGACAGGAGTGCTTTTGACAAAGTGCATGTGCAACTGCCGCGCCAGATTGCGCATGCCTGTGTGCAAACCGGTGTCAAGCGCATGTTGCATGTCAGCGCCTTGGGTGCGGACCAACACGGCCCGTCTATGTACCAACGCAGCAAGGCGCAAGGTGAAGCTGCGTTGCAGTCTGAAGTGGTGCATGGTTTGCAATTGACTGTGCTGCGACCGAGTGTTATTTTTGGTGAAGATGATGCATTCATACAGCTGTTTGCGCGTTTACAGTCGATCGCACCCTTTGTTCCATTGGCGGGCGCTGGCACCCGGTTTCAGCCGGTATGGGTGCAAGATGTGGCCAAAGCCATGGTGTATGCACTGTTACACCGCGAAACCATTGGACTCGTATACGAATTAGCCGGGCCGCATACCTTCACTTTGAAGCAACTGGTGCAACACGCTGGTGCGTGGGCCGGTCATCCGCGAACTGTGTGGGGCTTACCAAAGGCCCTGGGGTATGTACAAGCGTTGATGATGGAACTGTTGCCAGGGCCGCCGTTGATGAGTCGAGACAACCTGGCCTCCATGCAGGTCGACAACATCAGCCACGGGCAATGGCCCGGGCTGGCGCAACTCGGTGTTGCCACCCCTTCTAGCCTGCAAAGCGTGTTTCCTTTGAAGTCATAAAACACACAGCCTGCGCCAACTGGCTGACTAACTCACAGGCCGAGGTGTAGGACTATTCATGCGCTAAAGTGCCGCATGCATTCTTTTTCTTTTGGACTTTCCCGTTGAAAACTTTTCTCGTTGGCGGCGCAGTGCGCGATAGATTGCTGGGCATCAGCGGTGCTGACCGTGACTGGGTGGTGGTGGGCAGCACGCCCGAAGCCATGGCCGCGCAGGGATTTACGCCTGTAGGAAAAGACTTTCCAGTTTTTTTACATCCGCTCACCCACGAGGAATACGCACTGGCGCGCACAGAACGAAAGACCGCGCCTGGTTATAAAGGTTTTGTGGTGCATGCTTCGCCTGAAGTGACGCTGGAAGAAGATTTGGCACGACGCGACCTGAGCATCAACGCCATAGCACAAGCCGAAGACGGCTCGCTGATTGATCCCTATGGCGGACAACAAGACATACAACAGCAAGTGTTGCGCCATGTGACCGATGCGTTTCGCGAAGACCCGGTACGCATACTGCGGGTGGCGCGTTTTGCTGCGCGTTTCCCGAATTTTTCAGTTGCGCCCTCGACACTTGAATTGATGCGCAACATGGTGAAGGCTGGCGAGGTCGATGCTTTGGTCAGCGAGCGGGTCTGGCAAGAATTGTCCAAGGGTTTGATGTCTGCCATGCCTTCGCGCATGTTGCAAGTGCTCAGAGAGTGCGGCGCTTTGCATATTTTGCTGCCCGAGGTTGACCGTTTGTACGGTGTACCGCAACCGCCAGCGCACCATCCTGAAATAGATACCGGCATGCACGTGGAAATGGTATTGGATGAAACCGCCAAGGTGAATGCGCCGCTTGAAGTACGTTTTGCAGCGCTGTGTCACGACCTTGGCAAAGGAACAACCGCCACTGACCAACTGCCAAGACACATTGGGCATGAGGAACGCAGTGTCAAATTGTTGCGCGGCCTGTGTGAGCGCTGGCGTGTGCCTGTGCATTGCCGCGAACTTGCCGATGTGGTGGCGCGAGAACATGGCCATGTCCACGGCAGCTTGGCCTTAGGCGCCGAGGCAGTGCTGCGATTGTTGGTGCGCTGCGATGCGCTGCGTCGTCCCGAGCGTTTTGCCTTGTTGCTGCAAGCCTGCGAATGCGATGCGCGCGGTCGCTTAGGGTTACAAGCACGTGACTACCCGCAGTCGGCGCGGTTGCAAGCTTTATTGAACGAAGCACTCCATGTAGATACAGCTTTGATTGCCGAGCAAGCCATGCGGCAAGGTTTAAACGGTTTGGATGTGGGCAAGCGCATCGAGCATGCGCGTGTCAAAGCGATTTCTCAGCACCCTGTATTGCGTGCGGATTAAACAGCTTGATTCACTGTGCCATCAAAAACGCATTCACTCCACCCGCCCGGCCAAGTTTTTCATCAACTGCGTGACTGCCAACACGCGGCGGCTTTGTATGTCTATCAAACTGCGTTCGGCCGCAAGCGCAGCGGTTTGCGCGGTCACTACATTCAAGTAACTGACGGTTCCCGCTGCATATTGCGCTTCAGCGATGTTCACATTGCGTTTGGCAGCATCTACCGCTGACGCTTGCGCCTGAATCTGCAATTGCAATTGATAAGCAGCCACCAGGTTGTCTTGCACTTCTTGCAAACCCTGTAACACTGTTTGTTTGTAGGCAATACCTGCGGCATCCAACGCAGCGAGTGTCTCCGCCTGCACCGACTTGCGTTTGCCTCCATCCAACACAGTCAATGCCATGCTTGGGCCCATTGACCACAACAAATTGGAAGCAGTGAACAAGTTACTCAAACCGTTGTTGCTGTAACCGGCGTTGGCTGTAAAAATCACACTGGGAAAAAACGCTGCCTGTGCCGCACCAGCATTGGCCTGCGCCGACAAAACGCGCTGCTGTGCAGCCCTCACATCGGGTCGGCGTTGCATCAAATCCGCAGACACCACCTCGGGCAATGCAGGTACAACAGGCAACGCAGCGTTGGCAGCCAAATCAAGCTCACCCGGTGCTTGTCCCAACAACACTGCCAAGGCATGCAGCAATTGCATGCGACTGCTATTGACATCAATCAACTGCGCTTGTGTCGTGCTGAGTTGCAACTGCGCTTGCGCCACATCGGCTGCAGACACTACCCCAGCGTCGTAGCGGTAGCTGGTCAATTGCAAGGCACGCTGATATGCAGAAAGCGCCTGATGCAATACCAGCGCTTGCTGCTCCGCATTTCGAATAGAGACATAGGTTTGTACCAGACTCGCTTGTGCAGACAAGCGAGCCAGCGCCAAGTCTTCGCGGCTGGCCTGCAACCCTGTCTTGGCCGCCGTGGTCAACGCGTCCAAGCGACCCCAGACATCCCACTCCCAACTGACAGGTGTGGTCACACTCAGCGTATTGGCCGCTGTCCCACCTGCAGTTTGTGATCGACTGGCGCCCGCACTGACTGATACCGTGGGCGATAAATTGGCTTGTGCGCCAAGCAGTGTGGCTTGTGCTTGCCTGACCTTGGCAGATAACAACTGCACATTCAAATTGCCTTGCCCCATTTGCATTTGCAGCCGATTGAGTTCAGCGTCGTTAAACAAAGTCCACCAATCTGGATCAATTTCTACACCGCCTGTGTTTTGCATGTCAGGCATGACAGGGGCAACCGGTAAACGGGCGGGCTTGAACCAACTGCTGCAAGCAACCAATACTGTGCAAGCCACAAGCGCAGTCAACTGACCAAGTCGGTAACTCATGCCATCTGTCCATTCATAGAAGTTGGATTGTGCCTGTGCGCGTCTGATGACCTGCGACCCAGCAACATTGCACGCAATCGCTCCAATCCGACAAACACGATCGGCGTGGTGTACAGGGTCAACAACTGACTCAATACCAATCCACCCAGGACCGATAAACCCAATGGTTGTCGCATCTCAGCACCGACGCCATGGGCCAACGCCAACGGTATCGCGCCCAACATGGCCGCGGTGGTGGTCATCAAAATCGGGCGCAACCGAGTTTGCGCCGACAGATAAATCGACTGGGCTGGGCTGCGACCTTCACGTTGGTTTTGTAAAGCCACATCAATCATCAAAATAGCATTTTTCTTGACAATACCGATCAGCAAAATCACGCCTATCATGGCGATCACACTGAACTCTGTGTCAAACAACATCAGTGTGAGCAATGCGCCCACACCGGCTGACGGCAAGCTAGACAAAATCGTCAGTGGATGCAACAGGCTTTCATACAAAACGCCCAGCACCAAATACAAAGTAACCAAAGCAGCAAGCAACAACAGAGGCTGAGTTTTCAAAGATTTTTCAAACGCATTGGCCGTTCCTGCAAATCCGCCGCGCACCGACACCGGTAAATGCAGTTGCGCCACCGTGTCATTGATGGCCTCTGTGGCTTGCGACAAACTCACGCCAGACGCCAGACTGAAGCTGAAAGTATCGGACGGCACGCCCGCGTCGTGCGACACCGACAGTGAGGTTGCGGTCATCATCACTTGGGCAAACGCACGCAGCGGCACCGCTTGGCCCTTGTCGTTGATGAACTGCAAGCTGTCAAGCGTTGACGGGTTTTGCAAATGATCGGCGGCGAGTTCAAGCACCACGCGGTACTGATTCAGCGGGTTGTAAATCGTGCTGACCTGGCGTTGCGAATAGGCATTGGCCAAAGTGTTGTCTATGCTGCGCATAGACAAGCCCAATCGAGCCGCGGCATCCCTGTCAATCACCAGCGAGGTTTGCAGACCCCTGTCCTCGTAGTCGTTATTGATGTCTTCGAGTTCTTTGAGTTTGGCCATGGCACGCCTGAGTTTGGGTTCCCACTGTCGCAACTCGGACAACTCGTCGGCCTTGATGCTGTACTCGAACTGCGAGTCGCTGCTGCGTGCGCCTATTCGTAAATCTTGCACCGGCGTCATGAATAAACGTGCGCCGGGTTCTTTGGATAACTTGGCACGCAAACGCTTGACCACCTCATCTGCGCTGACATCGCGTTCATGGCGTGGCTTTAAGGTCATGAACATTTGCGCCGCATTGCGCTGGCTGTTGCCGGTAAAGCCCGTGACATTCAACACCGCCGGGTCGGCTTGCACAATCGCCAGCATGCTGTGCAACCGTTGTTGCATGGCTAAAAACGAAGAGCTTTGGTCGGCGCGAATATAGCCGTTGATACGACCAGTGTCTTGCTGCGGGAAAAAACCTTTAGGGATGCTCCGGTACAAGCTGACATTCAACACGATGGTGGCGATCAACACCAGCCACATCACCCATTGATGCCGCAAGGTCCAGGCCAGACTGCGGCGGTACCCGTTTGCCATGCGCGACGAAGCACGGTTTTTTTCCAAAGGTTTGCTTTGTGCTGGTAGCAACACCGCGCACATCATCGGCGTGGTGGTCAGTGATACCAGCAGCGATATCAGAATGGCAGAGGTCATCACCACCGCGAATTCATGGAACAACCGTCCCAGCACACCGCCCATGAAAAGAATGGGGATGAACACCGCCACCAAGGACACGCTGATAGCCACCACCGTAAAACCGATGTCCCGCGTGCCTTGCAATACAGCCTGACGCAATGGCATGCCACGTTCGCGCAAGCGGGTGATGTGCTCAAGCACCACAATGGCATCGTCGACCACAAAACCCGTGGCTATCGTCAAGGCCATCAGGCTGAGGTTATTCAAACTGAACTTCATCAGGTACATGACCGCACACGTACCCGCCAGCGACAAAGGCACGGCCACGGCCGGTATCAAAGCTGTACGCCAGCGTTTCAAAAACAATGCCACCACCAGTATCACCAAGCCCATGGACAAGGCCAAAGATTTTTGAATTTCCACAAGGGATGCGCGAATCGTAGGCGTGCGGTCTGACACCACTTCCATGCCCATACCGTCAGGCACATCTTTTTGCAGCGAAGGCAGCAAGCGGCGGACTGCATTCACCGTCTCTATCACATTGGCGCCGGGTTGCTGGTAGAGCACCATCAGCACCGCTGGCTTGCCTTGCGAGATGCCGTCTGTGCGCACATCCTGCATGGCCTCGCTCACCTTGGCAACATCTTGTATACGTACTGCGCGGTTATTTTGGTAGCGGATAACCATGCCTGCGTATTGCTCAGGTGTGCGGGCCTGGTCGTTGGCCTCGATTTGCCATGACTGGTTCGCGTCTTCCACCATGCCTTTGGGGCGGTGTGCATTGGCAGCCACCAATGTTTGGCGCACATCTTCCAAAGCAATGCCATAAGCCGACATGCGTTCTGGTTGTACCGCCACGCGAACTGCAGGTAATGCACCACCGCCAATAGTGACCTGTCCCACACCATCGACCTGCGACAAGCGTTGCACCAGCACAGTCGACGCCAGATCGACCATGGAAGCGCGAGAAAAACTTTGCGAAGTCAACGCAATGATGAGCATCGGACTTTCAGCCGGATTGACTTTGCGGTAAGTGGGTCGCCCGGGCATGCCGGTGGGCAACAAGGTTTGCACCAGATTGATGGCGGCTTGCACATCGCGCGCCGCACCGTTGATGTCTCGCTCCAAATCAAATTGCAGACTGATGCGCGTGCTGCCTTGCGAAGAAGTGGAGGTCATCTCGTTGACGCCGGCAATGCTGCCCAAAGCACGCTCCAACGGCGTGGCAACAGTGGCTGCCATGGTCTCTGGACTGGCGCCGGGCAGACTGGCCTGCACCGAAATCGCTGGGTAATCCACTTGCGGCAAAGGAGCAACTGGCAGCATGCGGTAAGACAACGCACCAGCCAGTGCCACGCCCAAACTCATTAACGTGGTGGCAACCGGACGGGCTATAAATACAGATGACAGGTTCATGCTGTGTCTACGCTTGAACCTGTCTTCGTCCAACGCGCCAGCAATAAATAAATCACTGGTGTGGTGAACAAGGTCAACCATTGACTGACGATCAAGCCGCCGACCAAGGTCACGCCCAACGGGTGACGCAATTCACTGCCCACGCCAGTGCCCAGCATCAATGGCAAAGCGCCCAGCAAGGCGCATAACGTCGTCATCAATATCGGTCTGAAACGCAACAAACAAGCCTGCTCTATGGCCTGCCGCGGCAACAGGCCTTGGTGTCGTTCGGCATCCAGCGCAAAGTCGATCATCATGATGGCGTTTTTCTTGACTATGCCGATCAACAAAATAATGCCAATGACGGCGATCAAACTGATGTCCATACGCGCCAGCCACAGCGCCAACAACGCACCCAAAGCAGCCGACGGAAGGGTAGACAAAATCGTCACTGGATGTATATAACTTTCATACAACACACCGAGAACGATGTACATGGTGACCACCGCAGCCAGCACCAGCCACAGGCTGTGAACAAGCGACGCTTGAAACGCCAATGCAGCACCCTCAAAGCGCGACTCAATGCTATCGGGCACCTTGTCCTGCGTGCGCATATGTTGCCAAGTTTGCTCAATCGCCGCCACCGCTTCACCTAAGGAAGCGCCTTCAGCGGGCTGAAACGACAAGGTAACCGCCGGAAATTGGTTGACATGCACTTGGCTGAGTAATGCAGGCCGTTCTTCAATCACAGCAACGCTGCTGAGCGGTACTTGCGCCCCGCTGGTCGATGGCACACTCAACCGCGCCAGTGCCTGTGGCCCCATGCGGTCTTTCGCAGATACTTCCAGCACCACACGGTATTGGTTGCTTTGCGTGAAAATGGTCGACACCAGCCGTTGCCCAAATGCGTTGTACAGCGCGTTGTCTATCGCCATCACGCTCACCCCCAATCGACTCGCCGCATCGCGATCAATGCGCACATAAGCCTGCAAGCCTTGGTCCTGCCAGTCACTGGCGACCTCCGCGAGTTGACTGTGCTGTCGCAACTGCCACAGCAAACGCTGCGACCACACACCTAGCGCTTCGTTGTCAGGGCCACTCAACAAAAAACGGTATTGGGTACGCGCCACCCGATCTTCAAGTGTCAGGTCTTGCAAAGCTTGCAAGTAGATGTGCATGCCGCTGATGCGGTTGGCCGATTGAGACAGGCGTTGCAATATGTCGGCCAAAGGTGCATCACGTTGCGATTTGGGTAGCAGATTCAAAGTCATGCGCCCCGTATTCAAAGTAGAGTTCGGTCCATCGACACCTATGAACGAACTCAGGCTTTGCACCGCCGGGTCTTTCAACAACACCGCCGCCAAGGCCTGTTGCCGCTCAGACATGGCCGCGAACGAGGTCGACTGCGTGGCCTCGGTGATCACCTGTACCGCGCCCGTGTCTTGTAACGGAAAAAAACCTTTAGGCATCCACACATACAAACCAACGGTCATCAACACTGTGATTCCAAACACAGCCAAGGTTTGCAATGGCCGGTTCAACACCGCTTGCAATCCAGAGGCGTAACGATCGATGGTCCATTGCAACCAAACCGGTGTATGCAAGCCATTGCCCGACTTGGCTTGCTTGGAAACCGGCTGCAATACATAGGCGCACATCATCGGCGTGAGGGTCAGTGACACCACCGCTGAAATAAGAATAGCCACCGCCAGCGTGATGGCGAATTCATGGAACAAGCGTCCCACCACATCGCCCATGAACAACAGTGGTATCAACACCGCCACCAGCGAAAACGTCAGCGAGATGATGGTGAAACCGATTTGTCTCGCGCCTTCCAATGCCGCTTGCAAAGGCCGCATGGGTTTGTTCGGATCTTGCAAATAGCGTGCAATGTTTTCGATCATGACAATGGCGTCATCCACCACAAAACCCGTGGCGACTGTCAACGCCATGAGGGTGAGGTTATTGATGGAAAACCCAGCCAGGTACATGACGCCAAATGTGCCGACCAACGACAATGGCACCACCACCGCCGGAATCAAGGTGGCTGCTGCGCTGCGCAAAAATAAAAATATCACCATCACCACCAACGCGATAGACAGCAATAACTCGAACTGCACATCCCGCACTGAAGCGCGTATGGTCACCGTGCGGTCGGTCAGCACCTGCACTTTCACACCCGGCGGCATGGCTTCGCGCAACACAGGCAGTTGTTGCTGAATACGCTCGACGGTTTCAATCACATTGGCGCCGGGCTGTCGCTGTATGTTCACGATGATCGCGGGTTTATCGTTTGCCCAAGCGGCCAAGCGGTTGTTCTCTGGCGCTTGCACGATATCGGCCACATCGCCTAAGCGCAATGGATTGCCTCTGACATAGGCCAGCACCATGTGTTCGTAGTCTTTGACCGATCGCAACTGATCGTTTGCATCCAAACTGGAAGCGCGCGCCGCGCCATCCAAATTACCCTTGGCCATGTTCACGTTGGACAAGTTGATGGCGCTACGCACATCTTCCAGTGACAAACCTGCGGCCGCCAAGGCTTGCGGATTCACCTGCACGCGCACGGCTGGACGTTGCCCGCCGGCGATACTGACCAGTCCCACACCACTGACCTGTGACAAACGCATGGCCAGTCGGTTTTCCACCAAATCGTGAATAAACGTCATCGGCATGTCGTCGGCACTCACCGCCAGCGTCATGATGGGCGCGTCCGCCGGATTGACCTTGCTGTAACCCGGGGGCATGGGCAAATCAGTCGGCAGAAAATTTGCACTCGCGTTGATAGCGGCTTGCACCTGCTGCTCGGCCACGTCCAGCGGCAACTTCAAAGAAAAACGCAGTGTGATGACGGATGCGCCACCGGAGCTGACCGAGGTCATCAGCGCCAGCCCCGGCATTTGGCCAAACTGACGCTCTAGCGGCGCGGTGACCGATGCCGTCATCACATCCGGACTGGCGCCAGGGTAAATCGCAGTGACTTGTAGGGTGGGGTAATCCACTTGCGGCAGCGATGCCACAGGCAACCAGCGGTAAGCCAATGCACCAGACAGCAACAAGGCCAGCATCAACAATGATGTGGCAACCGGACGCAGTATGAACAACCGCGACAGGTTCATGGCTTGGCGGCTTTCACCACCTCGACCTTGCTGCCTGAGCGTAATCGGTCTGCGCCGTCGGTGACCACGCTGTCGCCTTCTTTCAATTCATCGGACTGAATCGCTTGCCTGTCGTCTTGCACGGCAGACAATTTCACCGCCACCGATTTGACCGTCCCGTCACTTTGCACCACCAGCACGAAGTTGCCTTGCGCACCGCGTTGCACCGATGCAGTCGGCACGGCCAAGGTATTTTTCAAGGTATCGAGTTGCAATTCGATTTGAGCAAACTGGTTAGGAAACAACTGGCCGTCACGGTTGTCCAATGCTGCTTTGAGCTTCAAGGTGCCGGTAGCGATATCTATCGCATTGTCAGTGGTGCTGACACGCCCGCTGGCGAGTTTTTGTTTGCGTTCGCGGTCCCAAGCCTGTACGGTCAAGGCTTGGCCAGATTTGAGTTTGCGCATGATCAGCGGTACGTGCATTTCAGGTACAGCAAACACCACCGCCATCGGTTGCGTTTGGGTGATGCTGACCAAGCCATTGGGGTCGCCGGCGCGCACCAGACTGCCCAACTCAGCCTGCTTCAATCCCAATCTGCCACTGATAGGCGCGGTCACGCGCGTGTAAGACAATTGCAATTTGGCGGTGTCTACCTGGGCTTGATCGGCTTGTACGGTTCCTTGCAACTGCGATACCAATGCCGCTTGTGTGTCGACTTGCTGGCGCGCGATCGCGTCCTTTTTCAACAAGTCCTGGTAACGCTGTAAATCCAATTGCGCGTTCAATAATTGGGCGTTGTCGCGTGCCAGTTGACCCAGCGCTTGGTTGAGTTGCGCCTCAAACGCCCGCGCATCAATTTCCGCCAACACCTGGCCTGCTTGCACCTGTTGGCCTTCGGTAAATCGCAATGATTTGAGAACACCATCGACTTGTGAACGCACCACCGCCGTGTTCATCGCGGTCATGGTGCCCAAGGCTTGCACCGTCAACACCATATCCATGCGTTTGACCTGATCGGTGCTCACCGGTGTGGGCTTACCACCACCCTCGCCCATGTCTTTGTTGCCGGGTCTGCCGCCACTGTATTTGGATTTATCACCTGATTTATCACCTGATTTATCACCGGTTTTAACAGCGGCTTTGTCAGTGGCAGTATTGCTGCCTGAGGCATAACGCTGCCACATGGCTGTCAGATCGGTGAATCGCCAAGCACCCCAGGCGAGCAACAGCACCAGCACAGACAAAGCGGCGATATGTTTAAAACGTAAGCCTTGGATCAAAGACATAAAACAGTGGAACCAACAGATAAGACATTCAACATGTTAACCATGTCATAAGACGCGGGCAATCAATGCACACACCATACTCAAAATAAGCGTGGTGGTGATGGGAATAAAGAACTCACGGCCGAAAATTTTGAAACGCAAATCACCTGGCAAACGGCCAAAACCCAACTTGGCCAACCAAGGCGTGACGCTTTGAATCAACAGCAACACGACAAAAACTACCAGTACCCAACGAATCATGTTCAGCCTATAAGCGGTTTGACCTGTCGCCTTGCACAAAACCCATTGGCTCCCAAGCTTCCCCGGGGCCGATGGCCAGCACTTTGAAGAGTTCGCCCATCTCATGGTCTTGGATCAATAGTTGCACTTGCTGTCGCTCGGGCACAGAGACATTCTCGAGCAAGGCAAGCAAACCACTGTTGATCAAGAAATGTCCCTGACTGGTATAGCCCAGACAGTGCAGGCCCGCGTCCTGTGCGCTCAATGCCATGGCGGTGAAATTCACATGCGCGGTGATATCTTTGCGACCGATGTCACTCAACGGGTCCGCGTCGCTGCGATGTGCATGGTGACACATCAAGGTGCCCATGTGTCTTTGTACATGGTAATACTCATGCTCAGGAAACCCGTAGTCAATGAAAAACGCCGCACCGCTTTTCAAGCGTTCGCACAAACTGTGCATAAAGGCTTCGGCCTGCGGATGGATTTCACACAGGTAATCATGCGAGCCTTCAATCTCACAAGGTGGCCTCAGGTCCGTGGGTCTGTCCAGCCAGTTGTACTTCGCGGTCACTGGGTCCCAAACGACGCCACGCTCATGCCAAACCGTGTCTAGTCGATGCAGCAATTTCACCGGCATAGCGTCCAGCACCTCGTTGCCGATCACCACAGCGTTGATCTGCTCAGGCAAAGTGTCCAGCCATTGCACTTTGTGCAACAAGAGATTCAATGTTTTTTTCTGCTGCTCGCGCAAATGGGCCGACACTTCGACAATCGCATAACTTTGGACACTGTCTCCCAGACTGTCTAGCAACTGCAAGGCCAAACTGCCGTCACCGGCACCAAACTCCATCACTTCGCTGGTGCCCGTGTGCTGCAGTGCTTGGTGTACGCTAGTGGCCAAGGTTTGTCCAAAGTAAGCAGACAAAACCGGTGCGGTGACGAAATCGCTGCCCCCCGAAGGCATGCGGCCGATAGGCCGCTGGCGTGCACTGTAATAACCGGCACCCGGTGCATACAAGGCCAATGCCATGAAACGGTCAAAGGGCAACCAACCCGATTCAGCCTTTAAACGTGCTTGTAAAAGTCGATGCAGGTCAGTCGCTAAACTCGGTGGCTGTTCATTCATGCTTTGCATTGTCCACCATGACCTCTGTTGAAACTGCACGCACTGTCCCTACCGTGCTCGTCACTGGCGCAGGCAAGCGCTTGGGCCGCGCCATGGCCTTGGGCTTGGCTGCCGCAGGCTGGCGGGTAGCCGTGCATTACCGGGATTCAGCTACCCAAGCGCAAGACACCGTCAAGGCATGCGCAGAGCTGTGCGCCGGCGCCCAATGCTTCACTGCTGATTTATCGGATGAAGCGCAAACCAGAGCTTTATTGCCTCACGTGGTTCAAGCCATGGGGCATGTCGACGCAGTGATCAACAGCGCAGCCCTGTTTGAAAACGACAGTGCCCACAACTTCAGTTACGCTTGCTTGCAAACACATATGCTGACCAACACCGCTGCTGCCATCGTATTGGCACAGCAACTCCATGCACATGTGTCGGCGCGTCAAACCAACGGCGTGGTAGTCAATCTTTTGGACCAGAAACTGTGGAATCTGAACCCCGATTTTTTCAGCTACACGCTCAGCAAAGCCGCGCTCGAAACCGCCAACACTTTGCTGGCCAAAGCATTGGCGCCGGTTTTGCGCGTGGTAGGCGTGGCGCCCGGTCTGACCTTGACCAGCCATATGCTGGACGAGCAAACATTTGAGGCATTACATAAACTCTCGCCACTGGGTCGTTCTTCAAGCGTTGACGATGTGGTGGCAACCGTGTTGTTTGCGCTGCGTAACTCTTCGATCACCGGCACGACACTGCTGGTCGATGGCGGCCAACACCTGATGCCTTTCGAGCGCGATTTTTCGCTGATGTGACATGAATACACCGCAACACGGCCACCGCACACTGTCTCTCTCAGGTTTGCGCTTCAAAGCCAACCTAGGGATATTGCCGCACGAGATCAACGCCCCGCAACCGATACAAGTGGACGCCGAACTCAACCTCGGTCCGCAAGACCTGCTGCCCAGCGATGACGACATCAGCCATGTGCTGGACTACCGCAAGTTCAGGCAAATCATCATCAATGAGTGCACGGCCGAGCACATCAATTTACTCGAGACTTTGATTGGCAAGCTGTCGCACCGTTTGATGCAATTACCCGGCGTGATCGGCGTACGGGTGAAAATCGCTAAGTTAGAAATTTTTGATGATTGTGAAGTGGCAATCCGCATGGAGGCAGGCCAATGGTAACGACAACTATAGAGCGCGAAACCCAGAAACTGGAAAAACGGCTGTGCCGTCAGGTGGGTGAAGCGATTGTGCAGTTCAACATGATCGAAGAAGGCGACAAGGTCATGGTGTGTGTGTCTGGCGGCAAGGACAGCTACAGCATGCTCGACATTCTGCTGAAGATGCAAATGCGCGCGCCGATTGATTTTGAAATCATCGCGGTCAACCTTGATCAGAAGCAACCCGGTTTTCCAGCGCATGTGCTGCCCGAGTACCTGACGAAAATTGGCGTGCCGTTTCGCATTGAAAACCAAGACACCTACTCTATCGTCAAGGACAAAATCGCGCCGGGCAAAACCATGTGCAGCCTGTGCAGCCGTTTGCGCAGAGGCATTTTGTACCGTGTAGCCGATGAAATTGGCGCGACCAAAATTGCTTTAGGTCATCACCGCGACGATATTTTGCAAACGCTGTTTTTGAACATGTTTTTCGGTGGACGACTCAAAAGCATGCCGCCCAAATTGATGAGCGACACAGGCCGTCACATCGTCATCCGCCCGTTGGCATTTGTCGCCGAGCGCGATTTGGTGCGCTGGGCAGCGCACCGCGAATTCCCCATCATTCCGTGCACACTGTGCGGCAGCCAAGACGGCTTGCAGCGCCAGCAGGTCGGCGACATGCTGCGTGAATGGGAAAAGAAGTACCCGGGACGTTTAGACAATATGTTCAATGCCTTGCAACACACTGTGCCATCGCATTTGCTCGACGCCCAATTGTTTGACTTCAAAGGCATGAAAGCCACTGGCTTGCCACAAGAGGATGGCGACATGGCGTTCGATCCAGAAACATTCAGTATGTCCACACTGCCCGGTATTCAGACCATCACAGTTTGAAAAACACAGGCTGAAAAAAAGCGGCCCGCAGGCCGCTTTTTTTTCGTGCAGTGATGTCAATGCTTTTTGTATGCCACCACGTGCTGGTGCTGTTCGCCCAAACCTTCGATACCCAGTGACATGGTGTCACCGGCTTTCAAAAACACGGGTGCTGGCTTGCCGTTTTTCTTCATGCCCATGCCGACACCGGGAGGTGTGCCAGTGGTGATCACGTCACCAGGCATCAGTGTCATGAATTCGCTGACATAGCTGACCAACTTGGCGACATTGAACACCATGGTCTTGGTGTTGCCCGTTTGCATGCGCACGCCGTTGACGTCCAACCACATACTCAAACGCTGTGGTTTCGGCACTTCGTCACGAGTGACCAGCCATGGACCGATAGGGCCAAAGGTGTCACAGCCCTTGCCCTTGTCCCAGGTCATGCCGCGCTCGAGTTGGTATTCGCGTTCGGACACATCGTTGATGGTGCAATAGCCAGCCACATAGTCCAATGCACGCGCTTGCGACACATAACTGGCACGTGTGCCAATGACCACGCCGAGTTCAACTTCCCAGTCTGATTTGACCGAGCCTTTGGGCAGCATGACGTCATCGTTGGGTCCTTGGATACAGCTGTTGGCCTTCATGAACACCACGGGTTCCTTGGGCACAGGCAAATTAGATTCAGCGGCATGGTCAGCGTAATTCAGACCGATGGCAATGAATTTACCAACGTGACTGATGGGACAACCCATGCGTGGCTTGCCGCGCACCAATGGCAAATTGGCCGTTTTGAGTCGAGCGATTTTGGACAACTCTTTGTCGCTCAAATGCTCTGGGGTGATGTCTTTGATGACACCAGACAAATCGCGCAATTTACCGTCGGCGTCAATCAGACCGGGTTTCTCGCGGCCAACTGCGCCGTAACGTACAAGTTTCATGTGTGCTCCTGAAAAAAATCAATAAGTGGATCGGCCGCCGGACAAATCGAAAGTCGCGCCAGTGGAAAAAGAACAATCATCGGTGCACAACCAAGCCACCATGGCGGCGATTTCATCGGGTGTACCAAAACGTCCCATGGGGATTTTGCTCAGCATGAACTGTATATGCTCGGGCGTGAGTTGATCAAAGATTGGTGTTTTGACTGCCGCCGGTGTGACACAGTTGACGCAAATCGCTGTGTCAGCCAATTCTTTGCCTATGGATTTCGTCAATGCAATCACAGCGGCTTTGCTGGCGCTGTAGGCGCTGGCGTTAGGGTTGCCGTCCTTGCCCGCCACCGATGCAATATTGACGATACGGCCTTTGTTACGCGCTTTCATGTGTGGCACCAGTTCGCGACAGCAGTAGTACAAGCCGTTGACGTTGATGTCAAACACCTTGTGCCAATCGTCCAGCGGGTAGTCCCAACTCTTTAAGTTAGGGCCGCTGATACCTGCGCTGTTGACCAGTGCATCCACATCGGCCAGCGCCAGTGTTTTTTTGACTGCGTCCACCACTTGTGCATGTTGGGTCAGATTGACTTGCACCGATTCAATCGACGAAGACGGCCACTGTTGACGCAAATCGGCCACGGCTTTATCCATGCCTTTTTGGTCATAGTCCCAAACAGTCACGCGCGCGCCAGAGTGCAACAAGCGTTGCACGATGGCCAAGCCCAGTCCACTGGCCCCGCCGGTAACCACCGCGTGGCGGCCTTGCATGTCTAATTGGTTCATGAAATCGTGTCCTTGAAATTCAACGCTGAAAACAGGTGATTATCAACTTGCTTGAACACCATTCACCATAGATGAGCAAGATTTTTTGATCACAGCATCGCATTCAAGCTGGCATCCAGATGCTCTGTGGGGGAGCGTTTATAGCCTGAGCGTGCAAACCGGTGTAATCGTCCGATCACAAAAGACACCGCCACAGATGCTTGTACTTGGGCATCAACCGTCGGTGTCGCAGAAGTGGCTGCGCTTTCTCGCAACACCTGTCGCAAGCTGACTTCGATCTTGTCAAAAAACAAATTCATGCGCTGATGCAATCTGTCGTTTTCAAATACCAACGCATCTCCGACCATGACGCGCGCCATACCGGGATTGCGATCGGCAAATTGCAATAACACCGTCAACATACGACGCACCTTGTCACGCGCTTCATGCGGGCCATCGGCAATTTGATTAAGCAAGCTGAACACGCTGGTTTCTATGAATTCAATCAAGCCTTCAAACATTTGCGCTTTGCTGGCGAAATGGCGGTAAAGCGCGGCTTCACTCACCCCAAGGGTGGCCGCCAACGCTGCCGTGGTAACGCGCTCGGCGCCGGGTTTTTCCAGCATGGCCGCCAGCGCTTGCAAAATTTGAATGCGTCGCTCTCCCGGCTTGGGTCGCTTGCGTACCTCTTGATTGGCAGTGCTAGCTGGGTTTTGCTCATCAGCCATAGGACAGTCTCCTCTGGAAATCAGTGCGAACGAATCATGGTGCCAAAAGCCTGGTCAGTCAAAATTTCCAACAACAGTACGTGCGATATACGCCCGTCAATGATGTGCACGGCGTTGACGCCGCTTTTGGCCGCGTCGAGTGCGCCACTGATCTTAGGCAGCATACCGCCACTGATAGTGCCATCTGCAAATAAGCCATCGATCTGTCGCGCACTCAGGTTGGTCAACAGCTGACCCGCTTTGTCCAGCACCCCGGCCGTGTTGGTCAACAACACCAGTTTTTCCGCCTTGAGCACGGTGGCCAATTTAGAGGCCACCACATCGGCATTGATGTTGTAACTTTCATTGTGTGCGCCAAAACCAATCGGACTGATGACGGGAATAAAGGCGTCTTCCTGCAATGCCTTGACAACAGATGGGTCTATAAAGGTGATGTCGCCCACCTGTCCGACATCATGCTCAATATGAGGATCTTGGTTATCCACCATTTTTAATTTTTGCGCCCGTATCATGCCGCCGTCGCGGCCAGTGAGTCCAACAGCCTTACCGCCCGCTTGGTTGATCAAGCCCACAATGTCTTGCTGAACTTCCCCGGCCAACACCCATTCGACCACCTCCATGGTTTCGGCATCAGTCACGCGCATGCCTTGAATGAATTCACCTTTTTTGCCTAAACGGTGCAATGCATTTTCAATTTGCGGTCCGCCGCCGTGCACCACCACCGGATTCATGCCCACGAGTTTGAGCAGCACCACATCGGCGGCGAAATCCGCTTGCAATGCAGGATCAGTCATGGCGTTACCGCCATATTTAATGACTATGGTTTTGCCATGAAACTGGCGTATATAAGGCAGTGCCTTGGCCAGAATTTGTGCCTGTTCACCAAAGGCCTGTTGATCAGAGTCAGAGTGGTTCATGCGTTGAATTCGACAAATGTTGCCATTGTGCACCAAGCCTTACAGGGTGTTGGCGTCTTTATCTGCTGATTGAAAAAAGCAAATAATATTTGCTGATTTATTTTTTTGACAATATAAACTTTAATAAAACTTAAAATAATTTATTCAAATAATTCAATATGCGAGATAATATATGATTGAATATTGTTTATAAGGAAATTATTATGTCAAGACTTAGTCCATCGAGCCAATTAGAAAAAATCCGTGCCGCCAGAATTAAACTTGAAAAAGAAGAACAGCGTCTGATGTCACGCACGCACGATAAAGTGCTGGCACAAATCGTACAACTTGCGCATTCAGCCGGATTAACTGCTGAACAAATTTCTGCAGCCTTAGGCGGCAAAAGTAAAGCCAAATCGGCCAAATCCACCGCCACTAAGACGCCCAAAGCCAAACGTGCCACGGCTGGCCGCAAGGTTGCACCCAAGTACCGTGACCCTGCCAATCCCGCTTTGACTTGGACCGGACGCGGTCGTACACCTGCCTGGGTTCAGGCTTTACAAAACGCTGGTCAATTGGCCAGCGCAGAAATCAAGGCTGAATAAATAACCTGGCCGCTGCGTCCTTGACGGACAGCAGCGGTTCGCCTTGAATATCAGACAACGGCCAGTCAATCGCAATATCAGGATCGTTCCAAATAATCGCGTCTTCATCGCTGGCGACCCAATAATCTGTGGTTTTATAAATCACTTCAGCAGTTTCACTGATCACCACAAAACCATGGGCAAAGCCTGGGGGAATCCATAATTGCTGGTGGTTTTCACTGTCCAGCATATGGCCGGTCCATTTTCCGTATTGTTTTGAAGCTGGCCGGATATCCACCGCCACATCAAAAATACGCCCTTGCGGTACCCTGATTAATTTACCTTGCGGGTGTTGTTTTTGAAAATGCAGGCCGCGCAAAACACCGTGTCGCGATTTACTGTGGTTATCTTGAACAAATAAAACATTTAATCCGGTTGCTGAATTAAATTCACGCTGATTAAAACTTTCAAAGAAAAAACCGCGCGGATCGGCAAAAACACGAGGCTGTAAAAGCAATACTTCTTCTAAATCAGTGGATTTAACGGTATAGGGCATATTAATAAACCAATAAATTTAATAAATATTGACCATAAAAAGTTGATTTATAAGGTTGCGCCAGTTTTTCCAACTGGTCGGCACTGATCCAACCCTGTGAAAAAGCAATTTCCTCGGGGCAAGCCACCATCAAGCCTTGACGCTTTTGTATCGTAGCGATGAATGTGGCAGCTTCCATCAAACCATCATGCGTTCCAGCATCCAACCAAGCATAGCCGCGCCCCATGGTTTCTACATTCAATTGTTTTTGTTCTAAATAACGGCGATTGACGTCCGTGATTTCTAATTCTCCACGGGCCGAGGGTTTGATATCCGCAGCAATATCACCAACTTGGCGGTCATAAAAATACAAACCTGTCACGGCGTAATTAGATTTTGGTTGCTTGGGTTTTTCTTCAATATGAATTGCGCGGTGTTGATCGTCAAAACTGACCACGCCATAGCGTTCGGGATCGGCCACATGGTAAGCAAATACCGTGGCGCCTTCCTCGCGTTCATTGGCGTGAATCAACTGCTTGACCAGATCATGGCCGTAAAAAATATTGTCCCCCAGTACCAAAGCGCTGGGCTGGTTGTTGACAAATGCCCGTCCAATTAAAAAAGCCTGCGCCAAGCCTTCGGGTTTTGGCTGCACCGCATACTGAATATTCAAGCCCCATTGTGCGCCGTCACCGAGCAAATCAGCGTAACGCGGGGTGTCGTGCGGGGTTGAAATAATCAGCACATCTCGGATGCCAGCCAGCATCAATGTACTGAGTGGGTAATACACCAAGGGTTTGTCATACACCGGCATCAATTGTTTGCTGACGGCCAGCGTCAAGGGATATAAACGGGTGCCAGAGCCACCCGCCAGCAAGATACCTTTTCTTTGCATTGTTGTCATATCGGATTCCGTTGGTCACAAGTTTGGATCATGCGTCACTCACTGGGTATTCCATCTTCTCGGATTTCGGCTAATTGCCGCATCACTTTATCCACCCCGGTTTGCCAATTGGGCCACGGCAGTTTTAATGTTTGAGCCAGCAAACTGCTGTCAAGCAAGCCATAAGCAGGGCGGACAGCCGGTAACGGGTATTGGGCGGTCGTGATGGGTTCCACCTTCTGCGGGGTAGCTTTCAACCTCCAGCCTAGCTGCAACGCTTGCTCAAGCACATATTGCGCATAAGCTTGCCAGTGGGTTTGTCCGGTTGGAGTGGCATGAAACAATCCCATCAAGCCTTGTTCGTCAGACAAGCGCATGGCTGCCAGCGTGATGTCTGCCAACCAAGCCGCTGCGGTGGGAACCCCCTTTTGATCAGCCACCACCCGCAAGCTATCACGCTCCATCGCCAAGCGCAGCATGGTCTTTAAAAAGTTGTGTCCGTGCGCACCGACCACCCAAGAGCTGCGAAAAATCAAATGGCGTGCACCTGACGCATGAACAGCCAGATCGCCGTCGCGTTTGCTGCGGCCATACACCGACTGTGGGTCGGTGGCATCGGTTTCCAGATAGGGACGCGTGGCCAAACCATTGAACACGTAATCACTGGAGTAGTGCACCAAAGCGGCTCCTTGCGCGCGTGCCAATGTGGCCAGCATGCCGGGCAACTCAGCGTTCAACGTGTGGGCGAGTTGCGGTTCTTGCTCGGCTTTATCCACCGCGGTGTAAGCAGCCGCATTGATGATCCAATGCGGTTTGAGTTGATCGACCACCCGTTTGAGAGCATCCAGTTCGCTCAAATCCAACTCGCGTCGGGTCAAAGCAGTCAACTCATAATGCGGATGCTGAAACCGTGCCGCCAATTCATGGCCCAATTGCCCTGCGGCACCCAGCAATAAGACGCGGTCACCCGCCATAGTGAAGGTCTACCCATTGGCGGTATTGGCCGCTGGTCACATTCGCTACCCAATCCGGATGGTCCAAATACCACTGCACAGTTTGGCGCAAACCTGTTTCAAAGGTTTCCTGCGGCCGCCAGCCAAGCTCGAGGTGAATTTTGCTCGCGTCGATAGCGTAACGCCTGTCGTGCCCCGCGCGGTCTTTGACAAAGGTGATCTGCTCGGCATAACTGTGACCGTCCGCACGTGGTTGCAATTCATCAAGCAACTGGCACAAGGTGCGCACCACCTCAATATTCGGTTTTTCATTCCAGCCGCCAATGTTGTAGGTTTCACCGGGTTTGCCAGCCTGCAACACGCGGGCAATGGCACGGCAATGGTCTTGCACAAACAGCCAGTCACGGATTTGCATACCGTCCCCGTAAATAGGCAACGGTTTACCAGCTAACGCATGGTGCAATACCAAGGGAATGAGTTTTTCGGGGAAATGGTAGGGTCCGTAGTTATTGCTGCAATGGGTGGTCAACACCGGTATGCCATAGGTATGGTGCCAAGCTCGCACCAAGTGGTCAGACGCAGCTTTGCTGGCGGCGTAAGGACTGTTGGGCTGGTAAACATGGGTTTCTTTGAAGGCGGGAGCGCCGGCTTCTAGGCTGCCAAATACCTCATCGGTACTGACATGCAAAAAACGGAAACTTTGCTGTAACTCTGGGCTTAAACCCTTCCAGTATTCGCGAACCGCTTCAAGCAACTGACAAGTTCCCACCACATTGGTGTGAATGAAATCAAGCGGCCCATGGATGGAGCGATCGACATGCGATTCCGCAGCGAAATGCAACACAGCACGGGGTTGATGCTGCCTCAGCAATTCGCCAACCAACACCTTATCGGCTATGTCACCTTGCACAAACACATGGCGCTGGTCGTTTGCCAGCGTCTGTAAATTTCCCAAATTACCTGCGTAAGTGAGTCTGTCAAGGTTAACAATGGGCTCGTCGCCACCTGACAACCAGGTATGAACAAAATTGCTACCGATGAAACCGGCGCCGCCGGTCACCAATAGGGTCATACGGGCAAGCTCTCTTCGGTGATGCCCAAGACGGTGGAGCGCACCATTTCGCGGAGTATTTTTTTCTCCGGAAAACTTAAGGGTCGATCCAGTGCACGCCTGACACGAAGCAACATATGGCGATCGACTTCCTGCGGTATGCCATGGCTGCCGCGCAACTCATCGCGCAAATCCTCACGCAAATCTTCGGGCTCATCGTCCCACCACTGGGTGACTACTTCCAACAATTTGGTACGAACCACTTCGGGGTCTTGGGGTGCGGCAGGCGCTGACGGCACGCGCGGGGTGGCGGTAAGTTCACGCGCGGCTTGCGGCAAAAGGAGCACACGACGGTCCGCCTGCGCCAGCAGCCCACACCAAGCGGGGTCTTCCGTGACCAGTTGGTCCATGTGACGGGCAGACTCATCGGCCAGCAAGTACACATTCAGGCCATGCAACTGCGCGTCATCGATCACCGCAGTCAAACGGTCATCATCGCTGGCAATCAATAAATGGTCACACGCATGGTGCTGAGCCAAACGGCCAATGTCTGCCGACATGGACTGGAAAACCACGTCGCCAGGTTCGCCGCCTGCTGCATCCAATTGGCGCACGATCTGATCTTGGGGAAACTGGGTGTCGGGATTGTCTGTGTACCAATACACGCGTTGAATGTCCACGCTGAGCCCTGCGCCTTTGAGCGCGTGACCCAGTGAAGGTATCAGTGCGAGCCGGTTATAGGTTTCCGGTTCTGCGGCTGCATCAGTCGATTGACGCAGCAGCCAAGACATGTAGTTGCTGTCAATCAATGCAATGCATCGACCGGTTCGCATGGGTGTGGAATCTTTGCGGTTGTGTGTGGGACGTGTCTCGTTCTTCATTTAAAGTTACCTGTTGCTTTGAAAGCTAATTGTGAAATTGACAGCGGGTGAACCGTCGGTTGAGCGCTGCAGACACCCGAAACTAATGACTAAGCCTGCAGGGCGAATATTAGCTGATATTGAAGCGGGACTCCAACGGCAGGGCGGGATTCAGAGTGTCGTGGTTGTCGCCAGTTTGACCCGCTGACACTTGATCATCCGTACGGCCAAAGCGCCTGACCCTGTGTTCGTACCAAGAAATCGCCTTTTTCAACGCCGCAGCATCGAAATCAGGCCAATGGGTTTCAGTGAAAAACAACTCGGTGTAAGCGGTTTGCCACAACAAAAAATTGCTGATGCGTGACTCGCCGCCGGTTCTGATCATCAATTCAGGATCAGGTAAATCGGCTGTGCTCAGGAAAGAGGATAGAGCAGAAGCATCCATGTCTTGTAAATTTTGAGTCGGATGTGCGTTTTGCCATGCGCGCATGGCATTCAACACATCCCACTGCCCGCCGTAATTTGCAGCAATCGTCAGGTGTAAGCGTGTGTTGTGCGTGGTTTCCCGCTCGG
Source organism: Limnohabitans sp. (assembly GCF_046052765.1). Taxonomy (GTDB): domain Bacteria; phylum Pseudomonadota; class Gammaproteobacteria; order Burkholderiales; family Burkholderiaceae_C; genus Limnohabitans. The sequence goes on along the minus strand of NZ_JAVLFQ010000067.1, from coordinate 18,124 downwards.
CTTGATCGATGCGTGATTGCAACAGCGGGGCAAAAGCACTGCGGTCGCCAATGACCCTCAAACGGATACCGGCAGCTTTCATTTCAGCGACTTCGGTCTCCAAGTATTGCAAGAACAAACCCATCAATGCACTGACCTCTTCCGCTGGGCGGCGCCAGTTTTCTGAACTGAACGCAAACAAAGTGAGGTACTTGAGGTTCAAGTCAGCAAAAGTTTTCACCATCTGGCGGACATTGGCCGCTCCCCTGACATGGCCGACAGTGCGGGGTAGCAACCTTTTTTTGGCCCATCGCCCATTGCCGTCCATGATGATGGCGATATGTTGGAGAGTATTGGCCATGGTCAAATGGTGGCGGGTCTTAAGTCTTGCATGTCAGTCACGATACGGTGTTGTTTATTCAGTAATTCAATCAAAACCATGGCGCGCATTTCTCCATCGCTTTGCTGGTAGATACCTTCCAAGCCACGCAAAGGTCCGGAGACAATTTTCACTTGTTGGCCAGGCTGAATCAATCGTTGCGTTTCTTGCTTAGGCAGATTTTTCAATGCCACAATCAAATCATCGGAGACAACCGCTGGCCGGTTGCCAAAGCTGACCAACTTGCTCACACCCAAGGTCGAGCGTATGGGTGACCAATTGGTTTGCTCGGTATCCAAGCGAATAAACAAATAGCGACTGAACATGGGTTCGATCACACGCATCAGTTTAGAGCGCAGCACTTTTTCCACTTCCATCAGCGGTAACCAGGCTTCAAAACCCTGTCTTTGTAAATTTTCCAGAGCGCGTTCTTCCTGTCTGGGTTTAGAGTGGATGGCGTACCAATGCATAACCGGTGGCTAAAAAAATATATTCAAAAATGACAAATGATTGTAATGCGGTTAAATTGCAATGATATTCTTTCACAGGAGCACAGACATGGCGAGCAAGCCCCCGGAATTTGATCCGCAACAAATGAGCGAACACATGAAAAACTCTGCCCAGCAAATTTGGCAAGCTGGGCTGGGCGCTTTTGCCAAAGCCCAAGAAGAAGGCAGCAAAGTCTTTGAAGCCCTGGTCAAAGACGGCAGTCAATTACAAGAAACCACATTGCAAGCCCAGGCCAAAATGGCCGAGGCCGCGGCAAAGGCCAGCGCCATGGCCAGCGACATGGGTCAACGTGCCAGCGGGCAGTTCGATAGGCTGGAAGGTATTTTTGAAGAACGGGTAGCCACAGCATTGAAACACATGGGGCTGCCCACTGGGCAAGACATGGCAGATTTACAGGCCAGGGTGGAGGCGCTGGAAGCGGAATTGAAAGCACTGAAATCCGGCGGCAAGGGATGAGTCGGTGAAAAAACCGCCACGCCGTACCGCTGAGCGCATCCTCGCCACCGCACTGGATTTGTTCAACCGCTACGGCGAACCTAACGTGGCCACTACCTTGATCGCTTCAGACATGGGCATCAGCCCAGGTAATTTGTTCTACCATTTCCCGGCCAAAGAATTGCTCGTCAACGCTTTGTTTGACGACTACCAACAAGAAATACACCAATTACTGCCCGCCGCCACTGAAGTGCAGGACATAGAACATGCTTGGTTTTTGATGCACAGCTTGTTTGAATTGATTTGGCGGCACCGTTTTTTATACCGCGATTTGAACGATTTGCTCAGCAAGAACCGGCACCTGGAGGGCGCGGTAAAAGGTATTTTGCAACTCAAGCAAAAAGCGTTTGACGATATGCTTTCAGGCTTGCACGCATATGGTCTGCTGGTGCAAACCAGCACCGAACGCGCCTACTGCTCGACCCATATGGTGGTTGTATTGACTTGGTGGTTGAGTTATGCGTATGTGCAAAATCCGCGTCACGCCATGGAAGATGGCAACGCAAACCACAGCGCGTTGAGTGGTGCGCAACAAGTGCTGGGCTTGCTGTTGCCTTATTTGAAAGAACGGCCAAAGGGGCAGTTGCAAGCACTGATAGCGGTCTATCAACCAGAGTGAGCATTCGCCCTGACCCAGCGAGAGACGGCTGGGTTATGCAGTGTGTGGGGGCGTGAAAACCTGCTGGACGTCAAGTCTTGGCGAGAAATTTCTCTACCATATGGACCCAAATAGTGCCGCCCAGCGGAATGAGATCATCATTGAAGTCATAGCTTGGGTTGTGCAAGGTGCATGGGCCGCCGCCATGACCCATCTCTCGGTGCTGACCTTCACCATTGGCTAAAAAGAAATAGGTACCTGGCTTGGCCAACAACATATAAGAGAAATCTTCTGCGCCCATGGTCGGTTCTTGCGCCAGCACATTGTCAGCGCCAATGATGTCGGCCAACACACTGCGTGTGAAGTCGGCCTCGTTGGCGTGGTTGATGGTAGGCGGGTAGTTACGTACAAATTCAAATGTGCAACTAGCCTCGTGCGCAGCGCTGACATGCTCGGCGATGGTGCGCATGCGCCGCTCGATCATGTCGAGCAACTCCACCGTGAAAGTGCGCACCGTGCCTTGCAATTCGCAAGTGTTAGGCACGACGTTGGTGGCTTCACCGGCGTGGATCATGGTCACTGAGATGACGCCGGCGTCCACTGGCTTGATGTTGCGTGACACGATGGTCTGGAAGGCCTGCACCATTTCACATGCGATAGGCACGGGGTCTATGCCGTTGTGCGGCAACGCGGCATGGCAGCCTTTGCCTTGGATGGTGATTTTGAATTCGTTGCTCGACGCCATCACTGGTCCGGCACTGACCGCCGCTTGCCCAACCTTCATACCGGGCCAGTTGTGCAGCCCAAAGACCGCATCCACGGGGAACTGCTCGAACAAACCGTCTTTGATCATTTCACGCGCGCCGCCGCCGCCTTCTTCGGCGGGTTGAAAAATCAACACCACGGTGCCGTCGAAATTTTTGTGTTGCGACAAATGCCGGGCTGCCGCCAGCAACATAGCGGTGTGCCCATCGTGGCCGCACGCGTGCATCTTGCCGGGGTGTTGGCTGGCGTGGGCAAAGGTGTTGGCCTCTTGCACGGGCAGTGCGTCCATGTCGGCGCGAAGGCCAATGCTGCGTTGACTGCTGCCGTTTTTGATGACGCCGACCACGCCGGTGGTGCCCATGCCGCGGTGCACTTCAATGCCCCAGCTGCTGAGCTGTGTGGCCACCAAGTCGGAGGTGCGGTTTTCCTGAAAGCACAGTTCCGGGTGGGCGTGTATGTCGCGTCGCAGGGCAACAATGCTGGCGGCTTCGGTGGCGATCGAGTCGAGCAGTTTCATGGGGTCACCTGTATGTAAGGATTGAGTAATCAGTCTACCTGATTGGCCTATGTTGGGTTGTCTTTGGTGCAGTTAGCTTTTGCAATGTGGCGCGTGGGTTGAGGCGAACTGGGTTTGGTGCTTGGGGTAAGTGGTGTCGGGTGAGGTGCATCGGGTGAAGCGCTTCAGGTGAGGCAAACACCGCAGGCCCGGCCTCGCCTCCACGCTTGCGCAACGTCGGCTAAGGCCGGGCCTGCGGTGTTTGCCTCATGGGTGAAAACACGCTTGCAGCACTTATGAAAAAAACTAAAAATAGTTTTTCATTCCTTTCAAGCTTGGTTCCAACGAGTGACTGATGAAAAACGCCATGTCAAACATGCTTAAAACCAAATCTGGCCGGTGGGTGAAACTTCCGACTAATGAGGAGAATGAAACCATTCGAGCAGCCGCCATCTCCGACCCGGATGCGCCCTTGCTGACGGATGAGCAAATGGCGGGTATGCAACCTCTACCGATATTCGGCAATTCCTTGGTCGATAGAAAAACCCCAGACGCAACGCGCGACTATTTAAACAAAGGTGCGCGAGATGCCTAAAACCGATGCATACGAAACAGCATTGCTTTCAACATTTGAGGGTGGAGCGCTTAAGTCTGTTGCAACAAAAGCAGAACTTGCAAAGTTCAAGGCGACGGCGTCAACCACCGACATCTATGACGGTAGCTTTGATATACAGCCGTCATCGGGTGATTTACAAGCCCTTCAAGAAACACAGTGTTTCTCATCAATACCTGACATGCGCGAATCGATCAAAGACGGCATGACCGAACCTATAGACGACTGCGGCAAGGATATTGACTGGTGAATTGGCACTGTAAATTGCAAGATATCGAGACATTTGTCTTTTATTCATGGCTGGCCAAAATTAATCTCCCTTCGTAAAGTGTTCCGTTTTATGTTCCATCAACTCATCAGAGTGGGGCTTTTTAAAAAGATCGTTATTCGTTGTGTATGCTTGACGCGGATCATTTTGATTTGAATAAGCCCATATTAAGTATTGATTCACAACCAAAGGGTTGAGAATTCTTTTTCGTAAATCACGTCCATCCGTCTGTCGTCCCAACAGCTGTGCAATCGCTCTCATTCCGAGGTATCTACCTGAACAAAGTTCCAAAACTGTTTGCTTAACTATTTCAGGTGACACTCTTGCACGTTGTGCTACGGGTGCCGCAATAGCCCTAAGCCTGATCAGCTCATCGGTAGGTATTTGTTCTAAATCAGCAAACACCACACGAACAGGAAAAAAGCCATCACTGTTCGTGGCCTGCTCCGAAGTTAAAGAACTTAGCTCGGGTGTTAGTGCGCTTAGCTCGGGTGTTAACCGCTCGAACTCGGGTGTTAAGCCCCCCAACTGTGTGGCATCAAGCCCTTCCTCAGATCTGAACAATGGGGCAATCGTAGGTACTTGCCAAGGCAGAAAGTACGCCATGCCTCGCCCTGCGCCACGTGCTTTAAAAAGTCCTTCACGCACCAAATTGGCAAGCATTTTGGTGATGTCTGCCGGGTGGTCAGATGAAATTTCGCGCAATCGAGAGTGGTTGAGTGCACCTTCTACGCTTGCTGTTATCAAGGCTATCCGCGCCAATTCTGACAAAGATGTGAAACGCGAACCCAATCTTGATTGGAGTTCTTCGAGAACCCTCTCAGGAACAAGACTACTCATGCGTAGTTCCATCAACGTATTTTCAGGCTCATGCTGCTCATAAAGTACAGGACGCCGCCAAAGCTGCCCAGCCCAATTACTGTAAATTTTTGGCAACCCTGAGCCGGCATGGTCGCCATAGCCCACCAATTGGAACAATTTTTGCAAACGTCGGTTGCGACAATCGCTATTACCACCGACGACAGCTAAAGAAGGTGGAATTCGCATCAAGCCCGGATTACGAAATCCAAACATATCTGGACGCTTGACTACCAACACCGAGACACGCCCTGAAAAATCAGCGTGAATCAGCGTATTGACCAAAGCCTCCCGCAACGCTTCATGAACAGGGGTGTCATCAATTCGCTGCCCTTCTTGCAATTGAAAAGGCACTTTCAAGTCTGCGGTTAGCTTCTGATACACCTTACGGAAAAAATCATATACATTGCCCGACCAACTGCCATCAGGCACCAATCGATCAATCCAACGTTTTTCCACTTTGGCTTCGGGCCGCTCTTGATAATCGACCATGTAATGCGGCAAAGCGTCACAGATGACCTCAGCCCGACCAAACATCAACAAACCGGCAAGACGCAAACCTGTGCGGCTATTGTCACGATCTTTTCCATAGGCACCAATTCGTTCCAAAAACTCAAGCAGAGGCAGGTCACTCCATACGTGCCCTGGTTTGACTGCGGCAAACCGATTTCGATACGCCGCAACCGTATCCATGTCAAGGTCTTGAAAATCAAAGTTCTGAAGAACGCGTTCATCACGGGAATCCTCAATACGCTCAGCAAGCATGCGACGCACTGCTTCATCATCAGCAGCGTAATCTCCTTCGTATCGGCGCAGATAAGTGCCTGCAAATGGATTGGTGCCCAGATGAACAGGCTTGTAATGACGGTCAGCGCGTGGAACCTCGATGCGTAGCAAGGTTTTTCCCTCTATCTGAATTGGTTCGATATTCGCTTCAGTCAACAGGTTTGCACTGATGTGTTTTCGGTTGTTCAAGTTGTCCCAAAGGGCCTTGCGCACCTTGTCAATATCTGTCAAACCCAATAACTTGAATACTCGGGTTGGCTTTTCTTGTACGCCTAAGAAAATAAGTCCGCCCTCCGTATTCGCCATGGCAGAGTAACTTTTCCAAAAATCTTCTGGCAACTCCCCACGTCCATCACGCCCTTGTGCTGCTTTGCACTCCAAATCATGAGACTCGGACAAGCTGCAAAAGTCCAAGTCTTTCCAGAGGTCATTCATGCCGCTTCCTTTGACTTGCGGTTACACGGTTTTTTCAGCGCCGCAGCAGAGGGCCGGCCAGCTTGGCCGAACTTGCGATCTATGTGTTGGCGGGCCAGAGCTTCAGGGGTCATTGAGCTTCTTTCAAATGAGGCACCGTTTTAGCGCCTTATTTCGCCGCTGAATTTAACATTAATAGTTTATTTAAATATATTAAATACATAAATATATTTCAAATCAATTAGGCGAATAAATTGCACAATGCCAACATGAACACCACCACCATCCTGGGCGCCTGCCCGCACGACTGCCCGGACACCTGCTCTTTGGTCACCACCGTGCAAGACGGTGTGGCCACCAAAGTGCAAGGCAACCCGCACCACCCCATGACCGACGGCGTGCTTTGCGCCAAGGTGTCGCGCTACACCGAGCGCACTTACCATCCGGACCGTTTGCTTTACCCGATGAAACGTGTCGGCCCCAAGGGCAGCGGTCAGTTCGAACGCATCAGTTGGGACGAGGCTTTAACTACCATCGCCAACAAGTTAAAACCCATCGTCGCCACGCGCCCTGAAAAACTGCTGCCCTACAGCTACGCGGGCACCATGGGTTTGGTGCAAGGCGAATCCATCGCCATGCGTTTTTTCAATCTGCTGGGCGCGGCCAAACTCGACCGCACCATTTGCTCTAACGCAGGAGGCGACGCGCTCAACTACACATTGGGCGGCAAGCTTGGTATGAAGATGGGCTTTTTTGCCGAATCCCAATTGATCATCATCTGGGGCAGTAACTCCATCACCAGCAACATCCATTTCTGGCGCATCGCGCAAGAAGCCAAACGCCAAGGAGCACGTCTGGTGTGCATAGACCCGCGGCGCAGCGAAACCGCCGACAAATGCGATGTGCATCTGGCCATCAAACCCGGCACGGATGCAGCGCTGGCGCTGGCGCTGATGCACGAACTCATCACGCACGACTGGTTAGACCATGACTACATCGCGCAGCACACTTTGGGTTTTGATGCCTTGCGTGAACGCGCTTTGCAATGGTCGCCCGAACGCGCCGCTGCGGTTTGCGGTTTGAAAGTCGATGACATTCGCCAACTGGCGCACGACTACGCCCACACCAAGCCCGCAGGTATTCGCCTGAATTACGGTGTGCAACGCAGTCGCGGTGGCGGCAATGCGGTGCGTGCCATTGCCTGCCTGCCCGCGCTCACAGGTGCTTGGCGGCATCGCGCCGGCGGTGTGTTGATGAGTGCGTCGCACCATGCACGCGCCAACGCAGTCGGTTTGCAACGGCCCGAGTTGCACCGCAACCCCAAAGCACCGCTGGTCAACATGAGCACCATCGGCGACGCGCTGAACACGCCCGGCTTGATCGAAGCCATGGTGGTTTACAACAGCAACCCGGTAGCGGTGGCGCCTGAGTCGGTGAAAGTGGTCAAGGGGTTTGCGCGTGAAGACTTGTTCACCGTGGTGCTCGAACATTTCATGACCGACACCGCAGATTACGCTGACATCGTTCTGCCGGCAACGACGCAACTCGAACACTGGGACATTCACAACAGCTACGGCCATACCGACATGGTGTTGAACCGCCCGGCCATCGCGCCCATGGGCGAGGCCAAAACGAATACACAAATATTCCGTGAACTGAGTCTGCGCATGGGTTTGCATGATCCATTGTTGCAAGAGTCGGATGAAGATCTGCTGCAGACCTCTTTGCAAAGCCCTGCCAACTTGAACAGCGCTCATCCTGTGACCATGGACGAATTGCTGCAACATGGCTTTGCCGCCTGGCCGGTGGCTGACGCGCCATTTGAGCACGGCGGTTTTCCCACACCCTCAGGCAAATGCGAGTTTGTCAGCCATCGATTGGCCGCCATGGGCCTCGACCCCTTGCCTGACTACCTTCCGAACTACGAGCAGTCGGACGAGACGGCTGTCTATCCCTTGGCCATGATTTCGCCACCTGCGCGTAACTTTTTAAATTCAAGCTTTGTGAATGTAAAAAGCCTGCGTGACATGGAAGGCGAACCGTTGCTGGAAATTCACCCGCAAGACGCGGCAAACAGACAACTGAATGATGGCGATAGGGTGCGCGTGTTCAACGACCGGGGCAGTTACGAGTGCAAAGCACAGATCAGCACGCGCGCGCAACCAGGCATGGTGGTGGGACTCGGTGTCTGGTGGCGCAAGCTCGGTGCCAACGGCACGAATGTGAACGAGTTGACTTCACAACTGCTGACCGATATCGGCCGTGCACCGGTGTTTTACGACTGCACGGTGCAGGTGGCTAGTCTGCGCTGAAGCGCTGCGCCGCAATCTGGCGCAAGCCATCAAAAATCAAACTGTCGACCAATTCACACTGCACCGACATGCTCGGTGCCATTTTCCAACCCGCGCCGCCTGTCATGTAGCACAGCGGTTCGTCTTTGCAGTGAACTCGCACATGTTGCACCATACGTTCGACCGCACCGGCAATGGCAAACGTGCCGCCGCTGGTCAAAGCGTCGCTGGTGTTGGTGGGGAACTCGCGCACCTCTCCGGTGGGCACGCGCAATCCTGCTGTACCCGACTCCAACGCGCGCAACATGATGCCGTGGCCCGGCAAAATCAAGCCCCCTAAAAAATGGCCTTGGGCGTCGATGGCTTCGACTGTGACTGCGGTGCCGACCATGACAACCACCATCGGCCGTGGTGCAGCTTGGGCAGTCTGTGCGCGCATGCGCGCCAACGCACCGATCATGGCTACCCAGCGGTCTGCACCCAAGCGGGTCGGATGGTCATACCCGTTGTGCAAACCAGCTTCGCTGGCAGACGGCACCACCCAACTCGGTGTCAGGTCCCAGATTTCCAACTGCTCATCCACACGGCGGCGCAATGCGTCCCCGGCGACGATGCAACCAAGCATGCGGGTGACAGGTGGCAAGGATTTCCAATCCTCGTCTGCCAAGCGGTCTATGTTTTCCAGAAACACCGCGCCTTGCGACAGCAACGCCGCGTTGGTGCGCGGGCTGTCGTACAAGGCCCATTTCAAGCGGGTGTTGCCAACGTCAAGGGCAATGAATGTCATGGGTTTTCACAAAAAGGAATTGGCGGCGATTATGCGCGGACAGGTCTACTCAAATTGATCAACGTCAGGCCGCAATAACGGATAGCCATCCTGCAGCGCTTTGGCCGCACGTAAAACCATCGCGTCACCGAACATGGGGCCGACCAATTGCACACCCATTGGCAAGCCGTCCGTGGTCAAACCGCAAGGCAAACTGATGGCTGGTTGTTGGCTCAAATTGAACGGATAACTGAAAGGTGTCCAACCGAGCATGGCCTCTGAATTCATGGGACTGTGCCCGGCAGGCAATGCTTTGAAAGCAGGCACAGCGGTACTGGGTGTGAGTATCAAATCAAACCGCTGCATGAACTGACGCATATGTGATCCGAGTGCACCTCTGCGTTGCGTCAACTGGTGCAGCGCGTTCGCGTCCAAGGTTTCACCAATGGCGGCCTGTGCCGCAAAGTCCGGGTCGGTCATCGCTTGTTGCGCGGGACTTAATGTGCGCCACACCTGGTATGCGCCTGCAAACCACAAGCCTGTGGTGATGTCCAGCGGGTCGGTTATGCCGGGGTCAACCTGCTCGACCACAGCACCCAAGTCTTGCAAATACTGCGCGGCTTGCGCGGTGGCGGCGGCAATTTCGGCATGCACATGCTTGGCATAACCCAAGGTCGGTGAATAGGCGATGCGCATTCCCTTGACACCATGGTTCAAGGCTGCGGTGTAGTCCATGCCGTCAAACGGCAGTGAGGTCCAATCGCGCGCATCCGGTTGCGTGATGACATTCATCATCAATGCCACATCCGTGACTGTCATGGCGTGTGGACCCAAGTGCGCCACTGAGCCAAAAGGTGACAACGGATACGCAGGTACGCGACCAAAGCTGGGTTTGAAACCGACATTGCCGCAAAACGCTGCAGGTATGCGCACGCTGCCTGCGCCATCGGTACCTACAGCCAACGCGCCCAAGCCAGCGGATACAGCTGCGGACGCACCCCCCGATGAGCCGCCCGGTGTATGCGCCAGATTCCAAGGGTTGCGGCTGATACCCGTCAACAGTGAATTGGTTTCGCCTTTGCAGCCAAATTCGGGTGTGGTGGTTTTACCCAGCAACACTGCGCCTGCTTCACGCAAGCGCGCGGTGACCGGCGCATCCACATCCCAAGCTTGCCGAGGGTTGACGGTGCGACTGCCACGCAACGTCGGCCAGCCACGGGTCAATATCAAATCCTTGATGGATACCGGAATGCCTTCCAAAGCACCGACAGCGGCGCCTTTGTGTCTGTGCGCCAACCAGCGCTTTTCACTGACCCTGGCACTGGCCAATGCGGATTCTTCATCGACCAGACAAAACGCATTCAACAAAGGGTTGAGTCGTGCAATGCGTTGCAGCACGTCTTGGGTCACCTCCACTGGCGACACAGCGCCGCCGCGAAACAGTGTCTGCCATTGTTCAGCTGTGCAGGGGGTTAAATCAGACATACGCGTCTCCTGTCAGGCCCGGGTGCGTGTCAATGCGCTGAGTTTGCGCCAAGGCAGATCGCCGGGGTCGGCAGCCATCGGACCTGTGGCTTTGGCCACCAGCACCTTGGCTGCGATAGGTTCAAAATCGGCACGGAAATGGTTGGAGCTTTTCAACACAATCAATTTCATCGCCTCTGGTGTGATGCCCACCATGCGAAGCATTTCACGGTCAAACAATTGGGCCTTACCGCTGACCACTGCAACCCATACACCGTCTATATCCAAACAAACGCTAGCGCCAAGTTGGCTGACCATGCCACGCATCATCGGGCCTTTCAATTCGCATCGCCCTTCACTGATGGCCCGCACCTGCGCGCGCGCATGCACTGGCGCATCACTCATTCCCGCATACGTTGGCACAGACACACCCAACACCACATCGATAAATGCACCTACACCGGCAGCAAATGCTTTGGCAGCTACCTCGGGGTGGTACAGCAAGCCCAGCGCGACTGCGCCGGGATAACGCTTACCTGCACCTTGTTGCAACAATACGTGCAACATGCCTGTGGTGTTGCTGTCACCGCCTGCGCCGGGGTTGTCTTGGGTATCTGCAATCAGCACTGGTCGTTCGTGCTGCGCCGCCAACTCCAAGGCCTGCGTCACCGCTTCGCGTGCATTTAAAAAATCCATGCGCCATTGCGCTGGTGGCGCGGCAAGTTGATGCAACGCATCTGCTGCAGCTTGGGCTTGCTGCGGTTGCGCAGCATAAGACCACAACACCGGCGCGCATTCATCAAAATCTGCTGCTGCAAAACCCATGCAAAAGCTCGACACACTGTGATTCGCCTTATCTATAATTGAGATGGCTGGATAAATATCTTTGGCTGGTTGCAACCAGGTCGACTGGGCATTGAGAGAAATCAAATAAGGCAAGCGATGCACTGTCAGCGCTTCACGGCGCCCCAAACGCAAACGCCTTTGTAGCAATTCGGCTGTGCGTTCACCGGTGTCTGCCATGTCGACATGGGGATAGGTGCGATAAGCCACCAATGCATCTGCAGTGTCCAGCATGCGGTGGGTGACGTTGGCATGCAAGTCCAAACTCGCCACCAAGGGCATGTTGTCGCCGATCAATGCACGTACCCGCGCCAGCAATTCGCCTTCTGCATCGTCCGCGTGTTCGGCCACCGCGGCGCCGTGCAAGTCCAGGTAGACCGCGTCAATGCCTTGCGCCAAGCCCTGCTTCAAGTCCGCCAACATATCCGCGGCAATTCGCTCAAAAGCATCTTGGGTGACGTAAGAGGACGGACTGGCTCCGGCCCACACCGACGGCCACAACTGCCAGCCATGGCGTTTGGCCGCATCAATGAAACCACCCACAGGGATATTCACGCCGGTGAATTGGGTTTGCATGGCCTGACCGCGAATGTAAGCAGGAAAAGCATCGCCCCGGTTGAATGCCTCCCAATCCGCCAGACTGGGGGCGAACGTGTTGGTCTCGTGCTGAAACCCGGCGATGAAAACGCAGGTCATGCATTGCCCCCTGGCACACTGGCCAACAGTGCCTGTGTGTAAGCATGTTGTGGGTTTGCATACAAAGCGGCCGTCGGGCCATGCTCAACAATGTGTCCACGGTGCATGACGATAACGCTGTCGCACAACTGTGCGGCCACGCGCAAATCGTGGGTGATGAACAGCAGGCCCAGTCCCATGCTGCGTTGTACCTCTCTGAGTAAATCCAAGATTTGTGCTTGCACAGACACATCCAATGCGCTCACCGCTTCGTCGGCTACCAGCACATCGGGTTGGCAAGCGAGAGCGCGAGCCAGTGCGATGCGTTGGCGCTGACCGCCACTGAATTGGCTGGGGTAACGCTCCCAGGCGTTGGCGGGTAAACCAGTTTGTGCCAGCAGCGCCTGTCCGCGCGCTTGGGCTTGCGCTGCACTCAAACCGAAATTGCGCGCACCTTCCATGATGGATTCGCCGACCCGCATGCGCGGATTGAGTGAGCGGTTCGGGTCCTGGAACACCACTTGCAAGCGATGACGCAATGGCCTGAGTTGCGCCTCGTTCAGGGCTGCGATGTTGTCTTGTCCCCAAAAAATATCCCCGCCGTCAGGGTCGATCAAGCGCAACACACAACGCGCCAATGTGGATTTGCCAGACCCCGATTCGCCGACGATGCCCAGCGTTTCACCGGCACGCAATGCAAAGCTTGCATGGGCCAATGCATCGGTGCGGCGCACGCTGCCCCAGCCTTCGCGGCTGACATAAGTTTTACGTAATGCCTGTACACGCAATACCGGTGGCGTGTCGGGCAAGACACGCGGTGCAGGCGGTGTCATGCCAGGTACAGCAGCCAGCAAGCGGCGCGTGTAATCGGCCTGTGGTTGCCGCAACACTTGGTCACGCTCACCCTGCTCCACTTGAACACCACGGTGCATGACCAGCACCCGATCCGCGGTATCAGCCACCACACCCATGTCATGCGTGATGAACAACACGGCTGTGCCGCTGTCGTGTTGCAATTGTTTGATGAGTTTTAATATTTCCTGCTGTGTGGTCACGTCCAGCGCCGTGGTCGGCTCATCGCAAATCAACAAGGCGGGTTTCAATACCATGGCCATGGCAATCACAATACGCTGGCGTTGCCCGCCACTGAGTTGATGCGGGTAGCTGTCCATCATGCGCTCGGGTTCGGGCAGTTGTACCTGTTGCATGATGTGTAACACGGCTTCGCGACGTTGTGAATGCCCCCAGTCGGTATGACAGCGCAGCACCTCGTCGATTTGTTCGCCACAGCGCATCACTGGATTCAAGGCGGTCATAGGCTCTTGAAACACCATGCCCATGGCGCGTCCGCGCAAGCCTCGCAAACGCGCCTCATCAGCATCTAGCAGCGACTCGTTTTGCAACAGCACACTTCCCTGTGTGACGCGCAACTCGCGCGCCAGCAAACCCATGACCGACATGGCCAGCACCGATTTGCCAGAACCCGATTCACCGACCACACACAAAGTTTCACCCGCGTTCAACGACAAAGAAATATCTTGCATCGCGTGACTGCGGTCTGCACCGGCCGGCAATGCCACCGACAGCTTGTGCACGGACAACACAGGTATGCCCATTAGCCTACCCGCTTGGCAAATTTAGGGTCAAGCACATCGCGTAAACCGTCGCCCAGTAGGTTGATCGCCAGCACCGTGGGAACCAGAAACAGCGCAGGAAACAACACATTGCCCGGTTGCATGCTGAACTGCACCCGGCCCTCGGCCATGATGTTGCCCCAGGTCGGGACATCTGGCGGCAAACCCAAGCCCAGAAAACTCAGAATGGCTTCGGTGAGCACCGCCGAGGCCGCCACAAATGTGCCTTGCACCAACAGCGGCGCCATGGCGTTGGGCAGGATATGTCGCCACAAAATCACCGCTGTAGGCGTGGCCAATGCACGCGCGGCTTCGACATACGCTTCTTCGCGCAAACTCAGCACCAGCGAACGCACCAACCGCGTGACGCGCGGCACTTCGGGTATGGCAATCGCCACCACCACGGTCGCTACATTTGCGCCCAGCACAGCCACCAAGGCAATCGCCAGTAACACCGCAGGTATGGCCATCAAGCCATCCATGAAGCGCATCAGCACCGTATCGACGCGACGAAAATAACCGGCGAGCATGCCGCACAAACCCCCTAAGGACAGGGCCAGCAAAGAAGTGCAAATACCAACTACCAGCGATATACGTCCGCCGTACATGACGCGGCTGTAGACATCGCGGCCGAAGTTGTCGGTACCCAGCCAAAACGTGTGTTGCACCACCGTACCGTCAGGCAAATTGAATGCGCCGGATTTGCCAGCCGGTTGATTGATGACATTGGCGTCCATGGCCGCCGGATCCACCGTGCCCAGCCAAGGCGCGGCCAGCGACAACAGCAACACCAACAACAACACGGCGGCGCCAAAGCGTACCGAACCATGGTCCCATAAACGTTGGTTGAGCGAGGTCATCAGTGACGAATCCTAGGGTCAAGCCAGACATAGCTGGTGTCCACCAATAAATTGATCAACACATAGCTGAGCGAGAACAACAACACCAAACCTTGTATGACGGGGAAGTCGCGGTTGAGCACCGCGTCCACAGTGAGTGAACCCAAACCGGGAATCGCGTACACCGTTTCAGTGACCACCACACCGCCAATCAATAAGGCCACGCCTATACCGATCACAGTGACGATGGGCACGGCCGCATTCGCCAGCGCATGGCGAACCAGTACCGCAAGTTCCGACAGTCCTTTGGCGCGCGCGGTGCGAATGAAATCCTCTTGCAAGGCTTCGGATACGCTGGCGCGGGTGATGCGTGCGATCAATGCCACATAGACGGTAGACAAGGTCAGCCATGGCAGTATGAGCTGACGCATCCACGCCCAAGTGCCTTGTGATTGCGCACCACTGATCGGCTTATAGCCTTGCACCGGCAACCATTGCAATTGCATGGCAAACACATAAATCAGCAGGTAAGCGATGACAAACACCGGCACCGAAAACCCGGCGACTGAAAACGCCGACAGTCCACGGTCTAACCAGCCGCCCATGCGCCATGCCGCCAGACTGCCCAGCGGCACCGCGATACACACCGCCATCAACACCGTGCCCAGCGCCAGCGCCAAGGTAGGTTCCATGCGCTGCGCCACCAATGCAGTGACCGGCTTGCTGAGGTAATACGAGTAACCCAGATCGCCTTGTAAAACTTGCCCCAGCCACAACACATATTGCGCGACGATGGGCTTGTCCAGCCCCATGTGAGCGCGGATGTTGGCAATGTCTTCGCTGGTGGCATTGTTGCCCGCGATCACCGCTGCGGGGTCGCCAGGCGCTAGACGAAGCATGAAAAACACCAGCAGCGAGACCACCAACAGCACAGGCAGCACCGCCAACAGGCGGCGTATCAAAAAGGATCCCATGTCAGCGCTTGGCCAATCCCCACATCACCGGAATGCCTGGGGTTTGTAACAGTCCGCTGACGTTGTTGCGCAGCACAGTGGGGTTGCGGTATTCGCCCAGCGGGACAAAGGAAGCTGTTTCAAACACAATGGATTGGATGTCGGAGGCGATTTTTTTCTGCTCGCTACCCTCATGGGCACGCGCAAATTTTGCTTTCAATTCTTCGATGCGCGGCTCGTCTTGCCAACCAAACCAACCCGTGGCACCTTTGGCATTGAGCATGGCGCTGGTCAATGGGCTGTCAATATCACCCGCAGCCCATGTGGTGAAGAACATATTCCAACCGCCTTGGCTAGGCGGATCTTTTTTGGCTCGCCGCGCCACCAATGAAGCCCAGTCCATTTGTTGTAAATCCACCTTGAATCCAGCGGCTTCCAATTGCTGCTTGGCCACCAAAGGCAGCTTGGTGATGGCAGACAAGTCGGTGGGTCGCATCATCACAATCGGAGTGCCGTCGTAACCGGCTTCTTTCAACAGTTCACGTGCCTTGGCCGGGTTGGCAACGCCGGTGAAGTGAGGTGTGTTTTCATCGGCAAAAGGTGAACTGCAGGGATAAATACTGCGACACAAACGACCCAACTCAGGCACACCGACCTGGGTATTGATGAATGCCTGCTGACCGACGGCCAGCATCGCGGCCTGACGGATTTTGGGGTTGTTGAACGGCGGATGTATGTGATTGAAACGCATGATGTACTGAAAACCAGCAGGCGCGAAATCTTCCACCTTGACGCCTGCGGTTTTCTTTAAAGTGTCGTACTGCTCGAAACTGGGTTGTTCCACGATATCGACTTCACCGGCGACGATGGCATTGAACTGGGTTTGCGGGTCGCGGATGATGACCCATTCCACGCGGTCGAAGTTCACCGGCCTGCCGCCTGCAAGTCCGCTGGGTGCTTCTGTGCGCGACACATATTTGGTGTTGCGCTCATAGACCGCAACCGAGCCGGGTTTGAATTCGTCGGCTTTGAAAATGAACGGTCCAGAACCTATGTGCTCCTTGATCTGCTCGGTGCCAGGCGTGGCCGCGATACGCGCAGGCATGATGAATGGCACATTCGAAGACGCTTTGCCCAACGCTTCGAGCACGATGGCGCACGGCTCTTTCATCAGCATTCGCAATGTGTTGGCGTCTGGTGTTTCCAATTTGTCCACGAACGCAAACAACACACCGCCCATGGTGTCGCGGCTAGACCAGCGCTTGAGTGACGCCGCCACATCTTCGCTGGTCACCGGCTTGCCGTCGTGAAACGCCAGACCGCTGCGCAGTTTGAACGTCCAGACCTTGCCATCCTTGCTGGTGCTGTAGCTTTGCACCATTTGCGGCTGGATTTTTCCTTTGGCATCCTCGGAGAACAAGGTGTCATAAATCATGTAGCCGTGGTTGCGCGTGACGTATGCCGTGGTCCAAATGGGGTCCAGCACCGCCAAATTGGCATGCGGTACAAATCGCAACACCTTGTTGGCAGGCAATGCGTTTTGTGCCTGCACATGGACAAAAGTGCCGACAGCCATGAGTGTGGCGGCCATGGCTTGAACAAACAAACGGCGTGACATTGATTTCCCCTTGGGCCCGCAGGCGGCTACATTTCAAACTCGGCTTCAATATAAACGAATTCATTCAGGTGCCCAGACCGATGGCTATAACCGAACTCAGCGCATTGCAATTGTCTGCCAGTATCCAGCGGCGCGAATTTTCTTGCTTAGAGGTGATGCAGGCTTTTTTACAGCGTATAGCTGCCATCAATCCGCACGCCAACGCCATCGTCAATCTGCAGGAACCCGACATGTTGCTCGCGCTGGCCGCCGTATGCGACCAAGAACTCGCCCGCGGCGATTCGCGCGGCTGGCTGCACGGCATACCGCTGGCTTTCAAGGATTTGGTCGACGTGGCAGGCATACCCACAACCTGCGGCTCGCCACTGCTGCGTGACCATATTCCTGCGCAGGATGCCTTGTTGGTACAGCGCATGAAAGCAGCTGGTGGGCTGGTGATAGGCAAAACCAATACGCCGGAGTGGGGTTTGGGTTCGCACACGTTCAACCAGGTGTTTGGTGCCACCCCCAACGCCTACAACGCCAACTTCACCTCGGGCGGCAGCAGCGGGGGCGCAGCGGTGGCACTGGCGCAACGCCTGTTGCCTTTGGCTGACGGTTCGGATTTCATGGGCAGTCTGCGCAACCCAGCCGGCTGGAACAACGTCTTCGGTATGCGCCCCTCACAAGGTCGGGTACCTGCTTTTCCTCAGAACGATGTCTGGGTCAGCCAGCTCGGCACCGACGGCCCGATGGCAAGGCATGTGGCCGATCTCGCGCGGCTGCTGGAGACCATGGCCGGTTATGACGATCGTGCGCCGCTGTCGCTGGCCAGTTTGCCGCCAGGCTGGTCTTCACAGTTACAACCCAAGGCCAAAGGCTTGCGCGTGGGTTGGCTGGG
>NZ_JAVLFQ010000066.1:0-118973 GCF_046052765.1 Limnohabitans sp. | reverse complement strand
AAATCGGTGAGTAAGCGACTTATTCAACTCGCCCTAGGCTTGAGGTGTTGTCCTGCAGCCCTCAAAATTAAGATTTAGGTCCGATATGGCCACGCAATACAGCCAGTCCCAACGTGGTAACCACCATTGATCCACCCAGCAAATTCAAATATGCGCTTGATCCACCAGCAGTGATCATCGCAGCACCTGCAAATGCACTTACAAAAGCACCTAACCTGCCAAAAGCCATGGCCGTGGCTGCCCCCGTCGTTCGAATTTCAGTGGGATATATGTGGGCACACAATGCAAACATGGCGCATTGCAAAGCGGTAACAAACAAGCCATGAAACCCAAGACCCCATAAAAAGGTTTCAGGTGTTGCTGAAATGGTGACAAGCTTCAATCCAAAAGCAGTAATTGCTGACATTGCTGCCCAAAAAATCATAGGGCGACGCGAGCCAAAGCGATTTATAGCAGCTGCACAAAGAATTGCTCCAAAAATACCGCCAAAGTTATATGCTGTCAAACCCATGCCAGACATTGCAGGTGAAAGCCCTTCAGTTACCAACATGGTTGGTAACCAACTGTAAGCCGAATAAATCGACAACTGAATCATGAAAAATGCAAGCCACAGCCACGATGTATCAAAAGCTCTGCCGGCACGAAACAATTCAGTGATGTGACCTTTGCGGGCTGCCATGACAACACCATCTGTGAACTCTTTGATTGGTGAAACATCGATTGCCATTTTGGGTAACAACCCACGCAACTCTTTCCAACGCGAAGATTGACGCGCTAAAAATTTGGGTGATTCATGCAATGTGAAATACAAAAGCAAAGCTAATGCAATTGCAATGCTTCCGCCAAAATAGAAAAATACTCGCCATCCCTGAATTGGCAATATTTGTGCAGCGGCGAGACCGGCAAGCATTCCACCAGCTGGATAGCAAACGATTGCAGTTGTCACAGCCATGGTTCTGTATCTCATGGGCACAAATTCAGCTGTCAATGTGGTGGCTGCAGGTAGGGCTGCGCCAATCCCTAAACCTGCAAAGAATCGAATGAATGCAATACTTTGCACATCTGTTGACAAGCCAATCAACATGGTTGAAATACCAAACAACAAGATGCTAGCGATCAAGACGGGTTTTCTTCCGAACTTGTCTGCCAGTACTCCTGCACTCAAACTGCCAATGGCCATTCCTGCAAGACCACTTGCAACGGCTATTGAAAATGCGGCCCTGGTCGTTCCCCACTCCTTCATAATGAGAGGAATGGCGTAGCCAATCATTTGCCCGTCAAAGCCGTCTACGATGATCGCCAATGCAGCGAGCACATAAATCGTCTTCTGAAAATAGGTAAAGTTGCCACCATCTATAGCAAGCGAGACATCTAACTGCTGTTGCGCTGTAGTTTTCGTGACTGAATCCATGATGTCTCCCATCGCTTAGCGATTGATTTATTCATTTATATGAAAAATCATTCTAGGTAGCCAAATTGATTCTGCATAGCCGATGAAGTGAATACATCCTATTCAGCGTATGAATAATGTCTTTTAGAAAAATATCCTTATCTCATTTAACTTGGTAACTATTCAATGGACATTTATGAACTGAACCTTTACCAAACATAGCCTTGATTAAGCTAGTCCCACCAAAAATGTTATCTGTGCGATGGAAGATATCACCCCATAGGTTCATGCATAAAGGTTTTCACTTCATCTGAGTCAAGCATGACTGCTAGGTCAGGTTTGCATTGATACACTGCCGCAATTCAATAACGAGTTCGCTAGGCGTCATGCCAATCGGACCAATACCTTTGCTTACAAGTGTGTCTGCCGCCACTGCATGCAACTGCACCGCCAAGCAACTGGCTTGCCATTATGGTGCAATCACATCGGCTTGTATTTGACTCAATGCCACTTGGGGTTGTTTGTTGTGCGCATCATGAACCATCAATTCAGGTTGTTCTGGCACCATATGTGCACTGGCTTCATCAAGCATCATCAAAACTACCCAACCAGCACCGCTGTACAACGCGGCTTGCCCCGCCAGCACCAATGCACCAGACATGGTTGAAGCACCTCCAATCAGCAGCACTTTTCCTGCGTCACCCTTGTGCGCGTCTGACTTTCGTTTCAGCTGCTTCACCAGATGTAATGCATCCAAAGCTTGTATACGTTGACTCATGGTGGTGGCAGGCGTAAAGGCTTGAGTAAATCGCTCAAGCCGTTGTGATCTATTTCATGCATCAATGCCAATAACCTACCGATCTCCCCCTTGGGAAAACCTTCACGCGCAAACCAGTTCAAATAGTTGCCAGGCAAATCAGCCAGCAGTTTGCCTTGGTGTTTTCCAAACGGCATGGTCATGGTGACCAGTTTTTGCAGATCTTGCGGGTTCATTGAACCAGCATAACGGAATTGCGAGATTGCAAAAAAAGAATCTATTGACGGTATAGCATTTCAACTGCCCAACAAAAGGAATCAGTGATAGCCATGTTTTGAAAAATTCAGAAAACCGAGTGATCGCCAAGTTGCACATTCGCATTTCCCGCCACAAGTTGTTCGTAATGCTGAAACAATGTTTGCTTTCCAAAGGATGGTGTTGCATCTGCATCGTATGCTTGCGTTTGCGTATTCCACACTAACATAGACTCGGTGGCGTAGTAACGGCCTATGCGCGCCAATTCTGCTTTATCCGCCAACGCTGGTATCAAGATTCCTGATATTTTGAGTACATTGATGATAATATCGAGCAAGCGAACCGGTACATGTTGATAGTGCGGCGTCTTGCCGAGCAGCTTGAAAAGGTATTCACCTTGCTGCAATGGCGTGATCGCTTCTCCAGGACCGCCGATAGGGAGAATAGAGTGATGTTTGGCCGGATCAGTCAAACAAGTTGCAATGAACTGTCCAAGATCATGATCGCTGATGGGTTTGCATGATGTGAGTTGTCCATCACCAAAAAGCAAAAAAGGTTTACCTTTTTTTAGCCTTTGAATCTGACCGGACAAGGACTTAAAAAACGCAGTTGGCCTAACCACAGAATAAATCAAACCGGATGCGATCAATTCTTTTTCAAATGCAAGTTTGGCTTGCTGAAAACCAAGTGTAGGTTTTTGTACGCATATGGCTGATAATAAAACAAACTGTTTTATCCCTTCGCTTTGGGCAATTTTCAAAAGCGTTGAATGTGCTTGGTAATCGATAGCCCACGCATCACGTGGTGTGCCGGTACGGGAAGCCATACATGACACCATGGCATCAAATTTTTCACCTTTCAAGGCATTATTTTTTATCGAATCTGATGAATTCACATCGCCAAATCTCAACTCTGTGCCCGCCAATAATTCGCGGGTTTCTTCTTGAGGCCAACTGCTCTTGCTCACTTTTTTATTTCGCACCAAGCAAACCACTTCGTGGCCAGCACTGACCAATGCGGCTGCAGTCGCCATTCCTATGGTACCGGTAGCACCAAGCAATAAAACACGCATAAAGTGGGCTCCGACTGAAAATGTTGAAATATAGTAGATCCTCTCACAGTGGCAATTGTTAATTTTTTAAATTGATTGTCAACACATCTCACTACTGCAATTAATCAAGAATTTAAAACAGGTGGGTTGGTCTGGTACGGATCGCATTGCCTATGATTTGTGTTTGCAATTTCAACAGCTAATGTGTTGAAGGGTTATGCTAGAAGCTTGTCACAAGGAGCAATGATGGAGACTTTTTGGATATGGGTGTTGTTGGTGATTGTGTTTGCACCAGTCATAGTGGGTGTGCTATTGATTGGTTTACAAAAAAAAATACGCATCATTCATGAAAGCTCTGGCATTGCCAAAGACGGTTACATCGGGTTTAGTTGGACTTACCTGCTTTTTGGCTGGTTTGTGCCTGTGTTTCGTGGCGAGGTAGGGGTTGGGTTGATTCACTTAGCGATCACCTTTGTGTCATTTGGTTTGTCTCAACTGATTTTTCCTTTTTTATACAACCGGCAATACATGAACCGAATGTTGACGAGTGGCTGGGTGCTAGATAGTGCGGACCCCAATTACGAATTGGCTAAACTCAAACTCAATATCATTCACTGAAATGCTTTTTGCAAACCATTGGCTTGAGCACTTGGTTGTGCTTTTTTCATTTTTACTTAAACCTGTATGAATCCATATCTGTTGACGAATAAATATTTCTTGGAAGTGCGCACTTTGTTTCTATGCATTGCTTGTTTTTTTTCTAATGGCACATTTGCATTGGACTTACCGATCAGACCATGCAGTGCTTGGAACACCGCGCGCAAAGCCAATCTCAGTACAGTGGTGCAACGTGAATGGGTATATGGTTATCTGACAGGAATGAGCGACGCACTTAAAGCACTGAGTTCAGAGGACGTCTTTGCGTTGCTACCCCCTAACGAAAATACCGTTGCGTATTTGAATTCCTATTGCGAAAACCAACCCGAGTCGAGTGTGAATCAGGGTGCACAATCATTCTTCGATCAAATTCGCAAGCGTCCATAGAGACCACGATGATTGCAGCCATCCGCCAATGGGCGAAACGCGTCAAGGAAAATACCGTCATGCTGTGGTTTGCCCAACGCGACCCGCGCACACCTTGGTTGCCCAAAATCATTTGCATGCTGGCGGTAGCGTACGCCCTGAGTCCGATTGATTTAATTCCAGACTTTATTCCTGTGCTGGGGTTCTTGGATGATGCCATTCTGTTACCCGCCTTGATCTGGCTCGCAGTCAAACTGCTGCCATTGGATGTGGTTATCGATTGCAGACAACTGGCGCAAGATTGGATACACGCCAATGAGGGCAAACCCGTCACTCGCTGGGGTGTGCTGTTGGTTTTAATGGTGTGGGCTCTGTGCGCATGGATGCTTTTCTAATCTCCACTGGCGTGGTGGCACTGGCCGAAATTGGCGATAAAACACAATTACTGGCATTCATCCTAGCGACCCGTTTCAAAAAACCTATCCCTATCATTGCTGGCATTCTCATGGCTACTTTGGTCAACCACGGGCTGGCTGGAGCCTTAGGCGCATGGGTCACGGCCATGGTTGATCCTTTCATCATGCAATGGGTACTCGGTGTTTCATTCATTGCCATGGCTGTTTGGACATTGATTCCCGACAACATAGAAGAAGAAGAAACCCAGATTGCACTCAAACTTGGCGTATTTGGGGCAACGCTCGTCACCTTTTTCATTGCAGAGATGGGCGATAAAACACAAATAGCCACTGTCGCATTGGCAGCCCACTACGGCTCACCAGTGTGGGTGGTGGCTGGCACCACCCTGGGCATGTTGATTGCTGATGTGCCAGCCGTATTCATTGGTAACAAACTGGCTGACCGCATACCGATGACTGTGGTTCACCGCATAGCTGCCGCTGTTTTTGCGTTACTGGGCATAGCCACATTGCTGAATGCAAGTCAGGGGTTGTGGTCCTACTGATCAGGGTGGCGGGTGCAACTTCTAAATACTTCAGAGTACATACGCAAACGCTCTTTGTCAGAAGGTGCATTGTCTGAAATCAAATCGGCTATCTCGCTGGTGATACGCAAGAAATCCGGATGGCAGTGGTGCCTGATATTGTTTGTATAAATTGACTGCGCTGTCCACTGGTTTTCCTGCATCAACATGGCGTAATGGGTCAGTTCATGACCGAATGCCCAATTCACCATGGATCTGCTCCAAGATTGCAAGGTTCGTGGCGACACATTGATTTGTAATTTGTTTTCCGGTTGCTCTTCGGAAGGAAACTGAAACACCATGCGGGCATTGGTGGGTAAGTTCGGCTGAATCACCAAGCGAGGCATCGTTGCATCTTCAGGTGCGTCAGTTTGCGTTTTGATGTACCGCCAGATCTGCTCCAGCATGGCCACGTCAAAGCTATCTTGTCCCAGTGGCTCAGCAGATTTATCCATCTGTACTGCTTTTGAAAACTCAATCTCCAGCTCTTTGACTTTGACTTGTGCAAATTTGACGTTCATCATGCAAAACTCTACGTCCAAGCTCAGCGGAGGTACCATCAAATTTTTATGCCTAAGCAAATTTTCCTGCATCTGCTGATTGAATGCGTTCCTAAACTTTTGTTGCTGATTGACCGCCTGTTGTTGGGAAGCGCCTTGCTTGATACTCAAGAAATAGCCTATACGGGCAAACGTGTCGCTGCGGGCTAAGAACGTGTTCGCACTGCGACGTTGCTCTTCGTGAATAGGATGGGCGGCCATGTGGTTACCTATCAACTCAAACATGGTGGCGCAGTGGCTGGCTACGTAGGCCAGTTCTGTCTTATCTTGTTTCCATTCAGAATGTTCTTGCGCCCATTCAATCAAGTTTGGCTCTGTTTGCGCGTTTGCACTGAAGGTCGCGCCAAGCGCAATCAAAAATAAAGCGATGCAACGCATGGATATCAGCCTCGATTCTTCAAAAACGTCAAGCCATATTAAAGCAGTCATAAGGGCCGAACATCTGGATATTGAATCTACCCTAGGTTTAAAGGGTCAAATGGCTCAGGAAAGTAACCACCTGTTAACGCT
Organism: Limnohabitans sp.; assembly: GCF_046052765.1. Taxonomy (GTDB): domain Bacteria; phylum Pseudomonadota; class Gammaproteobacteria; order Burkholderiales; family Burkholderiaceae_C; genus Limnohabitans. The sequence goes on along the minus strand of NZ_JAVLFQ010000066.1, from coordinate 112,448 downwards.
CGTCATAGCTCAGGGTGAGCGATTCGCTGGTGGGTATGGACTGGCACGACAACACAAAACCTTGCTTGGTTTCCCAGTCTTCGAGTGTGAAGTTTTTTTCCATGGCCACGCTGCCTTGCATGACTTTGGCGCGACATGTGCAACAAACACCGCCACGGCAAGAATAGGGCAAGTCCAAGCCTGCGGCGAGACCGACATCAAGTATTTTTTGCCCTGCCGCCATGCGCAATGTATGCAACTTGCCGTCAAGCATAATATTTAATGCTATAGAACCTTCAGCAGCAAGTGGTAAGTGCTTGTCAGCTTTAGGCGCGGTACGAGAAGAACCAATGGACGATGCAAAGCGTTCACTGTGAATCACATCAGCAGACACGCCAGCTTTCAATAAGGCCTGCGATATATCTTCCATCATGCCCTCAGGGCCGCAGATAAAAACTTCTTCCATGCTGCTGACTGGCAAGACGGATTGCAGCAATGCAGTGACTTTGGCGGCATCCATGCGTCCTTGCCATAAATCTATTTCCTGTGCCTGACGCGACAGTATGTTGATCAATGTCAGTCGACCGGTATACCTGTCTTTCAAGTCTTGTAGTTCCTCATTGAACATGACAGAGGCCATGTTGCGATTGCCATAGACCAAAGTGAATTGATCGTCTGCTTGCTGCTGCAAGCTGCTGGCCATGATGGACAAGATGGGTGTGATGCCAGAACCTGCAGCAAATCCGACACGATGACGGGCAGAGGCATGTTGAACCACAAATCTGCCCTGCGGGGGCATCACAGAAACAGCCACACCTGCTTGAAAATGGGTCATCGCCCAGTTGGAAAAAATACCATCGGGCACGGCTCGAATGCCAATCTCCAGTTCAAGCTTGGCGTCAAAATCTGGGCGACTGCTACAAATGGAATAGCTGCGACGTATGTCTTCACCATCGATCATGGCTTTCAAGGTCAGGTATTGACCAGGTTGAAAAGCAAATACATGTTCAATGGCGGCAGGCACTGAAAAAGTGACCGCTATGGATCCAGTGGCCTGCGGGCGTACACGCAAGATTTTTAATTCATGAAATCTTTGAATATCGGACATCAGGCAATGCAATCAATAGGGTTTAAAGTAATCGAACGGTTCTAAGCAAGCCAGACATTTGTACATAGCCTTGCAAGCGGTCGAGCCGAAATGTGAAGTCTCGGTGGTATCGTCAGCCCCGCATTGAGGACAGACCACATGCAACACCGTTTTTTTTTGAACCAAACGAATGCGGTCTTGACCTGCTACGTTGGTCTGATGGTGTGGCGGCGCGATGCCGTAAGCCAACAACTTGCCTCTGGCCTCATCAGTGATCCAACTGCTGGACCAGGCGGGCGACAAACGCGTGATCACTTGGGCTTGCAAACCCGCCTGTTGCAAGCAGGTTTGTACATCGTCTTGCATTTGCGCCATGGCAGGACAACCGTTGTAGGTGGGTGTGATGACAATTTGCCACCCTTGACCAACGGGGTAGATCGCACGCAATACACCAATTTCACGCAGAGACAGCACTGGTATTTCAGGGTCGCACACTGACTCTAACATTTGCCATACGGCATAGGCTTCATCTTCCGTCGAAGGCATCGCCAAGGGTCCATCTGGCAAAGCCCTGTGAGTGTCTATCATTGGCCTTGAAAGATTCACCATGCAGCACCAGGAAATTGACGGGCCAGGCTTTGCATTTCCGCCAGCAAATAAGACATGTGCTCAGAATGCACACCTAAATGTCCTTGCGTGACATACCCCTCTGCTGATGGAAATTGCAAACCAGCTTGTGACACTGCATCTGAGACCATCGCTGTCCAATCTGCATGTAAGTGATGCAAGTCGCCCAATACCATTTCAGAACCTGGCCATGAGTTCCAAAACTCTTGCGTATAAGGCATCAAAAAATGAAGTGCCATCTGCGCTTTAAGGTGTGATTCGTCAGTGCCATCGCCAAAGCGCACCAACCAATCTGTGGCATGTTGGAAGTGATAGTCAACTTCTTTGATGGATTTGGATGCAATGGCCGCCAGTTGCGTGTCTGCATGATGTTGCAATTGCCGCCATACCAGCAACATATATGCGCTGAATAAAAAATTTCGGACTATGGTTACTGCATAGTCACGCTCGGTCTTAGCTGAAGGCGCCAATGCCGTGTTGTGTGGAAGCTCCAGCATGGTGAAATTCAGAAAATCTTGCTGGTCTCGAAAATAAGCCAATGCGTCTTCATGACTGCCATCGTTGCGCAATTGGGCGACATGCTGATACAGCAACCTGGCTTGACCAATCAAATCCAGTGAGTTGTTAGCCAGTGCTAAATCTTCCTCCAAAATAGGACCGTGTCCGCACCACTCCGCGTTGCGCTGTCCCAATATCAATGCGTTGTCTGCCAAATGCAGCACATAGTCGCTTAGTAAATTCACATATGCCCCACTTCGTCTGGAATCACAAAAAAAGTGGGGTGTCGATACACCTTGTCTTTGGCAGGTTCGAACATGCTGTCTTTATCGTCAGGGTCGCTGGAAGTGATAGAAGCTGATGGAATGACCCAAATGCTCACGCCCTCTTGTCGGCGCGTGTACACATCGCGGGCCATATGCAACGCCTGTTGCGCATCAGCAGCATGAAGACTTCCGCAGTGTTTGTGTTCTACGCCTTGTTTGCTTCGGATAAACACTTCCCACAAAGGCCACTCATTAGCAAGACTTGTTTCGGTACTCATGCAGCCTCCTGAAGCTGTGTTTGACGAAGTCGCTGTTTACGCGCATAGGCCATGGCAGCGTCCCGTACCCACTGGCCGTCTTCGTGCGCTTTGACACGCGTGGCCAGTCTTTCTGTGTTGCAAGGACCGTTTCCGTTGACTGTGGCCCAGAATTCATCCCAGTCAATTTGCCCGTAATCATGGTGTCCTCGCGCTTCGTTCCATTTCAATTCCGGATCTGGCAAAGTCACACCCAGCACTGCGGCTTGAGGCACAGTGGCATCAACAAACTTTTGGCGTAAATCATCATTGCTGACGCGTTTGATACCCCAGCGCATACCCTGAGTGCTGTTGGTACTGTCAGCGTCTGGGGGACCGAACATGGCCAAGCATTTCCACCACCAGCGATTGACCGCGTCTTGCACCATAGACTTTTGCTCCGCGGTACCTTGCATCATCACCATCAAAGACTCAAAGCCTTGGCGCTGGTGAAAAGATTCTTCTTTGCAGATGCGGACCATGGCGCGGGCATAAGGACCGTAACTGCAACGACACAGCGGAATTTGATTCATGATGGCCGCGCCATCCACCAGCCAACCGATCACACCTACATCGGCCCAGGTGAGCGTTGGGTAGTTAAATATTGAGCTGTATTTGGCGCGTCCCGTGTGTAACGCATCCAGCATTTGATCGCGGGTGGTGCCCAGCGTTTCTGCCGCGCTGTATAAGTACAAACCATGACCGCCCTCGTCCTGCACTTTGGCAATCAATATGGCTTTGCGTTTCAAACTGGGTGCCCGGCTGATCCAGTTGCCCTCGGGCAACATACCCACAATTTCGCTATGCGCGTGCTGACTGATCTGGCGAACCAAAGTTTTGCGGTAGGCATCCGGCATCCAAGCCTTGGGTTCGATTTTGCCGTCAGCATCAATGATTTGGTCAAAGTGCAACTGCGCCTTGGCCATGGATTCTTGTTCAAACTCAGTCAGAACAGGCTGAATGTCGCGATGCTCGGATTGGACGTTAGGTGCATCAGGCACATTGAAAGACTGTGTGTACATGGTCGTTTCCTTGTTCAAAGATGCCCGCATCATAATCGATACAAAAAAATATGCAAATCTATTTTTTATGTATCATATTTGAATGTCTGCTACCCCGTTTCAATCCAGCGCTTCGCTCACCCCTGTATCGGATAAACGCATCTTGCAATTCTGTCGACAAGACCGAATGCAAGCCGGATCCCTGATCATTTCTTTGTTCGGGGATGTTGTCTACCCGCGCGGGGGAAAGGTTTGGCTGGGCAGTCTGATCCAATTACTGGCCAACTTAGGGGTCAACGAAAGATTGATTCGTACGGCAATATTTCGCCTGGTTAAAGAAGATTGGTTGCAATCTGAGACGCTAGGCAGGCGCACGAACTATGCATTGAGTATCAATGGCATAAAGCGCATCGAGGAAGCATCTAAATACATTTATGCCCCAAGCTCCCCTGAATGGGACAACACATGGCGCATATTGATGTTGTCGTCAGCGATTCCTGTCAAAGAGAGGGAGCGCTTACGAAAAGCGCTGGTATGGCAGGGTTTTGGTCAATGGCCACCCCATGCTTTTGTTCACCCTGGTGCTGACCTGGCCGTGACCATGGCATTGCTCAAACGAGAGGGTTTGGGGCATTTGGAACCCTATTACTGGCCGCTGATGGCACAAAGTTTGGCCTTGGAAAAAAGTCAAACTGACCCAGAAGTGGTCGCACAAATTTGGGATCTCAAGCAACTCGCCCACAGTTACAAAGCGTTTTTCAGTACTTACCAACCTTTGCTTGACGAATGGTTTTCTGTAGAAGCCAAGCTCGACAAAGACCACACAGAAAAAGCTTTTTTATTACGTTTACTTCTGATTCATGACTTCAGACGTTTGTTATTGCGAGACCCTTCTCTGCCACTCAAGCTGCTTCCCACCCGCTGGCCTGGCCACGCTGCCAGACAAACCTGCCTGCAGCTTTATGACATGTTACGCCCAGCATCCGAAAAATATTTGGATATGCAATTGCAACTTGCGGATGGAAACATGACCAGAACTGGCAAAGTATTCGCAAAGAGGTTTAAAAATGCTGATAATCAACCCATCATAAAAAACCTCGGTCACAAGGTGCCTGGCCTTTGCTGACTCTATTGAAAGTAAGAGATGTCGTTTAATGTTGTGGGCTTGGCGCTTAAGCGTCCTTATACGTTTGTGGTGATGGCCTTATTACTGCTGATATTAGGGCCGCTGGCAGCACTCAAAACACCGACCGATATTTTTCCTGAAATCCGTATCCCTGTGATTGCAGTTGCATGGGCATATACAGGACTTCCACCTGACCAAATGGCTGGTCGGATCAGCACGCTATACCAACGTGTCCTCACCACCACGGTCAACGACATCGAACATATTGAAGCCAATTCCTATGCAGGTGTTGGCATTGTGAAAATCTTTTTTCATCCCGGTGTCAATATCGCTATTGCCAACGCTCAGGTCACTGCCATTTCACAAGTTCTGATTCGGCAAATGCCGCCAGGCACCCTGCCCCCTTTGATCGTCAACTACAACGCCTCCACAGTCCCCATTCTTCAACTCGCATTGGCGGGTCAGGGTTTATCAGAGCAGAATCTGGCCGATATTGGATTAACCCAAGTTCGAACACCTTTGGTGACTGTGCCTGGTGCTGCCATCCCTTTTCCATATGGCGGTAAATCTCGCCAAGTGCAAATCGATTTGAATCTGCCCCAACTGCAAGCACGCGGATTGGGTGCACAGGATGTGGCCAACGCATTGGCTACCCAAAACATCATCACGCCGGTTGGCACGCAAAAGATTGACAATCTGGAATACACCATCAGCTTGAACAACGCGGCTGTCACCATCAAAGACTTGGGTGATCTCCCCATCAAAACTGTCAATGGCGCCATGGTGTATGTGCGAGACGTAGCCAATGTGCACGACGGAAATGCGCCACAAACCAATATTGTTCACGTGAATGGCAACCGCTCGGTTTTGATGTCAGTACTCAAGAACGGCACAACCTCTACCTTGGCTATTGTTGATGGTGTTTTGGAAAAACTGCGCTCCATCAAATCTTCTTTGCCTGAAGCGCTGACAGTGCAGCCTATCAATGACCAATCTTTATTTGTTCGCGCAGCTATTCAAGGTGTTGCGTTTGAAGGCTTGATCGCAGCAGGGCTGACCAGCTTGATGATTTTTTTGTTTCTCGGTAGTTGGCGCTCCACCATCATCATCGCTCTGTCTATTCCTTTGTCCATCATGGGCGCGGTACTAGGTCTGTATGCATTGGGCGAAACCCTGAACATCATGACCTTAGGCGGTTTGGCTTTAGCGGTAGGAATTTTGGTCGACGATGCCACGGTCACGATTGAAAACATCAACTGGCACTTAGAACAAGGCAAGGATGTGGTCACCGCTATTTTGGATGGTGCTGACCAAATTGTTGCGCCTGCGTTTGTCTCACTGCTGTGTATCTGTATTGTTTTTGTGCCGATGTTTTTCCTAGATGGCGTTTCCCGCTTTCTGTTTGTGCCCATGGCCCTGTCGGTGATGTTGGCCATGACCTTTTCCTTCTTTTTGTCGCGTACCTTGGTGCCGACGATGGCGAATTACTTGTTGAAACCCCATGCACCGCATACCGACATGCATGGCAACAACACGAGTTTGCCACCCACGCGCAACCCCATCATGCGTTTTCAACGCAGCTTCGAATCCGCCTTCGAAAGTTTCCGCTCTGGCTACAAAGATATTTTGCAACTCGCATTGGTCAATCGCTGGCCTGTTGTCATAGGGTTCATGGGCTTTGTCATGGCCTCATTTGCTTTGGTCCCTTATTTGGGTACCAATTTCTTTCCCGACGTTGATGGCGGTCAAATCTTGATCCACGCCCGCGTACCCGTTGGCACCCGCGTTGAAGAAACGGCCGCGCGTTTTTCCGGCATAGAAAAAGCGATTCGTCAGGTTATCCCCGAAGAAGAAATCACTACCTTGGTTGACAACATCGGTTTACCCCCCAGTTGGATCAACCTCATCTACAACAACACGGGTGTGATAGGCACCATGGACGGGGATATTCAAATCGCCCTGCGCAAAGACCATCGCCCCACTGCAGAGTATGTGAGGGAACTGAGAAAAACCCTGCCCTTGGCTTTTCCAGACACGGTTTTTTCCTTTCCTCCTGCTGATATCGTCAGTCAAATTTTGAACTTCGGTGCACCTGCTCCGATTGATATACAAATTCGTGGCGCCAACCTAAGCGGTAATTTTGAATACGCCAATAAATTACTCAAAGAAATACGACGTATTCCCGGTGTTGCAGATGCACGCATTCAACAATCTGCCAAAAGTCCTGTGCTTGAAGTTAATCTTGATCGCAGCCAGGCGCAAGACATGGGTATCACGCCCAAAGATGTCACTAACAACCTGGTCGTCAATTTGGCCGGCAGCAGCCAGGTCGCACCAACCTTCTGGCTCAACCCCGCCAACGGCGTCTCCTACGGGGTAGTCATGCAAACACCACAATACAACCTAGACTCGCTGAATGCGCTGTCGAATCTGCCCGTAGGCGCCAGTGGCAGCAGCAACCAACCCGTGCTTGGTGCCCTGTCCACCATCAATCGCACAACAAGAAACGCCGTGGTCAGTCAATACGATATTCAACCGCTGGTCCAGATCAATGCAACCACACAGGATACAGATTTAGGCACCGTGGCGCGTGAGGTTCGACGGGTACTCGCTGCCACCGAAAGCGATTTACCCAAAGGCAGCAAAGTGTTTTTACTCGGTCAAGTCCGCACCATGGAAAAAGCTTTCTCAGGTCTGCTCTGGGGTTTGCTTGGTGCAGTCGTGTTGATTTATTTCTTGATTGTGGTTAATTTCCAATCGTGGCGCGATCCGTTCGTCATCATCAGTGCATTGCCCGCCGCACTGGCAGGCATCGTCTGGATGTTGTTTGCCACCCGAACTACTTTGTCTGTCCCTGCATTAACGGGCGCCATCATGTGCATGGGCGTAGCAACCGCCAACAGTGTGCTGGTGATCAGTTTTGCACGTGAACGACTGGATCAATTAGGTGACCCGATTGCTGCCGCGTTGGACGCTGGCTTTGTCCGGTTCAGACCGGTGCTCATGACGGCCTTGGCCATGATCATCGGCATGGTGCCCATGGCGCTGGGTTTGGGTGAAGGTGGTGAACAAAACGCCCCGCTAGGCCGTGCTGTCATCGGCGGACTGATGCTTGCAACTGTTGCCACATTGGTCATCGTTCCTCTTTTATTCAGTATGGTGCACGGACGCATACGCTCCGCTGCCTCAACAACGTTTTCTTCTGGAGTCAGTCATGTCTAAGCCGTCAGTTCCTTTCGTTTCACGTGGTTTTCTATGGACGTCATTGGCTGCAGCTGGCGTGTTGGCTGGCGCTGTCGTTTTCAATGGTTTGCAGGCGCGCGCCAAAGACGGCGCACAGCTCAAAGCACTGGCTGACAAACAGTCAGCAGTCACCGTCAGTGTCATCTCACCTGGCAGCAACACAGACGCAGTTGCGTTGAACCTACCCGGTCGGATCGAAGCCAATGCCAAAGCGCCTTTGTATTCGCGCATCAGCGGTTATTTAAAGAGTTGGAAGGCCGATATCGGTACGCCAGTCAAAGCGGGTCAGTTATTGGCAGAAATTGACACGCCAGATCTCGACCAACAAATATTGCAAGCCAAAGCGGAGCTAGCCAGTACTCAGGCCAATGCCGCGCTCTCCGAAAACACCGCCAAGCGTTGGAAATCGCTAGAAAGCGCAAATTTTGTATCTGGCCAAGCGGTTGAGGAAAAAATCGGGGACCTCAACGTCAAAATGGCGGTGGTCAACGCATCTCAGGCCAACGTCAACAGGCTACAGGCAATGAAAAATTTCGCCCGCATCGTTGCGCCCTTTGACGGTGTGGTCACTGCCAGAAACACAGACATTGGTCAATTGATCAATATCGGCGGCGCTCCTGGTAGCGAATTGTTCGTGGTCTCTGATGTCAAACGACTTCGCTTGTACGTCAACTTACCCCAAAATCAAATCGCTTTTATACAAAAAGGCACCGTGGCGAAATTCAGTGTGCCAGAACAACCTGGACAGGTTTTCACAGCGACCGTTCAATCTATGTCTCAAGCGATCAACAGCACCTCCGGCAGCATGTTGGTGCAACTGTCAGCCGAGAACAAACGCGGTGAGTTGTTGCCTGGCGGCTATGCCAGCGTCAGCTTCCATATCCCCGCTCAGGCGGATCGGCTCAGCGTACCACCCAGCGCCTTGGTGTTCACCAAGGCCGGCGTGCTTGTTGCAACCGTCAATGCAGAAAACAAAGTCGTCATGAAGCCAGTGGTGATTGCCAGAGACTACGGCAACCGCCTAGAATTACTTTCAGGCTTGCTACCCACAGACAGAGTGATCGAGAATCCACCCGATGGCGTCACTGAAGGTGACGTGGTTCAGGTCCGCACAGTTCAAGCAACGCATTAACTTTGACCTGCATCTCTTCGGCGTGTGCAAAACCCAAGTTGACGTGTCGTTGATTTGCAAATTTGCACAATCATCTAATTCAATAAATTAATCATTTCTTGACTCTATATGATAAATACCTTGATAATTCCAACAATTATTTTTTAGCGCTTGATGACACACCAACGTTTTTTTGAACTGATGGTCAACCCAGACGCACAAGCAGAGATGGAGATGCTGCGTGCTTTTTGACCACTGTGCGCAATGTCAACGATGCTGCAATGTGGAGGCGGGGTATCCGCCACTTGAAATCACATTAACTGATAGTGAGCAAAAGAAACTAGGCTCTGTTTGTATCGAAACCCGTTGCACGCACCTAGGCCCAACAGGCTGCACCATGGGCGACGACAAACCTTTCGGCTGCACGCTCTACCCCCTCAGTTACAACCCTCATAACAAAAGTTTTTACTTCGATACCGACTGTCCTTTGATGGACGATTACATACACGGCTTGTCAGAAGAAAACAGTGACGCGAACAAGCACCTAGGCAAGGTGCATGAAATGATTGTTCAATTGGAAAAGACAGATCCGGTTTTTTTACAAACCAACCACGAAGTAGATATTTCTTACTTTGATCTCAAGCGTATTCCTGCTGTACATTTCAACCCAAAACAAAATAAAAAAAAATCAAACATTTAAAGGCAACACTATGAATGGCATGCTCTATCAATTCAAACCAGCTCATCAGGTTTCTTCAGCCGCCAAGGTTCATGAAGTCGGTTACCAGAGTTGGACAGAAGACAACCTTCTGGTTGAAAGTGAGCACAACGACATTCTTTACTACACCACACGTTGGGATGCTCTGTGTCCCTACATCAATGTGACCAAGGAAATGCTGACTGCTGCACCACGGCCCTTTGTGGTTTACGCGCTGCCCCCAGACAGCCCTTTTGGCGTACCCATCAATGACAAGTACGGCTTGGTCAACACCATGGACGAAGCCTTTTGGTCAGAACCGCGCCGCGAACGTAAATTCCGCGAATACGACAAACAATATAAAAACTTTGTTTACACCGAACAAGTGATTTCTGGCTCTCAACTGACGGTTGAGGATATGTTTGAAATGGGTGGTGAGCACTTCGCCAACTACTATATTGATGACCGCGAAGTGGAGGGATTTGTTGACTATGTGCGCCACTTAGACGTACTGATTTTGCGTGTACACAGCCCCGAAGGCGAACTTGTGCTGACTGATGTATCCATCTTGTTACCCAAATACAACCAACTGTATGGCAGTTTTTGTCAGTGGAATCGTGATTACAAAAACCGTTCACCTGGCATATACGCCTGTTTACAAGCTTGCCGTTGGGCGCAGAAAAATGGCCTGCGCTATTACAACCTTGGGCCAGTCGATGACTATGGGTACAAAGCATTGTTTGTGACCGACTTTGAACCTATTTACGCATTGGCGCTGATTGATCCACAACACCCATTGGCAACAGACCCAACCTCACCTTTGATCACTGACTTCAAGCCGCACGAACTCAACCAGATTTACCGACATTCGCCGGTTGTTCAGCAGGTTGAGCGCCAAGAGCATATCTTGGCGATGGCTGGCTGATCAAAAGTAGTGCTTTTCGCCAAAACTGATGTCGTAATCGATAAACAGTTCTTCACCTTCGGCGATATTCATCAGGCTTATCAAAGTGCCATTTTTCTTGAAGCGCAAGTTGGGGCGTTTGGAATGGTTCAGATAAACAGCCAAATCAAATGAATTCAAGCCATTGACGGGAATACTGACACTGCGCCTGTCGTAATAACAAAACATATCTATTTGATTACGTACTCCTTTGGGTAAATGCTTGATATCTTTTTTGGATACATCAATTTCCCTAGAACGGATATAGCTTTTCAGGGGATTGATCCCTTTAGGAATCGGTTTGATTGCAAAAACCCCAATGCCATGGATGGGAGAAATACCAAGTTTGCAAAACACCTCTTCCTCAAGATGCTCGATGATTTTTTTCTTGGTGGTAGGCATGGCTATGACTTTCTCAGTTGGGCTTTACTATAACGAATAGACAAAGCCGTGAAGGCGACTGCTTACAATCGTTGCAATGATGCCGCTCACAAACGAACTACCTACGCGTCGCTTGCGCTTTGTATTACTTTTTTTTTCTTCTGCTTTTATTTTCGGTGGCGTGCTCTTATCAAAGACCGATGTGAACCAGCAGTGGATGATTGCTATCAATCAATCTGTGAGCGGCATCGACTCCTTGTGGTCAGTCCTGACCCAGTTTGGTGAAGGTGGTGTTGCCCTTTTACTGCTGCTGGTATTTGCCCGTTTCAGTCGCAACGGCACCGCATTAAGTTTGAAGTGTTTTTTGATCGGGTCTGTGCTGTCCCCTTCTCTCAAGGCAATCTTTGCCCACGCCAGGCCTTTGAGCGTTCTGGATGCTGGGTTAATCCACACCATAGGCTACCCTCCCACCGCGGCCAATTCCATGCCCTCAGGCCACAGCATGACGGTAATAGCTGCGGTCACGCTGTTATGTCTTTGCTTACCAGTCGGGTCAAAGTTCAAACCGGTCGCCGCCTTACTGGTGGTGTTCGGCAGTTTGGTAGCGTTGTCCAGGATCATGGTGGGTGCGCATTGGCCTTCAGATGTATTGGCCGGCGGCGGGCTGGGCATACTGATCGTTTGTCTGGCTGTGCAATGGGAACAGTTCCAACCCTGGAGCAATTACCTTAAGCAATCAAAATCCCAATGGGGTTTGATGTTGTGCGAGCTGGGATTGGTGATTTATTTATTCAGATTACATGCTGAAACACCTGCGTCACAATTGGCAATTGATGTGATTGCCACCCTAGGAATCGCTGGACTCATGTCTAGATTGAGTTTGTTGCGGAAAAAGGAGATGCCTTGAAAGCGCGATCTAGAGACTCTTTTTATGCTTTGTCCATGCTGGGTGTGAGCATGGTGTTTTTTTTAAGCTATCCAGACATTGATTTACAGGTCAGCAAGCTTTTTTATGATGCCAACACACTCAGTTTTCCGGGCAAGGAATGGCCATGGGTGAAATGGATTTATATCTACACACCCGAAATCAATAAATGGATATCGATTGGGGCAGCGATATTTTTATTGTTTAGTTGGATTCGACCCAACAAGGGCTACAACATACTGCGTCGACGTTGTATTACTTGGTTGTTGACGGTCATCATAGGCATTGGTTTTATCGTCGATTGGGTATTGAAAGACCATGTCGGCAGACCTCACCCTTACCAAACTGTCAATTTCAATGGCACGGACGCGTTTGTTCCTGTGCTGCACTACCAGCCATTGTGTGAGGAAAATTGTTCATTTGTCAGCGGCCACGCTGCTGGCGGTTTTGTATGGATGGCCTGGGGCATGTGGTCGCGAAGACAGACTCGCCGCCGATGGATATGGGCTGGCATAGGTGCTGGCAGCTTGATAGGCTTGACTCGCATGCTTCAAGGTGGTCACTTCCTAAGCGATGTGGTGTTTTCTGGCTGGTTTATCTGGTTAACTTACTGGCTTATTCGAAGTGTTTGGATACGCTGGCGTTGGTACCAAGTCCATCGCCTGCATCAACCCCAAAATCTCTAAGTTTGAAGCACATAGGCTACAGTCTCAGCTTTTCAATGATTCATCAAAAATATATATGGAATTACTGACCGACCCGCATATGTGGATGGCGCTGGCCACATTGACTTTGCTCGAGTTGGTGCTGGGCATAGACAACATTATTTTCATCTCCATTCTTGTCAGCAAACTCCCCAAAGCACAGCAAGAATTGGCCAGGCGGATCGGCTTGTTCATGGCCATGTTTTTGCGTATTGCTCTGCTGTTATTGCTGTCATTCATTATTGGACTGGTAGAGCCATTGTTTACAGTGATGACACAGCCCTTCTCTGGGCGTGATTTGATTTTGCTGGTCGGTGGATTGTTTTTGATCTGGAAAAGTACAGGCGAGATTCACCAATCACTCGAAGGCGAGGACGAAAGCGATGGTGCCCATGCCAAGCCCCAAGTCAACCTGATCGCCACCATTGCCCAAATCATCGTTATCGACTTGGTGTTCTCGTTGGACTCCATCATTACCGCTGTCGGCATGGTCGATGATGTGCGCATCATGATCACCGCTGTCATAGCTTCGTTGGGTCTGATGATGTTGTTTGCCCGAGCCATTGGAGAATTTGTCGACGCTCATCCTTCCATCAAAATGCTGGCCCTGAGCTTTTTAGTGGTGGTAGGAGTGGTCTTGATCGCAGAAGGATTTGGTCACCACGTACCCAAAGGCTATATCTACTTTGCCATGGCGTTCTCGTTTGGTGTTGAATTGCTCAACATCCGTTTTCGTCAATCGCGCAGTAAGCCAGTCAAGCTGCGCGACGCTGTGATTCCTGGTGACGACCCCCATTGAGTACCATTCATACCCACTCGAAATACCAAATCATTCGGCACAATCTGGCAAAACAGCTATTGCTATTGGTGCTATTGGGCGCGGGATTGTCAGTCCGTGCCAATGAGATAGATACGACTGCTCAAAACGCAGAATGCTCGCGCAGTGCCAGCTATTTCGCAGAGTTTTATGTCGGCTTACAAACCATGCACAGCCACGGATTGAAAAACTTTACGCCCGGCTCTGCTGATGCTAATGCTTATTTCATACAAGTTCAAAAAAACGGCGAAAAAGTTGAAATGAATGTATTGAAAAATTTACGCTCTGACGGTACGTTGAGCCCATCAGTCAAAGATTCATTGATCAAGCTGAACCAGTCAGTCGCTCAGAGCATGCGGCGAATGGCCGAACAGGATGCACTCGCCCAAGTGCTTCGCGATAAAGAGGTGGTGAAAGCTGACCTGACCAAAGTTTGCAGCCATTAAGCATTGCTCATGCATCAACACCCGCTGTCATTCAAAGAGCCGTCAGGCATGACAGTTTTGCAAAATTTCGCATCATCGAGTTTGGCACCATCCATTTTTGCGCCTTTCAGATTGGCGCCAGCCAGCACAGCACCTTTCATGTTTGAAAGAAGCAGCACTGCATCACTCAGGTCAGCGCCGGTTAAATTGGCTTCTCTTAAGTAAGCATTGGTGAAGTTTGCCAAGTGCAAATTGGCACCGCTTAAATCGGTACGACGCAAATTGGCGTCTTCAAAATTTGTCACCAAGGTGCGCTTTTCCATCGGACGCTCGGCCAAGTTGGACTTGGCCATGACCGCGCCTGACAGGTTGGCATTTTGAAAATCAGCACCTCGCATGTCGCGTCCACCCAACGGGGCATCACTCAAATCACAGTATTTGCAGACATTGGTGGTTTTGAAGTCTTCCATCTTGCCGGCGTCAAATGCCCCGGCGGCCCAAGGCCAGATACAGCAACCCGCAACCAGTACCATGGGTAACAGTTTGAAACTTTTGTGAATAACAGCCACTACCAACCCCTTTAAAACCCTAAGATTTACCATGGCTAATAATAACCAACTACTTGGAAATGAATTCCCATCCCGCCAGTACCCTTTTTGTCTCGACATGCGATGATCCGGGTATCGAAAGGCTGTCATGCATTTTTTGTACCCCATCGCTAACCCAGCGCGGCCAAGGATAAGCCTGATATTTTTGGCACTGGTTGCTTGCTTGTTAACCAGCCAAAGGGCTTTGGCCTACACATTGACCTGCGATGTCCAAGGGTCATTTCCCGAAATGGACAAAATCAGCGTAGAACCAGCCTCAGTCAAAGTTGACATCACCTCTATTGGAGACCATTTGTATATCAAGATGGATGGCCCCAAGCTGTACACTTTTTTCGTCAACACGCTCAGAACAGCTGAGTTTGAGGGAATGGATTTAACTTCCAAAACCAGTTTGTGGGTAAAACGCAAAAACCTGCAAACCATGGAAGAATCTGAGATCAAAATAAACCGTGAACCGGTGAATATCAAGGCCATCAAAGATGTTCAAAGATATGGCAAGAAGTTGAAGTTTTTCGTCACCGGTCCTTGTCAACTGCCACCAGGATGAACACCATGAGCCAACTTACGATCAGACAATTGTTAATTGATTTAGACCGTCCTTTTTCACTGCGATGGAACGGCGATGATGCATTCACGTCAGCTTTCTTTAATGCATTGTCCATGAGTTTTCCGGTGGGCGAGCAATTTTTTCTCGACAGTGTGCGCCAAGGGCTTTCGCGTCTAACGGCCGAGCAGCAAGCTTTGTACAAAGATG
The DNA here is from genome assembly GCF_046052765.1 of Limnohabitans sp. GTDB lineage: Bacteria > Pseudomonadota > Gammaproteobacteria > Burkholderiales > Burkholderiaceae_C > Limnohabitans. The sequence continues at coordinate 96,960 of NZ_JAVLFQ010000066.1, read as the reverse complement.
AGGTCAAAGGATTTGTCGGGCAAGAGGCCACACACCGCCGCTTGCATACCCTGTACAACCGACATTTGCTTGACCAAGGCATGGTTAATCATTGGGAAAAACGTGCACTCAAGCGCATAAGCTTCATCCAAAAAATCGATATCCGCCACTCTGTGGCAGCAACCGTTGCAACTGAGCATTTCACGGCTGTGTTTGCACATTGGTTGCTGTCTAACGAATGGTGTTTTGAACATGCCGATCCCCGCTTAAAAACCATGTGGTTATGGCATGCCAGTGAAGAAAGCGAGCATCGTTGTACGGCTTTTGATTTATACAAAGCGATGGGTGGCAATGAGGAATGGCGTTTGCGCTGGATGCGTCGCGTTACCTGGTTTTTCCTCACAGATTTGTTGCTCCAAACCGTCAACAACTTGTGGCATGAGGGAAGCCTTTTCAAAACATCCACATGGGCCAGCGCTTGGAAACATTTGTTTGCCAAGGGTGGGTTATTTCGGGCGAGTTTCAACCTATGGCGTGACTATTTCAAGCCCGAATTTCACCCCTCCCAACATCCTGATGATTTGTCTCGGGCGTGGTTACAAACACACCAAAACGCTTATGTGCCGGTGGGTCAGACCACGTAAGCTCGATGGGTGGGCCATTTTTATTGGAAAGCAGCATGCTAGATCCCCAAGCACAAACACTTTTACAACTGATGGTCGAACGAGGCGTACCTGCATTCAACGCCCAGACACCTATAGAAGCCCGACAAGCCTATTTGATGCGAAAAGGCTTTACCCAGCCTGAGCCTCCCGCTGTCTCACGTAGTCATGATCACCTGGTGTCACTCAATGGTGTACAGATCAAAATCCGCGAATTCAGGCCTCAAGCTGTTGCATCCACAGATGTACTACCCGCGCTGGTTTATTACCATGGAGGTGGTTGGGTCATAGGTGATATTGATACACACGATGTACTTTGCCGACAGTTATGCCAAGCCAGTGGCTGTGCAGTGTTCTCAGTGGATTACCGGCTTGCACCCGAGCATGTGTTCCCGGCTGCTTACGACGATGCACAGGCTGCTTTCCAATGGGCGGCTTCTCATGCGACCAGTTTGTCAATTGACGCGAAGCGCATTGCTGTCGGTGGCGACAGTGCCGGCGGCAATTTGGCCGCCGCAGTTTGTCTGGGCGCCAGAGGCGGCTCACATCAACCTGCTTTTCAATTGTTGATCTACCCTGCCACGCTGATGTACCCGGACACACAAAGCTACCGCGACAATGGCGAAGGTTACGCATTGACGGCCGAAGTGATGGACTGGTTTATGAACCATTACCTCCCTGAGCCTGAGGATGCGCACGATTGGCGTGCCTCACCATTGAAAGCCGGTTCTCATGCAAACCTGCCCCCAGCTTTGGTTATCACAGCCGGCTTTGATCCGCTGCGTGATGAAGGCCGCTTGTATGCAAACGCATTGTCGGCAGCTGGGAGCAGTGCCGAATACATTTGCTTTGAGCGACAAATCCACGGCTTCATCACCATGGGTCGTGTCATACGCGAAGCGCATACCGGTGTAGCCATTTGTGCTGATGCACTCAAACGTTACCTTTGTTAAGGATCAGTACCCATGAAATTGCATATCAACGGACAAAGCCATACGCTGGATGTTGAACCAGAAATGCCACTCTTATGGGCATTGCGCGATGAACTTGATATCAAAGGCCCCAAATACGGTTGCGGCATTGCCCAATGCGGCGCTTGTACCGTTCTACTCAATGGCGAACCGGTTCGTTCATGCAGTTACCCTGTGTCCTCTGCTGATGGACAGCAAGTAGTGAGCATTGAAGGACTGGCCGACAAAGGCAAGCTCCATGCTGTGCAACAAGCTTGGATTGACCATCAAGTGCCGCAATGCGGCTATTGCCAAGGCGGTCAAATATTAGCTGCAGTGTCTTTGCTCAAGAAAAAGCCCAAGCCCACTGACCAAGATATAGATGCTGCCATGACCAACATCTGTCGCTGTGGTACCTATGCTCGTATGCGCACGGCGATTCATGCTGCTGCGCGACAAGCTGGAGGCAAATCATGAGCTTGACACACCTGAATCGTCGTGTTTTTTTACAAGTCAACAGCGCCTCAGCAGCCGCCCTCAGTCTGGGGTTTTTGTGGCCTGATGCTGGCTTGGCAAACACCAACGCAGAAGTGAATGCGTGGATTGAAATCAATACCGACGAATCCGTTGTCATACGCTACGCCCGCACAGAAATGGGCCAAGGCAGTCGCACCTCCGCACCTATGTTGATCGCAGAAGAATTAGAAGCAGATTGGAAAAAAGTACGGGTAGTAGATGTGCCGGCACATGAGAATTTACGACGCAAACGCGTTTATGGTGACATGGCCAGTGTGGGTAGCCGCACCATACGCATGTCGCAAGAGTATTTACGCAAAGCCGGGGCCGCTGCCCGCATCATGTTGATCGAAGCCGCAGCCCAGCGCTGGAGCGTACCTGCCAACGAATGCAAGGCATCGCTGGGTGTGGTCTTTCATTCTGGCAGCGGTAAAAAACTCAGCTTTGGTCAATTGGCTGCAGATGCCGCCAAACTCACACCACCCAAAGACATTCCCCTGAAAGACCCCAAGACCTGGACCATCGCTGGCAAACCCATTCCGCGTCTGGACATCACTGACATCGTCACTGGAAAAATCCGCTATGGCGTGGATGTTCAATTGCCTGGCATGCTGCATGCTGCCATCGCTCAATCACCCGTCTTTGGCGGCAAAGCCAAATCAATCGATAGCAGCAAAGTCGACAACCGGCGCGGTATTGTGAATGTGATCAACCTCGGCGAATTTGTTGCCGTGGTCGCAGACAACTGGTGGCGCGCGAAGGAAGCTTTGCGCGACGTATCCATCGATTGGGATAACGGCAAAAACGGGGCAGTCAACAGCGCCAGCCTATTGCAGTATTACCGCGAAGGACTGACCCAAAAGGAACAAGCCGTAGCCCGCAATGACGGCGATGCAGTTGCCACGCTTGCCGCATCACAAGTGATCGAAGCGGATTACTACACCCCTTATTTAGCGCATGCCACCTTAGAGCCCATGGTTTGTACGGCCTTGCTCAATGGCGAAAAGCTTGACATTTGGGCATCGACGCAAAACCCTGAATCCACCCTCACCTCGGCGGCCTCTACAGCAGAAGTAGCGCAGGAAAACGTCCGAGTTTTTGCCATGCAAATGGGCGGCGGTCTGGGTCGCAAAAGTCCTCAAGATTTCACGCGTCAAGCAGTCGCCATCGCCATGCAGCTGCCCGGCAAGCCAGTCAAGTTGATGTGGAGCCGTGAAGAAGACACGCAACATGATTTGTATCGCCCTGCCAGTTTGGTGCGCGTACGCGCAGCCTTGGACGACAACGGCAAACCACACGCCATGCATATTCGAGTGAGTGCACCTTCCTTGTTTTCACAGTTATTGCGCATGCCATTGCAAAACGGGGTTGATCAACAAGCCGTTGCCTGTTTTAACGATCACCCCTATGCCATTCCCCATACCTTGGTCGACTTTGCCATGCGCAGTGCCCACGTACCTGTTGGATTTTGGCGCACAGTGGGTCACTCCCAAAATCCCTTTGTGCGCGAATGTTTTCTGGACGAACTTGCGCATGCTGCCAACAAGGACCCTTTAGCCTATCGTCTTGCCCTCTTACCGGACAATGAAAAAGCTAACCGCGATAAAGGCATATTGCAAGCTGTGGCCAAAGCGGCTGACTGGGGCAAACCGTTGCCTGCCGGTGTTCACCGCGGCATCGCCAGTGTGGACGGCTATGGCAGTTGGACCGCCTGTGTGTGCGAGGTGTCTGTCAGCCCACGCGGCGAAGTGAAGATTCACCGGATTGTGATCGGTATCGACCCAGGATACGCCGTCAATCCTGACAATATCCAAGCCCAATTGCAAGGCAGCGTGGTTCACGGATTGACTGCTATTTTCTGGGGTGAGATGACTGTGAAAGACGGTCGCGTTGAGCAATCCAATTTCCACGACTACCGCATGATGCGCATGAACGAAATGCCCAAAGTGGAAACGGTGATTGCACCCAGCGGCGGTTTTTGGGGAGGTGTGGGAGAACCCGCTCAAGCTCCGCTGGCACCAGCACTAGGTAATGCGTTGTTTGCTGCCACTGGCAAACGTATTCGCTCACTCCCCTTGAAAAACCATGGCCTGACTTTGGTGAAAGCATGAAACGCTTGTTGTTTTCTGCGGCTTTGTGTTGCGCTGCGGTGGTTGTATCAGCGAGGGACGGCATGCCGCCTACGCCTTCTGAACGTACCGCTGAAGTCGAACGCGGGCGCAAACTCCTACTCAACCGGCAAGAAACCGGTTGCGTTCTGTGCCACACCATTCCTGGTTTAAAGGATGGCGGCGAAATGGGGCCTAACCTCACTGGTCTGAGTCAGCGATTAACGGCAGATCAAATTCGCATGCGTATTGCCGACCCCAGGTTAATAAATCCACAGTCGTTCATGCCAGCCTACTTCAGCACAGAAGGATTGCATAATGTGGCCAAACCGTTGATCGGTAAAACCGTTCTCACCGAGCAAGGTCTGGAAGATATCGTGGCCTATTTGCTAGAAGCCACCAAAGGTCCTTGATGTTATTTTCATTATCCAGACGCGATTGGTTATCCCGATTTCTCAAAGCTTCTGTGGGTGTTTGGGGGATGGGCTCTGGTATGTCGCATGCGCAGGATATGTCTGTTTTAGGTCGAGTACAAGACATGACAGATGCACGACTGCGTCAATTTGACGAAATGATTGCGCCGTATGTCGTGCGCCAATCTGTCAAGCAAGGTGGCATTACCTTGTCATTGCCGATGCTGGCAGACAACGGCCACTTGGTGCCCTTGAGTCTGAAGGTCGACAGTCCCATGACGGAGGAATCCCACGTCACCCATATTTATGTGATTTCGCAACGCAACCCTGTTCCATTGATGGCCATGTTTGTGCTGGGTCCCTGGAACGGTAGGGCCGAACTGAGCATGCGCGTTCGCCTGTCGGGCACGCAAATGGTGGTGGTGCTCGCGCGCATGTCAGATGGCACTTTCCGATACGAAACGCAAGAAGTGGTCGTCACTGAGGCTGCCTGCATTGACAACGGATAAGCCATGACTACTGCACGTTTACAACTTCCCGCTCGCATTGTTGAAGGCGATGTGTTCAAGTTGCGCTTGCTGGTTCAGCATCCAATGGACAGCGGTTTTTTGCGTGACCTCGAGGGAGTTTTGGTTAAACGCAATGTCATCCGTCACCTGCAATGTATTTTTCACGACAAAGAAGTCTTTCGGGTTGAACCCACCACAGGCACGTCAGCCAATCCCTTGTTTGAGTTTTATCTGCGCGCCACCAAATCGGGCGAGTTGTATTTCAGATGGGTTGATGACAAAGGGTACATCGGAGAACTTCGTCAAAAATTGGTGATCGAACCTGCCAACCAGTCCAAAGCTTCTAAACCCTAAGTCATGCAGATATTGTTGAATTCACAGCCAATGTCTGGCCCGAAACTTTGCTTATGGGGACTGTCAAGATGTTTGATTTATTTTCTGTTGCTCAACGTGTTCGGCCTGTTGTTTCATCTTCCCATGGCTGTGGCGCAACAACGTTTGATTGCCTTGGACAAATTGCAATCCGGTTTGGCTTTCACTGGTCCTGAAATTCTTGATTTGCAAGGTGACGACTTCGCCAACCCTGGACTGCCTTTTTTGGAGAAAGGAGCCAAGTTGTGGAACCAAGTCTCAGGCAAGAACGATAAAAGCTGTCAATCCTGTCATGGCGAATTGAAAAGCATGAAAGGTGCGGCAACCCGTTATCCTGCCATCGATAAAGCCAGCGGACATTTGTTTAATTTAGAAGACCGTATTCGCCATTGCCGCCAAAAGCGTCAAAAAGCAGCTGAATGGCCGCTTGAGTCTGAGGAATTACTTTCAATCACGCTGTATGTCACCTCAGCCTCGAACGGCATGCCCATCAAGGTATCCATTGATGGCAAGGCACAATCACATTTTGAGGCTGGTCAGAACATATTCACTACCCGCCAAGGTCAGATGAATCTGGCGTGTACGCAGTGCCACGATCAGCGCTATGGCATCAAACTGTTCACAGACAAACTCAGCCAAGGGCAGCCTAACGCTTACCCGGCGTATCGGATTGAATGGCAACGGTTGGCATCATTGGAACGGCGCTTGCGTTTTTGTTACACGGGTGTCAAAGCAGAAATTCCAGCGTGGGGACACGAAGATATGCGCGATATCAGTCTCTATTTGATGTGGCGGGCTCAGGGATTAAAGATTGAAGTGCCCTCGGTACGCAAGTAGATTAAAGCGTAGCCAAAACTTTTCTCCATAAGTCAGGTGTGACCTCGGGCATCACACCAAACCATGCAGCAAACCCAGGACGTGCCTGATGCAACAACATACCCAAGCCGTTGACAACAGGATTTCCTCGAAGTTTGGCGCGTAACAACAAATCGGTTTCCAACGGTGTGTAAACAATATCAGAGACGACCGCGCGCGTGGGCAACGCAGATATATCGATGTCCAACGCCGGTTGACCTTGCATGCCTTGGGTGGTGGTGTTGACCAACAAAGCAGCATCGGCCAGGGCAGCGTGGCGTTGTGACCAGTCGAAAGCATGCACGGGTGAACCGAATTGTGAGGCCATGGCTTGCGCCTTTTCTGGGCTGCGATTGAGCAATCGTATCTCTTTGACGCCTGCATCTGCCAAGGCCCAGACAATGGCGCGCGCTGCACCCCCCGCACCCAACACCACCGCTGGCCCACTGTGTGCAAGCCAATCAGCTTGTGATTCGCGCAGACTTTGTATGTATCCAAAGGCGTCCGTGTTCGTACCACTCAAACTGCCATCAGCTTGCACGATGACCGTGTTGACCGCACCGATGTGCTGTGCCACATGGTCTATGTGGTGGACAAACGGCAGTGCATCAACCTTATGAGGCAAGGTGAGGTTACAGCCAGCAAATCCCAATGCTGACAGCCCTTCAAGCGCATCAGCCAAGTGCGCGGGGTTGACAGCCAAGGGGACATAATTGCCACGCAAACCCATCTGCTCTATCCAGTGACCGTGTATCACTGGCGAGCGAGAGTGTGTAATGGGCCATCCCATGACCCCGGCGAGAACGAAAGTATGTGAGACTTTTTGAATCATCGTTTGACAAGCATAGCGTTTTTGCAAAGGCAGGGGAAATAGATCAGCAAGAGCTTGTTAAAAAATCCTGCATTACTGTGAAACAATTGCCACTTCATTTGAAATGCGCTCTGATGTACGAAGCAAACAAGACTAACAGTCAAACACTGCACCAGTTTCTGGCCGCTATGACCAGATTGGTAGATAGTGCCCCCGCCGAGCAAGCCTTGATCGCGCAGGTGCAAGTATTGATGGAACCCTTGTTAATCGATGATGACTGGCTGCAAGCCGAATTGACGCAGGCACACCCGCTTCATCCGCAACAATTTTTAATTTATGCCGATCCGCAAGCCAGATTTTCAGTGGTAAGTTTGGTTTGCGGCCCCGGACAAAGCACGCCCATCCATGATCACACTGTCTGGGGGGTAATGGGCTTATTGCGTGGTAGCTTATCCTGCCAGCCCTATAGCCGAATGTCTGATGGACGCTGGGTGCCCGCTGGTTTTCAAATCGATATGCTGCCGGGCGACATGGAATCAGTATCGCCGCGCACTGGCGATGTGCATAAAGTTTGGAACCCCCTGCCAGACCAGGTGACAGTCTGCATAGAAATATACGAAGGTCATATTGGTTTGATCGAGCGCCACAGCTACCGAGAGGACGGTTCGCGTCAAATGTTTGTTGACGGCTATGCCAATGTGCATTTGATTTCCAGCCCTGTTCAATCAACTGCTCCGCTTGTCACATCTGCTACTTCGGTTTCTGTGACCGTACCAACAACGCCCATGTCTGACCCAGCAGCCCAGATTAAACCAGCTGATGCATCTGTGCGACTCGAAGAAATCGGATTGCCATCTTTGCACCATGAACATCAAGGTATAGGACCCCGTTTTGCGGTCTGCACATATTCACAAGTTCGCAAAGCCTTATTAGAAAAACAAGAAATCGCACTGGTTGATGTACGTGAAGAACATGCCTATGCACAAGGTCACCCATTGTTTGCGATTCATTTGCCGTATGGCCGCATAGAGGCCGACAGCGCACGCCGTATTCCGCGTCTGGACACGCCCATTGTTTTGTTTGACCAAGGTGGCGTATTGGCTGAGCGCGCGGCAGAAATTTTCCAACGCATGGGTTACAGCAACATCAGCATCTTCCAAAATGGTCTGTCCGGTTGGGCTGCTGCTGGCGGCGAATTATTTAGAGACATCCATGTCGCAAGCCAAGCTTTTGCAGAGTTGGTAGAGCACCAGCGAAAAACGCCCTCTTTCTCAGCGCAAGAAGTCAATGCATTAATGGCTAGCCAATCAGACATGGTTTTGCTCGATGCCAGACGCTTTGAAGAATACCAAGCCCTCAGCATCCCTGGCGCTATCCATATCCCTGGTGGTGAATTGGTGTTGTGCGCCAGAACTCTGGCTTCGGACGCCATCACGCGCATAGTGGTGAGTTGTGAAGGTCGTGCACGCAGCATCATTGGTGCGCAATCATTGATCAATGCAGGCATACCCAATCCAGTGTGTGCATTGCGAAACGGTCTTTTAGGCTGGAGCCTTGCGGGTTACGAGTTGGAGCAAAAGGCCGACAAATGCTTTAACGCGGTTGACGAAGATGACCGCAAGAAAACCGCTGCCTCCGCCCTCGCTCTGCTTTTTCGTAGCGGGGTTCAACGCATAGACCGAGACACGCTGGCGCAGATGATGGCTGAGACCAGCCGCAATACCTACTTGTTAGACGTTCGCAGCTTGCAAGAGTATGCGCATGGCCATTTCGAGGGTGCGCGCCATGCGCCAGGTGGACAACTGATCCATCAAACCGATCACTACATAGGTGTTCGGGGTGCCCGCGTGGTCGTGTACGACGATGATGGGGTACGTGCCTCTATGGCGGCCTCTTGGCTGGTGCAAATGGGGTGGGAAACCTATGTACTGAAAGATGTTGCGATTGAAGATTTGCAGCAAACAGATGAACCGATAGACGACTTGCCCGACACTGTAGATCAGGTCGCTGAGGTTGATCCGGTCACACTCAAAGAATGGTTGGCAAACCGCAGCAATCTAAGCATGGTCATAGATGTAGGCGACAGCAGTACTTATGTCAAAAAACATATCCCAGGTGCGTGGTGGTTGTTGCGTTCACAAATGGCCGAGGACTTCTCGAGGGTTCATAAAGCCAACCGGTATGTCCTGACTTGTGCGGATGGTCGCGCCTCGAGGTTTGCTGTTTCAGAACTTCGCGCATTGGTCAGACCAGGGGTAGAAGTTTTCTGGTTGCCGGGAGGAAATGCCGCCTGGATAGCCAAGGGATTCAGTACACAGCAAGGTGAATCTTATGTGGCCAGTCCGCGCATAGACCGCTACCTCCGCCCTTATGAAGGAGCGAATTACTCCGCACAAAACCTGCAGGCTTATCTTGACTGGCAATCGGGTTTGGTGGAGCAACTGCGCAGGGATGCGACGCATTTTTTCAAAGTCATTTAAAACTCAACAGTCTTTATCCAAAGCAAGACCTCAAAGCTCATAGGCTCGCCAGTTTTTTGACCCATTGCAACTGTCTAGGCAAGCAAACGGATTGCAAGTCATAGTGCTCGACAGCTCGTTGTCGGGCCTGAGCGCCCAACCGCACTATGTCGGCTGGATCATTCAACAATGTATCAATGCCATGGGCCCAAGCTTGAGGGTCGAAGAAAGGCAATAAACGTCCGGTGACCCCGTCTTCAATGGCCTCGAGCACCGGGGCCGTGTTGCTGGCCAAAATTGCGCACCCACTGCTCATGGCCTCTATCAAGCTCCAGCTCAATACAAACGGATAAGTCAAATACACATGTACCCTGCTGACTTGAAGCATGGTCAAGAATTGGGGATAGCCAAGCCGTCCCAGAAAGTGCACCCGCTGCCAGTCACTGTCGGAAATTTGCCCGCGCACTTCATCAATGAACATTTGTTTCCAAGTTTGGTTGGCGGGTGGTTTAGCGCCATAACTGACCCCGTCTGAGCCAACGATTAACACCTGCACGTGCGGGCGCAGTCGCAGCAATTGAGGCAATGCCCGCATGAAAACATGGTAGCCGCGATAAGGCTCCAGATTGCGACTGACAAAAGTCACCACCTCATCGTCGCGGGACCAACTTAGCCCGTTATCCAATGTCAGTCGTGCAGCTGCATCTGGTCGAATACGACTTGTGTCAATGCCGTCGTGTATGACAGTGATTTTTTCACGCACCACTGGCTCATAGCTAGCTGCTTGCCAATGGGTGGGAGATATGGCAGCGTCAGCAAATGGATCTTGCAAGATTTGTACTGAATTTTTCAACAACAACCTGCTCTCGGTACTCACCTCAGGTTTTGAGAATTCCGGATCAAAATGCACGTCTTGGCCATTGACCTGGTAATACATTTCGTAAAACAAGCCTAATTTTGTTTCAGGCCACACATATTTGATGAATAGGCTTTCCCCCCATGAGGGGTGGGCAATCACCACATCAGGGGAAAAGCCACGCTGCTTGAATTCTTGCGCCCACCTTAAAACAGTTTCACCCCTGATCACTTTGGCTTCAATATCAATAAGCCACGGGTGAATGTTTGGCGTACTGCCACATTGAGGGTGATACGTATGGACTTTGACTCCCTGCCACTCGTAGGCAGGATTTTTTGTGAGCACTAAGGCATGTACATCATGACCCAAGCCAGCCAACGCGGGCGCCAAGTGTTTAAACTGGCCCGGGAAGTTTTGATGCAGAAAAAGTATCTTCAATCTGTGCTGGCACGACCCCAGGTCATGCGTTTCAATAGCCCATCATGCTTGATCAACACATGCCATAACACCGCAGCAAAATGAAGCGCCATCAAGCACATGAATATATCGGCGGAAGTCTCATGGACTTCAGAAAAAATGGATTTCAACTCAGGATCTGGAGCCCATAACTTGGGTAAAGGCCATCCGAAAAATTTGACTGGATAAGCAGAGAAACTGGAACCGATAAAACCTGTGATGGGCATCAACAACATGCACAGGTACATGAGCCGGTGGTTCCAAGTGGCCAATTTCTGTTTCCATACTTCCACGTGGTCGAGGGATGCGGGTACAGAATGTGTCACTCGCCAGCCCAATCGCCACAAAATCAACAACCCAAGACACAAACCTATGGACTTATGGATATTGAACCACTGAGCCCGGTAACCCACGGGCTCTTTAGGCAAGTCTGCCATCCACAAACCCAGCCCCAGTTGAGCAATCAAACCAACAGCTAACACCCAATGCAAAATGACCATCATTCGGTCGTATTGCAAAGGCAAAGTCGCGGGTAATGTCTGATCATCAACCAGATTATTGTTATCAGTCATATGCACTTTCTTTCAGAGAATCTTCAGTGTGCCACGACACCCCAGGGCAATTTACCCACAGGAATTTCAGACACCATTTTTCGACTTGCCACATCAATCACGCTGACTGAACCGCTGCGCCCGGCAGCCACGTACAACTTGGTGGCATCTGGGCTGAAAGTCATGTTCCACGGGCGTTGTCCAATGGCAATGTTGTCAACCAGTTCGAAGGTTTTGGTATCGACCATAGAAACATTGGCGTCTCCGCCATTACTGGCAAACACATAGGCGCCGTCGGGTGACACAATCACGCCCGCAGTGCGTTTGCCGACAGCTTGTTTACCTACGACTTCTCGCTTGACCATATCGATGGCTACCAACAGACTGGCGCTTTCAACCGCTACATAAGCGCGTTTTCCATCTGGACTGAAAGCAATACCACGTGGTCTTTCGCCTACTTTGATGGAACCGATTTGTTTGCGTTTGGTCAAATCAATCAGATCCACTTGGTCGGCTTCTTCTGCAGACACCAGCATGAACTTTCCATCCGGACTGAACACCCCGTGCTCTGGATTTTTTCCTTTGACACGAATAGAAAATTTCACAGCCATGCTTTTGACGTCTATGAAGCTGATGCTGTTGGTTCCTTCGTTGGCTACCCCCAACCATTTACCGTCAGGTGAACAATAAAGCGCCTCAGGAGACTCGCCAAGTTGTACACGTTGCTCTATTTCACCTTTGTTTGGATCAATCATCCACAACTGTGCTGAATTTTGTTCGGTGACAAATAATTTTTTACTGCCTTTACAAACGGCCAAACCTCGCGGCTTTCCCCCCGTATCTATCGTCGAGATCACGGTATCTGTGTCAATATCAATCACAGACACAGAACCGCCACCTTCATTGGTTGCATAAGCACGCGATTGTGCAAAAGCAGAAAAATCCAGTAAAGACAAGCCAAGGCAAAACACAAAAGAAAACTTTTTCATTTCAATCCCATCTCATCTAAAAAAACAAAAGTCACACTACGCATCTTAGAGCAGGCCATCAACCCTTAAAAGTCAGGGGAGAAGGACTCTGCTTTCGTCAGTTATTATCCGAGGCTTGCGATGGTTGGCACTCTTGCATTATTTGATTTAGCGGCCAACTTTTTAACTATTTCCTTAGGTGAAATGTTTTGAAATCTTTTTTTTCGCGCCTCAAGGCCAATCACCCCCATTGGGATGTTGAACCCTTGTGGTTTGAATGGTTGATATTGGTTGGACTTTTTATTTTTTCTACTTGGCTGCTGGGTATCAAAGGTGTTTGGCATTTATTGCTCAGCTCCGACCCTACCGGTATTACCTTGGTCATCATCATTATTTTTGCCGTCTCCACCATGTGGTGCGGTGTGCGCTCCAAAGAATTGGCCTACCAGCGCGACTTGCTTGACAAAGCGTCTGTTCAAGGCTTGCAAGGTTTGATACATGCCCAAGGCTGGGCGGCTGATTATTGGTCTGCACTTGCCGCCAACCCGCAGGACTCAACTGCGCCGCTGGATTTACTGATGGAGAAAACCCATGGTCCGCATTCCACCGCTTGGTGGGTCAACGGGGTTCAATTGAAATTGGGCTTGCTGGGCAAGGTCATCGGATTTTCCGTGCTGGCAATGCAAATTGGTCAAATCCAAAACTTTGACCCTAGCCAAGCGCAGGAACTTTTACGCAACCTGACCTCTGGACTAGGTGTTGCCTTGCTCACCACCATGGTTGGCTTGGTTGGCAATATTTTGCTAGGGCTTCAGTTGACCAGAATGGACCGGTTTGCAGATCAATTGCTGTCACAGGCGCAACGCCACGGATTGGTCATCGGTCGCTGAGGCGATTGTTACGCCATGCGCAACAACCGTTTTTCCCGCGAGCCTGAGGTCGATCCTTTTTATGACATGCTTTTTAACATGCTGATCGCGTTTGTGTTTTGTTTCATCATCGCTTTGCTGGCCATGAACCCTAAGGCCACCAAAAGTGGAGATATTCCTGCCAAAGCAGAATTCATCATCACATTGTCTTGGCCAGACATGGACCCCAATGATCTGGATTTGTGGGTACAAGGTCCGTCTGGCGAAAGCGTTTGGTTCCGCAACCGTGAAGCTGATCTGATGCATTTAGACAGAGATGACAGAGGAAATTCAAACAACACCATCATGATCAACGGGCGTAAAGTGGTGAACCCTTTGCGTCAGGAAGTGGTCACCATTCGCAGCATTGTTCCGGGTGAATATGTAGTCAACGCTCACTACTACGAAACCAAGGATATTGACAACAGCGACCCCAAGGCTGGCCAAGCGGTACAGGCAACCGTGTCAATCATCAAGGTCAATCCCAAAGCCGAGGTGGTTTTTTACGGTCAAGCCATGCTGGAAGCCCGCGGCAAAGAAGTGACCATGGCCCGATTCACAGTCACCCCCGAAGGTGGTGTTGACAATATCAACACCATCCCCAAAACCCTCATCAAGTCTTTTTGATATGACGCTTACTTTGATTATTGTTTTTGCACTGGTCGCTCTGCTGCTTGCATTGGCACTGGTTTATTCCAACTGGCCCCGCTGGCTCAAAGGCTTGCTGGCTGTTGGCATCACAGGTTTTTATTTTTTCGGTTTCTCTTCTGTGCATTCGCTTTTGGGCATACCAAGCACAGATGCCCTTCCGGAAAGATTTGTCATGCTCGCTGCTTTGGTAGAAGAACCCACCAGCAAGCATCCAGGAGCCCTGTATGTTTGGATCACGCCCATTGAGGAGGGCAAAGGTTTTTTGCAACCTCGTGCTTATAAATTGCCCTATACACGCTTGGGACACGAACAAATCGTTTCTGGCATGCGCAAAGGCCGTGAAGGCATCCCTCAAATGGGAACCGCAGAAATCAAGCCAGGCAATGGTAAGGGCAGCAGTTGGTTGAACCCAGGCAGTGACGAGCAGGAAGTCAAAATCATGGACCTGCCAACACCTCAGGTGCCTGAAAAATGAAAATACGCATCAACGTTATTTTTTTAATCACTTTGTTTTTTATCGCCGGTTGCGATCAACCGGCGAAAGAAAATCCTTTGTTTCCATTGGCCGCTGGAAAACGTTGGACTTACCTTATTGAAACGGTGTATGACGCGCCGGATGCCAAGACAACATCCCACAAACTGGAGATCAAAAACCTCGGCAGTGCTGAACTCAGTGATGGCAGCAAAGCATGGGTACGCCTTAGCAGCAATGGCCATGAATACTGGTTGACGACAGATGACAATGGCATTCAACGGGTAGCGTTGAAAAGTCCGACAAGAGATCAAGCGGAGATGGATGTGGAATCTCGCACCGTACTTCCCCACCCTTTGAAGGTTGGCAGTACCTGGACTGTTCCCACGGTTCCCTATTTTTTACGGCGCCGCAATGAAAATCCATCAGAATTTCGATATATCAGCAAATACCAAAATATGCCCATGGTTTTTACAGTTGCGGACATGAATGTCAGCATATCGACGCCCGCAGGTAATTTTGAACATTGCACGCGCGTAGATGGCACCATGGAAATGATGCTTTGGAACGATGTGGTGTTCGCGTACAAACCCATCCCCATTCTTTCTCGAGAATGGTTTTGTCCTGGGGTGGGATTGGTGCAAGTGGAACGCGATGAACCGACCACTGCAAAGTTTTTCCAAGGTGGTACCTTGCGAATGAAATTGATAGATTTTCAATAAACCGAAATTTTCTATTTCTCTAGCCCCTATAGGCCAGCCAATTCACACCTTTACTGCCCCCCACCTCGAGGCAGATGTTTTTGTTTGTCATTGCCAAAATAGATTCTTTACTCGTACCTGACATCGCCATGGGTTGACGGTGTCTCTTTTTGAGAAATTCCATAGTTTTAATACCCCAACTAGGGTTTGCGCTAGTCTTGGTCTTATACAAGTCAGGGAAAATTTCGTTGTTAGTTGTTTTCCCTTTGTTAAACCCTGAAGGATTTTTTTATGAAACTATTGATCAAATCAGTTGCACTGGCAGCTGCTTTGGGCGCAGCCTCATTGGCAAGTGCTCAAAGTTGGCCTGTCTATGGTGGCGACACCGGCAACACGCGTTACAGCGAAGGTACCCAAATTACCGCAGCTAACGTGAACAAGCTGAGCGTTAAATGGGCCCTCCAATTAGGCTCAAACCGTTCACAAGAATCTAGCCCCATTTTGGTTGGCGACACTTTGTATGTGACATCATCTTTCGGCCCGAAAAATGTCTTTGCTGTGAACGCAAAAACAGGTGAAGTTCGCTGGAAGTGGTCCCCTGAAATGCCTAAAGCTGTTGACCAGTACGCATGTTGCGACGTGAACAGCCGCGGTGTTTCCTATAACGACGGCAAATTGTTCGTCGGCCGTTTGGATTCCAAAGTCACTGCACTTGATGCAAAAACTGGTAAAGAGCTCTGGACAACCGCAGTGGTGGATTACACCCAAGGTTCAGTCATCACTTCACCTCCCACATTGGCTAAAAATCTGGTCATCACAGGCTTTGGCGGTGGTGAATACGGCGTACGCGGTGCTTTGGTTGCTTTAGACCAAGCCACTGGCAAAGAAGTTTGGCGTACCCACACCGTTCCTGTTGGCAACGAAAAAAATGCTGACACATGGAAAGGTGACTCTGGCAAAACAGGCGGCGGTGCAGCTTGGAACGTTGGTTCATATGATCCCAAGTTGAACTTGGTTTACTACGGCACCAGCAATCCTTCACCATGGTCAGCTTCTGTCCGCGGCAATGACTCTTCAGACGTCGGCAAGTTCACCAACTTGTACACAGCGTCTGTGGTTGCTCTGAACCCAGACACTGGCAATATCGTTTGGCATTACCAGTTCACACCCCATGATGCATGGGATTACGACGGTGTCAACGAATTGGTTTTTGCTGACCTGCCTGTCGACGGTAAAAAAGTACCAGTCATCATGCAAGCAAACCGTAACGGCTTCTTCTATGTGATCGACCGTGCGAATGGTAAGTTGATTTCTGCCAAGCCGTTCGTCAATGGCGTGAACTGGGCGACTGGTATTGACCTGAAAACAGGCGCACCTATCGAAACAGCCAACAACGAAAAACGTCCTCGCCTGAAAAAGTGGGCCAAAGACATTTGCCCCAACTTGCTCGGCGGCAAAAACTGGATGCCTATGTCCTACAACCCCAACACTGGTTTGGTTTACATCCCAACCATGAATCTGTGTATGGACTTGGAAGGTATTCAAGAAGAGTACAAGCGCGGCCAGTTCTTCCTTGGCGTCAACTTTGACCTCAGCAAAGTGGGTCCTGGCGGCCACGGCGGTGGTTTGAAAGCTTGGGATCCAGTGGCTCAAAAAGAAGTCTGGTTCAACAAGGATGAACTGCCTTTCAACGGCGGCACGATGACCACCAAAACAGGTCTGGTTTTCGCTGGTGACATCAAAGGTACATTCCGCGCTTTGGATGCCAAAAATGGTAAAGAGCTTTGGAAATTCAACTCTGGCTCAGGCATCAGCGCTGCACCTATCAGCTACACCTTAGACGGCAAGCAGTACATCGCTGTGGTTTCTGGTCGCACCCAATCTATCCCTGCGTTCTTGGGCGCATTGGGCGAGAAAATGGTGGCAGCCAGCCCAGAAGGCGGCACCTTGTTTGTGTTCTCACTGAACTGATTTCCACTTTAGTGGTTATCTAGGCACCGCCCTTCGGGGCGGTGTTTTTTTGTCAATTTTTTGTATTTGTAACCCTGCGTTAAGGGTGTACTCTGAAAATAATGTGTGAGAAATGTCTTGTTGGTTAACAATATAGCAAGTCACATTATTTTCATCGTACTTTCAAAATAGAGGAGATTTCGATATGTCCAAGTTGTTCCAAAGTGCACTCAAGACTTGTCTGAGTTCTACTGCACTTGCAGTTGCTGCATTGGCCAGCACTGGAGCTTATGCAGACCCTTTGCGAGTTTGCTCTGATCCTGACAACCTGCCTTTCAGCAAAGCCGATGGTCCTGATAAAGGGCTGTATATTGAATTGGCTGAGAAAGTAGGACAACGATTAGGAACGACAGTTGAATACGTTTGGTGGTTGTCTTTCAATCAACGTCGCGCACTGCGCAACACCATGGACGGCTGTGATGCTTATTTTGCGCTTCCCGCTGATGCTGAATACCGAGTCAAGGGAATTGAGAAAAGTAACCCCTTTCTGAATGTCAGTTACGCCATTGTCAGCCCCATAGGTCAAGTATTCAAAGGACTAGATGACCTCAAGGGAAGAAACATAGGTGTTTTGTATGGTTCCCCTCCTTTGATCATGCTTTCAACCCGCGAAGGTTTTACCTGGACCACCTTCCGTTCGCATGATGAATTGTTTGCTGCGATGAATAAGGGAGAACTAGACGTAGGCTTGATGTGGGGACCAAGCGCTGGTTTTGACAATATCAAAAATTTCAATAGCCGCTGGCAAGTACTCCCTATCAAGGGAGAAGGTTTAGGCGGTGAAGTTGCAGTTGCTGTTTCAAAATCCAAGCCCGCGTTGAAAGAGCAGATCAATCAAGCCTTAGACTCGTTGAAGCCTGAGATTCAACAACTGGTTAAGAAATACGGTTTTCCATCACAAGCTCCATTGCTGATCAACAGCGCAAGCAAGTCACAGATGGCTAAACCTCACATGGTTATGGCTCAATCGTCAGCCAATAAGTCAACTGGCTTCATCAAAGTGGGAACCACTCAGACACAACAACGCGAATGGTTGGTTGCCAGCGATGGTGATTCCATTGCTGAAGCCAAATCCAATTTCAACAACAAATGCTCACATTGCCATGGCTCCAATGGTGCATCACCTGTCAGTGAGCGTGATTTGCGTAAACTCAGTATGCGTTACCAGAGCGAATGGAAAGATGTGGCCTACACCACCATCACCAAAGGTCGCCCAGATTTAGGCATGCCGACGTGGGGTGGCATATTGCCTGACGCGGAGATCAAAGCAATCATTGAATTTTTAGTCACCGTACAAAAGAACTGACCTTCGCGGTTCTCAATCTCTGACCGACTGTCTGATGCAGTCGGTTTTTTTTATACTTTGCCCACAGATTAATTAGCTTTACCTGTCAGGGAATGCTTATCTCTTTGACAGGATAGCCCTGCGCATTGGACAGATGTCAGTGTGAAATAAAGATACTTCTGAGCTATTGTCTAAAGATAAATTTCAATAGGTCAGATGAAGGACATACAGACGAAAAAAAGAGCGGGGTAACCCGCTCTTTTTGTCGTATCAAAAAACCCCTCTTGAATAAGAAGGGGATTTGATTAGGCTTGCTGAATCGCTTTGCCAGTGATTGGCAATGTACGCACACGCTTGCCGGTCAACTTGGCAACTGCGTTAGCCAAAGCTGGCACGATAGCCGCTGTGACTGGTTCGCCGATACCGCCAGGCTTTTCGCTGCTCTTGACCAACACAATATCCACCAAAGGCGATTCGTTGGTACGAACCATAGGGTAGGTATTGAAGTTGGTTTGCTGAACGCGACCATTTTGCAATGTGATCGAGTGCTTCAGAGTTGTTCCCATGCCCATGATGATGCTGGACTGGATCTGCTGCTCAACGATTTCAGGGTTGACAATCATGCCCATGTCAGCAGCCACTGTGGCTTTGACCACTTTGACTTCGCCATCAGCACCCATGGACACTTCAGTAACCACTGCTACATAAGTGTCGTAGCCTTCCATGATGGACACGCCCATGGCATTGCCTTTGGCAGCGCCTTTTTTGTAACCGGCTTTTTCTGTCGCCAGTTTCAAAACGTTTTGGAAGCGAGGCTTACCATCAAGCATGGCCATACGGTATTCCACAGGATCCTTACCAGCTGCCAGAGCCATTTCATCCATAAAGCTTTCGTTGGCGAAAACGTTCATGTTGTGGCTCACACCGCGCCAGTAACCTACACGCAAACCAGCATCATGGATGACCAGATCGTGTTGTGTGTTGGCAATGTTGTAAGGAGCAACAGCGGCTTCAACCATGAACGGATCCATGGTGTCTTTTGGCAAACCAAAAGCGCGTTGTGTGATGGACTGTGAAGTCAGCTTGAAGTGCAAACCAACTGGCTTGCCGCTAGCGTCCAAGCCGGCGTGGATCTGGTTGTAACCGATAGGACGATAGAAGTCATGCGTCATGTCATCTTCGCGTGACCACACCAATTTCACAGGCAGTTTGACTGCTTTTGAAATTTGAGCGGCTTGAACCACGAAGTCAAGTTCGATACGACGACCAAAACCACCACCTAAGTAGGTTGTTCTGACATCCACATCTTCAGGCTTGATACCTAAGGCTGCAGCAGTGGCGCCTTGAGCACCTTGTTGGAACTGGGTAGGTCCAATCAACAATGCTTTACCGCCAGTGACGTGCGCAGTGAAGTTCATTGGCTCAAGCGGAGAGTGTGATTGCAAAGGCGTGATGTAGGTGGCAGACAATTTTTTGGCTGCACCGCTAATTGCACCGCTTGCATCGCCTTTGGCAGGCTGAATAGGCAGAACTTTGCCAGACGAAGAAGCCTGCTTGTGGCCGTCGATCATGGCGTCAGAAGACAAGGTTGCGCCTTCGCCCAGGTCCCACTCGATTTTGAGAGCGCGACGGGCTTTTACAGCACCCCAATAAGTGTTGGCAACCACTGCCACACCATCAGGAATTTGAACCACATCAACCACGCCAGGCATGGCCTTGGCTGCATCGCTGTTGACACTGGCTACTTTGCCGCCAATAACGGGAGACTGTTCCAAGCTGGCGTAAACCATGCCTGGGAGGCGAACGTCGATACCGAATTCAGCAGTGCCGTTGACTTTGGCAGGCACGTCTGTACGAGGGATACGCTTGCCGACAACGCGGAAGTCTTTGGCTGCCTTGATAGAGGGCTTCTCAGGCACTGGCTGCTTAGATGCAGCTTCAGCCATTTGGCCGTAAGTGGCTTTTTTGCCGCCAGGACCGGTCAACATGCCGTTGGCTGCTTTGACAGCGCTGGCAGGAACTCCCCACTCAGCAGCAGCGCCGGCGACCAGCATCTCACGTACTTGAGCACCAGCGATACGCAATTTTTCCCAGCCTTCACGAACGGAGGTAGATCCGCCTGTGATCATGGCGCCGAGGAAAGCGTTGGCGTAAACCGCTCCGGGAGGAGCAGCGGCAACAGTGACTTTGGTCACGTCAACATTCAGCTCTTCTGCAATCAACATGGGCATAGAGGTGTAAACACCTTGGCCCATTTCTGAACGAGCAGAAATCAGGGTGATGCTGTTGTCGTCTGCAATGTGAACCCATGCGTTGGGTGTGTGCAAAGTGCCAGCAGCCATGGTTTCAGCCACGGTACCAGGCAGAACAACACCCATCATCAGACCGCTGGTAGCGATACTGGTGGTTTTGATAAAGTCGCGGCGATTTGTTTCTGTGCTTATCATGATGTATTTCCTTTGAAATTAAGCAGCACGCAACTGAGCAGCAGCGTCTTTGACGGCTGCACGGATACGAGTGTAAGTACCGCAACGGCAAACGTTGCCAGCCATGGCTGCGTCGATGTCTGCATCGGAAGGGTTCTTGTTTTTGCTGAGCAATGCTGCTGCGCTCATCAACTGGCCAGATTGGCAATAGCCGCACTGTGGCACTTGGTGCTTGACCCAAGCTTTTTGCAGAGCGTGTGAACCGCCCAGGCCTTCAACGGTGCTGACGCTAGAGCCAGCCACGTTACCAACCTGAGTTTGGCAAGAGCGAACGGCTTCGCCATTGACGTGAACTGTGCAAGCACCGCACAAGGCAGCGCCACAACCGAATTTGGTGCCGGTCATGCCAAGTTCATCACGGATAACCCAAAGCAAAGGCGTGTCAGCCTCGGAGTTGGACGAAACGGATTTACCGTTAACTTTGAATTGAAGACTCATAGAAACTTCCTTGATTGATGGGATACGGAACCCAGTCATATTAATGATTTCCAACCTAACGACACCCTAGGGAAACCCCTTGTATGGGTAATTTAATTCTCGATTTGAAACACAGGTGACAAGGTTATTTTCAATTCTTACTGGCAGTTGACCAGATATTCATAAAGTTTTCATGATTCATCAGGCAAAAAAAGGATTTTTTCCCTATTCAAAGCTAAATCCCTCGGCATTATTGAAGGTTTTTCAACGTCATTCTCAACGTCATGTCTAAAAGCTACAAGTCCACACACATCATATCTATCGTTTTGCTCCATTTTTCAGCCATCAGTTTGACTTGGGCGCAAACGGCTTCCAATGAAGCGGCTGTGCTCAAAGAGGTGCAGGTAATCAATACATCACCTTTGCCTGGCATTGGCATTGAAAAGAACAAGCTTCCCTACGAAGTGCAATCGGTAGACAGTCAGACCATTCGCAAATCTGGCGCTATCAATATGTCTGAGTTCATGAATGAAAATTTGACGGGCGTGAACGTCAACGACATTCAAGGCAGTCCTTATCAGGCAGACGTGACCTACCGTGGCATGCGTGCATCCGCCACACTGGGAGCTTCACAAGGTTTATCCATTTACATGGACGGTGTACGCTTGAACCAACCGTTTGGTGATGTGGTGAATTGGGACATGTTTCCAGAAGCGGCGATTGACACCGTCACACTGGTACCGGGCTCTAACCCGATGTACGGACTCAACACCCTTGGTGGTGCATTGGCGTTCACGACCAAATCCGGATTAACTACGCAGGGCAATGAAGTGGTGTCCACCCTCGGTAGTTTTGGACGCATCAAACTTGACACAACGCACGGCAGCAAGTCTGCTGACGGCTGGCATAGATTCATTGCTTTGACCGCCTTCGATGAAAAAGGGTGGCGGGACCACTCAGATGGCAGTCTTCAAAACGTGTTTGTCAAAGTGGGTAAAACCCAAGAAGACACCAACTGGGATGTGTCTTACATGTTCGGTAACAGCAAACTCGTGGGCAATGGTTTGACGCCAAGTACCAACTACGGCAGCTTGACAAGCCCTTCCTTCACATCCACATCCAAGGGCTACTACGACACCAACAGAGCATCGGTATACACATGGCCAGACCAAACCGTTAACAAAGCGCATATATTGAGCTTCAATCTGCAACATGTGTTGGACGCAAATACAGAGTTGGCGACCACCGCTTATGTGAGATACGGCACACAAGGCCGCAAAGGCGGTGATGTTGAATGGGACACTAGCGCTGAATATGTCATCAACAATTCCAGCACCACTGAAAAAACCATTGGTTTGGCGACGAACCTCACAAAAATATTAGACGCGCATCAACTCACCAGCGGTGCCACCATCGAGCGAAACACCATGAGTTACGGCGCAACACAATCCCAAAATTGCAGTTTGTCTTCTAGCAGGGAAGTATCGGGCTGCGACAGCACCATTGACACAGCTGGTGTGAAGGGAACCACAACGGCCTTCGGTACTTACCTGGCAGACACCTACAAATTAAGCGACAAATCCTATGTGACGGTGGCTGGTCGGTTTAACCAAACCACGGTTAAAAATACGCTATTGACTTATAACGCTGAAGACCTTACAGGAACGGGTGACGGAGTACTTGATTCCACTGCAAGCGAGTCTTACACCTACCGAAAATTCAATCCCTCATTGGGAATGACGCATCAACTTGGTTCAAATTTGTCGGTCTTTGGTAACTGGGCGCAAAGTAACCGCGCACCCACCATACTTGAGTTGGGTTGTGCTGACAGTGCCAAACCCTGCTCGCTACCCACAGGACTTCAGTCTGATCCCTACTTAAAACAAGTGGTGTCTCAAACCATAGAGGCTGGAATGCGCTGGAAAAACGACTATGACTACAACCTCAGTGTGTCAGCATACCGAACGATCAACAGAGACGATATTATTTTTACCGCCATCTCAACCACTCAAGGATATTTTCAAAATTTTGGGAAAACCCAGTACATGGGCCTGGATATCCATGCCAACAAAACGTGGGGAACTTGGAGCCTAAACACCACCTACAGTTACTTAAGAGCGACTTACCAATCCACAGCGGAGATACTGGGTGCAGAAAGAGAAATGGACATCACACCTGGCACTCGCATGGCAGGCATGCCTTTAAATAAACTCAAGGTTCACTTAGATTGGACTGCCAATGAGAAATGGAAGTTCGGGACTTCCATGATGGCCAGTTCAAGCACAGTGACACAAGGAAACGAAGATGGCAATATTTACTCTGGTGTCAGTGGCAATGCCAAAGTCAAGGGCTATGCCTTATTCAATTTGAGCACCACGTATACCGTTCAAAAAGGCTTTGAGGTGTTTGGGAAAATAAATAATGCGTTCAACAAACGTTATGAGACCTACGCTATGTTGGCGGCTGACAACCTTTATGACAGCACCAGTCAAACCCTTTCTAAATTTGTTGCTCCAGGCGCTCCTCGTACTTTCATGGCGGGACTGCGTTATAGATTTTGATAGCGCTCAGCAACACACACAACTACTTTCCCTGCCAAGCGATTGGCAGGGATTTTTTTAAAAACCACCGCCGCCAATCACACCATGCCGCTGTGCAAAATGAACCATGGCGGCCAAGGTCTGCATATCTAGTTTTTCTTTCACTTGTGTTTGATGGTTAGAAACTGTTTTCTGACTTAAGTTCATGCGTTTCGCGCATTCGGACACGGTATGTCCTTGTGTCAACATGCGCAATATTTCATACTCTCTGGGTGTCAAACTGGCTAAACGCTGTAATTCCTCTTGCATATTGATGACATGCGCATGTTCAATGGTTGATTCGCTGTTGAAAATACGTCCGGCATACACCTCATGCACACCCAGTAACAGTGTTTCTGGTAAAGCATTTTTTGACACAAAACCTTTGGCACCCGTTTGGAAAACACGCTGAATCAACTGTGGCGAATCATGCATGCTGCAAACCAATAATTTGGCATCTGGCTGACGAAGCAGTATTTTTTGCACCAATCCCAGACCGCCTACGCCTGGCATGGACAAATCAGTCACTGTGACATCTGGTGAATATTCAACAAACGCTTGGTAAGCAGCGTCCGCAGACCCTGCATCAGCAACCACCTGCAACTTTTCATCTTGTGCCAACAATCGAACATAACCAGCCCTGACAACAGGATGGTCATCTACCAAAAGAATCTTTATCATGAGACTACCAAAGGTAATGCAATGCGGATATTGACACCTAGACCGGTTTGACCTTCGATTTGAAATATTCCCTTCAAACTGGCCACCCGCTCTTGCATGCCTAGCAATCCAAAGCCACGCCGTTCAGAATAATTGTCAATTAAACCTTGGCCATTGTCCGACACCGACAACACCAGTAAATCATCGTTAGACAGTCGAATAGAAATTTTGACCATGGTGGCACGCGAATGGCGCGCAACATTGGTCAAAGCCTCCTGAACCAATCGGTAAACAGTCACACTGAGATAGTCTGATAGGTTGTCAGGCAGTGCTGTGACCTCACACACGCAGGCAATTCCACTGCTATTTTCCCATTGGCTGCACAAGGCCATGACTGCTTCAGCTGTACCCATGCTATCGAGCACCATGGGTCTCAGTTGTTGCAGCATTTGACGGGTGATCGCTGACAGTTGTTCGGCCGATTGAGAAATGCGAAACGCACTTTTCTTCACTTCCTCAATATTCAAACTAGACAAAGACAGTACAGTAGCCTCGGTTCGAATCGCTGTACAAGTCTGCCCCATTTCATCATGCAGTTCGCGCGCCAACAAGCGCCTTTCATCCTCTTGTGCAGTAAACAAGCGCTGCGCTAAGTCACTGTTATGCTGAAGTAATTCTTGAACTCTGTCTTGCGAACGAATTCGCATTTGTATCTCTTTGATCGCATCCTTATTGCGTCGCCAAGAATACCAAGCCAAGCCCATCGACAATACAAGCAAGGACAAAGGTAATTCGTCTAACTGTATTCCCTCATAAATCGTACTAAAAGCAAAAATCTGCTCAGACAATTCCCAATGCGTTGCAAGCAGCCAAAAAAATACAAAGCTCAAAATAACAACTGCCAAATCTTTGTCTGATTGATTGAGTTTCATACCGATAGAAATTTTTAAAATCGCATTGATTTTTTTATTGCCCATAAACTTGAATGTCTTTTCACCAATGATTTCTTAATTCTCGTAATTTTGAAAATACAATTTCCTCTTCCATATTCAGGGGTAAATCCGAAAATGAAGTCCTTAATCTTGACTGAATGCTAACGCTGTCGAGTCGGAAAAAAGTATTTACCTGACGCTCAATTTGCATTGAACTTGTATAGGCCGTATGGACATCCTGACCTGTGACTT
Organism: Limnohabitans sp.; assembly: GCF_046052765.1. GTDB lineage: Bacteria > Pseudomonadota > Gammaproteobacteria > Burkholderiales > Burkholderiaceae_C > Limnohabitans. Next base: position 71,142 of record NZ_JAVLFQ010000066.1, on the reverse strand, counting down.
GTTGCAATAACTCAGCTGCATATGTATTTTCAGGTTCTCTATCCAAGGTAAAACGAAGATTATTTTCAATATAGTCATGTCCAGGATAAATCCATGTGTTGTCAGGCAATGCGTTCAACTGGCGACTGAATGTTTGATACAGCAACTTTAGATTGCCACCGTTATGACAGTTACCCGCCCCCGCGTTAAATAAAGTATCTCCTGAAAACAGCGCGGGTTCATCGGTATGAGAGAGTAAGCAAATATGGCACATGGTGTGACCTGGTGTGTCCAAGGCTTCAAGCTCTACTGTTTTGCCCACCTTGATGACATCGCCAGCGATCAATCCACGAAACATGCCTTTGATTGATCGTCCTGCATTGGCATGCGCTAGCACTTTTGCACCCGTGGCTTTTACAACCGCTTCATTACCGCCAATATGGTCATGGTGTTCGTGTGTATTGAGTATTTGTGTGATCTGCCAACCCTGATTTTTAGCCTCCTCTATACATTTCACACTGTCTAAAGGATCGATGGCCAGCGCTTCACCAGTCTCGCTGCAGGCGATCAAATAGTTGAAATTCCGGTAAGAATTGGCTGTCCAAATTTGTTTGACAATCATGCTCATAGCTTCAATACCATCCTGTATGTTTTCATATTGCAACAAACTCATATTGTTTCATCAATTAGTCACATAGCCAATTTAAGCTAAATACATACCAGCGCATAAGTCATGCGTTGCCTCACACATTCTTATAAATTGGGGAATGCATGCATTACAGAGCCGTATTTATCTCTGACTTGCACCTGGGTACACCAGGTTGTCAGGCTGAAGCTTTATTGGATTTTTTGAAATCACATACCAGCGACACCCTTTACTTGGTTGGAGATATTGTTGACGGTTGGCAACTTAGACGCAAATGGTATTGGCCGCAAGCACATAACGATGTTGTACAGAAATTACTTCGGCGCGTACGCAAAGGCAGTCGCGTTGTTTATATTCCAGGCAATCATGACGAGTTCGCTCGTGATTTTGTCGAGCACCATTTTGGCGGGATCGAAGTTTTAGAAGAGACCACGCATACCCTGCTAGACGGAAGAAAACTTTGGCTGATACATGGCGACTATTTTGATGCGGTGGTTCAATATGCCAAATGGTTGGCTTATGTAGGCGACAGCTTGTATGAATTGACTTTGCGATTAAACAGACATTTCAATCGACTCAGAGCCAAGCTTGGAATGCGTTACTGGTCATTGTCTGCATACCTCAAAGGCAAAGTGAAAAAAGCATTGAACTTTGTCACTGATTTTGAGAATGCAGTTGCCAGCGAAGCAGCTAAACGCGGCTACCAAGGCGTAGTTTGCGGTCATATCCATCGTGCCGAAATTCGTATGATCAATGGGATTCTTTATTGCAATGATGGAGATTGGGTAGAGAGCAGGTCCGCATTGGTAGAGCATGTGGACGGACACCTTGAGTTGATATTTTGGGATCAAGAATTAGACTTCACCCCTGCCAAAGTGCTCATTAACGACTCCATCAAATTACCCGAGCCTGCCAGTTTGGTCTCCTAAAAGGATTTATATTTTGCAGCGTGGTTTTTATACCTTGATTGCTGCACAGTTTCTTTCAGCGCTGGCTGATAATGCGCTGTTGCTTTTGGTCATATCTTTATTACAAATGCAACAACAAGCTGCATTCTGGATTCCTTTGATCAAGGTAATGTTCACTTTGTCTTATGTCATTTCTGGTCCTTGGGTGGGTGCTTGGTCAGACAATCAGCCCAAACATAAAGTAATGATGCAAGCAAACGGTATCAAAATCGTCGCTTGCATGGCTTTGCTTACTGGCTTAGACCCTATCATTTCATTTGCAATCACTGGTCTTGGCGCAGCCATTTATGCACCTGCCAAATATGGTCTGGTGACAGAATTGGTTTCTTCAGATCAGTTAGTGCATGCCAATGCTTGGATTGAAGTCAGTGCAGTTTGTGCAGCCTTAATTGGCTTTATGCTAGGTGGTTCACTGGTAGCCGATTTATGGCTTCATTCTGATGCTTATCAATATCTAGATAAATTACTTCCATTTAATCAATTATTGTCCTTATCGATATTCATCGTCCTCATTCTCTACAGTATTTCTGCGCTCATCAACCTACTGATACCAGACAGCGGAAAACGTTATGAGCCGTCTAATTGGAACTTAAAAAATGTTTGGCAAAGTTTTAGGGAAGACCAGCGAAAGCTGTGGTCCGACCCGCTTGGCAGTATCAGTTTGACTGTGACGTGTTTGTTTTGGGGTGTTGGTGCAATCATGCAATTACTGGTTTTGGTATGGGCGCAATCTATGCTCGATTTGAACTTGACACAATCAGCCTACCTACAAGCATGCAGCGCTATCGGAGTGGTAATCGGTGCCACCTTGGCTGCACGTTATGTTGCTATAAATCATGCCCCAAATGTTTTGATTGCTGGCATTGGTTTAGGTGTGTTGCTTCCTTTGATGACCATAGTTTCTGATTGGTACTTGGCCGTATTACTGACCATTGGACTTGGTGTATTGGGCGGTTTTTTCGTTGTTCCAATGAATGCCTTATTGCAAGCACGCGGAGTGAAACTACTGAGTGCAGGTCGATCAATCTCAGTACAAAATTCATGTGAAAACAGCAGCGTTTTAATCATGCTGTGCGGTTATAGCTTGCTTGTTTTTTTGAATATTCCCGTAGAGGGCTTAATTTGGTCACTTTCAATACTGATCGTGACTGGAATGGGATTGACTACCTGGCGTCATCTTCGAATTTCAAACAGTATTTTCATCAGGCGGTAGGTTTATCAAAGATTCACCCATTTTCAAAATTTTCCCTTCGTGAATATGGGGGGGAATACTGAATGATTCAGGAACAAATAGAAGAATGGTTGAGCCGTGTTGAAACCAGCCTAGTTCCTCACCTTTTTTAAACGCCACATCGCAATCGATAGTATTGTTAACTTCGCATATTTTGCGAATTAACCCATCCAAAGCGTGCAGTCGAATGCTCGCAACCAATACTGCGGCTACCGGTACCAATGCAACCGGATATGCCTTTTCACCAATCTCTAGCTTCAAAAACGCGCGCTCATTTTTACAAAAAAGTTTTTCTACACGCTTTAAAGCAATGGGGTTGACATTCCAAGTATCACCAGAAAAATACTGTACTTGTTTTAATTTTCCATCATAGGGCGCATGGAAACGGTGATACATAGACGAAGTGATGCGAATCGTCATGAACCAGCCGTTCTCCCAGTTTTCCAGACCAGCTTGCTTGCCCAGCAAATCTTCGATGGTGTAAGGGAAACCTTTGGCTTGATATACCTGACCATCATGAACACGACCTATTGCTCCCACTATTCCATCACAAGGACTGGTTAACACATGTGTTGCGCTGTCTATCTGCCTGGCGCCAGGCTTGAGCTCACGGATAAAGCAATCGTGCAAACTGTCAAAGTCTGTTTTCAAAGCGTCAGACAAATCTAAATCTGCCAAACTTCTCCATATGCCTATAGAGGTATTTTTAATAAATGGTTGTCGTATGCGACTGAACCAACCCATGAATCGCGTCAAAGCCAATCTAGGTATACGGTTGGTGAACAAAAAGTTCAAGTCTTCATTGGCACCTATTTTTTGAAATATTTCACGAATAGTCATCATTTTTTAACTCAATCTTCATACAAAGGAGGTTTTGAAAAGGAAATCATTGATGGAGACATTCAATACGTTGACTCTGACCGCCACTGCATTGGCATGTGGACTGTTGCTCAAGAAGTTGCATCAACGTTTGCAACTTTCGATGGCCAAACACCCGTCTCTCGGAGGTCATTTGCGCATGTCTAAGCGTGTAGCGGCATGGATACCTGCCTACAGCTATCAAAAAGATACCTGGTTTGCCGTTGATAACGCCCCTCAACATATTGAACTTCAACGCCAACAAGGCCTGCAAGCCCTTGCACATCGTTTGACGTCGAGCAGTCCTCAGACATTGGCTATGTCGAGCAAAGTCAAGCCCATGATTTCTGATTTGCAACTCATCAGTCAATACCGTGTTCCTTATCAATTTCGGGAAGAACTCAGCAGACATATCAGCTTGGGCAGTTTTTGGCGAGAGAGTACGGGTGAGTATTTGGTCGATATGGATGGCAACAGATTCTTTGATGTCACTGGATCGTATGGCGTTAACGTGTTTGGCTTGGATTTTTACAAGCAATGTATTGCGGAAGGTGCTTTGCGTGCACAACAGCTCGGTCCGGTATTGGGTTCTTATCACCCTAGCGTGCTTGATAACGTGACACGTTTGTGTGAAATCTCTGGCATGCAAGAAGTATCGTTTCACATGTCCGGCACTGAAGCTGTCATGCAAGCTGTACGCCTGGCCAGGTACCACAGCCGTAAAAAGAAAATTGTCAGGTTTACTGGCGCTTACCATGGCTGGTGGGATGACGTTCAGCCTGGCCCTGGCAATCCCATGCCACCTTCTTCTGACACGCTGACGTTGAGTGACATGCATCCCAACACGCTTCGTGTTTTGCGAAATCGAAATGACATTGCCTGTGTGCTGGTTAACCCACTTCAAGCCATGCACCCCAATAAAGCTGCACCCACTGATTCGACAATGGTAGATGGAAGTCGCAGTATTTGCTATGACCGCAAAGCCTATACCGAATGGTTGCAGCAATTGCGCCAAGTTTGCACCGACAAAGGAATTGCGCTCATCATGGATGAAGTTTTTCTGGGTTTTAGGCTCGCACAAGGTGGCGCCCAAGAATACTTCAATATCAAGGCCGACATGGTAACTTACGGTAAAACGCTTGGCGGTGGTTTGCCAGTAGGTGTGATTTGTGGTTTGTCTAAATGGATGAAGCGTTTTGATGAAAACCGTCCTGCTGATCTGTGTTTTGCAAGAGGGACTTTCAATGCGCACCCCTACGTGATGGCCACTATGCAAGTATTTCTGGAAAGATTGAAATCCGATGCAATCCAACAGATATACGCGCAAAGTAGCCAGCGCTGGAGTGAACGTATGCATTTGCTCAATGAAAAATTGAATGCTGCCAGTGTCCCAATTCAAGTCATGGGCATGGAAAGTATTTGGTCGATTGTGTATTCGGTAGCTGGTCGCTACAACTGGATGTTGCAGTTTTATTTGAGAGACCAAGGTATCGCGCTCAGTTGGGTCGGATCAGGCCGCATGATTTTCAATTTAAATATCGATGACAATGAATTTGAGATTTTCATGCAACGTTTTATTCGTGCTGCACAGCAAATGCAAAATGACGGTTGGTTCTGGACTTCATCCGAACAAACCAACCGCCAAATCAAACGAACACTGTTGAAAGAGTTAATCAGAAAAAAATGGATGCACGCTTAATGCACTGAAGTTCTGACATGGTCCATGGGATCAATCCACTCACCGCGCATTAAGTACAAAGGTGATTTGTAGTACATCTTTATGTCGTGCAGTGGATCGGTGATGATTTTCATTGCCCACGCCAAACCTGCAAGCAAGCTTTGCTGGTGCCAGAGTTGAAAAACTCTAAACAACAGGCCTGCTATGCCTAAAAACAACCATAACATGCCAGTGATACGTACGGGGGTATCCTCATAGTTTGCAGGCACCGCCCAAGTTAAATACTCTGGCATCCAATAAGCCAATACTGGAATCATGGCGCAAATTGTCAATAAGACAATTTTTCGTTTCAAGTTGTAGCCAATTTTTATGTCTTCCTTGTGCTCATGGGTTGCCAAATTAACCTCGTCATAACCTTTGGGTTCAAAGAAAAAATGTCCAATTTGGCGGGTGCTCATTGAAAACAACCAAGCGATCAATGCAGACACGACAGGATCGATAAATAAATAAATATATGCAACTAAAAATGATAAGGCGCTGATTAAATGCAGTGTTTGATTCACACGGCTATGGTGATAATAGCGGTGATCATCCCAGCGTTGGATTTCAAGCGTTTTCAATAATTCTTTCATATCTGTTCCTTTAGTGAAAGTGGTCGGGCAGATGTATCAATCTGTCCGTCTTTCAACTGTCACAGTTTCTAATGAAATTTTCATGACATTTTCGAAATTTCTTATTCGTCATTTAATTGACATTATTTATTCACTAATCTGTATTAATTTATTGTCACATTACAGGGTATGAATACACACATTATTGTCGAACGATTCGGCCAAACAAAAAGCCCATTGAATATTTCAGTAGTGACTGAAACATTTCCTCCTGATATCAATGGTGTTGCGCATACCTTGTCGAAAATGGTCAACGGCCTACAGTTGAATGGACACAACATTTGGTTAGTGCGGCCACGAATAGAAAAAAAAGAGCTCGCACAAAATCGCCAAGGTTTTAACGAATTACTTGTGAAGGGAATGCCCATACCCTTTTACAAACAGCTGCGCATGGGCTTGCCCGCTAAAAAAGAATTACACCGTTTATGGTCACACAAACGTCCCGATGTTGTTCACATTGCAACTGAAGGACCACTTGGTTGGTCAGCACTTCAAGTCGCAAAAAAATTGAAAATTCCAATCAGCACCGACTTTCGCACCAACTTTCATGCGTACAGCAGTCACTATGGCATTGGTTGGCTCAGCGGCGCTATATTGTCATACATGAGGAAGTTTCATAACTCTGCAGACGCGACGATGGTACCTACCGAACAACTTGCGCAGACTCTGTCCAGTGCTGGATTTGAAAGACTTCATGTCGTGCCACGTGGAATCGACACTCAACTGTTTTCTCCAAGTAAGCGAGATCCAGCTCTAAGAGCCAGTTGGAAGGCTGATTCAGATACTATCGTGATGCTTTATGTTGGAAGGTTGGCTGTTGAAAAGAATCTCGAACTTGTGTTGCAAACTTATGCAATGGCCAAGCAACAAAGTGTCAAAGCCAAACTCGTATTGGTGGGCGATGGCCCTATGCGTCATGAATTGGAACAATCATTTGCTGATGTGATATTTGCAGGTTTCAGAACCGGAGAAGATTTAGCTGCTCACTATGCAAGCGCTGATATGTTTGTATTTGCCAGTCAAACTGAAACTTTCGGAAACGTCACGCTAGAGGCCATGGCGTCTGGTTTGGCAGTGGTGGCATTCAATCATGCCGCAGCAGGTGAGTTAATACAAAATGGTGTCAATGGTATGTTGGCTGCCCACGCATCTGATATCCATTTTGAAATGGCAGCGCAAACCTTGCTCAACAGACCTGAACTTATGGCTTATGTCAGACAACAAGCTTGTATCAGTGCTCAATCTATGGGTTGGGACACCATTGTCAAGAAGACTGAATCGGTTATTTACGATGTTCTGGATCAACGCGAGTTTTTTTCTGCTGCCCGTACAACAATAGCTAGCCCGTTAAGTCTGGTCTGATCGAGGAATCAAAATGGAAGATAAACAAACCATTGATAAACAACTGTTACAACGAGTTCGTGAGGATCTTCTGGATAACCTTGATGAAGAACTCGAGATGGAGATGGATGAATACCAAGACTATGAGGAAAATTCGACGCTGAAACAACGTCAAGATCGAGTAAGTTACTTTAAAAACTTACTTCGATTACAAGGTGAGCTCGTCAAGTTGCAAGATTGGGTAGTCGCAAATAAACGCCGTGTTGTGATTATTTTTGAAGGTCGCGACGCGGCTGGCAAGGGTGGCGTCATTAAACGCATCACACAAAGACTCAATCCACGTATTTGCAGAGTTGCTGCCTTACCAGCCCCTAACGATCGTGAACGTACACAATGGTATTTCCAACGCTATGTTGCACACTTACCTGCTGCAGGCGAAATTGTCTTGTTCGATCGTAGTTGGTACAACCGAGCAGGTGTTGAACGTGTGATGGGTTTTTGCAGTGACGAAGAATATGAAGAATTCTTTCGCTCAGTTCCTGAATTTGAAAAAATGCTTTCACGAAGTGGTATTCAAGTAGTGAAGTATTGGTTTTCCATCACCGACGATGAACAACATGCACGTTTTTTGGGACGCATTCACGATCCCCTGAAACAATGGAAACTAAGTCCTATGGATTTAGAGAGTCGCAAGCGGTGGGAAGCGTATACACATGCCAAAGAAGCCATGATTGAACGGACACACATTGCAGAAGCTCCTTGGTGGGTAGTACAAGCCGTAGATAAAAAGAAAGCTAGACTCAATTGCATTCACCATCTACTGTCATTGATGCCTTATTCTGAAATTGAGCATCCCATCATAGATTTGCCTGCACGTGTTCGCAATCCAGATTATTTAAGACATCCAGTACCTGCTGAAATGTACGTACCAGACGTCTATTAAGTATCAGCGACCAATACCTTTATAGGTAAACCCTTTCTCTTTCATTCGGGCCGGATCAAATAAATTACGTCCATCAAAGATGACGGGTTGTTTAAGTGTGTTTTTCAGCAACTCAAAATCTGGTGCTTTGAATTGACGCCATTCTGTCATTATGATCAGCGCATCTGCATTATTCAATGCTGCTTCTTTGGTTCCACACAGTTGAAGCAATGGCTGCTGACCATAAATATGTTGAGTTTCTTCCATAGCTGCAGGATCGTAAGCTTGAACTTTTGCACCGGATTGCCATAATGCTTCCATCAATACCCTGCTGGGTGCCTCACGCATATCGTCGGTATTAGGCTTAAAAGATAAACCCCAAAGCGCAAAAGTCCTACCTTTCAAATTATGTTGGAAATGCTCATTTAATTTATCAAAAACCACACGCTTTTGAGCTTTGTTTCGCGCTTCAATCGCATTCAACAGCAAAGGGTCAAAGCCCATTTGTTCAGCTGTTTTGACCAAGGCGCTCACATCTTTGGGAAAACAACTTCCACCATACCCAGCGCCCGCATATATAAAGTGATATCCAATCCGTTGATCACTGCCGATACCCTGCCGCACTGATTCGATATCGGCACCCACAGCCTCAGCTATGTTGGCCATTTCATTCATGAAACTGATTTTTGCAGCCAACATACAGTTGGCTGCGTATTTGGTCATCTCCGAGCTGCGTACTCCCATGACAATGATTTTGTCGTGGTTTCTATTGAACGGCTCATAGAGTTCCCTCAACACCTTTTCCGCTCTGGCACTGCCTGTACCAATCACAATTCTGTCAGGTCGTTGACAATCAGCAACCGCAGCACCTTCCTTCAAAAATTCCGGGTTTGAAACCACATCGAATTCAATCTTGCTGCCTCGATTTACTAATGTTCTGGTGATCGCATCCTTCACTTTGTCTGCGGTTCCTACAGGTACAGTAGATTTATTGACAACGACTGTGTATTCATGCAAGTATTGTCCGATGGTTTCTGCAACTTTTAATACGTGTTTCAGGTCAGCACTGCCGTCTTCATCAGGAGGTGTACCGACTGCAATGAACACCACGTCACTCTGGCTCAGTGCTTGCTCAGCGTCTGAAGTAAACATAAGCCGTTTCTCTGCGTAGTTACTTTTAACTAAAGCCTCTAATCCTGGCTCGAAGATGGGTATCTCACCCTCTTTTAATTTATCTAATTTCGCCAAATCAATGTCAACACAAGTGACGGAATGGCCTGCGTCAGCTAAAACAGCGCCTTGAACTAATCCTACATAGCCTGTTCCAAATACAGTGATTTTCATAAGAGTTGAAACCTTTGTTTTTTTCTATCTTATGAATAATTAATGACATTTATTTTTCTATTTCATGAATATTTGATGAACACGAGTCACCGATTCGTCATTCTGTGAATCTACATTGTTTCGATTGTGCGCATAAATTTCAATGGATTGATTTTTAAAAATGGATTTGATATTTTGGCGTCATGCTGAAACCACAGAAGCGGTTGAAGGTCAATCAGATATTGACCGTCAACTTTCTGCGCGTGGTGAACGACAAGCGCAGCGCATGGCGCAATGGCTTGAACGACAGTTACCAGAAAGCACGAAGATTTTATGCTGCCCTAGTTTGCGTGCAGAGCAAACAGTCATTCCCTTAGGGCGAAAATACAAGTTGAGAGATGAATTGTCACCCAATGCTTTGGTAGACGATGTGTTGACTCTGGCGCAATGGCCTACAAACAAGCACAGTGTTTTGTTAATCACACATCAACCTTTGATTTCAGATACTGTCAAACGGCTATTGCATATCCAAATCCCAGAATTGGTAATTAAGAAGGGATCCATTTGGTGGTTACGTTCGCGCGTCAAGGATGACCAAATTCAAACATTGCTGGTGACGGTTCAAACACCTGAGTTGATGTAAATCATATTTACAAATAGATCCAACCTCATTGTTATTATGTCGTGGATCATTGAACCTTGAAAAGCTATCTCTTAGCTTTCATACCTTTACCCAAGTCAAAGGATTACCTTGCCAAGCTTTACTGTTTCAATAGCTTTTATTGATTGCATTTTGTTATTCACTCTGACCGAATGGCTGGTGTTGTGCATGCGATATCGAATTTTTAAAAATGGCTTAAACGTAGCCGACATCAGCTTAGGCTTGCTTCCAGGTTTTTTCCTGATGCTAGGAATCAGAGTCGCCGCTGGCAATGAAGTGCCCATAGAAGTATTTGTTTTTCTGGCTTTATCTGGTTTGACTCATGCGACTGACTTTTACCGCCGTTACAGACTCTGCGAGTAAGTCAATTTCATCGATTTACAATGGTCCATGAAGTTTCAAATTACACCTGAATTTGTATTGGTCTTGTTTTGTGGCGTATCTATTTTGGGACTTATATATATATTGAATGTACTGACCAAAGGAATCCCCAAAAGACTTTATATTCTTGTGCCGATACCACTTTATTTGCTTATACTTTTTTTGTTAGCTGCAGTTTATTTTCTTCTAAAGTAATTCTCGATTCTCTTGCAATATTTCGCCAGTTCGGCAAACAGTGCCAACCATGGCTGTCTGCAAAATAGTTGCGTGATGCATTAGCTCGATATTTGGCGGAAAGAGAGGGATTCGAACCCTCGGTACAGGAAAACCTGTACGCCGGATTTCGAATCCGGTGCATTCGACCACTCTGCCATCTTTCCTGACTCTTGAATGAAGTGGATAAGGTTTTATCCATTCATTTTATAAAATTATCAAGGCTTTGAAGGAATATCCACCACTTTAGGCAAATCAGATTTTGCAGCAGCAGGCGTTAAATCGTTGGCATTCAGCGGTGCTCTTGTGAGAATGGCTATGGCAGCGCCCGCTGTCATCAAGTTGCCTTCTTGAATCTCAATGGTCACATTGTGTTCCTGTTTGGTAAAAACCAACACACTGGTTTTTGCTCTCACAGCCGATAACAACGTCCATCCTTGGGCGGGGTAATTTTCTAAAAAATAACTGAATGCTGCGGCTGGTTCGCGGGCTGAATCAATCACTACCCTGCCCACCCAGTTATTCCCTGAGCCAATCACCGTTGATTGCTCATGCAGAATTCGTGCACCAGGTGGTAATTGGGTTTGAGCCAGTAAATCTGTACCGTTCATATCTATGCTGGATGCAGTTCTTCCTGCGCCCATTGGCATACTCGTACAACCTGCTATCAGCAAAAACGCTGAACTTGCAATCAACATATGCTTGATCATGGGATTTTCCTTTTGGGTTAGGGTTTCAAAAATTCAAGTTGACCCATGTAGGGACGTAATGCTTCCGGTATGCGTATGCTGCCATCAGCCTGTTGATAGTTCTCCAATACGGCCACCAAAGTTCGACCCACTGCAAGTCCAGAGCCATTCAATGTATGCACCAATTCATTTTTACCTTGGGCATTCTTAAATCGTGCTTGCATACGCCGCGCTTGAAATGCCTCGCAATTAGAGCATGAACTGATTTCTCTGTAAGTGTTTTGCGCTGGCAGCCACACTTCTAAATCGTGCGTGCGTGCTGCACCAAAGCCCATGTCGCCCGTGCATAGCAACATGACGCGGTAAGGTAACCCTAGTTTTTGCAATATGGCTTCTGCATGACCCGTCATTTCGTCCAATGCTTCATTGCTTCGATCAGGATGAACGATTTGCACCATCTCCACTTTGTCAAATTGATGCTGACGAATCATGCCTCTCGTGTCTCTACCATGACTGCCAGCCTCAGACCGAAAACAAGGGGAATGTGCAGTCAGCTTTATGGGTAACTCACTTTCAGCCAGCACTTTGTCGCGCACATAATTTGTCAAAGGAACTTCACTGGTTGGAATCAAATACAGTGCTTGCCCATCGATTTCGCCGTCCTGTCCACCTTTTTTGGCCGCAAACAAGTCCTCTTCAAACTTGGGCAGTTGTCCAGTTCCCCGTAGAGTCTCAGCATTCACAATATAAGGCGTGTAGCACTCGGTATAACCATGTTCTTGTGTTTGTACATCCAGCATAAATTGTGCAAGCGCTCGGTGAAGTCTTGCAATCGGACCTTTCATGAATGCAAAACGCGAACCTGATAAAGCCACGCCTGTTTCAAAATCCAATCCCAGCGGTTCACCTAAATCCACATGATCTTTGGCCGTGAAATTCAAAGGGATGGGATCTTTTCCCGTGAGGCTCCAGCGCCTCAATTCAATATTGCCGTGTTCATCTAGACCTAAAGGAACACCTGCTTGGGGTAAATTGGGTAAAGCCAATAAAAGCTGCTGTAAATCAGATTGGAGCGCTTCTAGCCTGTGTGCAGATGCATCGAGTTCATCTTTCAACTGCGCAACTTCTGTCATCAAGGGCTCTGTGGGTTCACCCTTTGCTTTGAACTGTCCTATGCTTTTGGACAAACTGTTGCGTTTTGCTTGCAACTCCTCTGTGCGAGTTTGTAGAGTCTTACGTTCGCTTTCCATTGATTGGAAAAGTTCAACATTCAAATAGGGTTGCGGTTGCTTGCGGGTTTGCAAACGCTCTATCACTTGATTGAGATCACGTCGAATAAATGCAATATCTAACATAGCAGTTGTTTGAAAAAGTTAATCGTTGCGCAAGCCCTTGGGCAGCGGGAATTTCACGGTTTCTTGAATGCCTTCAAGGGTTCGCACGGATAGCGCACCAAGTTCACGCAATCGCGCAATCACTTGCTGTACCAATATATCCGGCGCAGATGCGCCTGCTGTCAATCCAATTTTGTTTTTTCCTATGAACCACTCAGCTTGAAGTTCATCGGCATTGTCAACCATGTAACTTGTTGTCCCGTAATTGGCTGCCACGTCCCGCAATCTATTGCTGTTTGAACTGCTTGGACTGCCCACCACAATAACGATATCAACCTGAGGACTCAACACCTTGATGGCATCTTGACGATTTTGTGTGGCATAACAAATATCTTGCTGCTTGGGTTCACGAACCATGGGGAAATGACGTTTGACTGCCGCCATGATTTCTGCCGCATCATCCACACTTAAAGTGGTTTGCGTGACCACGGCCAATTTATCTGTTTGATTGGGTTTGACATTGACAACATCGTCTGCGTCTTCAACCAAATGAATCCCCGAAGGTAACTGACCCATGGTTCCTTCTACCTCAGGATGGCCCTTATGACCGATCATGATGAATTCGTACCCTTCTTTATGCAATTTGGCGACTTCAACATGTACTTTGGTTACCAACGGGCAAGTGGCATCAAATACCCTGAAGCCTCTTCGGGCCGCTTCATGTTCAACTTCTTTCGGTACGCCATGTGCACTGAACACAAGTGTTGAATCTGGTGGTACATCATTCAAGTCTTCAATAAAAATTGCTCCGCGTGCGCGCAAATCATCTACGACATGCGTGTTGTGCACTATTTCATGTCGAACATAAATAGGTGCACCAAATTTTGACAGCGCGTGTTCGACAATATCGATGGCCCTGTCTACACCTGCACAAAAGCCGCGTGGCTCAGCCAGGATTATTTCTGCGTTGCTAGGTTCAATCATTCACAACACTCCTATGACTTTTACTTCCAGACTTACAGCTTGTCCGGCCAAGGGATGGTTGAAATCAAACAGCACTTCATCATCGCTCACTTGCCTGACCGCGCCAGCATAACGACCATTGTTCTCAGGCGCAGGGAATTCAACCACTTCGCCAACAGCGTAAGTCATGCCTTTTTCACCAAACTGATCGAGTAATTGGCGAGATACCCATTGCATCATTTGCGGGTTGTGTTCTCCAAATGCCTGCCCAGCCTCCAACTCCAAAGTAACGTGCTGACCTTCAGTCAGCCCTAGCAATTTAGATTCAATAGCTGGAGAAAGCTCTGAGTTTCCCAAGGATAAAGTAGCTGGCGGGCCGCCAAACGTGTTGATGATGTCCCCTTGCGGGCCACTCAAGCGGTAATGCAATGTCAGAAAAGATCCTTGTTGAATGATCGTCGGGGCTGTCATGGTCGCCTTTGTAAACTGTCTCTATTGTAGAAAGGCTGTAAATCACAAAACCAAGGGGTGACAAACCACGCTTTTGTGGATGAAATAGCGAGAAGATTTACCGACCCCCATCATCCATGTTGTCATTGCACTGTTCCCTATGCGGCTTCTTGATATCCCTAAAACAACTCGCCCTCGCGAAAGACTGCTCAACATGGGCAGCCACACATTGACTGATGCAGAATTGCTTGCAGTTATGCTGGGTACTGGATTGCCAGGACAAAACGTGCTTGAACTTGCTCAATCTTTGCTTGATAGTTTTCATGGATTGGCTGGTTTGCTTCAAGCAAGCCCCGCTGAGTTACAGGCCGCTAAAGGGCTTGGTGGCTCTGCCAGACGCGCCCAATTGCTGGCTGTTCTCGAATTGTCTCGCAGAGTGTTGTTACAAAAAATGCGCAAGCGAGATCTGCTAAACAATCCAGACAGTGTCACTCAATTTTTACAATTGCAAATGGGGGGCTACCTTCAGGAGGTCTTTGCCGTGATCTTGATGGATACGCAATACAGATTGCTGAGTTTTCAGGAAATGTTCAGAGGAACCATAAACCAGACATCGGTATATCCACGTGAAGTTGTTAAATTGGCCTTGGACCAAGGTGCTGCCGCTGTCATTCTGGCCCATAACCACCCAAGTGGCGATGTTCGCCCCTCTGCAGCTGACAGTACGCTCACAAGAACGCTTCAAACAGCATTGTCTATGGTGGATATCAAGGTTTTAGATCACATCATCGTTGGTCCCGGTATTCATTGGTCTATGGCGGAGCGCAGTCCATGGTGAAAGCACGCAGTTTGAAAGATCTTGCCGCCATCAAAAAAACCTTGACCGATCAAGCACAGTATGAGGCGGCGCAAGCTGCTGAGAAACGGGCTCTAGATCTTAGAGAAAAGGCTGAACGCAATCTCTTTCAACGTGCTGTGGGTCAAGTCCAACCACTGACCCCACAACCTAGGGTCATATTGACGGGTGAACCAACGCCTCCCCATGCGTTTCAACAAAAAAAAGATGATGTCCTGGTATTAAAAGAAAGCCTAAGCGATGATTTTGATGTCACTACTTTATTGGACACAGACGATCAACTCAGTTACCGTCGCCAAGGCATTGGCACTGATGTGACCCAAAAATTACGCAAAGGTCATTGGAGTTTGCAAGGTCAAATTGATTTACACGGGTTACGCAGTGATGAAGCCCGTGAGGCACTCGGCCAATTTATCAAAGAGTCCCATAAACGTGGCTGGCGATGCATACGGGTGATCCACGGCAAAGGCTTAGGCTCCCCCGGGAAAGCGCCCGTGCTGAAATCCAAAGTGCAGCGCTGGTTGGTTCAAAAAAATGAAGTGCTTGCTTTTGTTCAGGCCAAAGCTTCAGAAGGTGGTGCAGGTGCTTTGGTCGTTTTACTCAGCTGAGCACAAAGCAAGTCTCACGGCGTTATTCCGCAGCCATGCGCAATGTTTGGACCACAGGCCGACGCAACACCTCACGCAACCCCCACCAACCTGCCAGCCATGCCAACCCAGCGCCTGTCAACATTCCTGTGAATAAAACCCATGGCGAGGCATGCCATGTGAATTCGAAAACATACTTAGCCAAACCCCAACCCATCAATGCCGCCACCAAGGCTGCCAAGGTACCTGAAAGCGCCCCAATGCCTAACAACTCAGCTGTTTGCACCTGTTGCAGCAACTGATTTCCAGCGCCTAAAGCCCGTAACACTGCATACTCTCTGGCGCGATCTTCTCGGGTGGCAGTCACAGTCGCAAACAAAACGACCATGCCAGCGACGAGGGTGAAGCCAAATAAAAATTCAACGGCACCTATCACCTGACCCAAAACTTTTTGAACCTGATTGATAGTAGCGCCCATATCCACATTGGTCACATTTGGAAAACGGTTGACCAATTCATTGTCAAAGCCCTTGCGATCAGGTGCACGGTAAGCCGCGATGTATGTCATTGGTAAAGATGGCATGGCTGAAACGGGATACAAGGCGAAAAAGTTGGCGCGCATGGAAGTCCAATCCACGCTTCGCAAAGAAGTGATGCGCGCACTCATATTTTGTCCGGCCATGTCAAAGCGCAACTCATCACCCAATTTCAGTTTGAGACTTTTGGCAATGCCTTCTTCCATGCTGATGGCGTTGCTTTCCTGCGGCACCCATTTGCCTTGAACAATGCGGTTGTGTTCAGGCGCACGCGATGTATGCGACATATTGAACTCACGCTCAACCAAACGTTGTGCGCGTTCGTCACTGTAATTCTCGGGGCGAACCGGTTTGCCGTTGATTTCTATCAATCTGCCTCTGATCATTGGATACCAATCCATTTGCTTGATGCCTGCTTGATCTAAATAGGCTAAAAAATCTTTTGATTGATCTGGCTGAATATTGATGACAAATCGGTTGGGTGCATCGGCAGGCGTGGCATTGCGCCAACTGTCGACCAAGTCTGTTCTGAGTAAAACCAACAGCATCAATGCCAGCAAACCCACAGAAAGTGAACTGATTTGTACCACCGTGTAACCTGGTCGGGCACTGATTTGCCGCGTAGCCATGCGCAACCATGTTGGCACACGCTTCAAATTGACAGTTTGTCTTAATCCCCACACGGCAAGCCAAGCCATGCCAGCAAAAACGGCGGCAGCCCCAGCGAATCCTCCGACCACCATCAAGCCCAAAGATAAATCCCTGCTGGCATTGACCAACAGGCCAGCAAAACCTACCAAGCCCAGTGCGAGTACACCAAATGATGCAGGTCTTACCGGCCCCAACTCGCGACGGATGACTCGCAACGCCGGCACTTGAGCCAGTTGCAAAATGGGAGGCAGGCCAAATGCCAATAGCAACGTCAACCCAGCGCCTAAACCTTGCCACACTGGCTGTCCGCCGGGGGCTGGAAGATCTGTATCCACCAGACCAGCCAGCAATTGAACAAACAAATGATGCAAACCAAAACCCATGGACAGCCCAAACACACTGGCTAACAGACCAGCAGTTAAAAATTCCCCTGTATAGACCCACAAAATATGCCGCTGGCTTTGCCCAAGCACTCTCAGCATTGCACATTCGTCTAAATGACCTGTTGCAAACGATCTGGCCGCTAAAGCCACAGCCACGGC
Organism: Limnohabitans sp.; assembly: GCF_046052765.1. Lineage (GTDB taxonomy): Bacteria > Pseudomonadota > Gammaproteobacteria > Burkholderiales > Burkholderiaceae_C > Limnohabitans. The sequence goes on along the minus strand of NZ_JAVLFQ010000066.1, from coordinate 53,662 downwards.
ACTCAACAATGCGGCCAGCAAGGCCACCAAATGCAAGAATTTTTCAGCACGTTCAAGGGTTTGGCGCATTTCTGGACGCCCTGCCTCCAATGTTTCAAGTCTGATACCACGAACATCTGCTTGCTTGACCCATGCCTGAGCCCATTGCGTGAAATCTGACAGTGCTTGCTTATCTCCTGCCACGGCCAATCGCCATGTGACACGACTGGCAGGTTGCACCAGACGGGTGGCCTCTAAATCCGATTGGTTCATCATGACCCTGGGTGCAAAATTCATGAAACCAGCACCCCGGTCTGGTTCTGAAGTCAGCACACGAGCAGCTTTAAGTGTGCGCTCACCTAATGAAATTTCATCGCCAAGCTTGATTTCCAGTGCCTCCAAAATAGCTGGCTCTACCCAAACCTCGCCAGTTGCTGGAATATCTCGTGTAGGTGTAGAAGGACGGTCATACAAAGTTTCATTGCTTAACTCTTTGACCAAAGCGGGTTTGAGCAGAGGTTGGTCCAAGGGCAATAGCACTTGCAACTGACCGCGCAGTGGGTAGCCCTCAGACACCGCTTTCAATGCAACCAATCGGCTGTTGCCACCATCGGCCAAGCCACTGCGAGCCATGGTCGGAAAAGTGAGAGTAGTTACCGAGCGCAGGCCAAATTGCTTGATTTTTTCCAGAACTTCTGCGGAAAAAACACGGTCACTGACCAACACAGCATCGCCGCCTAGGAGTTGCCGCGCATCACGTTGCAAGCCTGATTCAATTCGGTCTGCCAAAAAACCCACGGATGAAAGCGCGGCGACGCCTAAGCTGACAGCAACAAAAAGCAAACGCAACTCACCTGCTCGGGTATCTCTCACCAAAGCCCGCCAAACCATGCCCAGTAATTTCAAAGTGAAGCGCTCCAACGTTCATTCCAATCATGCCCAGTTTGCTCTATGTCACGACGGTCACGTTTGGTCGGTCTGCCATTTTCGATACTGAGCGCAGGTTCACGGGCATAACGTCTTTGCTGGCTATGCGCTTCCTTAGCTTTCAAGCTGTCAGGTGTTTCCATATAAAGAAGTTGCGCCTTAGGCGCTGGTCCGCGAATATCGCTGACGCCTAAGACTTCAATGCTGCGCGTCAGACCATCACGGCGAAAGGACACCAGGTCACCGACTTTGACTTCCCTTGCCGGTTTGACGACCTGATCGTTGATGGAAATGCGGCCCTTAAGTATTTCTTCCGTAGCCAAGGTTCGGGTTTTGTAAAAACGTGCCGCCCATAGCCATTTGTCGATACGAACTTTTTCCATGAAGGGTATTGTGACTTTTCTAAGGGATATTCTGCGTTTCAATCGTGTTAATCCCTTTGGGATGAATTGAATAGCACAAAAACAACACCGGCAGTGGAAGAATTTGACAGTATTGATAAAAACGATAGTATCGACAACCCTTTACAGGATTTAGCTCAATTAAATTCTGGGTTTCGATTGAATACTTCTGCCCCTATCGGAGTTACAAATGGCATTCAAGATTTTGGTCACCAGTCAAAAAGGTGGTGTTGGTAAAAGCACCCTGTCAGCCAATCTGGTGGCTTATCTCAGTCGCAGCCTGAATTTGGGTGTGACCTTGATCGATTGGGACCCGCATGGCTCCTCTAGCAATTGGCTCAAGCAAGCCCCGCCTGTGGGTGCAGTAGTTCAGCATTTGTCACTTCCTGTAGACCAAGGCGGCAACCGACCTATTTTTGAAGCGCGTCTGCAAATGCGCCGCGCTGCCAGTGAATGTGACATTCTGGTATGCGATCTGACCTGGTCTGACTCTTTGGCCGGCGAATTGATGTTTGAATTTGACATGGTGTTGGTGCCCACCTCGGTATCTGAAATCGAATTGGCCGCAACTTCTGGATTCCTCAGCCGTCACCGCTGGGTGTTTGATTCAGCAGCCGCGCGTCGCCCGATGCTGGTGGTTTGTCCCACGCGTGTTCTCAACGAACAGTTGAACTCTGATGTCTTTACCAAACAGCGTTTCCCTGTCAGCTTCATGCTTGCACCTCCCATTCTTGAAGCGCAAAGCGCACGCGATTTGTTTGAGCGTGGCTACTTGATGGATGCCCGCGACTTGGGCGGTGAATCATTCCGCGAGTTCGGCGAGGCTATTTGTGCCGCGCGAGAAATACGCATGGCCCAATCACAACAACCTAGAACTGCGCCCGTCAAATTGACGGCTCAAGACACCGGTAGCCACCGCGTCCCCTTGACCCCGACCAAGGCTAGCGTGCTTGAAGCCATTCCAAATTCAAGTCAATATTCTGTGCTCGGTCGTTACAGACAACGCAAATTGGCCAGTGAAACCGAAGAGACGGCAAATTCACGTTCTTTGGCTCAAATGGGTATTCCCGAATTTCTCAAACGACTGGCTCGAAGCAATTCTGCCAAGCTATAAATTGAGATGATGTCAGCCATGTCAGAAGAAAAATTCCTTGCCTTCAAAGGCCTGAAACAATATGACCCAGGTATGGGTTGGGCCGCTGTTCATAATTTTTCTGAGCCCCACATGAATATCAGTTTAAACAAAGAAGCTGAAAATATGAATGCGTCGAGATACGCCCACAATGACGACCCACTGCAATCGGCCTTGGAATCAGCGCGACAGTCCGCCGGTCAAAGTTCCGCAGAGGTTTTGCACGACCCGTTACTCAGTGAACTCTTTGAACAATTACACCAACCACCTAAAGATGAGTTGGCACAGAGTTGGAAATTAATAGCGCAAAGTGTCAATTTACTGAGCCAACGTATGGCGCAGCAACGCGAATTAAAACAGCATTTGGAAAAAATCGAACAAGAGCTGGTGGATTTAAGGCAAAACATACTGCACGACTTGAAAGAAATCCAAAGCGCGTCTGACAGTCAGTTGTCGATGGCACGCTTGAGAGCTGAGGTATCCTCACTGGCACAAGCGCGTCTGTCTTCTAGATTGCGCAACACATCTACTTGACCCTCGTTGGTCAGGGCTGCAGGGAGTAACTTCAGTGCTTGATCTCAACAACATCCGCTACCCTGTCAGGTACACCACATTTTTTATAGCCTTAGGTGGGCTTTGTTTCAGTCTTCTGCTGGTGTTAGCTTCTGGCCAAGGTTGGCTGGGATTGACAGTGTTTGCGGTGCTCAGTGCTATCGGTATTCATGACTTGCTGCAAAGACACCATGCAATCTTGCGCAACTACCCTATCTTGGGACATATGCGTTTTTTGCTGGAATTTATTCGCCCTGAAATACGTCAATATTTCATTGAAAGCGAGTCGGAAGCAACGCCATTTTCACGCGCTCAGCGCACGCTTGTTTACTCTCGTGCCAAAGGCCAATCAGACAAACGCCCCTTTGGTACACAACTCAATGTAGAAACTAACGGTTACGAATGGCTGACACATTCCATAGCGCCTAGCACCCTAGCTGACCATGACTTCAGAGTCCGTGTAGGAAATACGGCATGCAGCCAGCCCTATGACATCAGTTTGTTCAATATTTCGGCGATGAGTTTTGGTGCGCTGAGCGCTAACGCGATCATGGCTTTGAACCAAGGCGCTCAATTGGGCGGTTTTGCGCATGACACTGGCGAGGGTTCCATCTCACGCTACCACCGTATCCATGGTGGTGATTTGATATGGGAAATTGGATCGGGCTATTTCGGCTGTCGTGACGACCAAGGACGGTTCTGTGCAGAGCGTTTCGTCGCGCAGGCGCGTGAGCCTCAAGTTCGAATGATCGAAATCAAATTGAGCCAAGGAGCCAAACCCGGACACGGAGGTGTTCTTCCCGCAGCCAAGGTGACTCCAGAGATCGCTGAGGCCCGCGGCGTACCGTTAGGCGCAGACTGCGTTTCACCCGCAGCGCACAGCAGTTTTGGAACGCCCATAGAAATGCTCGAATTCATGCAAAGTCTGCGTGAATTGAGTCAAAACAAACCGGTGGGCTTCAAACTCTGCATAGGTCATCCTTGGGAGTGGTTTGGCATTGCCAAAGCGATGCTTGAGACGCGCATACTTCCAGACTTTATTGTGGTGGATGGCGCTGAAGGTGGTACTGGTGCGGCACCACTTGAATTCTCAGACCACATGGGTATGCCAATGAATGAAGGTCTGCGACTTGTTCACAATACATTGGTAGGAATTGGTATGCGTGAGCACGTGAAGCTTGGCGCCAGCGGCAAAATCATCAGCAGTTTCGACATAGCCCGAACTTTGGCTTTGGGCGCAGACTGGTGTAACAGCGCACGCGGCTTCATGTTCGCACTCGGCTGTATTCAAGCCCAAACTTGTCACACGGGGAACTGCCCTACGGGTGTTACCACGCAAGACCCGCAAAGACAAATGGCGTTGGTGGTTCCAACCAAAGCGCTGCGCGTAAAGAATTTTCATCACCACACTATGCTTGCGTTCAAAGAGCTACTGCAGGCAACCGGGTTGTCTTCACCTCATGAATTGCGATCTCATTATTTTTCTCACCGCATCAATGGCAATGAAACGCTGACCTTGGCACAAATCTATCCGCCCCTGTCTGCTGGCGCATTGCTCAAAGACAGTACGGCCAAACTACCCGAGCCTTACAAAACATATTGGGCGAAAGCGGATGCTGAGAGCTTTCAATTGAAATAGCTCTCAAGCTATCAGAAAACAAAATGGAAATAGACTAAACGCAAGAGCACTCTGTTTCAATTGTCACCAGACGGACGTGGAAAAATCACTCTGTCTTCTTTAGGTGCAGCTCGCGGTGGTAATGCTGGAGGTTGAGCCGCAGCTCTGGCAGCTTCAGCGGCAGCCGCTCTCGCCTCTGCGGCAGCACGGGCCTTGGCTTCTGCGGCGGCCTTAGCCTCCGCTGCCGCCCGTGCTTCCGTGGCTTTCAGTTCAGCTGCCTTTGCCTCGGCCGCTTTAGCCTCAGCAGCTGCCTTGGCTTCAGCAGCAGCCTTGGCTTCAGCAGCTTTCTTGTCTACGGGCTTGACCTCTGGCGCTGGCTTTGGAATGATCAACGGTTTATCTAACAGTTTTTCTCGCTCACGCTCTTTGGTGGCCGCTTTCACAGCCGCCGCAGTCGCCGCAGCGTTGGCAGCTTCAAGGTCTTTTTTCAGTTTCTGAATCTCGGCAATCACTTCTTTTTGGTTGTTGACCACGGGTGGCGCAACAGGGGCTGGCTTGGTGGAAAGTGCTTGTACCTTCGCATCTAAGGCCTGGATATTTTTTTGCAATTCCTTGAGCTTGGCATCTAAGCTTTTTTCTGATTGACCATTGACCTGTCCAGCGATTTGGTCGGGAAGTTTGACGAATAGCTTATTTAAGTCTTCCATCTTGGCCTGAAACTTATCGTCAAGCTTGATTTGGCGCTCTTCCATGCTGTCGAGTTTTTCTGTGGTGTCTCCCAAACCTCGTGTGGCATCGCCAAAAGTAGCCAGCGTTGCATCCAGTTCTACCACCCGTTTACCAACCGCCAAAGATAAGCTGTCAAGTTGACGAATATTTTGTTGAAGGCGGGTTGAAATGGCAAAGAACGTGCCTACAGCAATGATCAAAAAACTGAGGAGCCCAATTAAAATGATACGAGAATGCAAAATGTTTTTAGCCGTCATTTCGTTGACGATCTTCATCACATTGCGCATTTCCTGACTGATGTTGGCGGCGACCTCTGCCGAGCGAGTGGAAACTTCGGCCGAGCTGATGACTACGCCGGTCAATTCTTCTATTTGACGCGCCACCTCTGAGCTGTCCAAGGCTTGATCGTTGATATCGTCCAAACCAATAGCGAGTGCTTCAGCTTCAGATTCTTCTTCAGTATGTACGGGCATATCTGGCAAGAAGTCACCATCTTCTGTGGCATCCGCTTGTTTCGAATCTTGCGCCATGTTGAATATCCTCAGGAAATCTTTTTGGGTTTACTGCGCTCAAGTTCGTCCAATTGAACGTGCACCTGCGCGATGTCTTCGCTCAATTTTTGAATACGCGGTTGAATTTGCTCTTCCCATTGATCGGAGGAAGTCAGACCAACTTGAGCCAGATGCGCCAGCAAAGCGGGTTGCTGAGAAAGAAGCTGGGGAGTTTCTTGCTCAGGATCTGCGACAACGATGGATACATCCGAGGATGAAGTCCAAATGGGCCCATCCAATTCAGGAGCCTCGGCTGCATGTAAATCTGGTTCATGCAACTCAAGGGTGGCAAGCGCGGCCAAGCTTGATGGATCGGTGTGACCATAGCCTGTATGTTCAGTATTTAAATGCGGCTCAGGCAGACTCTCATGGAGATGATCTATGGCAGGCATACCATCATGGCCAGCATGGCTGCTTATTGAATCATGTGCGACAGAACCCTCAGCGGTCACGGTTGTGTCGGCTGAATTTCCATCCGGTGGCGGGTCATGGGGGATTGCAGGGTTCTGGCTCATGTGTTACTCCGTTGGAATTGATCGACCCTTAGATGAAAATCTTGAAAAAACCTCACTCATTCCTGAAACTGTGCTTTGAGCGATTTCGCTGATCGCACCCAAGCCTTGGCCAACGGCGGGTTTTGCTTCATCAACGCTTCAGCTTGCGCCTTGTCTGTATAAGGGCCCGTGATCAAAATATAGTAGGGCTTGCTGCCTTTTCTCTGGGTATATAACACTTGTCCAGACTGGTAGCCTAGAGAAGTAGACTGAAAGTTACGCGCCTCGCTCAAACTTTCAAAAGCCCCGTGTTGCATGACCCAAGCATTCGTATCCAATGCTTGCACCCAGTCCGGGTTGTCAGCTTGATTGGTTTTATCCGAAGTTTTCGTCTGAGACTTGGGTTTGGTATCCGTTTTAGATTCTGCTTTGGCCAATTTGTCAGCTGGTTTTTCCTCCACCACTGGTTTTTTGGCAGGTTCTGCTATTGGTTTTACAGGCTCCTTGACAGATTCCTTGACGGGCTCTTTGGCAGGCTCCTTGGCAGGCGGCTCCTTGGCAGGCTCTTTGACGGGCTTAGGTTTGGTCAAACTTGATGCATCAGTTGGCGGGGTGACAGACTCGCTCTTCACAGTGACTTCAGCTGGAGGTGGTACCGGCAACTTGGCAGGTTCAGGGTTGTTCACCACCAATTCCTCTTTAGCAGGATTCAAAGCTTCATTAGGCTTGACCGCTGTTGTGTTGCTCGAAGACATAGAGACGGTCGGAGGTGGCGCGGGCGGGACTGAAGCGGGGGTTGGCGGGGAGGTTGCCGCTGGTTTTGCGCCAGCCAAATAGGCCCGCATCCCTTGCAGTTCTTCTGATACGCGTTCTTGGTAGATGAAGCCGGATATACCCAAGGTGAACACCAGCGCTATCAGCAATACCGCAGCAATCCTGCCGCCACGCAGATTTTCAGTTTTGGGTTCTTCCCAAGACTTGGCCAATTCTTCCCCAGATAGTATTTCTGGGCTTGGCACCACAGGGTCCCCCATCACGGGTTCTTGGCTCATTGAGGATGTGGATGAATCCGCGGGTCTGATGTCTGACAAATCCAGTGGAGGTGGCGGCACCGCCGGCAGACTCAATCCGATATCCAATGGTTTTTCACTGATGGATGATTTGTTTTCAGACACTACTTCTTTGGCGCCAGGCCAGTCGCCAAGGGTTTCTAAGCGTGGCGTTTTGGTAGTTGTTGGGGTTTGGGATTCAAGCACCCATTGAAGCAAATTTTTACCAAAGGCAGAAAGCTTTTTGTCATAGGCACTTTGGCTATTCACCAGCAAGATAACGTTGATATTACTGGCGGGGAAGCCATTGACCAAACGTGCAAGCAATTGCAATTCAAAGTCTTGAATACCATGTGTATCTGGAAAAATCATGTAGCGCTTAGGTGCGGTTTTATTTGATTTGTCCAGCGCTTGGTCAAGTGTCAAACTCGACAAAATTTCATTGAATCTTTCCACCAATCTTTCAGAGTCTGCAGACGTCCACAGCTCGACATTGGGCTCGCCTTGTTCACGTAAGTGTTGAAAAATACGGCGTGCATAGCTGGCGAGCGCCAATTCTTCATCGCCCAATATCGCAAGATTTAAGCGGCCTTCGCGCAAGGACTTGAGCAAAATCTCAAATCTAAGTTTGTCTGCAGGGCTTTGATAAAAATCTGTCATGGAATATTGAACTTCATCGGATCATCACTGAAAGAGAAAACCATTTTCGTCATATTTCATATTGTCTGGAATTCGCAATGTGGGTTTCATCATGCGCTCACTTTCAACATAACTTTGGTTTAAGCTGAACACATATGCGATCACTTGAGCCACAGCATGATAAAGCCCTTCGTGTATTGGGTTATCCAGCTTGGTTGTGAAATACAAAGCGCGAGCTAATTCAGGTGCCTCAAACAAATATACCCCTGACTTCTTGGCCTCATCGCGTATCCTTTGCGCCAATTCATCCGTACCCTTTGCAACCAACGTAGGGGCGCCGTCTGAATTGGGGTCATAACTCAGCGCAACTGCAAAATGCTGAGGGTTGGTGATCACGACATCTGCGTCCTTGACCTTCTCCATCATGCGGCTGTTGGCCATCTCTCTTTGGCGTCTGCGAATGGTTGCTTTAACTTCCGGGCGACCTTCAGAATTCTTCATTTCGTCTTTGATTTCCTGGCGGGTCATCTTTAAACGCTTGTTGGTTTGATAGTGTTGCAGTGGCACATCTGCAAGCGCGATGACGATCAGTCCCATGCTCATCCAAAAACACGCATCCAAAATCATATTGCCGGCGTGATGTATCGCGGTGCCCAAATCCATGCGATTGATAGTGACTAAATCCTCAATATTGTTAGTCACCGACATCCACAAAATGATGCTTATCAACAAAAACTTCACAATGGCTTTACCAAGATCAATCAGCGCCTTCATGCCAAACATTCTTGATAATCCAGCCATCGGGTCGAGTTTGCTGAACTTGGGTGCAATCATGCCGAGAGAAAAAACCATGCCCCCGCTCATCACTGTGGAGAGCACCGCAACCACTGAAAGTAAAAACATCACAGGCAAAATCAGAATGTAGGCATCAACGACAGATTGCAAAAATATGCCCGGAAGCAACTCAGCCTTGTCCATGATTTTTCGATCAAACTGTAATTGCGATGTGAATAAGTTCCCCAAGCGGTGGAACATGTAGTTACCAGACAGGCTGAAAAACAAAGTAGCAGTGATTAAAACAGCAGCAGTCGGCAACTCTACCGAGCGGGCTAATTGCCCTTCCTCTCGCGCTTTAGTCAATCGCTGCGCTGTCGGTTCTTCGGTCCGTTCTGCTGAGTCATCAGCCATGGCTTAACCTCCCAGCAGCATGCCACGCATCTGCCCAAATGTTTGGATCCACCACCAACTCATGCGATTGACAATACTGGGTATAGCCAACCAAAGCACCACAAATCCCGAGAGCAAAATCGCCGGCAAGCCTACGGAAAAAATATTCAAACTGGGCGCTGATCGGGTAATAAAGCCCACACCAATATTCACAAATAACAAGGTAATCACCACAGGCAAAGAAATCAACAATGCCGCCACAAACATCATGGCACCCCAAGCAGTCATCTTGCCTAACAAATCGGGCGTCATCAATGCCTTACCTATGGGAAACAACGTAAATGATTCCAACAACAATCCAAACACAATCAAATGGCCGCCAATGGATAAAAACACCAACGTGCCGAGAATATTGAAAAATTGCGACACCACCGGCACACTGCCCATGGTGGGATCAACCATGGTAGCCATGGACAAGCCCATGGAGCCTGATACCGCCTGTCCCGCAATGACAATAGCCGCGGTAGCCAATTGCATGATCATTCCCATCGCGAAACCAATGAACAATTGATTGAAAATTTCTTTCAATCCCTCTGCTGTCACCGGATCGATGCGTGGTGTCTGCAATTGCATTGACAAAAAGATAGTGAGCACCATGCCAATTGCGACACGGATTCGCATATTGACAGCGCGAATCGAAAAAATTGAAGAGAACGCCAGGAACGCAGAAATGCGCAGCATAGGCCACAACAAGGCATAAAACCTGTCGAGCAAATTGAGCATTTCTATATTCATGGTTCTCAGCCGAACAAGCCTGGAATGCGGCCATACAACACCTTGGTGTAATCAACCAGCGTATTGATCATCCAACCGCCAAACACTGAAGCAGTCAGCCCCAAAGACAATAGCTTGGGAATAAAACTCAATGTTTGCTCGTTGATAGATGTGGCAGCTTGGAAAACACCAATCACCAGCCCAACGATCAATCCAACAACGAGCATAGGCGCCGAGACGATCATCGTCATCCATAAAGCCTGACGCCCCAGATCCACAACCATGGCTGTATCCATCTCAGTACCTCATTTAAATATAAAACTCGATGCGAGCGAGCCCATCACCAGCGTCCAGCCATCGACAAGCACAAACAGCATCAATTTGAAAGGCATGGAGATGATCATGGGCGACAACATCATCATGCCCATAGACATCAACACACTGGCGACAATCAAATCAATGACCACGAAAGGGATATAAATCATGAATCCGATCATAAAAGCGCTTTTTAACTCAGAGGTTAAAAATGCTGGCACCAACGTGGTGAAAGGGACTTCTGCAGCGCTGGCCACTTCCTTGCGCTGGGCGATTTGCATGAACATCGCAATGTCATCTTCGCGTGTCTGCAAGGTCAGAAAATGACGCACCGGCACCTCAGCTTTGGCCAAAGCTTTTTCAAATGGCAATGTGCCATTCATATACGGTGCAATGGCGTTTGCATAGACATCATCAAATACAGGAGTCATGATGAAAAAGGTCAGAAACAACGCCAACCCAACCAGCACGGTATTGGGTGGTGTTTGTCCCGTGCCCAAGGCTTGACGAAGGATTGACAACACGATGATGACCCGCACGAACGAGGTCATCATCAACAACAATGAAGGTAGCAAAGTCAAGACCGTCATCAGCCCTAGCAATTGCAATGTCAGGCTGTATTGCTGACCGCCTTTGCCTGAGTTGACTGTCACCATGGGTAAGCCCTGAGCAAGCGCCATATCAGGCAACCAAAGCATGCACAACAAAGAAAGAATAAGTATCAAATGTTTAATTCGCATCGTTGACACCTGGTTTGACGGGCGAAGATGAGTCTGCATGCCAAGCATGCAGGGTTTGAATGTCATTGTTATTGACTGACAAAAGGAGTCGTTCTTGATCGACTTGTATCAATAACAGTTTGTGCCGCAATCCCATAGGATAGGCCTCTAGAATTTGAATACGCCGAGGCGATGCAGGGAGTAAAAAGCCCTTGTTGCGACGGGACAGCCACCAAAGAGCCGCCGCCAGAAGCAACAAGACGAATGTCATACTGAGAGAGTACTGAGCCCAGTCATAGTTTGGCATGGAAGCATTATCTATCGTGTGAGACTGAAAAATGAAATTAATTGATAAAAGATTTAAAACTGTGCTGTGTGCCCTTTGTATGCTTGGGGCAAGCTTTGCGATGGGGGCAGACTGGATCAGTGTCGGTATGTCTGACAGCGCCATGTATGGCATAGACCGATCCACCGTAGAAAAAGATGGTCATTTGCGTCGTCTTTGGTCTATGCTGGATTACCGTCAACCCCAAAAAAATAGCTTGGGTAAAACCTACTTATCCAGTCGCATGTTGATGGAAATAGATTGTCAACAAAAACGGGGGCGCAGCCGCTCCTTGGCAATTTACAGTGGCGCGCATCTCAGCGGTGAGATGCTGACCAGTGAAGGTGTGATCGCCGATTGGCAACCGATTCCCCCTAGCTCGCCTGTATTCACCATGATGCGCCATGTCTGTGAAAATTGAATCAGCTAACGGAACCAGACTGGCGACCTGGATCAAAGACTTAGCCAATGCAGGGGGCACGGGTGGACTTAATTGGCATGTACATGCCGCGCGTTCATTACAGCAATGGTTACCCACCAGAGAATGTATTGCGTCTTTTTTATCAGATATCCAACCAGCACAAGATCACCTGATTTTGATTGGCGCGAGTGCTGGATGGATGCTGCCTACACCGTGGTTGGCGCGTTTTAAACATATTGATGCATATGACATTGATCCACTGATCCCCTTTTTATTTGGCTTGCGGCATGGCAGAAAACTGAATGCGTTAGGTGTCAAAGTGCGTTACCACAGGTTGGATGCAATCGCTGGCTTACCAGGTATATTGAAACAGCACCCGCATGCGTGTCTGTGGTTTGACAATGTTTTGGGTCAGGTAGGTATCAGGTTGGGAGATGAAGACATCGCGGAACGCCAGTTAAGCCAACTCAAGCGCATATTAGATGGACGCACGTGGGGCAGTCTTCATGACATGTATTCTGGCGGGATTGATACCAGCATGCCATTGCCAGCCATTGAGTCAATGCATTGGACCCGAATGGACGATTTTGATGAGGAATCTGCCCAAGTGAAAATCAACCAGCAGAATTATTCTCACGAGCAAGCAGCACAGCTATTGTTGACACGCTTGAATGCAGAAGGTGTATGGCACGACCATGCAACCAGAACTGTTTTTCCTGCGGGCACCATGACAACGGTGATTCCCTGGGCATTCAAACCCTCTTATTGGCATTGGCTACAAGCAGCTTGGATCAAGTCTTAAGGTTATAGAGTGTCAAGCCAAGGGTGTCCATTTCTTTTTGGTCACGCTTATTCTGCCAAGTCTGAACCGCTTGCAGATCTTTTTCTTGCATCGTCTCCATTTTCATACGCTGATGCGTCGCTTGAATCAACACGGTTTTGGCCTGTTCAAGATCTCGCAAGGCAATCATCAAATCCTCATCTACCCGATTGACTAAACTTTGCAGTTGCAACAGAAATTGACGACTGTTTGTGGTCTGCGACATGGTTTGCACCTGCGCCTGAGATTCAATTGCACGTTTTTTGTAGTCCTGAAGTAATTCATTCATACGATGCCGACTTTGCTGGAGCTCCAACACTTTGTTGCGCGCCTTGGCCGCCGCTGTTTGAGCGGTTTCTTCTTCATCTTTGGTCTTCTTCACCAAAACGGACCAGCAACTACGGGGTTTCATTCTGCAAGGTCTTTCAATTCTGGTTGAGCAATTCACGCAACTGCTGACGAGTGGTGTCATAGTCCTGACTGATGTGCATGTCTTGACGTAAGAAACCCACTATTCGATCGTTTAATCTGATGGCTTCATCCAGCTCAGGATTGGAGCCGTGCTCATATGCACCCACCTGCACCAAGTCAACGTTCTGCTGGTAAATGGACCACAGACGGCGCAATTTATTGGCTGACTTCAAGTCCTCGCTGCTGAGCAGTGATTGCATCAAACGTGAAATAGAGCCCGTCAAATCGATGGCAGGGTAATGTGCAGAATCGGCCAGTTTGCGAGACAACATCACCTGTCCGTCCAGAGATGCCCGGGCAATGTCAACGATAGGATCAGCGGCGTCATCGCCTTCAGCCAGCACTGTGTAAATGGCAGTGATTGAACCGTAGCCATGTCTGCCGACACCTCCGCGCTCAATCAAATTAGGCAGTAACCCAAATACCGATGGCGGATAACCTTTGGCGGTAGGCGGCTCACCGATAGCCAAACCGATTTCACGCTGTGCGTGCGCAACACGGGTCAAGCTGTCACACAACATCAGTACATCTTTGCCCTGGTCACGGAAATATTCCGCAATCACATGTGTCAAATGTGTCGCTTTCAATCGGAGTACGGGGGATACATTGGCTGGTGCAGCAATCACCACGGACTTGGCCAAACCTTCTTCGCCCAGCGACTCTTGGATAAAGGCCTGAACCTCGCGACCGCGTTCACCAATCAGTCCAATGACAACAACATCGGCTTTGGTGAAACGAGTCAACATACCCAGCAACACACTTTTACCAACGCCAGAACCCGCAATCAATCCCAAGCGTTGTCCCCGACCCAAGGTCAACACGCCATTGATGACCTTGACACCTACATCCAAAATTTTATTGATGGGACCGCGTTCCATTGGGTTGATAGGACGACCCAGCAAGCTGAGCAATTCCTTGCACTCGGGCGGTGGTTTGCCATCCAAGGGTTGGCAACGACCGTCAATCACACGGCCAAGCAACTCAGGGCCTAAACTGACCAACGATGAATTGCTGATAACGCGCACCATATCGCCAGGACCAACGCCAGTGGGTTCGGTAAACGGCATCAAAAATAAAATTTTGTCGTTAAAGCCAACCACTTCAGCTTCCACACGATGACCATGGCGACCAACCACTTCGCAACACGCACCTAAAGGTGCCATGACACCGCGCGCCTCCAAGGTCATACCAACCAGGCGAACCAAGGTGCCGCTACGTTGCGGTTGAGGTGTCCTTAAATGGGGCAATACAGAATCGATGTCAGCGGCAAAATTCATCATCGATCAGGGTGTAATTTGAATCATGGAGCGAATCGCGTTGGCCACACGGTTTTGTTCCTGCTCGGTGACATAGCGAACCACCATCAGCTTGTCCTCGTAACTGTTGCCTGCCAATAATTCAGCAGGAATAGCTGGCTTTTTCTTTTCCTTCTTCATACTCTGGCGCATTTTTTCTAGTGAAGATTCTTCTTCATCATCTACATCAGCACCTTGCTCATTGTCAGAATTTTCTTGTGCCAATCTAGCCAAACGCTCGGCCTCTATCGCAGCAATATCCATACGCCGCGCCATTTCCTCTTCATGACCTTTGATCAATTCTGCCAATCTTGCATTTTCTGCATTTAATTGCGCTTGCTCTTCTTCAGTCAACTCCACAGTCGCCACCGCCGCATTCTCTGGGAGTTGCGTCGATGCGGTAGAACCATCTTTCTTGGATGACTCCAATTGAGGCACAGGTTTTTTGGCATAGAAACTCAAAAATTGCTCTCTGAATGCAGAGTTGACTGCCAATTGCGCCATTTCTTCTAGCTCAAGCGTATTGGGCTCGCGTCTGACCATGGACATGAGCATAGGTCTGACCACAAAGGCTATGAATGCCAGGCACATGATGGTGCGCAACGCAATATTGAAGAAATCAAGCATGCTCATCCTCTTCGGGTGGATCTTCGTACGTCACGCGTTGCGTAGCGTCTTCAACTTGACCTTCTCTTTGTGCGAGAGGTTGACGGAAAAACGCTGACTGCTCACGCCATAACTCAGGTTGATTCAATAAACGGTTGGCCATTGCCTGCAATCTGTGCTCTATCAAATCTTCAATTTGACTGTCATTGACGAGCAAGCGAACGCTGCCAGGCTGCAAACTTGGTACAGCCTGCAATTGCATTTGCTTGATCACCTCAGCACCCAAATCTTCAAGACGCGCTTTGTCTTGAGGGTTTAATTCAATCGTGATGGCAGATTGACCATGTAAATCGATTTCATCAAGACAGCGCTGGACCAGACGTTCAATCACTTGGCCTGACAATGTCAATTCAGCAAGTACGAGTTGCTCGCTGATATGTACGGCAAGTCTTTTGAGTGGCTCAAAAAGTTCTTGTGGGTTATGACTGAAAGCATTGATTTTTTCATTCAGTTGAGTCAATAAATTAAGCTGATCATCTAAAACTGCGCTCAATTCATTTTTTTGATTTTGTAGGGCATTTTCTAATGACGTAGCGGCCTCGGCTTGTGCCTTATCAATCCCTTGTTGCAGGCCTTCGGTCAAACCTTTGGCATACCCGTCTTGATTACCTTGCGCCAACCCGCTTTCAACACCTGCCGCATACCCTGAACCATAGGCTTGGTCACGCGCAGCAGCTAAAGCGGCGGGGTCTAAGCTTGGTGTGTCGTCCCCCAAGGGCCAATCGTCTAAGGCAGAACTGTCCGCATTGCGCCACATACAGTCAGGACCAAACACGACCCGCTCGAGTTGCCGCTGCTGCTCGCGCAGTACTTGAGCCTCTTGGTGTGCGCGGATCTCATCCTCATTGTGTGCGTGTTGATGAGCTTGTGCATCAGGTTCGATTTCTGTGGAGGGTGGCTCAGAATCTTCTAAAGGGGCTGCGGTCGATGATGGTTTGTCATCACTGATATCGGGCATGCCATCTTGTCTGAAGCCGATAGACCTACCGAATGTTTCCAGCTTGAATTCGCTGTCCTCATCCAGAACACGGGCAGACTCAGGCGTTGCCAATTGACGAAACTTGACCGCAGAATAATCCAGTTTGGGCACGTTGTCCCAATCAAACTCGCCAAAACTTTGAATAGGGCGTGTCGATGAATTTAGCCAGGTGTCATCCAGCCAATGGCGAGGGGCCTGCTTAAGTGGGTCCGCATTAAACAAAGTCTGCTCCGCCTAAGATCAACTCGCCGGTGTCTGACAACTTGCGAGCAAGACGCATGATCTTCTTCTGTGCGTCTTCAACGTCTGCCACCCGCACTGGGCCGCGAGCATCCATATCGTCTTTGAACATACCGCGTGCACGTTCGGACATGTTGTCGAGGAAACGTGCCAACACTTCATCTGGTGCACCTTTCAATGCCACCATCAATTGATCCGGTTCGACATTTCTCATCAACACCTGAATACCCTTGTTATCCACAGATACAAGGTTGTCAAAGGTAAACATCTGATCTTGAATCTTCATCATCAGATCGGCGTCAAGCTCTTCCAGCCCATCCATGACAGAACGTTCCATATCCGTTTTGGTTTTGTTCATGATGTCTGCAGCTGCTTTGATGCCCCCAAAACTAGAGGATTTAGAGGATGAGCTCTTAGCAAATTGCTGCTTCATGATTTTTTCCAACTCAGCCATGGCTGACGGCTGGACGGTGTCCATGGCTGCTACTCGTTGAATCGCCTCGGGCCGAACCTCGGCAGGCAAATACACCAAAACGTCCGCAGCCACGCTGGTATCCAAAATGGACAGAATAATGGCAATCACCTGTGGATGTTCTGTTCGGATCATCTCTGCGATTGAACGCGGATCCATCCAAGCAAGAATATCTAAGCCCTTGGTGCCTTGTCCAGGCATGATGCGATTCAGAACCGAGTTGGCTTTGTCTTCGCCCAATGCAAGTCGCATGACCCGGTCTACGTAATCTGAACCGCCAAGTCCAACGTTGTTTTGTTTCTTCAACATATCAACAAACTGATCCAATACCACGTTGACAGCACCTTGCGACAGTGAAGAAGCTTGCACCATGGCAGCACCCAAGGCTTGCACCTCTTTAGGGCTCAGGTATTTCACAATTTCTGCTGCCTGCTCTTCCCCTAGCAACAGCATCAAGACAGCAGCGCGTTGGGTAGAGGTCATGGCCTCCATCTCAGCGCGAAGCTCTGGGGTCCATTGGATAGTATCTTCAGCCATTTGTATTCCTTGGTAGCTAGCTTGTCATCAAGATTGAATCATGTTTCGCATGACACTGGCCACACGACCGGAATTGTCAGCAACAATCATACGAATCAGGGCGACTTTGTCATCATAAGAGTTGGCATTGTTCAATAGATCTGCGGGGATACTTGGTTTCTTGGGCTTGAGTACGCCCATGCGTGCCTTCAAGTCATCCAGCGACTCACCTTCTTCCATTTCCACATCTTGTCCACCTCCAGCTTGCATTTCCAATGCGGCTAAACGTTCGGCTTCTCGCGCAGCTTCTTCTTCTGCCATGCGTGCTGCCTCTGCGGCTGCAGCTTCTTCTGCCAATTCGGATTCTTTGGCCAGTGCTTCTGCAGCGAGGCGCTCAGCTTCGGCTAGCGCCTCAGCTTCCTTGCGTGCTCTTTCCTCAGCCTCTTCTCTTGCGGCCCGTTCTGCCACGACTCTTGCAGCGGCCTCAGCTTCAGCAGCTGCAATTCGGTCACTGCGAAGTTTTTCAGCGGTAGCAGCCTCTGCCGCAGCCGCAGCCATGGCAGCGGCGGCAATCGCAGCGGGGTCAACTTCAGGCTTGATCAGTTTCTTGATCATTGGGCGAACCACAGCCATCAAGAACAATAAGAATAACAAGGCGACCACACCGCTGTTGGCCAGAGAAGCCAGTGCTTCATCTTTGTACCAAGGAACAGCGTTCGGATCCACTGGCGGCTCAAAGCGGGTTGCTACCACAGTGACGACATCACCACGTTTGTCATTGAAACCAACCGCGCCCCTCACCAATTGGTTCAAACGGTCAAGTTCTTCTTGTGTATAGGGAATAGTGGTGGGTGGTGGAGAACCATCTGCTGGTTTCTCTACTTTCATACCTGCTGGAATCGGACGTTCATTGATCAATACACCAACGCCTAGCTTGGAAATATTTCCCATCGCGGTTTTAGTGTGTCTGACCGCACGGTCAAGTTCATAATTTTTTGTACTGCGTGCGACGACTTGAACGCCTTTTTCGCTGACCCCTTTGTTGGGATCGGCTGGTGTTGCATCAGTGGCAGCTGGATTGATTGGCGGATTCGGCGGTGTATTGGTCAACGAACCAGGAATACCAATGGCATCCTTGAATGTATTGCGGTCCTCTACATATAACTCCGAACGCGTTTTGGGGCCTTTGTCGCGCTGGTCAAAATCTTCAGTTGTAATTTCTTCCTGAGTGAAGTCAAGTTGCAAAGTGACTTGCGCGGTCACGTTTTCGGCACCCACAATCGGAGCTAGCAACTGCATCAAACGGGTACGATACAAATCTTCCATTTGTTGCTTTTGCTGCAATTCAGCCCCGGTCAAGCCCAACGGTTGTTGACCCAACATGTCATTCATCAATGACCCAAAATTATCAACCACAGAGACGTTTTCTGGTGCCAGATAAGGAACGCTTGAAGCCACCAAAGAAATAATCGCTTGCACATTGGCAGAGGACACTTCTTTACCTGGTGCGCGAGTGATGATCACAGACGCTTTGGTTGGAACGCGATCACGCACAAAAACACTCTGTTTAGGTGCGGCCAAGTGCACACGTGCATTACGTATGCCAGCAATTTGTGAAATGGTTTTCGCCAGTTCCTGCTCCATCGCATTGTTGTAGCGCACCTGCTCCATGAATTGACTGGTGGTCATGGCAGGCATGTCTTTCAAGGTTTCCATGCCTTGCACTTCAGTGCGCGGCAAGCCTTTGGAAGACAACAGCATGCGTGCCTCTTGGTACTTATCGGAAGGCACCAAGATTTGACCTGTGTTGTTGTCAATCTCAGGTTTGAAATTGGCAGTCTTCAACGTTTCAATCGCCAGTTGTTTGTCCGCCTCTGGCAACATCATGGTCAACGCACGCATCTGAGGTGTTTTCATCGACATCGATGCCAATCCAAATGCAGCCACGACCATCATGATGACAACCAATGGAAGCAACTTACGCACAGTTGGTTGACGCACCAGATCGCGGATCATGCCCATGGGATCTGTCAGGGCTGAGCTGGCAATATTTCGCGCAAGATCGCCGCTGCGCACGGGAGTGCCGCTGGCCACCATAGCGCCACTGCGTGCAGTGTTGTCTGCATCAGTGGTGAGCGCGTTATTGCTGGTACCTATTGGGGAATTGAGTGTTGCACTTGCGGTTGCCATGGTGTTCTCTCAGGTTAGACCGGCATGTTCATGATTTCTTCATACGCCCGTAGCA
This sequence comes from Limnohabitans sp., assembly GCF_046052765.1. Lineage (GTDB taxonomy): Bacteria > Pseudomonadota > Gammaproteobacteria > Burkholderiales > Burkholderiaceae_C > Limnohabitans. The sequence continues at coordinate 34,166 of NZ_JAVLFQ010000066.1, read as the reverse complement.
CTTTATTGCGAACCTGTAAGGTTGCTTCAAAGGCTAGGGAGGATTTCTGCATACCCAACACCACATCGGTCAAGGGTACGTCTTCGCCACGTTGATAGGCTTCTTGCAAGTTGGTGGACTTGACTTGCGTTTCATTGACTTTATCGAGTAAATTTTTGACTGACTCGGTGAAATTCGGCAGCTCCGTTTTCGGGGCTTGAATATCTTGCACCTGAGGTGGCTTGATATTGATTTGATCGATACCACCCGCAGCTTTTTGCTGGTAAGCGCGAATCGTATCCATCATCGAATTGATGCTGTTGCCTGAAATACTGTCAATCATGGCCTATGCTCCTGCTTTAAGCGGCTACAGCCAAGTCCATGCCACGCTCACGCAATTGCGCAAGTTTGTAACGCAGTGTTCGAGGACTGATACCCAGTTTTTTGGCAGCTTCAACCCGGCTATCGGTTGCTTGTATGGCTGCCAAGATGACCTGATGCTCACTGGCCTTGACCGCCGACATCAAATCTTCAGGTACCGCAATTTTCATATCATCGGATGATTCAACTGCCATGAAACTGTCAGCTGATGCAGCTGTAGGTTCAATCACATGAACCGCTTGCGCCGCAGGAACAGATAGTTCATTGTTTGTGAACATCGCAGGCGCTTCATCAAACATCAAATGCGCAGGTGTCACCACTCGACCGCGACACAAAACCACCGCACGTTGAATCACATTTTCTAATTCACGCACATTGCCAGGCCAGGGATATTGCTGAAGCATCAATTGCGATTCGATACTCAAGCTCAATGGAATATTGTCTTTCGCCAAACGATTCAAGGCCTGCATTGCCAACGGCAAGATGTCACCTGGGCGTTCGCATAAGGGTTGAATACGCAAGCGGAATGTACTGATACGGAAATACAAATCTTCACGGAATTCACGGGCTTCAATAGCCTGACGCAAATCCTTGTTGGTAGCCGCGATCACGCGAACATCCAAATCAATAGAAGCCTCACCACCTAAACGGTTGAGCTTTTTCTCTTGCAACACGCGCAACAATTTGGCTTGTAAATGGATAGGCATTTCACCGATCTCGTCCAAAAATACCGTGCCGCCTTGCGCTTGTTCAAACAATCCTTTATGGTCTTTGTGCGCACCAGTGAATGCGCCTTTTTCATGGCCAAACAACATGTCTTCAATCAAATGCTCAGGCAATGCCGAGCAGTTGAGCGCAACAAAGGGCCCCTTGGCACGCGTAGACGATTCATGCAACACTTTGGCCAGTACTTCCTTACCAGCACCTGTGGGACCCACCAGCAAGGCAGTCACCTCGGTTTGCGCCACACGCTGTGCCAGTGCGAGCAAATGTTGGCTGACTGGATCTACAAAAACAAAACTTTTAGGCTGCGTACTGTCGCTTAATTGCATGCCATGCGTGGCAGCTTGCCAAGCATTGACAGACCACTCATCGGTAGGCAGCACATGCAATGCCCCAAATCGCATCGCATCTACAGTGACTTCCATGCGGCGTCTTTCAACCCGACAAATCACCGGAACGTTGAAGCCCAGTTGACCAATCAATGTCTGGACTTCACGCAATAAATCAGCGCTGTCGCCCAAGCGGATGACCATGACATGTGCTCGGCGCAGTGCCAGCGTCAGATCCCCAAGTGTAGAAATTGCGTGCAATGCCAAGCCGGCCTCACCCAACTGGGCACGCTGCTCATCATCAAGCGGGCTGAACGGATCCAGCCAGACAGCTTGCAGTACGTTTTGAGTCGAAGTGTTCACATTGATCAACCAGTAACAAAGGTCTGATCAATAAGCAATGGTTGTGCCAGATACTTTTATGTGTACTTTTAAATAAATAAAAATTTAATTCGGATTTAAATAGAGAACTAAATAGAGATTCCAGTCGGCATTTCGACAGAGAGAGCTCATGCTTTCCAAAGATAACGCGAGTTTCTTTTGACAGCTGTCGGAGTAGCTTTGTATTGCGTTTGCGGCTGCTTGGCTTCTTTGTCCATGAAGCCCCTGCAGTGATTTCCATCTGCTCTGAAAACTTCAAATGAAGGAATCATTCTGCTTTTGAAACCCATCATGCCGCATTTATAAGGGTTGCGCGGATCCCAGCTGATGGCGAAATACCGGCATTGCCAGCAATTCGGTGCTTGGGTTGGATCCTCGTTTTGAATGGAGTTCGGTGGCATGAAAAAAAACAATCGTTTCTAGGGGTAGAAGGATTAACCGCCCAGCAATTTCAACACAGACTGCTGGCTGGTATTGGCTTGCGCCAAAACCGCTGTTCCCGCCTGTTGCATGATTTGGTTTTTGGCCAATTCTGTGGAAGCAGAAGCGTAATCCGAATCTTCAATTTGGCTGCGTGAAGCAGACAAGTTCATTGACACATTCGACAAGTTATTGATCACATGATCCAAGCGGTTCATCACCGCACCCATGGTCGCACGGGTCGCATTGATGTGGTCCATGGCCGCATCTAATTTAGCCAACACAGCGCTCGCACCATCACGTGTATTGATACGAACACTGCGTGACTCCACATTTTGATCAACGTCGCCAGTGATCTCACCAGTGATGGGCCCGCCTTTACCAAAGTCGGCCAAATCAATGGTGATCAATTGATTGGCTGAGGAACCTACTTGGAAAGCCAAGCGGCCGACGCGCGGTGGGTCCATGTCTGAGCTGGATCTGCCGCCATACGTACCCTCATTGAATCCGAGAGAAGCAAAGTTGCTGTTGACGCCAAATCCATCGGCACCTGAACTGACAGTAAATGGTTTACCGTTGGCCCGCAGTAATTTTTCATAATCAGAGGGTGGTGCGCCAATAGGAACAGGCAATCCAGGCATTTGTGGCGCCTGAGCAATCATGCGAACTGTGCCGTAAGCTGTCAATGCGGTGGTGCTTGTTGCACTGGCCCCGCGAATACCGGTTGCCAAGTTATTGCCTTGGCTGTTCGCAGTGACTTCGTTGATGGAGATGCTGACAGCCGAAGCGCCTGAAGCCTTGCTGACAGATGCCCCCATGACTTCAAATGGAGAGCCCGCAACAGTTGACGTGATGTCAAGTACACCGTCACTTCTTGAGACAGAGATATTTTTCAATGCGCCAGAACTGATGGCTGCATTGATAGCGGTTTCCAGTGCAGTTGCCATGCTGGTAGCATTCCCTGACGATGGATTGTCAGAGGTGATGGTCACACCGTTGATCGTCACCTGTGATGTGTCGGAGGTGGTTACCGTTCCATCAATGCTGATACGTGAAACTTGAGCAACAGCGCCGCCTTGATCCAAACCAAAATTGTCAGCAGACAAGTCTTTGACATTCGAGTCAAACCATACTGACATGTTGCGGCCATCTGATGCCAAGCTCACGCCATTGCCGTTATTTTGAGCAATCACGCCATGTTGACCAAAGCGCAGGTTGATGGCATCCACCACTTTATTTCGGCGGACATTGGCATCCTCACCTTGCACAAACTCAACTTCAATCTTGGTACCGTTTAAGTACAGCGATTGCATGGTTGGCTCACTGAGGACTGGCAAATTGGTATTGACCGGTCCACCGCCCTTGATTTCAGCACCCTTGGCCTCTGCTCGTACGGCTGTCAATGGCGTTTGAGAATTGATGGCCGCGGCGATGGCGATGGCACTGGCGCTCTTATTGCTGCTGGTGGGCAAGGTGGACGAATACTCGTCAGTTGCGGCAGAACTCGGTGGAATTTTTACGCCATTGATCACAAGGTCATCCATGCCAAGCGGTTTGTAACTCGCTTGTGCATTTTCAACCACGGTCACTGGCGTAGCAATCGCCGCACTTGCACCCGAACTTTTGGAAGTATTCAAAGTAAAGCTGGTGCCAGGCTTGTCTGATACAAAAAGAATTTCACCCGTGTTTCTACCTGCTTTAGCCGTGACAGGCACGTCCGAGTTCGCATTAACCAAGGAAACCAATTCATCGCGAATTTTTTGCGATGTCAGATTGGATGTACCTGACACAGCCTTGTAGGTGAAAGTAACGCCATTGACAGTCACAGAATAGGTGTCATCAGCCACTGGCGTGCCAGTCAAAGTGACACTTTCTACTTGAGCCATCGCAGGGCCTACAGTGGGGCGAACACTTGTATTGGTCACTGCTTGGTTACGTGAAAAATCACCGTTGACCAAGCCAGCACGTGTGATATCGCCGGTACTGTCAGACGATAAAACAACCGGTGTAGGAATTTTGGATTCCAGTGAAATAGTACTTGCCTGAACCCCTTGTCGCATACCAATGCGTGCTCCAAAATCATTGGCATCTGCCATGGTTTCAAAGCTGACTTCGATATTGCGTCCATCGGCGGCGGTCAATGTGACGCCTTTGGTGTCAGATCCAGTGTCGGTAGCTTTGACACCTGTCTTGTCACTGATCAAATTGATCGCTTTGACCACATTGGCACGCGTTTCACGCGGGTTGTTCAATACGGTGGTGACATTGGCGCTGGCATAACCATTGATGAAGATAGCACCTGTGACAACCGATGTACCAGACATCGCCTGACCAGTCATCACATTCTCATTGACTTTGGCAAACACGCCAGTACCGGCGCTAGAGGTAAATGCCTCGGCAGTGGTATCGACAATACCTACCAGTCCGGTAGACCCCATATTGACAGAGGTCGCGCTGATATTACCTTCAGATGGCGCATACGTAATTGAGAGGTTTGAGTTGCCAGGCGTGTAGTTAACGGTGCGGCCTGTTGTACTGGCAAACAATGAGCTTGCTTGCAGTGCAGCTGCAATTTTGGCAGTGGCTGCAGCTGAAGTTGTATCCAATGCGTTCAAGGTTACGCTCACGCCGCCGATGAAGATGGTGCCGGCAGAGGGCGTACCGCTGACAATAATGTTTTGAGTCTCGCCTCTGGTGATGCCAGTGGCAACCGCTTTACGGTTGATGGCAGCGGCTTTTGCAATGGCGCTTCCTGCTGCATTGTTCGAAGGAGAAACAGTGTCATCGCTTGCATAAGAAGCACCGATATCAATGTTGTTGATCTTTAGGTCTCCAGCGCGAAGCGTAGGAATACTTCCTGCGACATCTACAGTCATGCTGAACTCACGGGCAGTACTGACTGGAGTTAAGTCTGCTTGCTGTAAGGTATAGATCAAGTCATTACTGATGACTTTTGAATTTGAGCCTAATGATTTATAAAAACTGATAGAGCCTGCAGGTGCTCCATTGGTAATCGTGATGGCTGGCAAGTCACCAGATCCATTGGCGACCAGATCCGTCACATTCGCACCAGTAGATGCGCTGGTGAACAACACAGTAGCCGTGGTATCGGCGGTAATAGAAGACGCCGTTGAAAATCCATTCAATTGACCAGTGAAAGTTCCATGGGATTTGGTACCGCCTGCATAGCCATTGGACAGACTCAAAAAGTCTGAAGCTACTTCATCAGCCGTTGCCCCATCTGAATTGGCTGTATAGGTCAGTCCGCCCATGGATATGGTTTGATTCGCGACCATGGCATTGAATGTCACAGCTGCTGTCTCAGTCACCGCTGTACTGTGATAACTGCCCGTCATATTGACAGTTTCACCCGTCTGAGTGCTGAATGCCGCAGTGACAGCACCTGTTGAATCCATATTCATGCTGAGCGTTCCGCTCTTGATGAATGTTCCGCTGTCTTTGAAATTTTCTTTAGACAGGGTAATCGCTTGGCGAGTTTCAGTTGAAGAGAATGCCAAATCATTTGATGCAGTGGTAATTACGCTTGCATCAACTGCGATGGGATCTACATCGCCGTCTGCGCCTGTGTAAGTGATGGTCAATGTACTGCCAGACAATGTGACACTTCGACCGGAAGTATCATTGAAACTGCTGCTTGAGCTCAGTGTTTGTTGTATTTTGGTAGCCAGTGCGTCTGTACTTGCTGCATCGGTGGAATCGACCACCACATCCACGCCACCTACTTTGATGGTTCCTGTCAAGAATGGTGCACTACCTGAGATTTCAAGCGTTTGCTTTTCACCTGCATCCGTACCGCCAATGGTTCGCAATGTGGTCGGGTTGATGAATACTGGGCCAGACAGATTTTGCGAAGTGACTTTATACAAAGGCATTTCACCGACGCGTTCACCTGCCGAGCCGTTGAGCACCGGAAAGCCGTTCCACTCGGTGGTATCAGCAATACGCACAATCTCTTGCTTGAGTTGTTGAAATTCAAGATCCAAGTAACTGCGCTGCTCATTGGCATTGGTGTCGTTCACTGCTTGAATCGCTAATTCACGCATGCGCACCATCATGTCGGTGATTTCGTTGGTCGCACCCTCTGCTGTTTGTATCAAAGAGATGGCGTCCCCCGCGTTTCGCACGGCCATGTTCAAACTGCGTATCTGGTGAGTCATGCGCGTTGCGATGGCCATGCCAGCGGCGTCGTCACGGGCGGAATTGATCCGTTTGCCGGTCGACAACTGCTGCATGGCGATAGCGGTGCTACGCTCACCAGACTTTAACGCTGCTTGTGAAAACAGTGCTTTAACGTTTGTATTGATAACTGCCATTTACTTCTCCAGACCTTCCAGGTCATTGATACTGTGCTACCTACTAAGCAAACTTGATGCCAGAAAAAATCTTCTTTTATCTTTCAAATAAATCTTGTTTTGGCCATGATTTGCTTGATGATTTCTATCAAGTGGCAAAAAATGTCGTCACAAGGGCAATGTTTAGCCGGTTTGCCGCAGATACTTTCTTACTGAATTTGTAGACTCTCACCCACCAAGTCAGCAAAGTCTTCCAATGCCAGACTTTCTGCGATCAGCTCAAGCTGATCTGGAAAAAACTGCAATCCTTGACGCGCCACTTGCAATGCACGGCCAGGATCAAGATTGCAACGCAAGGCACGAACCATCATCACGTAGGTAAACGCCTGCGTGTTTTCACCTTGAATTTGCATCAACTCTTCTAACTGCTCAACAGCGGTTGACCAGTTTTGTTGCATCAGCGACAACAATCCGTTGATGGCCAGCATGTCTTCGCTGTGCGGATGAATACTCAACCCAGCATCGCCCAATGCACAAGCCAGATCAATTTGCTCAGTGGCCACCAATGTTTGTATGGATTCACGGATTTCAGCAGGTGTGAAACGCTTGATGTGTTCTGCTTGCAGCAGACCACCAACAGCAGCCTGGTTCATGAGTTCTTGAATGAGTGTCATGCTTATTCCTTTAAAAGTTATTGATTGATGGGTTGAGAGTTGAAGTTGTTGATGTTGTGCTTTTGATGGGGCTCACACTGGCTCAAACTCGGGGTTTAAGTGCGTTTTGATGAGCGTTCTGATTTGTTCTACTGTCAAAAAATCTGGATTGGAACCAGATTCATAAGCAAACCCAGGTCTCACAGGCGTTGCTTTTAAGGCTTGCAAATATTCAGGCATTTTGTTTTGCAAGCCTGATCCAAGAATCGCGTAGTACCCGCCCAAATCGATAGTGCTTGGGCTGTCGCTGCTGGTGATCATTTCTTCGTGTAACTTTTCACCTGGGCGAATACCTACAATTTCTTTTTTACAACTAGGGCCAATGGCTTGTGCCACATCTCCAATACGGTATGAAGGGATTTTGGGAACAAGAATTTCTCCGCCAAGGGCATGTTCCAAGGCCCAAAAAACCATTTCAACGCCTTCATCTAAAGGAATATTGAAACGTGTCATGCCGTTATCAGTGATGGGAAGTACGCCGGATTTCGCCTTGTTGATAAAGAATGGAATAACCGAACCACGCGAGCCCATGACATTGCCATAACGGACCACAGAAAATCGCAAGTCTCTTTCACCTTTGAAGTTATTGGCCGCGATAAATAATTTATCGCTACACAATTTGGTGGCTCCGTACAAGTTAATCGGCGCGGCCGCTTTGTCTGTAGACAAGGCCACTACGCGATGCACTCCCTGATCCAAGCATGCCTCAATCACGTTTTGAGCACCCATGATGTTGGTCTTGATGAATTCAAAGGGGTTGTATTCGGCCGCAGGCACTTGCTTTAAGGCTGCTGCATGAACCACTGTATCTATACCCTCCATTGCTCGAGACAATCGAGCAGGGTCACGCACGTCACCGATGAAAAAACGCAAAGCGGGGTATTTGTCATGCGGAAACTCTTGCTGCATCTCGTACTGCTTGAGTTCATCACGACTAAACACCACCAATCGTTTGATCTTTGGGCAATGGTCGAGCACAGATTTGACAAATGCTTTGCCAAATGTGCCCGTACCTCCAGTGATCAGAATGGATTGGTCACAAATATCAACAGACTGCTTCATGAATATTCGCCGGTTTACCGACGCCTATGGGTTCGAATGCAGTTTTTAAAGCAGTATTTGTGCCAAACAATACAGGCTTATATTTTGCTTGTTTGATCAACCAAGCTTAATTGAATTGATAAAAAATGAATCCTTTTATATCTATTGTGGTCACAACCCATCACAGACATGAGCTATTAGAAAAGGCTTTAGATTCAATATACAAACAAGATTTTGATGATTTTGAAATTGTACTTTGTACAGATGAAGGCTCTAAAGAAACAAAATCAATAGCTTTTAATAAATTGCGGACAAATGATATTTTTATTTCTATACCAGGTTTAAAGGGACCTGCGGAATTAAGAAATATGGGTGTTCAAGTTGCACGCGGCAAATGGGTATGCTTTTTAGATGATGATGATTCATTTTCAATAGATTATTTGAAAAATGCAGTAACTTATTTGAATAATGAAAATACATTGTATTATTTTAATTACTTTATTACTGAATGTAATTCACATCAAAATAAGGCAGAAATCAAAAAAATTACTAAATTTATAAATTCAGCATTAACAAGTGAATATTTGTATATCAGTAATTACATACCCATTGGATCTTTTATCATTTCAAAAAATACAGCCAAAAAACATGAATTTGATAAATATTTATCTACACATGAAGATTGGGATTGGTTGTTGGCTATCAAAAAATCAGAAGATATAGAATTTAAATATATTGATATAGATAGTGTAAATATTTATAACTATCCAGATATATCAAGAAATAATCCCAATGATAGAAATGAAGAATTATGCCTAGATTATCTTTACATTTATCGCAAATGGAGATCAAATACAAATACAGTTCAATTACAAAGAAAAGAAATACTTGCTAATTGGAAATTAGAAATTGATGAAAAATATTTGTAAAACCAAATCAATCTTCTTTGAAATGATTGAAGATTTTGTGAATGACTGTAGATACATTGTGATTCCACATAGCATCGATATTTTTTATTTTTTCAATATAAACTGATCGAATCACATCGTAGTCCGGATAGTCTTCAATGACTATATTATTATCGTTATCAATAATACCCTTTAAATATGGAAAAACACCGAATTCATGCTCAAGCATTTCTGACTCTGATAATTGATTAAATTGCATATAAACTACTTTGGCACCGCATAATATAGCATCAGATGTAATTGATGATTGGGTGTCCCAACAATACAAGTATTTTGTGCATTTCAATAATATTGCTAATTCCTCTTTATTGCTTGGCCATTCAGAACTCAATACAACTGTATTTTTAATTTTGAAACATGGAAAATATTTAGGTCCTTTTCCAAAATAAGTCAAAGACAAAGATCTTTGTTCATTAACTACCGTATTAGTATCATTAAAATGAGAATCAGATACAAGCTTAATTAAATATGCATTTGGATTATCATGATACTGCTTGCTGAATGAAATTAAAAAATCTCGTGGCTCATACAAAGACTTATACCCTGTAATTACGCCATCACTATTCAAAAAATACCTGACTACATTTTTAGCGTTCAGTGGATTTCCAGTAATTATCTCAGGATAAATGGTTACTCCATTTTGCAAGATCATATGTACCCATTCAAGATTAATCTCTTTATTTATAGAGATATTTGACGCCTCAGGATGGTATAAATTAGCATTATATGATGTATAAAACTTCCAAGGCAATACAGAATTATCAATGAAAATAATTTCCGCGTTATAGCCCAATGTAAAAATAGCTTTGTATAAAAGATGTAATACAGCAATCCCTGCAGAATTATTAGCATATGGTGGAGATACAATGACAAATGAATTACCAAGATTTTTCATTTACTTCTTTAAGAATGAGATGTTCTAGCATTCAATAATTCATAATCATTTATTAATTTTTTTAATATAATTACTTGATCTAATTTCTTGAATCCATTAAAACCAATTATGGATGTATTCTCTCTCAACTCTTCACTGCTTAAATATTTGACACAAGTATCAACAATTTGATCGTATGAAGCAGTAACTAATGTATTTTTAATATTTTCATGTATTTCAGTATGCTCATCGCATTCACTGACAATACATATTTTATTATTTAACAAATATGAAACTCTTACTAATTCAAAAATTTTTGAAGGATAATAATGTATGTTTAAAACAATTTTTGATCTTGATATTAAATTATCTCTCTCGCCACCATAACAATTTTGTGTAACATGAACATTTAAATTTAAACTTAACAAACTGTTTAGAATTTTTAAACGTCTATCATTTATAGCACCATAAAATAAAATATCAATATCTTGGATTTCTTTTTTCTCAATTCTAAATAATTCTTCAGCATATCCTATTTGTAAATATTGAATGTTTGATTTGTTATTAATTGCAATTAATTGATCAATATTTCTATTACTGTAATCCCAAAATACAAATTTATTTAGTTGATCATACATATTAGAAAGATTATATGTATTGATATCATTTATTTGTTCTGAATTAAAAATAATAGTGTTATGTGGTATTGCATTAATATCGGTTATAAAAAAACTAAAAAAAAGAATATTTATTCCGTCTAATATAAACTCATTGTCTTTAACATCAACATTACAACCTAATTTTTTGAATGAAATGCTCAATAGCTCAATGATTTCTGACATTGAGTTTTTAGAACCTGCAAAATCTGGTCTAGCAGTTACCAACCTAACTTTATTCCAGTTAGTTGGCAATCTACGATCAGAAGTTTGATTATTATGCAGCACTTAATTCCTTACAAATTTCTTTGTATTTCATGTAATGACTTTTTAAATTTCTATTAAGAAATATTTCTCTATGAGAGTCTGCCATGATTAATTCCGTTAAACCCTCATTAGAATATTTATCTGAAATACCTAAATTTAATGAAGGGTAAGAAATACAATTCAGTTTATATTTATCTACTAATAAAGTAATTATTCGTTCAATGATAAAAATTTTCATTGGCAAATAGTAATCTTCATGATTGGTCATTAAATTAAGATTTTTTTTCGAATCATCTTTCTCATTTTCTGCAATCAAATAAATTTGCTCAGTCAATTCAAACCATTTTTTCCATATTTTTCCTTTCGCAATAAAATAATTACAATAAATGAAATTATTTGTGCTTGAAGGTTTTGCTAATATATTGTCATCGATTGCTATTTCATTTAATATATATTTAAAACAAGATAGTGTTCCTGGATGATTTACTTCACACTGCAGATAAATGTTATCGTTTAATATTTTATGATCATAAAATGGACTGAAATGCAATACATCGCAATTTTCTATATTATCTTTTATAAATCTAAGAAATTTTTGTTCATCTAAACCAGTCTTTTCTTTAAATTTTGGAGAAAAGAATCCGTACCATTCATCATCTTTTATTTCATGATTCAATAAATAATTTTTTATTGGCCAATACTCACGCCAATCTGGTCTTGTATTTTCTGTATTATCCAATATTTCAAAGCATTCAAGACACTTTTCTTTAGTCTTTTCATTATATGCAATTTGAAACAAATGGACTTCTGGAATTATACTTTTATTTATTTCTTCAGTAACTGTTTCTTCCTCTTTTCTTAATAAGTTAAAATTACACGATACAAATCTTTTGAATGCACTCTCATTCATTGTCATTTGACCATTACTTTTATCTAATTCAATGCATTCAAACAGCAATTCTTTTGCATATTTATATTCTTTGAGATACATGTATTGAACTGCCATTAATCCAAATACTTGTTTTTTATAATTTATTTGATACTCTTTTATTTTTTCATTCTGTTCGTTTATTTCAATTAGTACTTTAATTGAACTCATATGTTTTTTATTGTTATTTAATTCCAATGCCTGAGCAAATTTTTCTTTATATTTTGTCAAATTAAATTTCATGATGAGTCACCATTTTGAATTTTGTATTTACCGCATTTGGATTTATATGTTTAAGCAGAAGTCATGCCAAATACCTGTTGCTGGTCTGTAAATTGCTTATGTTTTATTCTTTGATCAGTGACTGACCCATTTTTGACACATGATGAACAAAATTCCCTACGGTAGGCAACAGATTTCCGAGAGCGATATACAGGCTGTGGTTGATGTACTGCACTCTGATTTCCTGACACAAGGCCCTGTTGTTCCTCAATTTGAAGCCGCAGTGGCCAATTATTGCCATGCACGGCATGGCGTTGCCGTAAGTAATGCAACTGCGGGTTTACATATTGCCTGCCTGAGCTTAGGTCTTGGCAAAGGAGATAGCTTGTGGACAAGTCCTGTTTCATTTGTAGCCTCAGCTAACTGTGCGTTGTATTGTGGTGCAAGCATCGATTTTGTCGATATAGATCCACGCACATTCAATATGTGTCCCATCGAATTAGAAAAAAAACTTATTCAAGCCAAGCTTATCGGTAAATTACCCAAAATTGTCATTCCTGTTCATATGGCAGGACAGCCATGTGATATGGAAACAATCTATAAACTTTCACTGGAATATGGCTTCAAAATTATTGAAGATGCTTCACACGCTATTGGTGCTCGCTACCAAGGTGAACCAGTAGGTAACTGTAAATACAGCGATCTAACTGTTTTTAGTTTTCACCCCGTCAAAATAATTACGACAGGTGAAGGTGGCATGGTCTTAACCAACAATACAAATTATGCAAAATCATTGATTCAATTAAGAAGTCATGGCATCACTAACGATCCAAATGATATGCAGGATAGGCCATCCAATGAGATATGGAACTATCAACAAATTTCACTAGGTTTTAATTATCGAATGACTGAGATACAAGCTGCTTTAGGCATCAGTCAACTCAAAGAAATTGATAATTTCATAAGTAAAAGGCATTGTATTGCCGAATTTTATAATCAAGCATTCAAAGGCCTGCCCATAGTTACACCTTGGCAAATGTCAGATTCTTATTCGAGTTATCACCTTTATCCTATTCTGATTTCTGAGTCAGATACAACAGTCAGCCAACAAGACTTGTATCAAGCAATGCATCTCAAGGGAATACAAGTTAATCTTCATTACATTCCTATTTACTTGCAACCTTTTTATGCATCTCTAGGCTTTTTTCCTGGATATTGTCCTAATGCTGAGTCGTATTTCAAAGGCTGCATCAGTATTCCTATGTATCAAGGTCTCAAGGAATCTCAACAAATTTACATCATCGATTCTTTAAATGAATCTTTAGTCAAAAAACATAGCAAAGCATATTTTTTATCCGTATAAGATCAAATGAATATTGCAATTATTCCTGCAAGAGGTGGTAGCCAAAGAATACCAAGAAAAAATATTAAATTTTTTCATGGCAAACCTATGATCGCTTGGTCTATACAAACAGCAATCAAGACTAAATGCTTCGATAGGATTATTGTTTCTACAGATGATGAAGAAATTGCAAATATTGCCAAGAATTTTGGTGCTGAAGTTCCATTTTTAAGACCACTTCACTTAAGTGACAACCATACAAGCACTGGAAAAGTGGTACGGCATGCACTTCATTGGCTTGATTCGAATGGAACAAAACCAGATGCAATTTGCTGTATTTATGCTACTGCCCCGCTCATGCGAAGTGAAGATTTAATTAGCTCAAAGCATATATTGTCAAATCATCCTGTTGATTATGTATTCAGCGCTACTGAATTCAATTTCCCCATACAACGTGCTTTTTATATCAATGATCAAGAACAGCCTGTGATGTTCCAACCTGAACATATGCAAACACGTTCACAAGATTTGACCAAGGCCTTTCATGATGCTGGTCAGTTTTATTGGGGTACAGCTGATGCTTGGAAATTTGAAAAACCAATTTTTTCAATCAATTCAAGACCCTTATTGATTCCAACATACCGAACACAAGACATCGATACACACGAAGATTGGTTAAGAGCTGAAATGCTTTTTTCACTTTTATCAAACGAAAATTTTACAAAAGGTTGAATCATGAATAAACGTTCTTTTGCTACTCCACAAGAGGAATTTTGGGCTGGTGAATTTGGTACAACCTATATTGAGCGTAACCAAGGTAGTGCCTTGCTTGCATCAAATTTAGATTTTTTTAGTAAATCATTAAGTAAATCTCAGCACTGTAATAGTTGTATTGAATTTGGTGCAAATATTGGGATGAATCTCAAGGCATTGAAGTTACTGTTTCCATCGTTAGAAACATATGGGATTGAAATTAATAAAGATGCAGCTACTGAACTAGCTCAATCAATACCAGCTGATAATATTTTCAACCAATCTATTCTTGAATTTAATTCAAAATTAGAGTGCGATCTTGTTTTAATTAAAGGTGTGTTGATACATTTAAATCCAGACGTGTTACCCGTTGTATACGAAAAGCTTGTCAATGCCTGTAAGCGTTTTCTACTGGTAGCAGAATATTACAACCCTACACCCGTTAGTATTAACTACAGAGGCCATAACGACAAACTCTTTAAGAGAGATTTTGCAGGAGAAATTATGGATCAACACCCTGGTATGCAGTTAGTCGACTATGGATTCAGTTACAGAAGAGATCCCAATTTTCCACAAGATGATATTACTTGGTTTTTATTAGAAAAAAGAAAGACAGCATGAAAGCACTTATCCGCACTGATTCCTCCCTCATGATTGGCAATGGTCATGTCATGAGATGTATGGTTCTTGCTAATTCATTAAAGTCTGTGGGTGTAGAAGTTGTATTTTTATCAAAACCTTTGAAGGGTAATTTGATCGCATACATGCGATCAAAAGGTCACACAGTGTTTGAAATTCCAACCAATCAAGACTTTATAGAAACCGATCCGGAAAGTCCAATGTTGGAATGGCACCAAGATGCAAGTTCATGTTTGAACATCATAGGTAGCGATTATTTTGATTGGGTGATTGTGGATCACTATGGATTAGATGCTAAATGGCATCAAATCATCAGACCAGTATGTCGACAAATTTTGGTATTAGACGACTTAGCTAACAGGGTTTTAGATTCTGACGCTTTGATAGACCCTAACCCAGGTCGATCAATTTCTGATTATTCTTTATTTACCAAGCCCTCTACCAAAACATTCATTGGTCCAGATTTCGCACTACTCAAACCATCATTTGCTGAATTAAGAGAGATTAGTCTTTCAAGAAGGCAAAATGCCAAAATTCGCCACATATTAGTGAGTTTAGGCGGCGTAGACGCGATGAATGCCACTACCAGAGTATTAGATGCATTGAATCATTCCATATTCACTGAAGAAATTCAAATTACAGTTGTTTTGGGTTTACATTCACCTTGGCGTAAAGAGATTGAATCTCAAATAACTCATATGAGTTACAACACACGTATTTTATTTCAAACTGAACACATGCCTGAGTTAATGTGTGATGCAGATATAGCGATTGGTGCGGCAGGAACCAGTGCTTTAGAGAGATGCTGTATGGGTTTACCAAGTCTTCAATTGATTCTTGCTGACAACCAAACCACGGCCGCTATGGCACTTGAGTCTTTAGGTGCTGCAATAACCATTCCGCTCAACAATGATTTAAGTTCATCCATACAAGCTGCATTGTTTCAACTATTGCAACCTCAATTCTTACAAACTATGCAATTAGCATCATCCCAAATAGTGGATGGATTAGGCAGTCAAAGAGTACTTTATGAGGTAATGAATGTCGAATAACAATTTGACAATCCGTGAGATTGAATTAAAAGATCTTGATGCTGTACTGAGATGGCGTAATGATCCAGCAATTCGTCGTTATATGCTGACTCAACATGAAATAACAGTTGATGAACACGCTCAATGGTTCGAATCTATTCAACATAATTCTAATAAACATGTCTTGATTGTTCAAGAATCTCAAATACCATTTGGCTTGGTTCATTTCACAAAATTAAATAAGGATGAAGTGATGGATTGGGGTTTTTATGTAAATCCTTCAGCTACCAAGGGCTCAGGAATGAAGTTAGCCAAACTTGCTTTAGATTTTGCATTTATACAAAAAAAATGGCCTAAAGTTTGTGGAAATGTGCTGTCTATCAATTTTTCTTCGCGTCGATTCCATTTGAAGTTAGGATTTAAACTTGAAGGTGTTTTAAGGGAGCAAGTTCATATAAATAATGAATGGCTATCTCTTTGGTGTTTCGGGCTATTGGCTTCAGAATGGAATCCGTTATGACCAGGGCTGCTACGCATTTAAATATTGGTGGACGCCTTATCGGTCCTGGCCAACCACCTTATGTCATAGCTGAGATGTCAGCAAACCATAACGGCCAACTCTCGAACGCATTCAAGATCATTGAAGAAGCTAAACGATGCGGAGCGGATGCAGTTAAATTACAAACATACACTCCAGATACCATTACCCTAAATTCCAATTCGGATGATTTTAAAATCAATGGGGGTCTATGGGATGGCCTCACTTTATACGAGCTTTATACACAAGCTCATATGCCTTGGGACTGGCATAAACCACTTTTTGATCACGCCCGTCAAACGGGCATCACGATTTTCAGCTCACCTTTTGATTCAACTGCAGTGGATTTATTAGAAGATTTAAATGCGCCAGCTTATAAAATTGCTTCATTCGAGGCGATTGATCTACCTCTGATTCAATATGTAGCTTCTACTGGTAAGCCTATGATTATTTCCACAGGCATGGCTGACGCGGATGAAATTCAAGACGCAGTTGACGCAGCGCTCTCCAGTGGATGCAGCCAACTCGCCTTACTGTATTGTGTGAGCGGATATCCTGCACCTGCAAAAGACTACAAATTAAAAACAATGCAAGACATGGCAACGCGTTTTGGATGCGTAACAGGTCTATCAGATCACACCATAGACAATACAACCGCCATAACCAGTATTGCTTTAGGTAGTTCACTCATTGAAAAACATTTCACCTTAGATAGAAATGGCGGTGGTCCTGATGATAGCTTTTCACTGGAATCGGAAGAATTG
Source organism: Limnohabitans sp. (assembly GCF_046052765.1). Taxonomy (GTDB): domain Bacteria; phylum Pseudomonadota; class Gammaproteobacteria; order Burkholderiales; family Burkholderiaceae_C; genus Limnohabitans. The sequence continues at coordinate 16,904 of NZ_JAVLFQ010000066.1, read as the reverse complement.
AAATCATTATGTGACAGTGTTTTAACGGCATGGAATTGCCTTGGAGATGTTGACTACGGGCGTCAATCAAGTGAAAAAGCCAATGTTCAATTTCGTCGATCACTCTACTTTGTTGAAGATTTAAAGGCTGGACAAATCATTACTGCTGATTCTGTGAGAAGTGTCAGACCTGGTTATGGTATTGCGCCCAAATTTTTGAATAATGTTATTGGCAAACAAACTTCTAGAAAGATATCTAAAAATACGCCGGTATTATTTAACTCTTTTAAATAATACTAATTCAAAGATTATGATGAAAAGGAAATAAAAATGAATAACTCTATAATTTTTCGGTATGAGTTGACCTGCCCCCTTTTGCCTTACCACTCATTAGTTGGAAGTCCGGGTTAAGGTTAATCTAAATTTGAATTAATGGATTCACCTTCATTGGCAGCTCGCTGCCGATGAAAGTGGGCGAACTCAGCAGATGGAATTCTTCCAACGCTGCTATGTGGTCTGACCTGGTTGTAGTCCTGTTTCCAGATCGAGGTCGCATTCCTTGCTTGTTGCAATGTCTCAAACCAGCTCTCATTGAGGTGTTCATCCCGAAACTTGCCGTTGAAACTCTCGATATAGCCGTTTTGCATTGGGCGACCCGGTTGAATCAAGAAATGACGAATGCCATGTGTTTGTGCCCATGCCATGAACACCCTGCTGGTGAACTCCGGGCCGTTGTCGGTTCTCACCATATCTGGATAGCCCCTGAACACGGCTGCCCTGTCTAACAAGCGGGTCACATACTCACCCGAGATACCGAAGTCCACAGCAATATCCACACACTCGTGGCTGAAGTCATCGGCCACTGTCAAGTATTTGAGCCTGCGTCCATTGCTCAAGCTGTCGGATACGAAATCCATGCTCCACACCTCATTGACCGCCTTGGCCAGTTGCAATGGCACTCGCTCATTGAGGGGCCTTTTACTCTTCTTGCGTTTACGCACAGCTAGATTGGCTTCTCGGTACAAGCGGCACACACGCTTGTGATTCACACCAGGAAAGTCCCAGCGCAGCAAATCATGCACCCGGCGATAGCCAAACCTACGACGCTGATGGGCAATATCAACGATTCGGCATCGCAGGGCCTGTGTTTGCTCACTGGCCATGGGTGGGTTGCGAAAACTGTCTCTGCTCAGCCCCACAAGTCGGCAGGCACGGCGCTCGGAGAGTTGAAATTGCTCAATCATCTTGCCGATCGCCTCGCGCTTGACCTGTGGGGCTAGCGCTATACCCCAAATACGCCTTTGAGGGCATGAATGTCCAGGTGGGCCTCAGCCAGCAATTTCTTCAGCTTAGCGTTCAGACTCAAGTTCGCGCAGTTTGCCCGCATCTGAGGCCTGCATACCACCGTACTTGGCCCGCCATTTGTAGAAAGTGGCATCGCTAAAACCGCCGCTGCGGCACAACTCCTTGATCGGCATGCCTGCTTCGGCTTGCCGCAAGAACCCAATGATCTGTTCGTCGGTAAATCTGCTCTTCTTCATGCCCGTCATTCTCCATGGTGACGGACTTCACAAACTTTACGTTGGTACAGTTGAGAGGGGGCAGGTCACTCATTTATTTTTGAAATTCCGTGCCATGTTTTATGGGACAGTTGTTACCACAGAGCGGCAAATTTGACGGATCTTTGACGATAAGTCAGCAGTGGAAGGGCTTTCAAGCCGCAAAAAAGCGGCAAAAGTAGGCCACACATGGTCAATACCTTGGGAACAGATATTGCTTTATTACCTCAATAGACAAAAGATCTTTGTCTGCCTTGGAGTAAAACATGTCTCTTTATCAACAGCTCATCGACCCGAATCAGGCAGTAGCGTTTTTTGAACAAGGCTTGATCAAACGATTTGAACCTGAAGAAATTCGTCTGGCGATTCAGTCCTTGCTGGCTGAACCTGAACATCACAAATTGGCACACGCATTGGGCGATGCAAGCCTGGCACTTTACCCTGAAAGCGAAGACATGCTAGCCATCAATGGCTTATTGGCAACCATCCGTGAAGACTGGGAATCAGTCATCGAGTACTTGTTGCAACTTCTTGCCGCTAGAGAAGAAAGAACAGATGCATTCACCTATCAAGTTTTGATACATGCTTTGAAACAACGCATGGAGTATGAAGCAGCATTAAATCTGCTGACCTTGGGTTTGCAGCATTATCCTGATTCAAATGAATTAAAGTCTGAATTGAATTCACTCCATCAGTTGGTCAACGCCATGAGTGAACAACAGCTTTCACAATAAAGCAGGAACCAGCATGAATCACACGGCGACATTGGTGGACATCAAAGGGCTTTACACGCTTTCAAGTGTTGCTTCCAACATTTCCCCTTTGATCCCCAAGCAGTTTTTTCAAACCTATAAAACATCCATGTTTGACACCGCGCATGCACATCGCATCGAGGTGTTTCGAAGCCTTCATCCAGAGTTTGATTTTTATTTTTACGACGACGATGCCATGAACGACTTCATGCAGACGCATTGGTCGCATCACCCTATTTTCAAAATTTACCAAGGCGCCAAATTTGGTCCTTCTAAAGCAGACATTTGGCGTTACTGTGTTTTGTATTCCAAGGGCGGCATTTACCTCGACATCGACTCGGAAATTCAATTCAATATGAATTCGATTCCTGCGCAAGTGGGTGAAATGGTGTCATTTGAAGAAAATGTATTAGGCAACTTTACTTGGCACGAAGGATGGCCCTGCGGCCCTTTCTTTGCACAAAAAAATTACCAAGAAAATCTGCTGATTTGCCCCGGTAACATTGCCTTGCAATGGTTGCTGGCCTTTCGACCTGGTCACCCCATATTGGGGCGAGTGATTGAGTTGATTGTTGAAAATTCAGCGTTTTATGCCAACCGAAAATTCGAAAACGTGCTGCATGCGGTGGTATCTTTCAGCGGGCCTGTCATTTTTACCCAGGCCGTTTGGGAGTACGTTAACAGCGGACAAGCCATGTACCAACTCAGTTATGATTTCAACCGCTTGGCGGTATTCAAAAGCATTCCCGAACCCGAGAAAAGTGTCTACTTGCAAGACACTGATTACTACGCTAGAAAAGCCAACACCGAGGTGTTGGTCCTTTAAGCTCAACTTTCAAACCTTGACGAACAAAGCGTCATTAGGGTATTTGTGTAACAACTTGAAACTCAGCGTCATCATCAAGGCATTGAGTGTTTCAAAGTTAATCTGACCTTCATATTGTTCGTCGTCTGAAAACTCAGTGTAAAAGTAACGAGTTCTTTGCAAAGTTTCTTGTGCACCCAAAATCAAGTCGCTTTCTGCACCCTGCACATCGGCCCAGATGAAGTCCACCTCACCAATTTGGTTGTCACGCGCCCAGTCGTCCAGTTTGATCATTGGCACAGGAATTTGTTTTTCAAATTTCACGCCTGGAAACACCTGCAGATGGGATTTGGGCTTGCGAATCGAACCAGAATGATCCCAGCCTGCGGGGTCAATATGCTCAGCACCTGAGCTTTGGTTGAACATCACCACACCCGAATTGGCACCCACAGCAGCCTCGATCAATTGCACCTGAGAATGGTGAATCATAGCCTTGAATTTGGCAATGGCCCTGGGGTCAGGTTCAAAACAATGTACCTTGGCATGCGGCATTTGCTCTAAAAAAGTAATGGTGGACTGCCCGCAATTAGCACCAATTTCCAAAATCAACGGGCTGTGTTTACCAATCAAATTGAACATGTGCATGGCATTCAGTTCTTCACCAAAGTCAAAGCCTGAATAGGCGTTGTGAGGAGTCTGCGCAGATTGTGGATGGTTCATCAGGTTCTTTCAAAAATTGGCATCAAGCGGCCAGGCGAGGTCGTAAGAAATCAAGCAATGCCTGATCGGAAGCTTGCATCGAGTTGGGTTTGCACTGATTAAAGGCTTGCAGAGATTGCAAGGCTGGAACTGCCTCATTGAGCAACCACTGGGCATAAGCCAAATGCAGCCAAGACGACGAGCGATGGGGTTCGAAGCGCAACACATGGGCTAAGTGCAGACGAGCGAGATGGGCTTGTCCCTGGTTCAAATGAAACACTGCCAATGTGTGGCCAAGTTCAAGCAAATCTGGGCCAGTGAAAAACTTGCTGGCCTCTTGCAACAGCTCGATGGCCTGGTCTACCCGACCACTGACACCCACCAGATTGCATGTTTGCAATAAAGCACTCAAAGGCACGGCCCTTGCCTGCAATTGACGCTTGACTTCACGCGAACTGACAAAGGGTAGCGCAGAGGGTTGTGGCCAGTCTAACAAAGGATGAATCTCGCCAATGAGTCTGGCCATTCTTTGAAAGGTGGAGCCAGAAAACCCCACAATTTGTGCTTGGGCCAAGATCAGCATGTCGATGGTGGCTTCCATCACCGATTCACGACCACGTTGGATGTTGCCGTTGTAGATACGGCCATCATCATCCGCCGTCGTTTGGGTCCAATCGCCTGTTGATTTCTTCTCTACATGGTGCAACTTGGGTCGGCTGTGAACATGGGGATGCGCACTGGCCAAGGCTTCGGCCACTGGATCGTCTGAGCAAACATAAAACCGTGCATCGGGGTGTTGCATGACCAAAGTTTGCACTTCCAAATCGGTCAAACCCACATTCAAGTCGGTGCGACGCAAGTGGATGCCATGGAAAGGGCCTTGCAAATGGTTTTGCATGAATGCTATGGCTTGCGCTCGAATTGGAGCGGCAAACTCCAAGGCTTTCAATTCATCGCGGATGGCCGACATAGGCACCCAATCAGGCATCAAAGCAGGATAGAAGAAAACGGTTTGGCCTTGACGCAATGCCTTGGCTTGAAAATCAGACAACGACGCATAGTCATAGGCCGAAGCAAATTCCACCCCCAAAGCCGTTGAAGCGATCTCATCGTGCAGCAGCATGACGGCCTCATTCAATTGCCCGTGCAGGTCTTTCAACGAGGCCACGCTCAAAGGCATGGGGGTATCAAAAATATCTTCAAAAGCGGCCGCACACCAATTATTGATGGGCCAATGTACTTGGTAAGTCAAATCAAAATGCTTGGCCACAGCCAAACCTGCTAGCAAGGCATTGATGCGGTTGCCAATACCCCCGTCACAAAAAATAAAAAAAGAAGCTTTGCTCATGGCGTCAAAATACTTCCAACAATTGGTGACATACATCCGTCCAGGTGATGCGCTGAACAGGTTGCGACATGGCTTTTTTTCGTCCCAAGTTGGCCAACACGTCAGCGATTTGCTCAGTATCGGGTTCTATATAGGCATTGACGGTCAAATGCTCTTTGAGTGATGCATTCTCTATCAACGTGCCATCAACAGGGTGGTATCGGTCGCCTTGCAAAAAGTCGTCTGTGGCACCGCCGCGCGTTGCCACCACGGGCGTGCCGCAGGACTGCGCCTCCAAAGCTGGCAAATTGAATCCTTCTGCACGGTAGGGCGTGACATAGGCGTCTGCCACGTTGTAGAGGGCATTGAGTTGCGACAAATTGAGGTGTCCTGAGATCAAGCGAATCGCAGGCAACAGGTTTGCATCGTTTAGGCCGGCTTCACTCAGAATCTGGTAGACATAAGTTTCTGAATTCATCAAATAGGTGGAACGCTGGTCTTTCAAAATCAATTGCAAACGACGGTTTTTTTGACGTGCTGCTGCAAATGATTTCAGCAATACATCCAGTCCCTTGTTCCAATGGTGGGTGCCCACATTCAACAAGACCACATCGTCTTCATCAAGACCCATGTTTTGCCGGTTCAAGGCAATGCCCTGGGCGTCCATAGGGAAGAAATACGCCTCGTCTACGGCATGGGGTATCACATGGATGATGTGTTCTGGCACGCCATTGGCTAACAAACGCTGCTTGCTCCACTGGCTGGGCGTGTGAATCTGCCCGCCCCTGGCCGCATATTCTTTGGCAAACCCTTCAGGGTGTGCGTCGGTGTCCAAACCAAATTCAGTCACCACAAAGGTCAGCGTGGGCAAGCTCGTTTGCGTGCTCAATTCCAATGGAGCATATATTTTGTAAACCGCTTGCGCCATCACAGGTTGGGACAGGTTCTCCAACAGACTTTGATCGGCGGGTGAAAAACCGGCTGAATTTTGCCCCTGTCCCCAATGCGCCATGATGAAGGGCATGTCCACATGCTGAAGCCGCACCATGCCCTGTTTTTGAAAGGCCAGCATTTGAAACTGGTTAACCAAAGCGTAAGAGTGGCTGATACCGCGCCAGCCTTCGATGCGCAGTGTTTGAGGGGGTGTGGTTATGGTCATGGAAGCGTCTTTAGGAGGCCAATTCGGGGTTATTACGGTGAAAATGGACCAGCCCTTTTTCGATGGAGCGTGCCAAGCGATGGGGCTGCTGTTGAACGCTGGCAAGGCGTTGACGCAAATCGTTTTTGATGTGTATGCGTTGATCGGGGTGTGACGCCAGACGTACCACCTTGTCTTCGTAATTTTGCCAATCGTGGGCAATCCATTCGCTCAAATTCAGCGAGGTCAAAATACTGCCCCCCCATGCACGAGACCATGGTTTTGCCACTCAAGGTGACAAGGGGAACACCGGCATTGAGTACATCTCTGGTGGTGGATCCACGGTTGTAGGGGTGGCTGTCTATCTAGAGCAAGGTTTGGCGCGTTCATGGGACCAATGAAAGTGATTGAACCCATTTTGCAAGCAAATAGCGCACCAGTCTATGAATTCACCATGTATTGCAATTCGATCTTGATCAATCCAATTCATTTGAATTCTTAATGACTATATGTTGTTCTTAAAATAATTTTTAAGAAAACTCCAAGACAGCAAGCACTCCACCACTGCCTATGGCAAATACGACACAGTGCAGGCATGGTGTGGCAAAAAATCGCCTCCCCCTGAGTCTTTCAGAACTCAGGGTAAGACGCTGACCTTTGACAACGGCAAAGAGTTTGCGGGGCATGCGCATATTGATAAACAACTTCAAAGCACGGCCTAATTTGCCAGACCATTTACCAGCTGGGAACGGGGCAGCAATGAAAACCTCAACGGTTTGCTGCGCCAATACATTCCAAAGAAACGAGCCATGTCCACAGTCAGCGATGAGGAAATTAGAATGATTCAAAACAGATTGAATATCAGATCAAGAAAAAGATTGGGATTCAAAATACCCTCAGAGGTGCTTCATCAATCACTCAAGCGCGTTGCACTTCGAACTTGAATCCGCCATTTTTATAATATTTTCAATTTCTTTTGATAATACTTTTTTCCCGCTAGATAACTTAATTGTATTTTTTAACGCAATACTTTCATCCTTACTTAATTTTGAAATTTCTTTAACGCGTTGAACATATTTATCTTTGTCGTCAACACAATAATCAGACATGCTGATACTACTTAGTATGCTTAATCCCATTCGAGAGACCATGGTTTTACCGTACATAGTAACCATGGGTAACCCCGCTTGCACAACATTATTTGTGGTGGATCCACAGTTATAAGGAAAGGTATCCAAAAAAACATCTGCAAGCTTTAATCTTTGTTTGTATTCTTCGTAATTTGCTCTGGTAGAAAAAACTATTCTTTTTGTATTTACTCCAAATTTAGCTATGTGCAATTTTAAATTTCTGGTTGTCAATGCATTATCGTCAATCAACCAGAGCACTGAAGTGGGTATTTCATTCAATAAATTAATCCATATATTGAACATATCAGGCGTAATTTTGTAGGAATTACCAAAAGCGGCCATGACAAAGGCTTCCTCCGGTAAGCCACATTGTTTTCTTGTGATGGTTAATGGTGGATCTGTATCTGGCGTTAAGGGAATAAAGCTGCTTTTCAACCTCAAAGGTTTTTCAGCAAAATACGGTTCGAGTTCTTTCGGAAAAGCCTTTTCATCTGTGATCACAAAATCAAACCAAGGCATGCCAGTAGTACCTATGAATCCAAGATAGGTTCCTTGTAATGGGGCGGGATGCAATGCAAATATGCCTGGTCTAGCGCCTGAACTCAAGCCATGCAAGTCTATGAGCACATCAATTTCGTCATGCAACACAACTTCAGCCACTTGCTTGTCCGTCAAGGAATGCACGAATCTGATCGTATCAAACGATTTTTTCAGTCGTTCTCGATGTGATGTCCCATCTTCTACGCTGAAATCGTATGCATATATTTCGTATTGAGATCTGTCATGTCCTTCCAACAATTCCGCCATCAACAAACCCACGGCATGAACGCATAAGTCGCCCGATACATACCCAATTCTTTGACGCTCGTGCTTGTATTTTTTTCCTTCGCAAAGGTTTTCTTCTTTGAAGCTATAGGTTCGTCCCACGAACGCATGGGCAGTCAATAACTGTTGTACCGGATCATCCGTCAGCGCCAACATGGCCAATGGAGAAGTTGCCATGAGCATCTGATGACGAGAAATACCAGGTAGGGACTTGTAGACAGGCCATTCACACGATTTCTGCCTGATATGCACCCAATGCTGAATGACCCCAGGCTGCTTTGGATTCAGGGCTAAACTTTGCGTAAGCGCCACCTGTGCCTGTTCGTATTGCTTTAAATCCTCATGAACTCGGCCCATGTGGTTCCAAGCAGTGACTTTTAATTCGTCACTGATGATTTCTTGTGTATTCTTTTGCGTAACCAAGCTTTTCCAAACCAAGATAGCTTTTTCCCGCTCCCCTCTTCGCTCCAAAATCAAGCCAAGATTGATACAAGGTTGGGCAAAAAATGGCCGTAACACCAAGCATTCGCGGTATATTTTTTCCGCTTCCTCGCTTTGACCTGTGCTTTGTAGCAGTGAGCCATGGTTAAACATGGCAAGCACTTTATTGGGATCAGCAGTGTGCGAGGTCCAACATTTATACAATTCAATAGCTAATTCTGGATGCCCTTCTGATTGAAAAGTATCAGAAAATGAGAAAAGCTGCGCCATAGTCATTTGGCCGTTTTCAGCCAGAGCCAAGCTGCTCACAAATGTTTGCTGCATTGATGACGGATTTAGCATGCGAATGTTCTTTGACAGTTAATCTCCAAAGACACAAGCAAAAAACAAGCCAGAGCCTAATGCTGGCTTGTTATCAACCGTCAGGACAAGTAGGTGTTTGCCGCCAATAGCGTGGGGACACTGGCTAATGCACTTGTCTGCACATCCGACATTGCATTGATCTGATCCAAGGATAGCGCTTTAACTTGAGCAACTGTCATATTCACCAATTGATAGTTTGTCAACGCAGTTATTTTCGTGAAATCTATGGCTGAGACTTGGGCCGTGGACAAAGCAGACAACTGGGAAGTGGTTAAGTTGCGTACTTGGTCTGTTGTCAATGCTGCGATCTGATCTGTAGTTAATGCGGCCAATTGAGAAGATTTCATTGTTGACAGTTGGGTTAATGTCAAGGCTGCCACATCAGTAGTCTCTATGGCCTTCAGTTGAGCCACACTGAGAGAAACCAGTTGTGAAGTACCCATGTTCCTCACTTGCAAAGTGCTTAGTGCTGCAATTTGGAGGGTGCTTAAAGCAGCTAGTTGTGATGTTTTCAAAGCCGCTATTTGTGCTGTCGATAGGCTATTTAAATCGACAGTTTCCATAGAAGCCACTTGGCTTGCCGACAAGGACTGTATCTGACTGGTAGTCAACTGTGCGAATTGCGCAGTGTTCAACGCTTGGATCATCGATGTACTCAATACACCCACCAGCTGTGAAGTAGTCAACACTTTTATTTGGTCGGTTGTAAGTGATGTGACTTGATCAACCGACAAACCCGACATTTGTGAAGGTTTCAAAGCCACCAATTGCGAAGTCGACATTGCTGAGATATTTTCAACGGTTAATGACTTGAGCTGTGAAGCACTTAAACCGCTGAGTTGCCATGTGGACAAACTGGTCAATTGATCGGCTGAAATTGAAGCCAATTGTTCGGTTGTAAATGCCGCCAATTGACTCGAGCTAAATCCATCCAAATAGTTACCTGCAATCATTGCCAAATCTTCAATTTCTATTGCAGAAATTTGCGTGTTACTCAACGACTTGAGTTGAAGCGAAGAAAGTTCTAAAAATTGATCTTGTCTCAATGCACGAATCATTGCGGTGCTGAAGCTACTTAACTGTGATGTCAGCATCGCATCCACTTGATCAGTAGTCAAAGACGCTACTTGATCTATAGATAAACCAGCAATTTGATTGGTTTTTAAGGCGGCAAAATTTGAAGCCGTGATGGCTGCAAGATCTGAAGTCTCTATAGACTTAATTTGTGCAGCACTCAAACTTGTCAATTGCAAAGTGTTGAGATTAGATATTTGGTAAGTTGTCATTGCCACCAGTTGCTCAGAAGTGAGTGCAGTAACTTGAGAGGTAGTAAATCCAGCAATTTGAGACGTGGCTAAAGAAATCAATTCATCGGTGGTTAGCGCGGAAATTTGCGATGAAGTCAGTGAAGCCAAGGTTGTTGATGAGATTGTTTGCAGTTGACCTGTGCTCAAAGCTCTGATCATGGATGATGACAATGAAGCGGCTAATTGCGCAGAAGTCAGCGCAGCAAATTGGGTGGTGGTAAGCGACGCAACTTGTGCAGTGCTCAATCCAGCTAACTGTGTTGATGTCAACTCGCGGATACTGGCCGTTGTCAATGTGACCAGGTCATCTGTTTTAATGGCTTTCATCTGGCTTGCTGACATGCCCACTAACTGCGAAGTAGTCAAATTGGTAATCTGTAAGCTGCTCAGTGCGGCAAATTGATCTGTCGTCAAATTCGCGACTTGTGCAGAAGTTAATCCACCGAGTTGTTTGGTGGTCATGCTGGCAATCTCATCCGTTGAGAATGTTGCAATTTGAGCGCCGCTCATCGCTGAAAGCTGAACGCTATTGAGGGCGCTGATTTGGTATGTTGACAAGGCAGATACCAGTGCCGTCGTCAGCCCTGATTTCAATTGCGACGTGGTCAATGCCGCCACCTGTGACGAAGTCAGTGCAGTCAGTTGGGCGGTTGACATTCCCTTTATTTGCGTAGAGTTGACGTAATTGGCGATTTGGGTAGTCAATAAAGCGGCTATTGCATCCGTCGATAAATTAGAAAATTGGCTGGCACTCATCCACGACAATTGAGATGACTCCAAAGCAGCTATTTGACGGGTAGTGAATGCGCCAAATTGCGCAGAATTCAATGCCTTGAATTGATCGGTACTCAAGTTAAGAATGCCTGTGCCTAAAGCAACCAAATCTTGAGTCTCTATGGCCTTTATTTGAGCACCTGAAAGAAGTGATAGTTGAGATGTACTTAGGTTAAGTACTTGAGTAGAACTCAATCCTGCTATTTGCAATGCAGTCAAAGAACTGAATTGATTGGTGGATAAATAGCCTAATTGCGCTGTTGTTAATGCCGCCACATCTTCACTGTCAATCACTGTTAACTGATCCGTACTCAATTTAACCAATTGACCAGAATTCATGGCGCTGATTTGAACGCTGCTTAATGCTTTGATTTGAGCGGTGCTCATACCACGCATGGTTGCGGTTGACAGAGTAACGATTTGAGCAGTTGTTATATTGGAAATTTGATCGGTTGTTAAAGCAATGATCTGCAGTGCGCGTAAATTAGCAAATTGCTTGGTAGTTAAGTTGGTAATTGCATTGTTTGAGAGCGAGGAAATTTGACTGGTAGTCAGACCCCGCAATTGATCTGTGGTGAGTAACTGTATCTGTGATGTATTGAGAGCTTGCATTTGCGCCGTGGTCAACGCGGCAATTTGACTGCTTTTGATGCTCAAAAATTGATCTGTACTCAATGATTGCAATTGATCACGAGAAAATGCGGCCAACTGTGCGTTGGACCAAGAAGATAACTGCGTTGTAGTGATTTGAGACAGTTGACTGGTAGACAGTGAATTGGTTAATGTGGCACCAATCAAAGACATTTGTGTCGCTGAAAAACTAGTCAATTGCGCAGTACTTAAAGCAATCACTTGATCACCGCTTAAACCCGACAATTGGGATGCGCTTAGGGACGTCAACTGTGCTGTAGCCAAAGTGGATATGACTGCGGGATCAACCGCAGCAAATTGCTGCGAACTCAGGCTGGTGAGTTGCACTGTCGTCATCGCCTTCAATTGGTATGAAGTCAATGAAGCCATCAAATTGGTACTGAATTGTGACACTTGTGCCGTGGTCAACGCTTTGATTTGGGCGGTTTTCATTACAAGCAATTGCTCCTGACTTAAGCCAGTCAATTGTTTGGTACTGAGTGATACCAATTGACCAGTCCCTAATGCCACCCAGTCTTCGTTTTCAATTGCACCAAGTTGTGCTGAACTGATCCCACTCAGCTGTTTGGTTGACAAATTGCTTATCTGAAGTGTCGTCAATCCAGCTATTTGCTCTGTCGTCAATACACCTATTTGTTTGCTGGTCAGTAAAGCAACCGAAGACGCACTTAAACCTGCCACATCAACAGCTTCCATGGCTGCCAACTGAGTCGAGGATAAATTCAACAGTTGGTTGGTCGTTAGGTTTGCAACTTGATTGATTGACAAGCCTTTTATTTGGTTGACTGTGAAACCACTGATTTGCGTTGTGTTCAGCGCTCTTAATTGCGCTGTAGACAACATATCCAATTGATCCAGACTCAAAACAGACAATTGACTTGACTTTAAGCCCGCTATTTGAGCCGTCGAAATCACAGAAACTGCATCGGTCTTAAGGGCTGAGATTTGTGCAGTAGTTAAAGCAGACAATTGATTGGATTGTAAGTTTCCAATTTGATCCGTGTTCATAGCAGCCAATTGCGCTGTCAGCAATGAAGCAATCTGATTGGTCGTCAGCTTTGATAACTGAGCCGTGGTGAATCCTTGCAATTGATCTGTGCTGATAACAGCCAATTGCGATGTAGATAAGTAGGCAAGCTGAGCCGTACTCAAACTTATTAACTGATCTGTGGTGAATGTTTTGATCTGAGTACTTGTCAGACCCATGACTTGTGCACTGTTGAAGGCTGCAATTTGTGTGGATGTCAAATTGCGGGTCTGAGCTGTAGTCATTGCAGCTAATTGAGAAGTCTTCAGCGCTTGGATTTGAGACGAAGAAATACTGATCAAATCATCTGATTCAAGTGCAGCTATTTGACCGCTGGTGAATGATGATATTTGGCTGGAATTGAAATTACTCACTTGCTCAGTTGTCAATGCAACTATCTGAGCAGAATTCAAAAAGCTGATTTGTCCTGTGCCCAGTCCTGCCAATTGACCAGTGGTTATTAAACTGATCTGATCGGTTGTTAAACCATTCAATTGTCCAGTTGTTAATTTGCTCAACTGTAGCGTTGACAGACTTAGCAAATCATCGGTTTCAAATACACGAATTTGTGCAGCAGTCAAACTACTTAACTGGGAGGTGCTGAGTTTGGAAATCTGTATAGATGTCAGCGCCACAATTTGATCAGTGGTCATCGCTGACAATTGACTGCTATTCATTACTTTGAGCTGCTCTGAACTCAATATTGAAATAGCCAGCGTATTCATTGCTGCAATATGTTTACTACCTAGTGCTACGACTTGCTTGGTGGACAATGCATTGACCTGATCTGATGTCAAGGCCAATACTTGGGAGGTGCTTAATCCGCTGACCAGTGAGGTACTTAGATTTTGGATTTGAGCAGTCGATAAGGTGACAATCTGCGCAGTACTCAATATTGCAAGTTGAGAGGATTGCAACCTATTGATTTGATCTGTGGTTAAAGCCGCCAGGTCATTAGTTTCTAAGCCTATGATGGCAGCTGTACTCAATGCCGCAATTTGATTTGTGCCCAATGAAAAAACTTGCTGCGTACTCAACGATGCCAACTGTGATGAATTGAATGCAGCAACTTGCGCTGTGGTCAATAGTTTGATTTGAGTTGAATTTAAGGTGACTAAATCGTCAGTTTCAATCGAAGCTATTTGCTTGGTATTTAAAGCCAGTATTTGCGTAGTTGTTAATTGACTGAATTGATTGGTAGACAGTCCCACTATTTGGGATGTATTTAAACTGCTCACTTGTTGTGATGTCAGGCTAGTGAGTTGGGTGGTACTTATATTTGCCAACTGTGCTGTTGTGATATTTGCGATAACGCTTGTTGACAAGCTCTTGAATTGTGCGGTTGATAACAGCGCAAGGTCTTCGCTTTCCATAGCCACAACTTGTGTCGAACTTAATGCGGCAATTTGCGTAGTTGTTAACACTTTCACTTGATCAGTCGTGATAGCCACCACTTGATCGGTTGTCAGTCCAGCCATTTGACCTGTGGAAAGCCCTTTGATTTGGCTTGCTTTCAAATTACTGAAATCATTAGCGCTGATAGCATTCAATTGTGATGTTTTCAGCGCCCCGATTTGAATGCTCGACAAACTCAATAAATCATCTGATTCAATAGATGCAACTTGTCCAGTTGTCATCGCTGCGACTTGTGATGTTGTCAATTTTGAAAATTGACCGGTTGACAGCGCAACCACTTGGTCCGTTGTCAATGACGATACTTGATTGGTACCTAATGCAGCAACTTGGGTATTTTTTAATACATTCACTTCCTGTGTAGTCAAGGCTGCAATTTGCGCAGTGATTAATGCAAATATTTGATTGACTGAAAAGCTATTTATTGCACTGGTACTCAAACTACTGATTGCAGTTGTGTTGAGAGCTACAACCTGAGCCGTTGACATCGCCGCGATTTGAACGCTTGTCAATGATGAGATTTCAGCGGTCGTTAAAGCAATGTCAGCGGTTGCCAACGCTCTTATACCGGCCACCGTAAGGCCGGAAATACCTGAAATTGCTGTAGCCATCAAATTCTCCAAGCACTTGGAAATACCAAGTCATGGATTTGCATCGGCATGAAAGGGCAAAAATTTACAATTTTTGCCCTTTCTTTTAGTTGACTACGATAAAAGTCCTGATATTTGCGCCGTTGTGATGGCCGCCAAATCTCGGGTTTCCATCGCCGCCACCTGAGTCGATGTGAGCGCGACCAACTGATCTGTAGTTAAATTAACTACTTGCAGTGTTGTCAGGGCAACCACTTGTGCCGTTGTCAACGCTTCAATTTGATCTGTTGTCATCGTCTTTATCTGTGCCGACGTGATGGCAGCAAAATCATCCGTCTGCATCGCCACGATCTGCGCCGTTGTCATCGCAGTCAACTGTGATGTTGTCAAGGTGCTGACCTGGGCTGTGCCCAATCCCACGACCTGATCCGTGGTCAAGGAAACGATTTGCTTGGTTGACAAACCAGTGATTTGCGCGGTTGTGACCGCTGCCAAGTCTGCGGTCTCCATGGCTGATATCTGCGCTGTTGTCATCGCTGCCAGTTGAGATGTCGTCAAGTTGCTGACCTGGGCTGTACCCAGTCCCACTACCTGCGCTGTCGTCAATGCAGTGATGCTGGCAGAAGTGATGGCCGCCAAGTCTGCCGTCTCCATCGCCGCGATCTGCGCTGTCGTCATCGCCGCCAGTTGCTTGGTCGTCAAAGTGCTGACCTGCGTGGTACCCAAGGACACTACTTGTGCTGTTGTCAAGGATGCCATCTGCGCTGTTGTCAGTGCTGTGATTTGTGCAGACGTGACCGCCGCAAAGTCTGTGGTCTCCATCGCCGCCATCTGCGCGGTCGTCATCGCCGCCAGTTGCTTGGTCGCCAAGGTACTGACCTGCGTTGTACCTAAGGCCACTACTTGCGCTGTCGTCAACGAAGCCATTTGCGCTGTGGTCAATCCAGTGATTTGTGCTGACGTGACAGCTGCAAAGTCTGTGGTCTCCATCGCTGCGATCTGCGCTGTCGTCAGCGACGCTAACTGCGACGTGGTCAAGGTGCTGACCTGCGTTGTACCCAAGGCGACTACTTGCGCTGTTGTCAATGAAGCCATTTGCGCTGTGGTCAAGGCAGTGATTTGTGCAGACGTGACCGCTGCGAAGTCAGTGGTTTCCATCGCCGCGATCTGCGCTGTCGTCAGCGACGCCAGTTGCTTGGTCGTCAAAGTGCTGACCTGCGTCGTACCCAAGGCGACTACTTGCGCTGTCGTCAACGACGCCATTTGCGCTGTCGTCAAGGCTGTGATGCTGGCCGAGGTGATGGTTGCCAAGTCTGCGGTCTCCATCGCCGCGATCTGCGCTGTTGTCATAGACGCCAACTGTGCGGTGGTCAAGGTGCTGACCTGGGCTGTGCCCATTCCAGCCACTTGCGCTGTCGTCAATCCACTGATGTTCGCTGTGGTGATAGCCACCAAGTCGGCCGTCTCCATGGCCGCGATCTGCGCTGTCGTCAGCGCCGCCAGTTGCTTGGTCGTCAAAGTGCTGACCTGCGTCGTACCCAAGGCCACGATCTGATCTGTCGTCAATGCCGCCATCTGCACTGTCGTCAGTCCAGTGATTTGTGCTGACGTGACCGCTGCAAAGTCTGTGGTCTCCATCGCCGCCATCTGCGCGGTCGTCAGCGCCGCCAGTTGCTTGGTCGCCAAGGTGCTGACCTGTGTCGTACCCAAGGCCACTACTTGCGCTGTCGTCAACGAAGCCATTTGCGCTGTGGTCAATCCAGTAATTTGTGCAGACGTGACCGCTGCAAAGTCTGTGGTCTCCATCGCCGCCATCTGCGCTGTCGTCAGCGACGCCAACTGCGACGTGGTCAAGGTACTGACCTGCGTCGTACCCAAGGCGACTACTTGCGCTGTCGTCAGAGACGCCATTTGCGCTGTCGTCAAGGCAGTGATTTGTGCAGACGTGACCGCTGCAAAGTCTGTGGTCTCCATGGCAGCCATCTGCGCTGTGGTCAGCGACGCCAACTGCGACGTGGTCAAGGTGCTGACCTGCGTCGTACCCAAGGCGACTACTTGCGCTGTCGTCAGCGACGCCATCTGCGCTGTGGTCAAGGCAGTGATTTGTGCAGACGTGACCGCTGC